>JAJZYT010000016.1 GCA_021797915.1 Thermoplasmata archaeon | reverse complement strand
CAAAACAGAATTTTGAAATGTAATTTCCAAATCAATTCAATTCGGATAAATCATTTAATCATGGTAAAATTTACTAAGATAACCAAGAAAATTGGATTTTATTCTCTGAACATAATATGAGTTGAACAATCTTATTATACCTCAGTTGTTATATATTGTTATGCTCATTGAGCAAGAAGAGTCGGAAAAGGGATGTGATGTAGTGGCTATTGCAAGAGGACGAGGGAGATATAGCCAACCTTATAAGAGGATACTTAAGACTTTCAAGCTGGGTGACGATTTCATAGCTCTGGAACTTGCTCGCGATGAATCAACAGAGGAGGGATGGTGGGTGTCAGCTAGCACAGAAGCAACTGCAGATAAACCAGCTGGCTATGGCGCAGAGTACTTCGAAAAATATTCAGATGCTCTTGAATGTTTTAGGAATATTTCAGAGAAGTATGGCCTTGAGGATCAACACGGTACAGACTTTGGGAGTGACTAAAACACTTCAGACGTGATTACCAAATCTCTTAACAACACTCGGTTCAAGGAATAATTAGACATATTATCTTGAGGATGGTATAAGATTTGCAATTTGCTAAAGTACCTTGACAAAACGGAATTTATTCAAGAGACCTCTCTTTTAGCAACTCGGCCAAACGAGACGATTTTTCTTCCACATTTCCATCTATGAACACTCGTTTTCTCTTGGAAGGGGTAATCTCAATCAATCCCTTCACCAAGGTGAGCGATCCTTTGAGTCCTGTGACCTCTTCCCGTAAATTCAGCTCGGTTGAATTCCATATTTTTAGGTGAAATCCCGAGACTGCCCATTTCATTTTCTCAAAATTCGGAAACCTCGGTTGCACTGCTCCCATTTCAACACTTACCATTACAGGGCCAGAAGTTTCAACCGTTTCATGTCCACCCTTGATCCTTCTCCGCACCCTAAGTTTCCCTCCCTCGAACTTCACTGATGAGGCGAAAAGTACCTGCGGTATATCCAGAAATTCTGCAATCTGTCCGGGCAGTTGTCCAAGCGCAGCATCAGAAGATTCCTCTCCTGCAAGAATCAGGTCATAATCCCCGATCTTAGTTATCGCAGTCGATAGAACGAGCGCAGTGGGGTATGTATCTGCTCCTCCAAAATTCCTGTCCGAAAGGAGGATTGCATCGTCTGCACCCATGGCTACGCCCAGTTTGAGATAGTTCTCAAATAATGGAGGACCCATTGAAAGGAGAATCACTTTTCCTCCGTTCTTCTCTCTTAACCTGAGGGCAATTTCTATTGCAGTTTTGTCTGCGTCGTTTATCTGATTTTCTGCCTTACTTCTGTCCAGTCTCTTTGTCGCTGGATCGAAGATTACGTTCTCTGCTTTTGGGACGACTTTCACACAGACAATTATATTTCTCATATTTTCCCCTCCAGTTTCTTGATTACTGCAGGAATGATCTCTGACGCATCTCCCACTACACAATAGTCGGAGTGATTGAATATTTCAGACCCTTTATCTATGTCAACGGAAATGACAGTCCCGCAGTCTCGTATTCCCGAAGTGAAATGCTCTGAACCGCTGACTCCCAAAATCAAGGCGACCTTGGATTTCAGCGAGTAACCTGTTGTTCCAACCTGTAGTTCTCTAGGAACTATCCCCTTGTCAGCCAGCGGTCTTGTAACACCCACGTCAGAATGAGTGAGTTCTGCCAACTTCCACACCAGAGAAAAGTCTCCCCCTACTCCGTTCCCTCCGACAATCGTCTTTTCTGACTTGGTAAGATCCTTTGACTTGTTGATTTTTCTATCTATTACTTTCACCCTATCTTGGACTTTGGAAATTTCAGGAACGACTTCTACGATTTTGCCTTTCTTTCCCTGATCGAAGACCTTGGAGAATGTCCCAGGTCTCACCGTTGACATTTGAGGACGTGCAGTTTCACAAACGATCTCTGCCATTATTTTTCCACCATATGCTGGAACACCGAATACGAGCAGTCCCTTTTCGTCCATTTTGATATTGATCGCATTTGCCGTCAGTCCTGTCCGAAGTCTAGCTGCGAGTCTTCCGGCCAGGTCTCTGCCATAGTAGGTCGCTCCGACAAGAAGCGCGGCAGGCAGCTCGGAAGAGATCAAGTCGTAGAGAACCTTGACGTAGAGATCGTTAGAGTATTGGTTCAATCTTTCGTGCTTCAGCAGAATCACTCTGTCCGCCCCATATCTTATGACATCTCGGACAACGCCATCTTCCGGAGTTCCCAACACTATACCTGTGACGCTGTACCCGGAAGACTTCGCAATAACTGCAGATTTGCCAAGAATTTCCAGGGAAACATCTTCTATTTCGCTGCCGTCTCTTTCTACTACAACCCACAACTCCTTTTTTATCATTTCAAATTCTCCCCCACAAACTCTGCAAGCTCCTTTACTTGAATTTTCACGCCATTTGTTTTCGCGCTGTCCAGTAGATTCATGTTGCAAATGGGACAGGCCGTTATCACGGTATCGGCACCGGTATCTCGTGCCTGCTCAATTCTGAAATCGGATAATCTCTTCCCCTCGAAGTCTATGAACATCCTGTTTCCGCCACCACCACAGCACAGGCTGTCCTTTCCAGACGACAGCATCTCCTTGACTTCCACTTCGGGAAAGAGAGTGAACATTCCTCTCAGGTCCTCGGATCCATCCCCGTACCTGCTCACATAGCACGGATCGTGAATGGTGATCTTACCGTGTGCTCCATTCTCAATTTGCACTTTATCATCACGAATTAGGGAGTTCAGGAATTCCGAGTAGTTCTTCACTTCCATTTTTAGCCCCCTCTTCTTGTAAACGGTATTGAACATGTTTCCGCAGTGTGGAGAAAATGCAACAACTGTCTTTGCACCAGTCTTCTCAAACTGTGCTATATTTTCATGAACCAGGTCATCGAGATAGTACTTTTCACCAGCATTCCTGATTGGTTCACCGCAGCACTTCTCTTCATTTCCAAGAATACCAAAGTTCACTCCTGCCCTCTTCATAATGTCAGTGAGTGACCTCAGCGATTTATGAAGATTCTTGTTGTAGGCAGCGTCGCAGCCAACATAGAGAATGACATCAGTTCCTTCTTTGGCATCTTTGAGGCTGAGTCCATCTGCCCACTTCGATCTGTCCCCCTTCTTCCCTCCCCAGGGGTTCCCAGTTTCGTATATGTCCCAGAGTAACTTCACGATCTTGTCGGGTGCCCTCTGCTCCTCGAGTTCAAGCTGTCTGAGTCCCGTGATTACATTCACGATGTGTACCTTCCTTGGGCACGATTCTTCGCAGAGCTTGCAGGTGGAGCAGTTCCAGACTTTCTCAGAAATATCGAGACCTATCTGTGCCCTTCTCATCAGGTTTCTGACATCCATTCCTTCCTCTCCCATGTATCCTAAAGGACAGGTGGCTGTGCAGACACCGCATTGGAAACATTCGTTACCGTCAAATCCGGTCAGGTTGACTACCTTCTCCCACCTCGAGTCATCTATTTCTAACGTCTGACCACCCCCTTCAACTTGGATTCCGTACTCACTATCTCTTCCTTCGAAAGTGACTTGATGAGTGCATCCATCTCCCTGATCTTTGATGCGAATCTGTTACCCTCCGCAGCGCTTACCCACCAAAGCTGCAGTCTGTCCGGATTGACTTTCTTCGCCTCCAGGAAACGCTTCCATCTGTCGACCCGTTTCTCAGTGTATTCGTTTGCATCTATGTAATGGCAGTCGTTTATGTGGCAACCCGTCACGAGAACAGCGCCAGGGTTCTTTGAGAATGCGTACATGACCAGCTTCTGTGAGATACGACTTGAGCACATCGTTCTGATGACCCTCGCACTGGGGGGATACTGGATCTTCGATATCCCTGCCTGGTCGGCACCGGCATATGAACACCAGTTGCAAGCGAACACTACCAGCTTTTCTTCGGGCTTCTCGGCCGTAGCTGCATCTATCTGCGTCATTATCTGTGAGTCCGTGAAATTTGGCATCGAAATCGCTCCTTCTATGTTGCACTCTGCAACGCAGTTTCCACAACCCATGCAGGCTGCTGGAACGAGCTCGATCCACTTACCTCTCTCGCCCTTGATTGCACTGTACGGACAGACGTCTGCGCATCTCAAACACTTGACACACTTTTCCTTGTCGATCTGAGGTATGATTGGCTCCTTGTTGATCTTGCCTCTGAACAGTAACTTTGCCGCCTTTGTTGCGGTTGCGTATCCCTGGGCCATCGACTCCTTCACTCCCTTTGGTCCCTGCGCTGTCCCGGCCAAAAACACTCCTGCCACTGCCGCCTCCACTGGACCCAGCTTTGGATGTGATTCCAGTAAGAATCCCTCCATGTCCCTGGACAGCTTCAGTTGAGAAAATATCTCTTCTTCCCTTGGCTTCATCCCTATGTTCAGTACCAAATGATCAACGGGAGCCTTCATCTTGGATGATGAAAGCTCGTCGACGAATGTCACCGATGAGCCGTCAAATTCGAGGGACTGTTCCGGAGGTTTCAACGGATCGTATCTGAAGAACTGGACTCCCTGACTCCCAGCCTTTCTGTAGAGATCCTCTGCGTTCCTTTCGTACGTCCGTATGTCCTTGTAGAATATCCTTACTGTTTTCCCCTTTTCCTTGAGGTCGATAGCCTGCTGAAGCATGGTTGAACAGCAGAATCTCGAACAGCCCTTCTCCCCACTCCTCGACCCAACACACGAGATGACTGCATACTTTTCACCCTCGAGTTTTGAATAATCCTTTTCGAGATCGAGTGACGTCAAAACAGCTGGATTGTTACCATATCCGAATTCGGTTGGCTGATATGGCTCAGCTCCGGTTGCAATGATTATCGCCCCTGCATCTATCTTCTTTCCATCCGAAAGAGTTGCGGAAAAATTACCAACAAAGCCAGTTATCTCCTTTACTGTCGTCGATGTGTGTACTATCGCTGACGACTTGTTGAGTTCCCTTTCCAGTCGTGCGAGGATCTCTTCCCCCTTGGCTGGAGACGGAGAAACTGTATCGATTGAATTCAAAAGACCACCAACCTTGTCACTCTTCTCTATGAGATGCGTCTCGATTCCCATATTAGAAAGCGATGTTGCAGCGGCTATACCGGCTGGTCCACCCCCAATGACTAGTCCTGCCCTGACCACAGGGAATTCTATATCGTTCATTGCGGTCAGTAACCTTGACTTTGATACGGCCATATCCACCATGTCAACCGCCTTCTCTGTTGCCAACGCCTTTTCACTTTTGTGAACCCAGGAGTCCATGTTCCTGACATTGGCCATCTCGAAAAGATACGGGTTCAGGCCCGCTCTTGAACACACCCTCTGGAAGGTCACACCATGTGTTTTGGGGGAACAGGCTCCTACTACTACCCTGTTCAGCTTCTTTTCTTTTATCTTCTCAACTATTGAATCCTGTGTACCGCCTGCACAGGTGTATTTATTTTCTTCCACATAAACAACGTTTGGAAGTTGACTTATCTCCTCCTTCACGTGCGGGACGTTGACCGTCCCCGCAATGTTCGAACCGCAATCGCAGAGGAAAACTCCTATCCTGGGCTCGCCCGAGACATCCAGCTGGGGCGGAGGAGGATCTTCTATCCACTCCCTGTTCTTCACGAACTTCAGAGCTTTTGATGATGCAGCAGCACCCTCGGTAACGCTATCCGGAATATCCTTCGGTCCGCTCGCACAACCTGCTACATACACCCCTTCTCGAGTAGTTGAAACAGGATCCTCTTGTTCATTCTTGAAGAAGCCATCCGATGCGAGCTCAATACCCAAGACTTTTGCAAGCTCGCCTGTCCCTTTCGAAGGAATTGAGGCAGTTGCGAGGACCACCATGTCGTAGCTTTCCACTTTCAGAGATCCATCGTCTGTGGCATACCTCACATCTATGTGATCTCCCTTCCTCTTGACAGATGCCGGTCTGGACCTGATGTATTTTACATCCTTCTGTGATCTGGAGTAGAGTTCGTCGAATCCCTTTCCATATGCCCTAATGTCCATATAGAGTACTGTGACATCTTTGATTCCATGGTCCACTAGCTGCGACGCTTCCTTTATCGAGTACATACAGCAAGTCCTTGAACAGTACGGCACTAGCCTTTCGTCCCTCGACCCCGCGCACAGGACGAACAGTACTTTTTCTGGATGCTTCCCGTTGGAAGGTTTGATTATTTCCCCGTCCGTGGGTCCAGATGCATTCAGCATTCTTTCCAGCTCGTAAGAGGTGAGGATATCGGGATCAGTAGAGTAGCCAAATTCGTGGAGAAGGGATGCGTTTAAGAGGTCAAAACCTGTCGAGACCACTATTGACACGACTTTTTCTTTTATCACCTTCGGACCCATGTTGAAGTCTATCGCTTCAGGACCACAAGCGTCTGTGCACCTCCCACACGGTAGATAATTAGGAGGTTCATTCAGACAACTCTCTATGTCTATTACATAGGGTCCAGGCTCTGCTTGGGAGAAGGGAGTGTGTATTGCCTTCCTTGCACCTACTCCAGCGTCAAACTCATTCTTTCTGACTTGGGGACAGGCCTGTACGCACAGGTCGCACCGAGTGCATGCATCCGTCACAAATCTCGGTTTCTGGTTAATCGTTATTTCGAAATTCCCCTCCGCTCCCTTCACCTCCTTGACTTCTGCAAGTGTCAGAACGGTGATGTTCTTGTTGTGAGTGACGTCGCTCATCTTGGGAGCTTCTATACAGATGGAACAGTCGAACGTTGGGAAATTCTTGTCAAGTGCTGCCATCTTCCCCCCTATTGACGCTGATTTCTCTACCAATATGACTTCTGTCCCGGCTTCCGCAAGGTCAAGAGAAGACTGGATCCCTGCGATCCCCCCTCCTATAACAAGTACTTTATCTGCCAAACTTCATCCCCTCCTCAAAACCTTTCTCGAAACAAGCGATATTGGCGTCAACATACTTTGGAAATCTCTTGGCTATAGCTCTCCTCCCAGACTCCTCAGAGAAAATTCTAGTTAGTCCAGAAAAAGCCCCCATCATGACTACATTTGCGCCCTTCGGATTTTTCAGTTCCTTTGAAATCTGTATCGCGGATATTTCCGTGGTTTGCTCCTTCCACTCGCCAGGTACTGAAACGAGACTCCGTTCAGTGAGTATCTTGGTGTTGGGAATCAGGTCTGAGACGTTAACGTCCAGTCCCTCCTGGGATAGAGTCACCAGATAGTCGATCTGTTCTGGGATTGGATAATCGACAGTATCTTCGCTGATAACCAGGTTGGCCTTGGACCAACCTCCCGTAATGTACGGGCTGTATTCTTCAGTCATCAATACGAATTTTCCATCCTCTACTGTTGCCTCACCAACAAGTTTTGCAAGCGTTATTATTCCCTGTCCTCCCATGCCGTACATCCTTACTCCAAACCTCATTGTCCACCCCCCCTAACTCTGTCAATGAGCTCGTGTTCCAGCGTTATGTACGAAGCTCTCTTTCTGTTAACGAAGTCTCCAAGGACTATATTCTTCCCATGAAAAGGATCGATGGATATGTCTTCCAGCTTTGCGTCGTTCTGCACTACGGAACTCTTACGGTAGAATTCCATTTCCTCAAATCCATCTTTGAATCCGTTGAATTTACCAAAGTTTGGTGGACACGGAGATAGCACTTCAATGAATGCGAACCCCTTGACCTCCATGGCTGTTCTGATAGATTTAGTGAGCTGTCTTGGATGCATCACGGTCCACCGTGCAACGTATGAGGCACCGAGTGCGGATGCAATGTAAGGCAGGTTGAAAGTCGGTTCGATGTTGCCGTAAGGGGTTGAGGCAGATTTGGAAGTTGGTGGAGTCGTCGATCCGTGTTGACCTCCAGTCATACCATAGTTGAAATTGTTTGAACAGATGACAAGCAGATCCATGTTTCTCCGGGCGGCGTGAATGAAATGGTTCCCCCCTATGTTGAAAAGGTCTCCATCTCCGCTTATAACCGTCACCTTCAGATCTGGATTCGCGATTTTCATTCCCGTTGCAAAAGGCAACCCCCGACCATGGGTCGTGTGGTATGTGTCCAGGTTTGCATAACCGGGAATTCTTGCCGTACATCCTATACCTGAAACCAGCACGTGGCTATCCTGGGGGATCCCGGATTTCTCCAACGCGTTCAGATAGCACTGAAGTTCTATTCCGAGGCCACAACCCGGACACCAGACGTGTGGAAACCTCTCCTCCCTTATAAGTTCGTGTTTGGGATGATATTCCACTTCTGTCATCTCAGACACCTCTCTATTTCTTTCAGTATGACCCTGTAATCTGGTACAGCACCTGGAGGAAAATGCATCTCCTTTATTTCAGTCTGACTGTACTCTCTAACAGAATGTGAGTACTGTCCATAATTGATCTCTGGCACAATAAATTCCTTTGACTGTTCAGCAAGCTGCCTTATTCTTTTCTCTGGAAAAGGCCACAGGGTGATCGGACGGAACATTCCAACCTTGAGACCCTCTTTTCTCGCTTCCTTCACTGCCTGTTTTACCGATCTTGAAGTGATTCCATAAGCAACAACCACCAGTTTTGAATCCTCAACAAGGAATTCTTCGTACTTCACAATCTTGTCTTCATTCTTTCTTACCTTGTTCAAAAGATGCTCAAGCATCTCCTTCTCCACAGAAGACTCATTTGAAGGGTAACCCCTCTCGTCGTGCGTCAAGCTATCGACGTTGCCCCGGAATCCTGTTCCAGCTTCAAACATTGGTATGAAATCTCTGGAGTAGTCATATACCCCCTCGTTTCCATTCCGGATCTTTCTGGTCTCTCTTTGGACGATGTGATAATCTTCCATATTTTTTACTTCCAGGATCTCCGTGAGATGTCCAATAACTTGATCTGACGCAACTATCACGGGTTGCCTGTAAGTCTCCGCTGCATTGAATGCTTCTATCTCTAGGTCGAATGATTCCTGAACGCTGTTTGGAGCAAATGTTATTGGAGCGAGATCCCCGTGGGAACCCCACCTGGTCTGCATAACATCACCCTGCCCAACTCTGGTAGGTATCCCCGTTGAAGGGCCTCCCCTCATTTCGTCCAGAACCACGGTTGGAGTTTCCGTTATGACCCCGAGACCTATATTCTCCTGCATCAAAGAGAACCCTGGCCCTGAGGTCGCGGTCATGCTTTTTGATCCTCCATTCGAAGCGCCTATAATGGCCGCCATGCTGGCGATCTCGTCTTCCATTTCTATGAAGTGTCCACCTACTTCCGGCAACCTGATGCTCATCCTTTCAAGTACTTCGCTTGAAGGAGTTATTGGGTACCCTGCGAAGAAACGACAACCTGCATGAATAGCACCTTCTGTAAGTGCAAAATTACCGTCAGCGAAATATTTCCCGGGTGGCAAGAAGTTCATTGAATCTTCACCTCTTTTACAAAAATTGCAAAATCAGGACAGATGCTTTGGCACATTCCGCACGCAACACAAGAATCCTTTTTGTCCTCTCTTACCCTCACTGGGTGGTAGCCATAAACATTCACTTCTGGTGAACGTTCCAGAACCTGATTCGGGCAGTAATTGGTACAGTAATTGCACTCCTTACATCTCTCAGGAAAGATATGAATTTCTCCTTTAGGTACGGCGAATCTTCCAAAATTTACAGGTTCCCGCCATATCTCTCTCTGATTTTCAGAAATCTTAGGTTCCTTTATCATTATAGTCCCTTTTAGATCTAAACATTTATCTGAAATCTATATAAATCGATTGCGTTTAGCGAGCTTGAATTATTCAGGTTAGCTAAACATTTTCTTTCCTCTCTGTTGAAGTGAATAAGTATGAACCCAAATTTTGAGTCAGATAGTTTTTTTGGGGAAAGCCTACTGGAATTGAAGTGAACTCTATTACAGTCAAAGATGAAAGTGATATGCACAATGGGGGAAAGGGAGTAAGACTCGCTTAGCGTATGGCGTCTTTCAGGCAGTTCTTTGCAGAAGTGGGGAAGAGTGTTATAACGGTAAAAGTCGAAGAGGCCTGTGACTCGAACTGAACCTGCGCAATTAAAACGGTGGTGACTCCCTTAGGTTCCTAGTTCGTTCATTGCTTTGATATAATCTGGGACAAACACATTTATAGCATGGGTCAGTTTGAGCCATTAGAGGACCTATGACTGCTCCAAATATTAGCACAGATGGAAGTAGATTACCGCATCAACCACGTTTTTCTGAGAGCAACATGGACAGAAGTGTAGATCCCCGAAAAGATTTCTATAGGTACTCTGCCGGAAAGTGGATGGATAACAACCCTATCCCTTCCGATAAATCGGAATGGGGTTCATTCAATGAACTGGTAGAATGGAACAGGAGCGTCTTACTCTCCATAGCTGAGGATTGCTCATCAGGTAGTACCGGGACCAATAATTTTAACAAGAAATTGGTCGGTTCCTTTTACAAATCGGCCATGGATGAGAAGACAATTAATGAGCTTCGTTTCTCACCCATAGACGACATCTGGAATCTCATATCTGGCATAAAGTCCACCGAAGCTTTAGTCGAACTCATACCAATTCTCCATCTTGAAGGTGTGTCTGTATTCTTTGATGTAAGCTCCGATGTTGATGCTAAAAATAGTACTCTCTACACTTTGTATCTCTCTCAGGGCGGAATAACCATGCCCGAAAGGGATTACTATCTTCTAGATTCCTTTGCAGAAATTCGGGCCAAGTATCTGGAACACGTTGCGAGAATGTTTATCCTCAAGGGCACGGACGAAGATACTGCAAAGAGATGGGCAAAATCGATTCTTAATCTGGAGACAAAGTTAGCCAAGATCAGCAGGAGCGCGGCAGCTCTGCGAGATGTGGAAAAGAACTATAACAGAATAGATTTCGACGCCCTCGCTTCGAGGTTTGGGAAACTGAAGCTGGTGAAATATATTTCAGTTCTTGGAGTGCGAGGAGTATCATACGTAATTGTGAGGCAACCCGAATTCTTCGATTATCTGGAAAGTATGTTTTCCGAGGCGGACGTAGAGGAAATGCGTGTGTACCTATACTGGCATCTGTTGGCTGGATATGCACCGTTCCTTCACGATGAGATCTATAGTGAAAGTTTCGACTTTTTTGGCAGGAAACTTCGGGGTCAGGAACAGCCAGAGTTGAGATGGAAAAGGGTGCTTCGTCAGATTGATGCACAGATCGGAGAAGCTTTAGGACAGATGTACGTGGAGAGGCAATTTGACGAGATTGCTCATTCGAAATCACTGGACCTTGTGAACGATCTCATATCTGTCTTTAGAGCGAAATTGAAGAAAGCAGATTGGATGACGGAGAACACCATAGCAAGGGCCATCGAGAAGCTGGATGCAATAAGAGTGAAGATCGGGTATCCGGATAAGTTCAGGGACTATTCTGAACTTAGGATCGAAAGTTCTGACTACCTTGGGAACGTGCGGCGATCCGAGAAATTCGAAATCAAGAGACAGGTTACAAGGGTTGGAAAGGCCGTCGATAGGTCTGAATGGGAAATGACCCCATCCACTGTCAATGCTTATTACTCTCCCGAAAGGAATGAAATCGTTTTTCCAGCTGGAATCCTTCAGCCTCCCTTTTTTGATTCCAGCATGGATGATGCCGTTAACTATGGCGCCATTGGGGCGGTTATTGGCCACGAGATTACCCATGGCTTCGACGATGAAGGCAGGCATTTTGACTCTATGGGGAACATCCTTGAATGGTGGACGGAAGAGGATGCTCTAAAGTTCAATGAAAAAGCGGAGAAAGTTAAGAAGTTTTATGGGTCACAGGAACCTCTTCCTGGGATTTTCATAAACGGAGAATTAACACTGGGAGAGAACATTGCTGACCTTGGAGGGGTAAGTATCGCTTACGAAGCTTTGCAGCTGCACTATAAGACAAGACCAGAACGGAAAGTTACGGTGGATGGTCTCACTCCAGACCAGCGTTTCTTTATTGCGTATGCGCAAGTGTGGAAATCCAACATAAAGGAAGAGACACTCCGCATGGGTTTAACGATGGATCCTCATTCTCCGGAAAGGTACAGGGCGATTATACCAGTTAAGAACCATCCTGCTTTCGATGCCGTATTCCCGCCTGGAGTTACGCGGGAAGATGTGATTAGGGAAAGAATTGGGGTCTGGTGAAAATTCATCTAAACGGAGACAGCAGAATCAAATTCTAGAAACAATCTGAGTCAAGATTCCCTGTATCTTGATTCATGGAGAATAAGCCAGTCCAATGCGCTGCAGATGAGATGATATGAACACTCTTAAATTTCTAAACGTAATGAGGTTTTTATAAGAATGAACACAAAGATTCGCTCATTAGCTTTCACTTCACTCAGTCATTTTTCTGTTGACGGCAATGCTCTCCTTTTCCCCGTATTGATCATCTATTACGAAGAAATAGGACTGTCCGCCTTCATAATAGGATTAATGCCGGTTCTGTACAACCTCATCTCCGGCGCTTTGAGCGTATATGTTGGATCCTATGCAGATAGAGTTGATAAGGACACTTTGATTCTCACCTTGGGAATATTCTTGAATGGCTTTGCTGCCTTCGTATTTTCTCTCCCATTCATATTTAGGGGAGAAGCTTATGAATTTCTCATTCTAGGGTCTGTACTGTTGGGAATAGGTCAGTCTATTTATCATCCAATCGGAGCAACAATACTTTCGCACACTTATGGACCCAAAGAGTCTCCTTCGTACCTTGGAATTAACGGATCATTTGGGAGCTTGGGAAGGAGTGCCTTTCCTTTTATTGTTGTGTTCATAATTGCACTATTGGGAAACGTTCTGGGACTGGATTTGATTGTTGTATACTTTTTGGTAGCTGCACTTCTCATTTTCCTCGGTCTGAAATTCTTTAAAAGAAGAGACTATCAGATAAAATCCCCCGTGATACAAAAACAGCCTGGGAGCAGTGTGTCTATTAAGGGTGCCATTCCAGCTTTCTTGGTTATGCTGGTTGTGATCGTTTTTCTTAGGTCAATGTTCATTATGTCGATCAACACGTACATACCTTCCTACTTGGTTGGTCTCTTCCATTCCAAAAAAATCATGGCATCTGTCCTTAGTTTTGCACTTATCGCACCCGTCGTCGGTCAACCGATCTTCGGATACTTAACTTCAAAATTTGGGGGGAAGTTCACGATAACAGTTACTTCTATAGGTCTGGTAATTTTCTTTGTGCTATTCCTGTTCTTGTCAAAGGGTCTAGTGACGATACTGGTCACCTACACCTTCTTTGCTTTTTTTGCGTTCACTGGATTCCCTGTTCTAATGGGGTATGTTTCTCAAGTTGTGCCCAGGGAGAAATCGACAAGTGCAAATGCAATGGTATGGGGAGTGGGGAATACTCTTGGGGCAAGTACTGGCATTTTCCTCTTCGATGGGCTCCACCTATTCACCAGCATGTATAACGCTTTCATTGTGCTGCTTTTCTTCGCTATTGTCTCAGCTGTCCTTGTAATATACATTCCCGGGAAGGCCAAGATTTCCGAAATCAAGGAAAGAGATTCAATATAAATTCAGGTACACCATGTATTGGCCAAGCGAAGAACATTCGCGGGTAATAAAGGGACTTCAGCGAGAAAAGTAATTGTAAACCTCGGATGCACGACTCCGTGTTTGCAATAGAAATTGTTTGTCACGGGATTCATTACCATGAAGCCTGCGATAGCTCTCCTGACACCTCTTCTGATCATCGAGTTCAGTTAGCATAAGCGCCAAAGTTCGATGACGCTGAGGATGGATGGTCTTGGGTTTTTATCCAAACAAATCTGGTTTGGAATTGCCTGGGCTGACAAATACTATATCCAGATCTTCAATTATATCTCATGGATTTCGGCATAATCTCGCTCGGAAATCATGCTATATCGAGGATGATACCGGCTATAAGAGGTACAGGATCAAGAATAACGCACGTTTATTCTACTGACCGTTCTAAGGGAGAAAGGATCTCGAAGGAGCTAGGAGCGGAATATTCCTCCGAATTGGGCGTATTCCTAAAGAAATCTTTTGAAGCAGTTTATATTTCATCTCCGAATTATCTTCACTTTTTGCACGCAAAAATGTCATTTGAATCAGGCAAGTCAGTCCTTTTGGAAAAACCAGCGACGCTCAAAGTCCAAGATACGGAGACACTTTCCAGAACATCGAAGAGAGAAGGACTTAGATTTGCAGTTGGTTTCCACTTAAGGTTTCATCCTGCGATTGGTGAAGTCAAGAGGAGTATTTCATCGGGTCTAATAGGTGAGCCACGGTTTGCATTTGGAAAGTGGACAAGGAATTCCCCCGATTATGACACGACAATATGGAGGGGGAAACCTGAAATGGCTGGAGGTGGGTCTGTGGTGGGAATAGGAGTCCACGTATTCGATAGCTTCGTTAACCTATTTGGAAGGGAAGTGGAATCTGTCAAAGCATACAATTTTCCAAAGTGCTCAGTTGTGGAAGACACGATGCACTCAACCTTTGATTTTAGGAATGGTTTCATAGCTACCGCTCTCAGTTCAAGACTGATATCTTCAGATTCAAACGATCTCGTAATTTTCGGGAATGAAGGTAGCATTATCGTGACCAATTTTTACTCTACCACCGTCTCCTCAAAACTGTTTGTCAACAACAAACTTTTGGGTGAGTTCGACGGAAAGGTCGATATGTATGCGGAAGAAGTGAAAGATTTCGTCGGTCGATGCGAGAAAATCGCTGGTCCCGAAGAAGCGCTCTTATCGACAAAAATGCACCTCTATTCACAGGAATCTGCTTGTACGGGTAAATCAGTTCCAGTCTAACCAATGAACGGCTTATCTTTGTAATCGATGGATGAATGGTGACGGTCCTTTCGGTTATCTATTCAACAATTTTCATTGACTGGCGGCCCTCTTCATGTATCGATTTCTTATCAGGAAGTTAATTCCAATGCTGAGTATGAAAACGACCAGAATTCCGGCAAGGAAATCATTGTAGACAAAAAAGGAACGAAACATATAATACAGAAGGTACAGGGCTCCGTATCCTACAAGCAGCACAATCAATGAAAGATATCTGTAGATAGCGGGCATCGACTGCATTCGAAGCATCCCTGGATGACTCTGGTAATACTCAACACTTCTCATCATTTGATCCGTGACTTTAGTCTTCTGGCACAGAGGATCTTGAAGCGTTTTCTGAGCATCTCGGAGCATCTGGTCAGAGATCATCTTGTTTCCGACATCGGCATATAGTTGGGTTAGCTGCAGCTGTATTCTAGCTATTCCTTCGCAGTTACTGCCGTACGAACTACTCATCTTCATGTTGGATAGCTGCCCTTCCAGTTGACGAATGCGTTCTTCTTTGTTTGAAGTAAATGGCAATCTATTCACTCAGCTGCACACAAATCTGTGTGCAGGATTAGAAGCAAGTTTGATTATAAAAATAATTCCTCATATCTTGTTCGAATCCGTAGCTTCTGGACCAGCATGGAAGTTGCATACTGCTTCTAAATTAGATGTTCGTCCATTTCTCTCGTATAGAGGCTTCTCCTGAAGAGCATACCGATTACAAACGACGTTATTGAAATCACCATTGCCACAACCCAAAAAATGATAATCGCTTTTTCATACGCACTTCGGTGGACAAGTACGTATAGATCTGTAAACACCAATCCACCATCCTCTATTCCGTGAAGTAGAATCGTGAATAACAAGAAATAAAATCCTCTCTCGATCGTTCTACCATACTTGAGTATTAGGGCAGTCCCTGGATGAAATAGGAGTGATGAAACGACGTTTACCATCGAGAGAACTATTACTGTTTCCTGAATTCCCGCTCGCCTATAGAATAACAAATCAGATAAAATGACCCCCACGTCTACAAGGGCAAATCCAAGCCCAATCCAAATGGCAAAATATTTGCTCTGAGTATTGACGGAGAAGTACTTGAACGACTCTTGGTAAACCGCGGCTGTTCCACCTATGAAAAGTGCCCATATTATGGGATTTGAGAGCTCAAAATTCTCTAATGCAACGGTTCCGCTACTTGTTCCGTATTTGAATATTATGAGTAAAGAGGGTATTGCTTGTGTGATGGATTGAAGTATCAGGGCAAGTACCATGAATGCTATACCTACTCCAATGACGATACCCCTTGTTTTCCATGACGAACTAAGTTCCGTCATTCACTTTCCACTTTTTGTAAGATATACATTAGTCCGCACCAAGGCTTCAGTTTGACTCATAAAGTGAGATATTGCCAAGTATTCGTTAGTAAAATAGGGGACTCAACCATCGACTTTACCTTTCAATTCTTTCAAGAACCTTTCATAGTTCTTATCATCAAACTCAAAAATCACGCTACCTACATATCCACAATCCAGACACTTGTACTTCCCGGTAATGTATCCAGTATCGTGATCTATGTGTTCTGACCCACATTGAGGACATACTTCGTGTTTCATAACATCAGCAGTTTGGGAAAGTATTAAAATCCTGACGAAACCTGTGACATTTAATCAAAAATCACCTCAAGCAAGACATCAGATCAGATTTTGAGCCATTTTATTAGATGCTTAGTTCATTTTCACAAGCCAAATTCCGCACAAAAGTTAAATTTTCGAAACAAATTAGCCTCGCCTGAGGTTTATGATGATTGACTCGCTTACGGAATTAGAGAATAAGAGGCTAGCTATTAAAAAGGACCTTGATGAAAGTAGAAAGCGGAGGGATGACCTCCGAGATGAAATGGATAGATTTGCTGACGAGAGAGACGTACTTAACAACAAAGTTAAGGAGCTCATAAAGTCTCTAAGAGAGATGAAGAGTTCAAAAGACGAACTCTCCAACAAAGCTGCAGACCTCAAGGTAAAGAAAGATAAACTTTCTAACGAGTTCAGAAAGGAGATTAATGAGCGGCGATCGCTCCGTTCCTCCATACTGAGGGATAAGGGAAAGCAGATTGACCTCAGGAAGATGAAGAAAGAGAAGGATGACCTTATCAGAAGACAGATGACCGGAGTCTATAACAAGAAAGAAGAAGAAGAGATTGTAAAGAGGATAAGGGGTATGGACAAGTCTGTCAAGGATTATGAGAAAGAGTCGGAGAAGATAGCCCTTGACGACGCGAGCTACAAGAAGTTGGACGAAGAAATCAAGACCAACAAGGACGAGATAAAGAAGACTCAGGACGAATATCAGGCCACAGTAAAGGAAGTCATTACTCTGAGGGACAACCAGAACAAGATCTACGAAGAAATGATCGAGACGAAGGGAAAAGCGGACGAGATTCACGAGAAGTACCTCCAAGTTCAGGCGGAACTTTTCAAGGAAAACCAAAAGCTGGATGAACTCTTCAACACCATCAGGGAATATGAAAAACTGATTCTAGCTCTCAAGCAGAGACAGTCAAAGGAAAAGAGAAAGGGAAGGGAAAATGAAGCCAAGGCAAAAGCAGAGGAGATATATGAGAAGTTCAAGACAGGAGTTTCACTTTCTACCGAGGATATCCTGATACTTCAAAAAGCAGGATTCCTCTAAAGATTTTGCGAATTTACTCTCTGGAACTGGCCTTAAGCATTCAAACTTAACCATCTAGACTGGAAAAGTTCTAAAACAGAAGTTTGTTTCATTGTCAGAGAAATTTGAGACCATTCATCTGGTTCCTGATAGCAGCCGTTCTGTTCATTGGATCGGAATCACTGCTTGCATACCATGGTTACGTCAGGGTTTTTTTTGTCCTCTTCGTACCAGTATTTGTTTCTTCCAGTCCGATTTCATTTGCACCGCTCCTTTTCTTCCTGATCCCAGTAATGATTTCATTAAAAGAGAACAGGGGAGACCAACCCTACCAATATCAAGGAAATATGGCAGAAACTTCGCAACCTAAGACACAAAGAGAATCCAAGGTCGGCGGTTTTGTAATGATTGGACCAATTCCTATACTGTTCGGTAAGGGAATGAGCGAGAGGGTCTTGATTGCACTTGCAGTAATTATGCTTGCACTAATTATTTCCTGGATTATCCTCACCAAGTGACACAACGGTGCCCTCAATTTTTCCTCCCTTCCGGAGGAGGAGGCCGCCGCCGATCACAGAATCAGATATTATCACCCCGTCGCTCAATTCTGAGCCGAAAGAAAGGATGGAATCTTCGATCTTGCTTCCACTTCCCACCGTTGAATTATCATAAACGACAGAATTCCTCAAGTGAACATTATCAGCTATCGTAGTTCCGTCATAGAGTGCAACATTTTCGAGGAAGCAGTTCTTCCCCACTTTCACGTTCTTTCCGAGGTAAACTTTCCCTGACAGCTTCGAACCTTTGAACTTTTTCGTTGCCTTTCCGGACAGAAAGAGGTTGGCCCTTATCAGGTCCCTTGGCCGTCCTATGTCTATCCACGTCCCTTTCATCCTGAAACCTCCTATGGGCCTCCCGTCACTCTTCAGAGAAGGGAGCAGTTCCTTCGCTACGTCCACAGTCTTTCCCTTTTCGATGTAGTCGAAGACTTCCGGTTCCATTACATAGACCCCAACGTTTGCAAGATTTGAGATCGCGTTCACCTTTGGTTTTTCCTGGAATTCAACGATTCTTCCACTCTTCACTTTGGCAACTCCGAATTCAGATGGATCCTCCACTGGAGTTAGACCCAAGGTGACAGAATTCTTGTTTTTCTTGTGAAAATTGACGAGACCTCTGACATCCTGTTGAAAGATTGTATCGGCATTCCCGACCACGAAGGTTTCTTCTACAAATTTCTCCACCTTTTTCAACCCTCCTGCTGTTCCCAATGGTTCTTTTTCAACAGAAAAAAGTATGTTCTTCCCCTTCACCTTCGGCCCTGAGAAGAGATCTATGACCTTCTCGTATCTGTAACTGACAGTGAAAATGTAATCGTTTGAAACTTTCGAAAATGCATCCATTAAATAATATACAACAGGCTTGCCGGCTACCGGAATTAACGACTTGGGTATGTTATCAGTCACTGGCCGGAGCCTGGTTCCCAGGCCCCCAGCCATTATAATGGACTTCAAGTTCGATCTAAACTGAATCTACATTCCAGTCTAAACCTTTCGCTCCGGCTGCTTTTGCTATTGCACTCATTTCTCCCTTCGTGCCCAGCATGTATGGAGATTTGACACCTGTCAGCACCACCAGCACTCTTATTGCTCCCTTGAGAGTTGGGTCGATGGATGCTCCCCATATTATTCTCGCGTTGGGGCTTACTTTCTGTTGGACAAGCCTTACGGCTCCTTCTGCCTCTGCGACGGACATCTGGTCATCGCCTACTACTCTTATGAGTGCCCCCTTAGCCTCAGATATATCTGCCTCTATCAACGGAGATGCGATTGCTTCCTGAACCGCTTGTTCAATCTTGTTCTGACCTGTTCCTTCTGATTCTCCTATACCAATCATTGCAACGCCGCCTCCAGCCATGATTGTTTTGATATCTGCATAATCCAGATTTACAAGCCCTGGTTTGGTTATAATTTCAGTGAGTCCCTTGAGTGCTTCCATCAGAATTCCATCTGCGACCTTGAAAGCCTGATCCAATGGCAATCTAGGAACGAGCTGCAAGAGTTTGTCATTGGGGATTACGATCGTTGTATCGGAGTTTCTTCTCTGCTTCTCGAGCCCGAACAGTGCATTCTCCATCCTTACCCTGCCTTCTGATGTGAATGGCAACGTGACTACGCTTATCACGAGCGCCTTTTGTCTCTTTGCAATATCTGCCACAATTGGAGCGGAACCTGTTCCAGTCCCACCGCCCATACCCGCAGTAATGAATGCAATGTCAACTCTTCCCAGTGCATTTAGAAGATCTTCTTCCGCCTCCCTGGCTGCCTCTTCGCCGACCTGTGGAAGCGCTCCCGCTCCAAGACCTCTTGTGATTCTCTTACCAAGCAGTACTTTCCTGTGGGCCTTTACTGTCAGGAGATGTTTTGCATCGGTATTCGCTGCAACCATTTCTGCCCCAAATACGCCTTCTTCCATGCATCTGTTGATTGTGTTGGTTCCTCCACCACCACATCCCACTATCTTTATTCCCACCTTTAACTGCTCTACTATCTTAGCGAGCTCTTCGTCGTCAGGGGATGCGAGGGGAGCTCTAGGACTTTGAATGCCAACCACACCTGGTGCCGTGGTAGGTGAATCGCTAAAAGAATTCCCATCGTCCCCGAGTGCGCTCTTTATGATTGATTTCATAGGCATGTGTATTACCTCTGTCATCTATATGTATGACGACATATATATATTTTGCTAACTGTTTTTAGAGTTGGGAATAAAGGATTAACAGACACCGACAAAAAAAGCGATGAAGTATAACACCGTATCGGATTTCTTCAAATGTCAGATAATTGTCATATCAAATTTTAAATCTTAATTTGTAGTGCAGACTCAATCCCTAAAGATGAGTAACAAAAGTGCAGTCTTTCAGATCAGTGAAACTGATGGGATTTGGGCGGCGTGCACTCTTAAGAAATGGTTAAATATGTATGTTAAATAAGGTGGTAGTGAAACTATGGTTGATTACATAAATTTAGTCGTCTGGGAAGCCCTCCAGGAGGATGTTGGATTGATCAGAGCTAGGATAGATCAGGCTACTAGAGAGGCTCTTGGAGTTTCTATTGGGGAAATCATCAAGATAGAAGGGAAGAAAGTCACGGCGGCTAGAGTTTTCAGGTTGAGCGAGGAAGAGGAGAATAGAGGTATCATAAGAATCGACCCATTGGTAAGGCAGAATTCAGGGGTCAGGGTTGGAGACAAGATTAAGGTATCTAAAGCGGAAGTGAGACCAGCAGAAACACTGGTTCTTGCGCCCATTATTGCAGAAAATCAGAGAATCCGTTTTGCCCCCGGGATTGAAGATTATGTTAGGAGATCTTTGCTTAGAAGACCAATCGTAGAAGGGGACATAATTTCTGTTCAGGGGCTTGCACTTACGAGCAAGGGTGGCGTCTCATTCAAGGTTGCAAAGGTTGGTAGCGGTAGGGGTATCTTCATGGTCACTGAAGAAACTATGATTGAGATGAGGGAAGAGGCCATCAACGCAGAGGAAGAAGGGGAAAAGATAACTTACGAAGACATAGGAGGACTTGGAGAAGAACTTAGGAAGGTCAGGGAGATGATTGAACTCCCGCTGAAGCACCCAGAACTTTTTGAGAGACTTGGAATAGACCCTCCCAAAGGAGTCATCCTCTTCGGGCCGCCAGGGACAGGTAAGACCCTAATTGCAAAAGCGGTCGCGAATGAGTCAGGCGCAAGATTCTATTCCATAAATGGACCGGAAATCATCAACAAGTTCTACGGTGAAAGCGAAAAGGCACTGAGAGAGACTTTTGATAAGGCGGCAAAGGAGTCGCCGTCCATAATATTCATAGATGAAATCGATTCTATCGCCCCAAAAAGAGAAGAGACGCAGGGGGAGCTCGAAAGGAGAGTCGTAGCACAACTTCTGACTCTGATGGACGGATTAAAAAGCAGAGGACAGGTTATAGTGATCGCTGCCACAAACAGACTTGAAGCAGTTGACCCTGCCCTTAGAAGGCCTGGAAGATTCGACAGAGAAATTGAGATAGGGGTTCCCGACAAGTTTGGAAGAAAAGAAATTCTGCAGATACATTCCAGAGGAATGCCTTTCGAGGGCAAGCCAGAAGAAAGGGAGAAGCTTCTTGATGAGCTATCCTCACTAACACACGGTTTTGTGGGGGCAGATCTTGCTGCACTTTCCAGGGAGGCAGCCATGAAAGCTCTCAGAAGATATTTACCGGAAATTGATCTGGACAATCCTATACCGACCGAAATTCTGGAGAAAATGCACGTCTCAAATGAAGACTTCTTCTCAGCACTGAAGGAGATTGAACCTTCATCCCTTAGAGAAGTGACCATAGAAGTACCAAACGTTAAGTGGGAGGAAATTGGGAATCTCGAGGATGTGAAAAAAGAGCTTATTGAAACAGTTGAAATGCCAGTAAATAATCCAGAAGTGTTCGAGAGGATGGGGTTCAAACCATCCAGAGGGATACTGTTCTATGGCCCTCCTGGGACTGGAAAGACATTACTAGCAAAGGCAGTAGCCACTGAGAGCCAGTCAAATTTCATCTCCATAAAAGGACCAGAAGTCATGAGCAAGTGGGTTGGAGAGTCGGAGAAGGCGGTAAGAGAGATTTTCAAGAAGGCAAAACAGAGTGCCCCCACAATCGTCTTCCTCGATGAACTTGACGCTATAGCTCCTAGAAGGGGAATGTTCGCTTCATCTGGTGTAACGGACAGAATAGTCAATCAACTACTGACAAGCATGGATGGAATGGAAGCGATGAAGGGAGTAACGATCCTCGCTGCAACTAACAGGCTAGACATAATAGATCCTGCACTTCTCAGAGCTGGACGATTTGATAGAATAATTTTTATCGGACCGCCGACGAAGGCTGCCAGGCTGAAAATATTGAAGGTTCATACTAAGAAGATGCCGATCGGATCAGATGTCGACCTAGAGGTGCTTGCAGAAAAGACCGAGCACTATACGGGGGCTGACATAGAGAATCTAGTGAGGGAGGCGGGCCTGGAGGCGATAAGACAAAACATCAACACTAAGACTGTTTCGATGGATGATTTCGAGAAGGCTCTGCGCAAAGTGAAACCCAGTCTAGATGAGGAAACAATAAAATATTACGAAGAAGTATCTAAAAACATGAGTAGGGAATCAAAGCCTGCTCACAGAGAAGATCTGATATATTACAGGTGAAAAAATGAGAAAGTTTGTAACCGAACTGAAGGGCAAAACTGTGATGACTAGCGAAGGGCTCATACTGGGCACAATATCAAATTTCATGGTTGATACCGATACCGGGCAGATTAATCACGTCCTCGTGAATCCTGCTGACGACATAGCGACTGATTCGCAGCAGAAGGACGCCCAGGGAAGACTCGTGATTCCTTTCAAGACAATGCGGTCCGTCAAGGACGTTGTTGTCCTCGAAATGAAATAAATTTTAATTTTTATTCTATTTTCTCTCCCACTGTACTTGTTTTAGAAGCACTTTCTCATCCAAACACTTAAATTTACTTCGTGATAAGGGTTGAGAATAGGTGCTCGGATGAGAAGGAGTTCTAGAGATTGGAAGAAGCGGCACAAGATGCGATGGAAATGGCGGAAGAAAAGAATGCGAAGACTGAAAAGGATAAGAAGAGCATCTAGGAGTTAAACTGGGCGCATGGGGTAGTCAGGCATCCTAGCGGGCTCCAGTTAGGGTTTGATTAAATGTGGGTCATCTGATGTTGATGATAAACTGGAGCGATGACCCTAAGAGATACCCGCAGATCTGGGTTCAAATCCCAGTGCGCCCATAGGT
>JAJZYT010000001.1:16472-182066 GCA_021797915.1 Thermoplasmata archaeon | reverse complement strand
AGATATCAACTTCTTCCTTTCTTTTGAGGAATAACCTGTCACATCTTCAAGAAATTTATTGTACAACTTTATGACGGTCTCCTGATCCTTTCCGACAGAGGATTTGGTCTCTACTGATACTTCTTTCCTCCCAGTCACCTCTGCTGTCACTTCTAGAGAGTCCAAGTATGAAGAAGAAAATAGCTTTCCATCTCTTGCTACTTTACCAAAAATTTCCTTCATTTTCGATTCTAAAACTTGCTCATTGACTTCTTTCTTGCATGGATATTTTCGCATCGTTCGTTAATGATACACAATATTAAATTCTGATGGAATATTTTTAGTTAGGAACCATGAATACTTGTTAAAGCTATATTTTAGAATTAAGTAAACTCCGAATGGGAGCCTAACTTTCGGATCCAACATTATTTTCATTAATCTCACGATTTTTACAGGTTTCCGGAATATGCCTTCCTCCCACTATCTTAATAGAACCCAATTTTGGGTTCTGTCAAGTCTATGAAGTCTAGGCATGGTTGTCAAAAATCGGATGCTATCTCGAAAAACTTTGAATAACACCAAAATATCTATATTTATGGCTAAAACTTTCTGGGCTAAAATTACCATTTTGTTTAAGGACTCGGATGGAATGGAAACTGAAATCTCATATTATGGAGTAGGTTCCGCCACCAAGAAATACCAAACCAATGATAAGCACCTTATAGATTTTATGAAAGAAGAAAAAAAAGCTCTAAAACAACGTGGCTTGGGAGATTGCAAAATATTAAAGATACAACCAGTAAGTAAAGAAGAAGTCGTTCTAATTTAGTTCACTGACGCATTCTGTATCAGCGTCATCCACTTATCGTTACCCTCTACTATGATTCCTGCTGCCTCACTAGGGGTCTTTCCCTTAAGTGCTTCATGCGGTCTTATGTAGTTATGGTATAACTGGTACCCCTTTAGGATAGGAGTGTCCTTATTCTTTATTCCCCTCATTACTTTCTCCCTGTCTCTTGTCTCCCCATTCATTCGTTCCATCTTGTTGTTATTCTTATCCCCTTTGAAAAGAATGTGGCTTATGTGCCTTGAGTCCTTCTTATTGGAATAGAACTCTTTGTTGAATTCGGTATGAAAGTTTGGCGCTCCATCGCTTATCAGGACTGACGGCCTCTTTCCAGTAACTTCTTTAGCATCTTGATACATCTGCCTGACATCGGAGACTCCTTTATGGTCTGCGACCATGGAACTGATCCAGAATCTTGTCTCGTCGTCCATCATAGAGAAGAGATAAGTCAGATTTCCCCTCACTTTTATGAATAGCTCATCAGTTCTCCACACATTACTGACTTGCGGAGTCAACTTGTCAAGGTAAGTTTGCATGAGCTCAGTATACTTCGATATCCAGTTATATACTGTTTGGTGTGATACCTTTGTACCTAGCAATTCCAGTGCTCTCTTTGTGTTTCTTAAGGATTCGCCTGAGAAATACAGTTGCATTGCAGTTGTGATTGCCTTTGAATTATGCTTCATGTGTTCAAAACCGATATTCTGCGAGAATTGCCTTCCGCAATCAAGGCATCTATATTTCTGTATGAATACTTCCTTGTTGGCCCTGATACCGTTCTTCTTGATGTTTGGCGAATGGCAGAATAAGCATCCTTCAAATTGAACTGGTTTAATAACTACATTCTTACTGACTTCTTCCCTTATTTGCTGGGAGAATTGGACTGCAAAGATGGTTTACATCTAACTCCCCTTGTCTGGAAGTCAGGGCATGCGCATACCCATCCAGTCTCCATTTTCTTACGCACTAGAAATGGTAATTAGGCTTTGATTGTGATAAGACTTCATACTCGTTTTCTGATATTCTCTTAATCTGTCCTTCGCGAGATGCTATTTCCTTTCCCTTTTCTTCTCTTGAGTTATTCGTTTTAATCTACCTCTCTATATGCATATAAGATATTTCAATATAAGCTTATCGGCCTCTGAATAGGTAGATACATTTATTATTGTGCATTTTATCAGTAAGTATATATGGCAAAAATGAAGAAAGGTCAAACTAGAGTTGTGAAGGCCAAGACCGATAGCGTCTCACTTAGAACTACTATCCCCTCTCATATTGTAGAACTTTTGAAGCTTAAGGATGGAGACAGTCTTGAGTGGAATTTTGATATTAAAGCCTCAGAAGGGATCGTTGCTATCAAGAAGGTGACAAAATGACTTCGTTTAAAAAGAATGTTATCAGAAATATGGAGGAAGCGCATTGGCATGAGACATTCAACAGACAATGGGAATTAATGAGGGCCATTGAAGAATGGATGGATGTATACATATGGGAAATAGATAAAGAGACCCTTCATTTTGCAAACAAGAAATCGAAAATGATTTTACGTCTTGTCTATCTTCTTTTCGAGGATCACGCCGACCAAATAGGGAAATTTGTAAAGAAGACGAAGAAAGACATGACGGTTGAAGATGTTATAAAGTGGTCAGAAGCCGAAACAAGCTAGGGGACAAAACTCAAAAGTATCTTTTTCAGTTTCTTCAGACTGATCTCGTAATTGAGAATAAAATCTAAATCGTTAACCCCCTGGGTAAATGCGGGCCACATTTCTGCCCATGCTGGTCCGTCAGTGAACCACAGAAATTTCTTTGAGAGGTTTTTCAATATACTTCCCATGTCCGTATACGACCTCACTATCTCTATAGGCTTCGATCCAGGTACGTGGTATATGTTCGCTTCACATATGACCAGTGGATCCCCACCATAATATATCACAAAATCTGCCTTCTTTTGCTTTGGATAACCTATTTTTAATGTATTAAGCTCTATTTCAGGTTTGTACGAAAAGGGATAACCCTCGCTTGCAAGTTGCTTCGTTTCGAGGTCAATTAACGTTTGTATTAAACGTTTGAAGGCATCGCCACTTCTATTTTTTCTAGCGTTTGAATCTAAACCCACTTCCACTCCAAGAGCGTACGTGTAAACGTCCTTGATGCTACCGAGGAGATTGATTATTCCCGTCTTCTCGCAGAATGATATCATATCGTCAATATCCCTTGGACTGGGATTCTGGTTGCCAAAATCAAAATGAGAATAGATGACCTGTCTCGCCAGATCCGCAATTTCTATATTCTTGTCTCTAACTGCTATCAGTGAGGGAATTATCTGAATAGTGTTTGGATGTTTGGCGATAATCTCCTTTAATCTAGTCTTTCTGATCTCATTATTGGGTAGTAGGGTCAGGCCATTTAACAGACCGAATTCCATAAAGTGTTGTTGAGCATAGTTTAATACCTTCGTCCAATCTACAAAGAAGTCGTAACTATGAGCCGTTTTCAGGAGTGAGTCATGAAAATGATTCAAATACTCATCCTGAGTATCAAAGCCTAGCAACCTAAACTCAACCAGAGTTGTCACCACCACTTAACACTATATTTAAAATCTCTGGGGTTTTCATCAGGAAGAAGCTTCCTGAAAATATACAGATGTTCGTGAGCTATCTTATAGAAGTCATAATTCGACCCTTTCCACTTTTCTCTAGTCGTCTTCGTGTTGTGTTGCATTTTAATAATGTCTTCTCTTAGCACAAATCCAGCTTCTAGAAACTTGCCTAGGAGACCGATGGTAATGGGTATGTAGTGACGATGTTTTCTAGTATCCCCGATCAAAATACCGCAATGTCTTCCCGGTTTTAACACTCTCAAGAATTCTTTTGCTGCTTTCCCCATTTCATTCATAAAATCCTCTAGCTTTAGAGAGGATAGGTCGCCTGCCATATGGGATTTTGAATAGGGAATAATGCCAGCGTAGGGTGGATGTGTCGCGATTAAATCAATTGAGTCATCATCCAGTACATCTAGATTACGAGCATCTCCTTCATATAGCTCTATTCTGGGTTCTTTATACGATTCATCTAACGGATTATATCTGAAGTCCAGCCTGTTCATACTTACCATTACAGAATCTAGATTGATGTCCACTCCAATACCGTTCCTTCCCATCAATTTGCTCTCAACCAAGGTGGTACCGCTACCCATCATTGGATCAAGAACCAAGTCTCCTGCAACAGTGAATCTGTCAATTAGATTTCTAGGAATGTAGGGACTCCAATTTCCCCTGTAATTTCCAACGTGGGTTGCCCAGTCTCCTCTATCTGGAAAACTCCAGACGGTCCACTCTTCTGGAATGTACTTTGAAGGTTGATATTCGCTAATTTTCCAATTCTTCTGGATATTCACCTTAGTATTATCGATCTCCACGAAGCTGTGAGTTTGAATGAATTGTTCATATTCTTCTCTCTTGATATACCTCATTCCCTTGAGAGAAGAAATCTGAGTTTCTGACTTATCTGCAGTTTGGGTCAAGCGAAAACCAATAAATGGATACCTAAAAAACTTTTGTCAAGGGGCGATATTAGCACTATGGTGCTCAACGCTAAAAATGGTCTAGTCCAGATCGTGGTCGATACTTGCGTACTGATTAGCGGTGGTCAATTCAAGTTCCTCATTGAACAAACAGAAGATCCAAACTAGAACGAAAAGATTTAACTAATCTAGTATTATATAATTGTTTGAATATGTCTCAAGAAAATAGAATTCCCAAAGAAGGAAGAAGGGGGAGTAATCTATGAAAATTGTACTTGACGATATAATTGACCTCATTGAGAGCTTGAAAAAAAAGATAAAAGTTCACGAGACCCAACTGTCCAAAAATGAAGCATTGGTAAGATCTTCTATAATAGACCCTTTCCTTAGATCGCTAGGGTGGGACACGTCGGATCCGTCGCAGGTTATTCCCGAGTTCTCTACTGAAGCGGGGAGGCCCGATTATGCATTGTTTACAGTCCAGGGTAATGGTCCAAAAGCCTTCGTGGGGGCAAAGAAACTTGGAAAAGCCGAGGATTTGAACCAGCATATTTCTTACTGCGTGGAGGAAGGAGTCGAATATTTCATAGCGACTGACGGACAAAAATGGGAAATATATGATACCTTTAAGCGAGTAAAGCTATCTGAGAAGAAAATTGTGGGATGGAATATTCTAACTGAAGATTCCTCCGAAATTGCAAAGAAAGCCCTTTCGATCGCTCATATGAATTCGTTTGGAATACTCCCAACGATTTCTCCTTTTTCTCAGAATCATGAGCAAATGAACGTGGAAGCCAAAGACGACAAACAGATAACCTCAAGCATTGCGGTTGATGAGTCCCTCCCTCCAAAAGGAGCGCACAAGAGACCTCTGGCGGTAATAATTGATGGAGAGAGATTTGAGGTAAGTAAGTCAAATCAAATTCTAATAGAAGTGGCCGAATGGTTGATTTTAAAGGGGAAAATGACTAAACGTGATCAACCCATAGAATCAGGAAGAGATAGATGGCTAGTAAACAAAGACCCTATTCACAAGAACGGAAATAAATTCTTCAATAAGTACGAGCTGTCCAATGGGCTATTTCTTGAAATGAATTATGGTTCTAGAAGGATAGTGCGCCTAGCTAAAAGACTTTTGAAGAACTATGGTTATTCTACGGACTCTTTGGTGGTGAAGTGGAGTTGAAGATCGATTGAAGAAAAAATCTGAACCATAGACTGTGCAGAGAAAACTGAAAGTGGAAAAGAAGAAGGCATAGGTGAAATTTATGATGTATTTAACTTGCTCAAGATTAACATACGCGGGATCTGCTATAGTTCCAGTTTCTTCAATCTCCCACCGGCATTTGTTAAGAGTCAAGATTGAAATGGACTTAGAAAGTTGTAAATCACCATTTGAAGGATGGGAAAAACCTGCTTCCGTTGCCTTCAATTCTATATTTTTATCTGGAAAGTCGGGAATTAAGTTTGTTGAAGCAAACAAAAAGGCATTAGATTTAGGTTATTTCGATCTACCGACTGATGGTGGCTGGAATTATGGATTTTACATAGATGTCCCACTAACTCCCGAGATCCGGAGACTTATTTTGCAGAAACCGCGCTAAATCACGCATAATAATTGACTTTAGCGGTCCGGGAGTTCTCATAGGTATTCCAGATCATGAAAAGTTGTTTGCCAGTTCAATCTTCTAAATTCCAAAAGTAACTCGGGTAGTTCATCCAAAACCAACAAATAAGTCTGATATACACATTCAATTAGAGGATGATATCATAGAAAGGATTTCACTGCTAGACTTAGTTCAATACCAAACTGAAGCAAATGCGTACAAAATTATGCAAGAGATAATACAATTCCTCCAAGGTGGCAAGACAGAAGATGCAGCTATAGCTCTAAGGAATTTTCTAATGAACGAATTAACTGAGATTGATAAGAACAAACCAGAGGGAGAGCGACGAAGGTTGAAGGAATTAATATTGAGTTCTAAACTGGAAGGTTACGAGGGGAAGGCTAGAGAGAGCCTTGAGGATTTATGCGGAAGCCATATAAGGAAAATCATAGACTAGAACCTCGATATACTCCACAAATACGTCAAAGATAAGAGCGTGATACAAACTCCGGATTATTCAACTTTAGTTTTTGTTTACAGGAATGTCTTGAATTTGGTTCGGTACTTAAACCTAGGAGATGTCTAAATGGAAAAGAAAAAGAGGGAACTAAAGACCATACAGTGATAGAGGCAAACTTCTATGATAGTTCCAAAGAAGAAAGCAATTGATCTCTTAAATAAGAAGATCAAACGATTTAAGGAAATACAAAATGCTCCCTATTCCAAGATTTACGACGATAACTACCATTACGTTTATCAGGGAGCTATCAAACTTCTTGGTGATTTTTTTCCATCCGGAAATGAGGACTGGCGGGTTCAACATGAAGTGGGATCAACAAGAGAGGAATCGTACATTGACGAAAGTCAAAATACCCTTCGTTACCAGGTTCACATCAAACTTTGCATTGCAGAGTTAAGGATGGCGAAAGATCGTCTTACCTACCTACCAGAAATAGATGAAACCCATCATCCATCAGAATCAGGAAGTACGTCTTTGCCCTTATGGATGATGCAACGAGGTTCTATCTTGCCCAGGAAGTATCAGAAACTAAGGAAAGACATGACGCAAGAACGCTATTCAGAAATGCAAAAGAGAGGGCAGAAGAGATAGAAGAGCTTCTTGGAATCAAGTTATTCCCCATGATATTGAGGAGTTAGAGTCTTAATTCTTTGGCTGAATTCATCGTGTCCTGAATTTCTAAGAGAGTTATATTAAATAAATCTACGAAAGACTTTAATCGTTATAGGTAAATAACATGTAAAGGGGAGACTTACCTGCCCAAAACACTGGAATTTAAAACTGATTATTCGTTATTCAAAAGAAGTAGTTGTAAATCATACCACGGGAAAGGCAGAACCATGTTAGCATCGGGTATATTTGAAGCTATATTGACTGGACATTATCTCAACGTCCCTGTTCCTTCTCGGCAACTTAACCACTTTAGTCCTATTCCAGAGGCGACGTTCTGAGATGAGTTCTAAAAGGTTTTACAGCGGGATTAAGCTAACAGAAGTTAGAATTCGGAATTTTAGGTCTCTAAGAAAAGTGGATATGACACTTAACTGGTTGACAGTTTTTATTGGAGAAAATAACGCAGGGAAGTCTAATTTCATAGATGCAATAAAGATTGCAATAGGAAGTGGGGTAAAGAGGGTCGAAAGGGAGGATATATACATCGATCCAAATGAGACCAATCCCCCTGAAGAACGAGAGGCCCTAATTGACATAAAAATTCAACCTACAGATGAAACTGGAACGATTGTATCTAAATTTACCGAAGAAAACTATTGGTTAGGTCACTGGGGAGAAGGCATTTCTCAAGAAGATAACTTGGATGAATTTGTCGGAATAAGAACTAGAATATATTGGAACAAAGACGAACTAAAATACGATATCGAGAGAAAGTACCTTAAGGAATGGACAAAAGATCCCGAATCTCTGTCGCTATCAAGTTTAAAGATGACTGTAGGTTTCGATAGAATAGAACCTATTTCCCTTTACGTTTTGGATACCAACCGAGACGTTAAGACAGATATCGAACGGTCATCATCTATATGGCATCAAATGGTATCTAATGTTAGGCTCGATGAAAATGAGAGCAAAGAGATTGTAGATATGATATCTTACATCAACAAAAGAGTGTCAGAGACAGAGGTCTTAAATGAAATCAAGGGTGATCTTAATGAACTGAACAGGACCTTCAATTCTGAAAGTGATGGAGTATCTATCACAACAATCCCTTCAAGAGTGAGAGACTTAACCGACAATGTCGGGATAGGCTTCACTACAAAAGGATCTAGTAGCTTTCCAATAGAAAGACATAGTTCTGGAACAAGAAGTGTAGCTTCAGTTTTGATTTTCAAGGCATTCATTGATTGGAAAATTAAGACAAATCCAGGATTGGGAATTCATCCTCTACTAGCTCTAGAAGAGCCTGAATCACACTTACACCCTCAAGCTGAAATTTCCTTTTACACTTTAGTAAGGGACATGATTGGTCAAAAAATAATTAGTACACATTCTTCGTGGCTAGCTAGCCAGATAAGTCTTACAGACTTAAGATATTTCTACAAGAACGCGAATGATACGGTCACGGTATCAATTGAGAAACCAACTTTAACAGATGAAGATGAGCTGCTAATTAGAAGAAAAGCTCTCAAAACCCACGGGGACATCCTTTTTTCAAGAGCGATGATTCTATATGAAGGGGAAGAGACAGAGGACCAGGCCATTCCAATTTTTGCTATGAACTATTGGGGACAAGATCATACTGCGCTAGGAATAAGCATGGTCAATGTAAATGGACTGAATTATTATCCTTTTTTATTATTGGCAACTAGGTTCCAAATAAGATGGTACATATTTTCGGATGGTGAAGTCGGCCCTACAAAAGCAGTGGAAAATGCCGTTTTAAAAGTGGGGCGCACCATTTCTGACCCGAATATATTTATCATACCCGATGGTAAGAATTTTGAAGAATATGTATCAAGTGAAGAATATAGAGACGTACTTGCAGAGATGATTGCTGAAACGAAGGGTACAAATAAATTGCACAAGGAGGCAGCTCTGAAAGAATTCAAACAAGCATCTCTGGAGAAAATAAGTAAGGAGCTATCTACCCATAAGCTGGTTTACGCTTCAAGGGTCGCTCGGGCTATCGTAAATATGAAAGATGTCAATCTTAGGGTTCCTGGTGTAGTCAGAGAACTTTTTGAAAAAGTCTCCGATGATCTGGGACTAAAGAAGGGATCGTGAATGGAAGGAGAATTATCTCCAAAGCAACGAGAAATTGTAGAATCCGATAATGAGTCAATTCTGGTAATTGCTGGGCCAGGAACTGGAAAGACAAAAGTAGTAACTGAAAGAATCAAATTCGTTCTAACGAAATTAAAAGGGAATTTTCATGTTCTCGCATTAACATTCACAAACAAGGCTGCAGATGAAATGAAGGAACGAATGATGGATGTTAGTAATCTTGAGAAGCGTGTATTCGTGGGAACAATTCACAGTTTCTGTTACAAGGTTTTAAGAGATAGAGGAAAACCCATTGGAATCGATGGTGATATTCATATCTTGAATTCCCTAGAAGACAAGAAAAGTGTTTTACTGGAAGCATTAGACTTCGATTTGGACATTACGAATTCCTTAAAAGAAATGAATAATGATAAAGACCGAGAGAAATTGCTGTCCCATTGGATAAACATTATCAGTCAGTTTAAACGCCAACTCATACTGCCAGAATCAGTAACTGATGAAAGGGACCGCAGAATATACCAGGCATACGATGCTGCCTTAAAATCGTCAAATCTTATGGATTTCGATGATCTGCTTATAAAGACATATGAACTTTTTATTAGATCACCTGGGACTGCAGACTTGTATAGAAGGCAATATAGGTATATTTGTGTTGACGAGTCGCAAGATCTTAACTATGCACAGTATGAAATTATTAAATTGCTTTGTCAGTCTAACATTAGGAACGTAGTAATGGTTGGAGACCCCAACCAATCGATATTTGGATTCATTGGCTCCAGCCCAAAATACATGGAACAGTTCAAGGAAGACTTTTACGCAAGGACAATTACGCTTGAAGAAAACTTTCGCTCTGCAAGAGCAATTATAGAAGCGGCGCATAAATTAATGCCAGAATTTCAGGTCTCTGAACGGCTACCTATTGAAGGGATGGTATCACTCATAGTTGGGCAAGATGAGGAAAGAGAAGCAGATTTGGTTCTTGAAAGACTACTGAAACTGGCTGAAAAGGAATATCGGCCCATGAAGGGTGTTATTGATTGGGAAAAATTCGCCCTTATCGGGAGGAACAGATATGTGCTCAATCAAATCGAGACAAAACTTAAATCAAAAGGAATTCCATACTATAAGCTAGAACTTGACCAACAATTGGACGAGTCAGAACTTATAAAAGAATTTGAACTGGCTCTAGAGATTCTCTCAAATCCGCAAGATATGCTTCATTTGGGCGAGTTGCTGACGAGATGGAAGTCGATGATTAATCCTCGAGAATTGGTTGGAAAAGATATTGACAGAAGAAATATGATTGAAAAAATGAGAATGTTAGGCGGAACTAATGGGGAGATTATCTCAAACGCACTAAACAAAATAGACGATTTTGATTCTAATTTCTCCCTCAAAGACTCGCTCGAATATCTTACAGGCTATGTTGAAACCTCACTGGAAAAGTACGATAGAGAATTAGTATTGAAAGATATCAAGGAATGGCATAATCGCTGGACTTCCTACTTAAGAAATTCTAATCACAATCAACGTTCCTTAGGTTCTTATCTTAACTATGTCTTAGAGGAAAACGCTCAAAGTTCAAGAAAAAATGGAATTGCTTTATTAACCATTCACTCTGCTAAGGGACTTGAATTTGACCTTGTTGCTTTAATGGGAATGGTTGAGGGCGTATTCCCAGATTATCGAGCAAAGGGTGACCAAATGGTCGAAGAAAGAAGAAATGCATTTGTTTCATTAACGAGATCAAAACGTCTGTTGCTCCTTTCATATCCAAGAACTAGACAGATGCCTTGGGGCGAAACAATTATTTCAAAGCCATCCAGATTTTTGAAGGAAATAGGGTTACTCGAGGAATAATAGGTTGCCACATTTAAAACTTGAGCTCGCTACGGGTTTACCGCCAGTTGGCCTTGATATTTAAAGTACTTAGTAACCTCGATTGTTGGTGGGTTCATTTGACAATTTTGATTGATGACAAAACTTAGCATTTGAAACCTTATCTAGTAACCGGTGTCCAACGAAGTATCAACCTTTTATTTTTCCATCTACCGAATGGTCACACTATTTCATGAATTACCAAATGACCGTTAAAGTAATAGAACCCAATTTTGCAAGATTTATATAGAAGGACGAATTACCGTTTTAGGGTGAAATATAGATGTTATCAGGACAAATCCCTATCCTAGTTTTGAAAGAAGGTTCAACTAGGGAATCAGGTAAAGATGCACAAAGAAACAATATAGAAGCCGCAAAGGCTATTGCAGATACAGTCAAATCGGCCCTTGGTCCAAAAGGTATGGACAAGATGCTGGTGGATTCCCTGGGAGATATCACCATATCCAATGATGGTGCGACGATAATGAAGCAGATGGATGTAGATCATCCAACTGCAAAGATGATAATTGAAATTGCAAAGGGTCAGGATCAAGAAGTGGGAGATGGAACTACCACCGCAGTCGTTATAGCGGGCGAATTATTGAAACAGGCGGAGCTTCTGCTTGACCAGCATGTGCACCCAACAATAATAGCAAATGGATACAAGTTGGCTGCAAACAAGACACTGGAAATACTTGCAAACATTTCTGACAAGAAAGGAAATGACGAAATCTTGAAGAATGTAGCTCTAACTGCGATGACAGGAAAGAATGTTGGTGGAGTAACTGAATTCCTTGCGAAGATGGCAATGAAGGCAGTCAAGAACATAGTTGAAGAGAGAGAAGGGAAGAAGATGGTTGATGTTGACAACATCCTAGTTCAGAAGAAATTTGGAGGAGGAATAACTGACTCCGAACTTATAGAGGGGGTTGTGATCGACAAGGAGAAGGTCCATCCAAGGATGCCAAATGAAGTTAAAAATTCAAAGATAGCCCTGATCGACTCCGGACTTGAAATCAAGAAGACCGAGATAGACGCGAAGATCCAGATTACAGATCCGTCCAAGATACAGTCTTTCCTAGATCAAGAAGAAGAAACTCTAAGAGCAATGGTAGACAAAGTGAAGAAGACAGGCGCAAATGTCCTGATGAGCCAGAAGGGAATAGACGATCTTGCACAGCACTTCCTGGCAAAGGAAGGAATTTACTCCGTCAGGAGAGTAAAGAAGAGCGACATGGAGAAGATCGCAAAGGCCACAGGGGCTAAGATAATCACGAATTTGGACGACCTATCTTCCAAAGACCTTGGATATGCAGAGAAGACGGAAGAGAGGAAAATCGGAGACGATAAATTAACATTCATCACCGGGTGCAAATATCCAAAGGCAGTTTCAATCCTCATAAGAGGCGGAACGCAACACACAATCGATGAAGTGGAGAGAGCACTACACGATGCACTCAAAGTGGTTGGGGTTGCAATAGAAGATGGTTCATTTGTAACAGGCGGAGGAGCAATTGAAGCTGAACTGGCATATCAACTCAAGAAATACGCGCCCACGGTGGGTGGAAGGGAACAGCTCGCCATTGAAACATTTGCTAACGCCCTAGAGATCGTACCAAGAACCCTGGCGGAGAATGCTGGGATGGATCCAATCGATTCATTGTTGAAACTGAGATCTGAACACCAGAAGGGAAACAAGAATGCTGGAATCGATACTATGGAAGGAGAGGTAGGAGATCTCTTTAAGAAGAACGTTGTAGAACCAGTTAGAGTGAAGTCTCACGCAATAGAGGCAGCTACAGAAGTAGCTACAATGATCCTGAGAATCGACGATGTGATTTCTTCCAAGAAGTCCAGAAGTGAGGGTCCACCTGGAGGAATGCCTCCTGGAGGCATGGGTGGCATGGAAGGAATGGGCGGAATGCCTCCTATGTAAGGGGGATTCAGTTGGAACTCGTATTAGGTGAAGAGAAACAGGAAATCGAGAAGAGGGACTTCGATCTAGTCATCATAGGGGCTGGGGCTGCAGGTCTTTCTGCAGCCGTTTATGCCACTAGGGCAGGACTGTCAAATATTGTCATTGATGGTTCCATAGCAGGCGGACTGACTCTAGAAGCACCCCTAGTAGAGAACTATCTCGGTTTCACGGAGATAATTGGTACAGAACTTGCAAAAGAGTTCCTTGATCACGCAAGAAATTACACCAAGATACTTGACAATACACAAGTAATCAGCATAAAAAAAGAAAGTGGGAATTATCTTCTCGAAACGAAGAAGGGAGAATTCAGGGCTAAGGCAATCCTCTTCGCAACTGGAACAAAACACAAGCACCTTGGCATACCTGGTGAGCGCGAATATTTTGGAAAGGGAGTGAGCTATTGCAGCACGTGCGATGGTTGGCTGTTCAAGAACAAGAAGGTTCTAGTCATTGGCGGTGGAAACTCAGGTGCAATTGCAGCCATTTCGATGAAGAAGATTGTCTCAGATCTGAAGATATTTGAATTCATGCCAAAATACATGTGCGAAGATGCCTATGTAAAGCAAATACAATCGATGGGCATAGATTACAAGAGAAACGTTCAGGTCATAGAGATCAAGGGAGAAGGAAAGCTGGTCAAGACAGTAAGATACAAGGACAGGGCAACCGGACAAGAATTCGAGGAAAACTTTGATGGCGTGTTCGTTTACGTCGGACTGGCGCCACAATCGGAGCTCGCAAAGCAGATCGGGGTGGAAGTTACTGAAAGGGGTTTCATCAAGATCGACAGGAGTTGCAGGACGAACGTGGAAAGGGTCTACGCTGCCGGAGACGTGGCAGGATCTTTTGCCCAGATAGTCGTCGCAGCGTCTGACGGGGCTATAGCGGCAGATTCTTGTTACAGGGACCTATACCTTAAATAATGCGTGTAGAGAACGTAAATATCGCTACTCCATTCAATAAAGAATTTGTAACCGGATCTGAATTTGAAAGGTTGGAAATTCTAGAACACCAGGACGTGAACATTGTAAATGGGAAGATAGAGAGCATAACTCCGACCTCTAATCCAAAAAAAGAGGTCATATGGGCGATTCCAGCATTCACGGATCCCCACACCCATGTTGTTTTCACCGGGACTCGGGAGAACGAGATAGATTTAAGGAAGAAGGTGGGGTATGAAGGAGTCCTGAAGAGCGGCGGCGGAATTTACCAGACTATAAATGCAACTACGGAGTGTGACGAAGACACCCTTTACCGCGAAACAAAGAACCGGGTAATCAGCATGATGAGGAATGGCACAGCCATTCTCGAGTCCAAGACCGGTTACGGAACTGAAGCAGAAACTGAAGAGAAAATGTTGAAAGTGATGGAGAGGATCGAGTCTGATCTGGAACTGCATGTTAAGAAAACGCTATTGGCGCACGTCATTCCGAAGGATATGACGGAGAAACAATTTCTCAAGAATTTTAAAGAGATGATCGAGGAGTTCAAGAACCGTATTGATTATGTCGATGTTTTCGTGGATGAAGGTGCTTTCTCCCCCGAATTCGCAGAGGATGCGATCAGATATGCGAATGGTATGGGCATCCCTGGCAGAGTTCACCTAAATGAACTCAGGAATCTTGGAGGAATAGAGAAGCTGAAAAATCTGGATATCAGGTCATTCGACCACATGATAGACACAAGAAGAACTGAGATCGACAAAATCAAGGGTGCAGTTACAGTTCTTCCTTTTACAGCAATCAGTCTAAGGAAAGACGTGTCCATTTTCTCTGATATGAAGAGTAAATCGAAGTTATTGGCCATAGGATCAGATGTCTCACCGAACACCTATATCACATCTTTTCCATTGGTGATATCTCTTGCGCGTCAGCTTTTCCCTTTCACGATTGAGAACCTTATCAATATGAGCACTCTCAATTCAAGCTACATCCTTTCTCTCTCAAAGAAGTCGGGAACAATTCACGTTGGAAAGGATGCTAACATCGTAATACTGAAGGAACACTTTGACAAGCTAGGTTACAAGTTTGGAGAGGACATCATAGAGAGAGTCATCATAAACGGCAAAGATGTAAGAAAAAGATAAAGAGACGACTCGTCTCACGACTTGAAAGTTTGCAGCTTCCAATTCATTCTGTGAAAGTGCATTCAGAGGCCAGACAATGAGAAACGCATTTAAAGCACTAAAAAATCAGGTAATATGAGCCAACTCCCCTTCTTCACCTTGAGCGATTTCGACCTGGTGGGCAAGTCGGTTCTGCTGAGGCTAGATATTAATTCACCTATTGACCCTTCAACGGGAAATATCCTTGATGATGCAAGATTCAGGGCACATAAGGAAACGATTGAGTCCCTTTCCAAATCCAAGGTCATCATTCTGGCTCACCAGAGTAGACCGGGGAAGAGCGATTTTGTAAGTTTAAGGACACACGCTTCACATCTCTCCAACTTGCTTAAGAGAAGGGTCAAGTTTCTGAACGGGGTTTATGACGATGAGACGTTGGAGGAGATAGATAGTGCGGAACCAGGGGACATCCTCATGCTGGAGAATACCAGGTATTACTCGGAAGAGGTCGTCCTTGCTGAAGATAGGCTCGAGGTGATGGAGAAAACACACATAGTCAGGAACTTGTCTGAGCACGCCGAATACTTCGTCAACGACGCCTTCGCAGCTGCCCACAGGAGCAACGTGACACTCGTGGGTTTCAGCAAAGTCATGCCCAACATCGCGGGAAAATTGATGGAAAATGAGATAGTGGGAATAGAGAAGTTATTCGAGGTCAAGGGAAAGAAAAGGGTTGGAATATTTGGAGGGGCAAAGGCAGACGATTCTATAAAGATCATAGACAAGTTGCTCAGGGAAAGGAAACTCGACAAGGTACTGACTGGGGGACTCGTTGGACACATATTCCTGATTGCCTCAGGAGTGGAGATGGGGAGGAAGAATGAGGATGTTCTCAAGAAAGAAGTCGACAAGTACGACCAAGTCCTAAAGGAAGCAGAGAAGCTGGTCGGGAAGTACGGGGAATCAATAATGACCCCGGAAGACTTTGTGGGCAACGAGGATGGAAAAGTGAAACACTACAAATTGAGCGATTTCAGGAAGGACATACCGGCAATGGACATCGGAGTCGACACGATAGCTTCTTACGCGTCGGTGATAAAGAATTCGGATGCGGTAATGCTTAATGGACCAATGGGTGTCTTTGAGCTGGAAAGTTTTGCCTCGGGGACGGAAGAGGTGTTTTCTACAGTTGCAAAATCAAGAGGGTACAAGGTAGCAGGCGGAGGACACACCTTGGCGGCCCTAGAAAGGATGGGTATAAACGGGAGTGACATCGACCACATATCCACAGGTGGGGGAGCCCTTATAAGCTATCTTGCGGGTGAGCCTATGCCGGGAATAGAGTCGCTGATAGTTTCAAAAAAGAAGTTTGGAGGATCGTAGATGACACAAGATGCAAAGGTGGACCAGATAGTGTATAGCATGGAAGTGATAAGACAGCAGCTGGAAGAGATCGAGGGACAGATACAGTCTCTGGCTGTCATTCTTCAGGACTTGGCAACGAGCACAGATTTCCTGAAGAATATGAGTAAGATAGAGGGAGATTCCCTCATCCCGATAGGGAGAGGCCTCTACATTGAGGGTGAGGTGAAAAACAAGGAGAGGGTCGTGGTAAATATTGGTTCCAGTGCATACAAGAAGGCAACTGTAGAAGATGCACTGAGCATTCTAGAGGAAAGGAAGAACGACGCAGCTAAGGCGCTGGAAAGCAGTCGAAACTCAGAGGGCGAGTTACAGCAGCGATATGCACAACTGGAAGATTATCTGAATAGAATTTACAAGAAGTAAATTGAGATGTTCGAAAAACTGAAAGAGAAATTCAAGCTGTCAAAGAAGGAAGATGAGCAGACCCAAGTAATCAAAGAAGAGAGGGGTACTGCAATGACACTGGGTGCCTCCTCTAAAGATTTTGAAGAGATTGCAGGAAATCTAAAGATATCACTTCTAGAAGCGGATGTTGCTCTTCCTGTCGCAGACAGGATATCGAACGTGCTTCTGAAGAAGTTAGATGATAAGAGTATCAGGCTGAAGGGGGACAGGAATTCGGTATTCAAGGAAGCAGTCAGATCCACGATAAAGGAGGTAGCGACGGTCAGTCAGGTTGATCTCGTTGATATGGCAGGTAAAAAGTCACCGTTCGTCGTGATGTTCGTCGGCATGAACGGTACTGGGAAAACTACTTCAATTGCAAAACTTGCCGAGACATTCAAGGATAAGGGATTTTACGTCGTGATAGCTGCCTCCGACACTTTCAGAGCCGGCGCAATTGAACAAATAGCCCTTCATGGTGAAAAGATCGGAGTGAGGGTGGTGAAGCACCAGGCCGGAGGTGATCCTGCTGCTGTAGCTTTCGATGCCGTAAAGCACGCATCTAGAATGGAAAAGTCGGTCGTGTTAATAGATACCGCAGGGAGGATGCAGAACAACAAGAACCTGCTTGAAGAGATGAAGAAAATAAAGAAAATATCCAATCCAGATCTTATCATTCTCACACTTGATGCACTAGCTGGGACTGACATCCTCAGTCAGGCCAAGCTGTTTGATGAAGCAGTGAATATCGACGGCTACATAGTAACGAAGATTGATGCCGATGCCAAGGGGGGAGGCATAATTTCTCTACTTTCCGACACAAAGAAGCCAATACTTTACGTCGGTACAGGACAGACTTATTCTGATTTTGTTCAGTTCAGCCTTGACTGGTATCTTAACAGGCTCTTAAACTAAATTGATTTCAGTTTTTGTTTTATCTGTTCTGGGGAAAGTTCCGTTGTTATCAGGGGAATGCCCTCCACTTCCGCCAGTTTAATGGCAAGAGGGTCAATCCTCTTCGGCTTTATGTACACGACCACCGCTGGCTTGATTGGATGTACTCTGACTGCTATCATGGGAGACCTACCGAATTCCACGTTTGTGAAAAACAGGGCCCTTTCTGAACTCCAACCATAGACCCTAAAGTAATCGAATGACGTCAATTTGAGAATAGCATTCAAGGAGTCGAGGATAGTATACCCCCTTATGCTCCGCTTGATATCAAGACCACTCACTTCCTTGCCGTCTATTATTCTGATGAATCTCTGCAAATCAACATCATAGAAGAATTCCTTAATGTCCAGAATCACGTCCTTTTCTGTACCTAGGGAGTATTTCAGGACAACTGGATTCCCTCTCTCTTCATCTATCTCAACCAGCGAAGTAACCAGATTCTTCAAGAATTGGGTCCCGGGGGATTTTCTTCGACCCGTTTCATAATCGCTGATTACGGAAGTGTTGATTTTCATCCTTTCTGAGAGCTCTCGCTGGGTCACGGTGAATTCTTCTCTCCACTTCTTTATTGTTTTACCCGGATCACTCGACATTACAATTTCTCCGGATACGTTAAAAATTAGTGCGTCAGAAGAAGGAAATCTATTGTTCTTCACAGTAAGGAATTCAGTAAAAGATTTTAAAGGCTTTGAAATCTCAACCAAGGGCTTGTGGGGTAGCCTGGTATCCTTTCGGCTTCGGGAGTCGAAGACTCCGGTCCAAATCCGGACAAGCCCATATCTAGTTTGGTCATAAAATGTGTCACATCCCTGATTCGTCCTCATTTATAGACATCTTATGAGAATGAATATTTTTGTCGTTTCTCACCTTTGTCTGTATTCTCGAAGATATGCGAGATCCTGCAATTCTAACTTCTTGTCTTTTGTTTATGTACGACCGATGGTGAACGATCTGATCTAACCGGTAACCATGGTACTCATCAATCCGGTCACCTGGAATCATCGTTTCGTGAATAGTGGAAAGAAAATCCCGCTTTCCCTTTCACTTTTTGTGCTTTCGCCTATATCTCTTGTTCACTTTCTGGTTTTATTTGGTACAACCCATTCTTGTAGCTTATTAAATCTAACAGCCGAACTTACTCATCGCATGGGTAAGGCCAATAAAGCGAATGAGTTGATAAATAGAAGGTCTCACCACTGTCCTCTTACTATCAGTTCTTCATAGAGCTGTTCCAATTCGTTCTTTCTGTGTATCTCGTGCTTAGAGAGAGTCTCGAAAAACCCCTTGATTTTCTTGTCCTTGTATTCACTAGACATTATAGAGAATACGTTGCGTAGATTGTCTGATATTTTCAGGGCTTTGACAATTGCCTTCTCTTCGTCTGAAAGAGACGATTCCTCTGCTGACAATAGGTGACTGAAGATTCCGTAATGTCTATCTTCAGTTTCAACGTTTACAGTAGAGCTTCCTGACAAGACCGCTTCCAGTTCCTTACAATCTTGACCTGCCTCCTTGGCAAAACCGTTCAGCAAGAGTTTCACATTTGACCCTTTGGCCGTTTTAGCAAGGTCATCAAAATTATCCTGCAGTTCGCAGTAGAGCTGTTTAGCCTTAACCATGAGTTCCTGACGTACATTATCGTAGTTCTTGTTTGATATTACTTCGCCTACATTCTTTTTCTTGTTCAACGTTCTGACCATTAACAACCAAGTATAATAATTTTAACTCTGGTTAAAAATGAAAAACGCTCTTCCTTATTTTGTGTTGTAACAACAATAAAAATTGAATACGCAAGTCTGAAAAGATCCGATTATTTTGTTCACAAATAGCGGTTGGCGCGAGATAAATCTTATTAAGGTTCGTTAACTTTAAATTGAGTGACATTTATTGAAGTACGTTGACTATAAGAGGGTCCCAATCAAGCACTTTGACGCCGACAAGAGAGTGCGCTCCCTCGATCTGCAAACTCTGGTTCCCTACACACTAGAAGAGGTTGTTGCAGAGAGCTCAAGGTGCCTCGGATGCGGTCTCTGCATTCAGGGTTGCCCTGCAAGGATTGACATACCAGGTTATCAGATTGCCATGGCGAATGGAAACATAGAAGACGGACTGAAGATAAATTTTGAAAAATTACCCTTCGTAGAGGTCTGCGGAGACGTGTGCCCCCATCCGTGCGAGGATTGGTGCATACTTGATGACAACAAGGGTTCTTTAGCGACCAGACACATCAAGAAGTACATCTCGGAAAACACTCCAGATTACAAGGAAGTTCTAAAAGTCAAGGTTCAGGACCTAGGGGGTCATCCCAGCGTAGCAGTCATCGGGGCAGGCCCAACTGGACTGACTGCGGCTTTCTACCTTTCCATTAATGGCATAAGAGTGAATGTTTACGAAGCAAGCGACAGACCTGGGGGTGTAATGGTTCATGGCATTCCCCCCTTCAGACTCCCCAGAGAGACCATAACGAAGGAAGCTGAGCACATACTCTCATACGGCTCTAGGATATTTTATAACACACGCATCGGCAAGGACGTTAAGTTTGAAGAGCTTTTGAAAGAAAACTCGGCAATTTACATTGCTACGGGGAACTGGAAACCTACTAGGATCAAGATCACGGGAGAAGAACTTCAGGGAGTCTACCACGCCTTGGAATTCCTCAATAAGATCAACAGTGGGGAAAAAATAGACGTCGGAGAGAACGTCGCCATAATAGGGGGGGGATTTACGGCTTACGACGCTGCCAGAATATCACTGAGACTTGGGGCGAAGAAGGTTACTATGATGTACAGGAGATCGGCGATAGATAGGCCGGGCTACCCTTCCAGCAACGCGTTTGAAGAACTGGACGAAGCAGAAGAGGAGAAGATCATTTTCGACTGGGAAACAAGCCCAATTGAGTATGTTGGAGAAAATGGAAAAGTGAAAATCCTGAAGTACTGGAAGAACCAGATGGTTGACTCGGGAAGGGGGCGAAGGCAGCCAGTACCAGTCAAGGACAAGGAGTATTCCCTAGAAGTTGATACCATAATTGAGGCAACTGGTCAGAGGGAAGATTTATCTTTCATCCCTGGTGAAATAATGGAGAAACTGTCTACTACTACGACGGGGGATCTTGTTGTAAACCAGTACAACATGACAAGCTACCCGGGGATATTCGCTGGGGGTGACATCACCAACAAGAGGAAGGATATCATCAGCGGTGTGGGAGATTCGGGAAGAGCAAGCATGGGAATCTTGCTTTACCTGAAGGAGCTAGGCAAGATACAGAGAGTTCCTCAAAGGTTGACTAACTACGAAGGAGGGCCCTATTCCACGACATATTACGACATGGAAGGAAAGGAGATATCGGATTCCTTCCCCAATCCAACCGAGATTAAAGAGTGAAGAACCAGATCCTGAAGACGAAAAATTCAGTCAATCTCTTTTGGGTTCTTATAACCATAATCAGTTCATTTCATTTTTTGCCATTCAGCTCGAGACACGTCAATACGAACTCAGAATGACTCCAGACCAGAGGGGAGACTGAAAGTGCTTCTCCTGTGTAGGGGTTGATCTGTTCGGAGAATACTCCTGATCTCTGGGCATGGTTGGTTACCCAATTTATCAATTCATCCGCTTTATCCCTTTGACCTCTGCTAAGGTAATATTCTGCACCCCAGAGTGTCGTTATTATCCACGGGTTTCCGGGAACGGAGCTGTCGTTCTTCAAGCGTTGGTAGTAATCCCCTTCGTACCTTGCAAGCCCGCCTATGCTCCTGACACTCAATTTTTCAAAGATGGAATTCGCAGTGGAAACCATTCTTACATCATCGGGATTCATCATTCCAAATCTTGAAATTGAAAAGAGCGCTGAATCAACAGTGAAGTCTGGTTTTCCATTAATCATGGCCCTTGCGTATCTTCCCTTTTCTTCGGAATAGAACTTCCTATCGAATTCATCCTTCATTTTAAGCGCAGCTTCAGTGTACCTTGCGCTCCTGCTGTCCTCTCCCAGAAGCGAAGAAAAATTCGCTGCAGCCATCAAGGCTCCATAGGCTGTTGCAACAGTGTATGTGTGTATCCCGTATCTCTCCTCCCACAGATCATAAGAGGGTAGTGGTAATCCACTCTCGTCCCTAAATCTCAGTATGAAATCTGCTCCCTTTTTAATAAGGGTCTCGTGAAGGCCCGAAATGTACTCTAAATCGTTCACCCTCTTGTGGTAGTCTGCAAGTGCCCAGATCACAAGAGACGTTTCATCCTCCTGAATTGGCAGGTTAGCTTTCCCATCTATCACTCTTGGTATCCAACTACTGGCGACAGTACCGTTCATGTTGTACTTGTGATGAAAGTAACCTTCAGGATTGATTCCTTTAGATGCAGCGTTGAAGAACAGTCTAGCGGGACCATAGTGTGTGGCTCCCGAAAAAGCCCATGCAGTTATGGCTGCATCCCTCGGCCAGACATAATAGTATCCGTCTCTATTTGACTTCAGAATTTCGCTATCGCTTGAGGCAGCTATTCCGCCTGATTCGTTCATGTGGCTTCTCATTACGAAAAGGGAGCGTCTGAACAATGAATCCATACCATTCTTCAGACCGTAATCTCTCTTGAACGACCATAGTTTCCAGAAATTTGCGGTTCTTTGTTCTAACCGCTTCAACAGCGTAAAATCAAACTTCTTGGATACGACACTCGAATAGTCCAAACCACACAGAATGTAATAGTAGAACTCCATGGTCGAGTTTGGAGACACTGTGATTTCATGGGAAACGACGGAATCAACTGATCCGATGGCAACAGGGTTCTCTGACAGGACGCCGTCTTCAGCATCCTTCCAAGTCCCTTCAAGTTGACCAAATTCCTTGACACCAATTGCAAACGACTTTATCGATTCGTTGTTTTCACCCTTTGTAGAGGCAAGAAAATACCTCTTGTTCTTGTAATGAATGACTGATTTCGTATCTGGTTCGTAAAATGCGGTGTCCCCTATGGGATTGCTGTAGATATTGAAATTCTGGTGAAAGTACAAAGTCACCTTCTTTTCTTCACTTCCAGGATTTGATACCGAGACTCTCCTGAGGAACATGTCCACATATGGGAGTACCATGTTGAAGAGTGAAAATGAGAGCCCCCCAAAATCAAAACTCAATTCCCCTATGGCCGTATGGTCAAGGTAGTCTGCATTCTTGTACGATTCCCTTTTGAGCCAAGCAAAATCTCCGTTTACAAGGACCCCGGTTCTGAATGGATAACCCCCGTGGTTTTCAGATTGGGAGGCTGAATAATAGAAGTCGACGAGATTCATATCCCCATCAAAAGTTACCAACAATCTTCCGTTTCCCAACGGAAGGTACCTAGCCATCTACTAGTCAGTGCAGACTTGGTATTTAGCCGTTTGTATCCAGATTTACAGCACTTAATCAGGTGACGTCTCCATCGTTTCTACTCTACCTCCTTTTAGCAATCATCTTTTTAAAGGAATTTTATTAACTGGTCGTGAAATTTGGGAATGAGTGGATAATCGCGAACAAAAATGGTTATTATTCTTATTCCACCACTTCCCTCGCAAACACGCGGTCTTACCACGGACTGTTCGTTTCACTCGATGAGGACTTTTCTCGGACAGTCTATCTTTCAAAGATTTGGGAGGAGATAATCATAGGAGAGAAAACTTATTACCTGGACACAAACCTCTTCGGAGATATCATCCATCCGGATGGCTATTCCCGCTTGCGAGAGCATAGTCTTTTCCCAGCTCCCACATTCACATTTCAGACGGAGGGGACAACTATAAGGAAAGAGATTTTCTGGCACCCCACTAAGAATTCCATGTTCATCCGATATTCCATATCAGATGAGATTCCTGATTCGGTTCGACTTGTACCTCTGATAAGCATCAGAAATGCTGGAACAATGAACAGAACCATTCCTTATCAATGCAAAATGGGAGAGCAACTCACTGTTGAGAGGGAGGGAAAGAGCATCAATATCTGGACTGAAGGAACTTTTCGCAGTAAGGAGGAATGGTACAGAAATTTCACATATGATGAAGAAAAGATCAGAGGATATGCCAATTCCGAAGACCTCTACTCGCCAGGCTATTTTGAATTTGGACTTCCGGTAGAAATAAATCTTCAGGTCTCAAATGAGAAAGAAAGAATTGATCCAGGGACTGTCAAGGAACTTTATCTGAAACAACTGATGCCGAAACTGAGAAAAGACATTTTCCCAGAACAGTTTCAACATATTTCTGACATATTCTCTATAGGCGATAGCATAATAGCTGGATTTCCGTGGTTCGGTTCGTGGTCACGGGATGCTTTTATTTCTTTACCTGGTCTTTTGCTGGTTAAAAAGAAGTACGCGGTGGCAAAATCGGTTCTCGAACGGTTCAAAGAAAAATTTCCTGATGGTAAGTTTACGAGCTCCATCGGTGAGAAATTTACCCCTTCTGACTCTCCACTCTGGTACATATATTCCGTCAAGAAGTACATGGATTACACTAACGACCTCCCGTTCCTTGAGAGTGTCTTAGAGTTCTGCAAACTCATAGTGGAGAACTACATAGAAGGGTACAATGGAATTAGGCTCGAAGACTCGCTGGTTCATTCACCTCCGGGATCGACATGGATGGACGGGAATTGCAACGGCCATTTTGAGACCCCAAGGGAGGGCAAGACCGTTGAAGTCAATGCATTGTGGTACAACTCTCTCCTTAGTCTGAGGGAATTTTATGTCACAACGCGAAAAGAGTTCCCTGACAAATTGAGCGGGCTGATCCAGACTACCAGAGTCGAATTCCACAAGAAGTTTGTTCATAACGATTCTGTAAAAGACATCGCCGATCCTGATGACTATTCAATCCGACCTAACATGCTTTTGGCATTTTCGCTCCCTTACCCAGTGCTTGAGAATTTCAGAAATTACAAGAAGAGCGTGACTGATCTCGTCACGCCATACGGCCTGAGAACTCTTTCACCCAGTGATAAGAAATTCGTAGGAATTTATTGGGGTGATCAGTGTTCGCGAGACCGAGCATATCACAACGGGACGATCTGGCCATGGCTCATTGGCCCCTATGTATCCGCTTCTGTTCGTTCAGGCTCTAGCAAAGATCGACTTAGGGCTTATTTCGGTCCTTTACTAAAGTTGAACTACGTTCCCGAAATTTTTGATGGTTTCCAACCGAGCGAACCTAGGGGATGCATAGTGCAAGCGTGGAGCTATGCGGAGATTCTGAGATCTTTCTCGGAGGACCTGAGTTGACCATGAAAGTATCTGTACTAGGCTGGGAATTACCACCATCATTTTCCGGGGGTCTCGGCATTCACACAATGAATCTTTTCACCGTTCTATCAGGGGTTATGGAAGTGGTGGTATACGTACCGGACTTTCCACAACTATCAGATCGTTACCCATTTGGCGTGACCAAAGTAAATATTGGAGAGCTCGGGAGTCCCTATTCATCCTCAGTAGATTTCTATGATCTGGTGTTGGAGTACAACTCAAGACTAGTTCAGACCTTCGATCCGCATACGGACATTATTCACGCCCACGACTGGATAACGGTACCTGCGGCCATCAAACTGAAAAAGAAATATGACTTACCGCTTGTAGTCACATTTCACAGTACAGAGTATGATAGATCTGGAAATTTCAACCCACAGGAAAGGATTATGTCAATCGAAAGAGAGGGTTACAATAGGGCAGATAGAGTCATTACTGTTTCTGGTTACACCGATAAGATTCTGAGAGTTCTATACGGAGGACGCGGCAACACTACCATAGTTTACAATGGTGTAAGCACTTCAATTTTTTCAAATGTAAAGAAAAACTACAACTCGCGTAGCACAGTTCTTTACCTCGGGAGAGTTACGCCTCAAAAGGGCCCAACCTTCTTCGTCGAACTCGCAAAACAGGTACTGAAGATTGTTGACGATGTGAAATTCATTATAGCAGGGACGGGAGATCAGTACTGGCAGATCAAAGAAATGGTGGACAGATTTGGTCTGGGAAGCAATTTCGAATTCACTGGCTTCGTTAGCGAAGAGTCAGCAGTGAAATTGTACAGAGACAGCGACGTCTTTGTTCTGCCTGCAGTGTCAGAACCCTTTGGGATGACAGTTCTGGAATCAATGTCGACCGGAACCCCCACAGTGATAAGCAAAACAACAGGTGTGGGGGAAGCCCTTTTCAATTCATTAAAGTGTGATTTCTGGGACGTTGATCGAATGAGTGACTACGTCAACTCTGTCCTGAAACATCGCCCCCTCAGGGAAATTTTGGGAGAGAGAGGTAGGATCGAAGCCTTGAATTTTAGTTGGGAACGTGCTGCGATAAAGACAATGGAGGTGTACAACTCTCTGTGAAGAAAATAGTTTTCTTTTTCGAAGTTCACCAGCCCAGGAGAATCAGATACTATAAGGCGAATGAGAGAGGAAAAAACCACGAGTACTTCTGGGACGACAGGAATGCTGAGATACTGAATAGGGTCTCGGATAAATGTTACATCCCTGCGACCCAAATGTTGATCGACTCTGGAATCAAAGCGTCAATTTCGATATCGGGAGTACTACTTGAGGCCCTTCTTAGGACGAGGAAGGATGTGGTAGAAAAATTTGCAGAGTATTTTGAGGTTGGTGGAGGAGAAATAGTTGCTGAAACTTACTATCACAGCCTGTCATCACTATGGAACGAGAGTGAGTTCAAGGAACAGGTCAAAATGGATAGCGACCTGATAAAGACTCTTTTCAATAGGACACCAACGACGTTGAGGAATTCGGAACTCATCTACAGCAATGAGATAGGTAGATTAGCCCACGAAATGGGGTATAAGAATATAATCGCAGAGGGAACCGATCAGCTGATCAAGAGCCATGATCCAAACTATCTATACGAGAATCCGTACGGTCAGAATCTTCTCCTAAGGAACTACAGGCTGAGCGACGATGTTTCGTTCAGATTTTCGAATCGATCATGGAGTGATTATCCGTTGTTTGCAGACAAATATGCAAAGTGGCTTGCAGATGCTCCAGGGGATGTGATCAACCTCTTCATGGACTATGAAACCTTCGGCGAACATCAATGGAAAGAAACTGGAATCTTCGAATTTATGAAAGCACTTCCGAAAGAGGTTGAGTCTAGGGAAATGGAATTTTCTACCATTTCTGAAATAGGACAGTCGTTGAAACCGCGCAACACAATCTCTGTGCCTAACTACACATCCTGGGCCGACACATCTCGTGACCTCAGTGCATGGTTGGGCAACGACATGCAAATGGACGCTTTTGAGGACCTTAAGTCACTTTCAAATTGTGCAGATAAGGAGACCTGGAGGTACCTTCAAACAACGGACCACCTGTACTATATGTCTCTAGCGGGAGTTGCAGATCAGGAGGTTCATTCCTACTTCAATCCGTATGGGTCCCCATACGATGCATATATCCATTTCAAAAACATTATTGAAGACTTTAGGATGAAGTGCTCACGGGAGAAACAGTCGACTGCTTCCCTCTAAAGCATAACAACGTCATAAATGAGCTAGTGAGTGCCCTTGAAACTTAGGATTTTAGCGGGTCTAAACAAATTAGTACTTGCCGAAAAGTGAGAAACTTATATATATGCTCCGCTTAATTAGTTTAAATGAGTTCGCTTAGCGTCTCAGGCAAAACGAATTACAAAAGAGACCTTAGCCTTTTTAACTTGGTGATGCTGAATGCGATGGGAATGATAGGGTCAGGATGGCTCTTTGCTTCCCTCTATGCTGTATCATATGCTGGGTCTATTGGTGCAATTCTGTCTTGGATTTTTGGTGGCGTCTTTGTGCTCTTTATTGCGGTAAACTTTATGGAAGTATCATCGATGTTCCCACTAGCTGGCGGTTCCACTCCACTATCAGAAATGTCATTCGGTAAGATGACAGCATTCCTGGCAGGATGGTCCGCATGGCTTTCTGACATTATGACTCCAACTATAGAGGCAATCGCACTTGTAACTTATATGTCATTCTACCTGCCAAGCATGATCAATTCTTCTGGAACACTAAGACCACTCGGCTATCTGGTTGCAGCCATTGCAATGATTGTCATGTTCTTGATAAACACACAGAGAGTCAAAATCTTCGGAAACATCACTAGCGCGGTGATGATCTGGAAATGGGCAGTACCAATACTCGCTGGGATAACTATATTCACTCTGACATACAAGCCGACTAATTTTGTCGCATTCGGTAACTTTGCAAGTTCCGGTCCAAGCGGAATCTTCTATGCACTTGTCCTCGGCGGAATTATATTCGCGTTTGAAGGATTCAGGGCAGCTGTAAACATGGCTGGAGAGGCCAAAAAGAAAGACTACATCTGGAAATCAGTGATCATCGCAATCGTTGCAGTTATCGCACTATACCTCTTGTTGCAGACTGCATTCATCTCCGGAATCAACTGGGCTTCACAAGGCATCACTCCCGGTAACTGGGGTGCTTTAGGATCCGGAGGATACATAGCAGGACCGTTCGCACAGGAAGCTGCTGCGATTGGACTGGGATGGCTTGTTGTAATACTACTTCTTGATGCAATAGTCTCTCCATTTGGAGCGGGCGTTTCCTATGCAGCATACCCTGCAAGAATATTCCAGTCAATGGCAGAGTACGGATATGCTCCCAAGGTCTTCGCGAAACTTCACCCCAAGACCCACATTCCACTGAATTCACTCATACTTGGAACAGTATTGGGATTCGCATTCCTGTACGAATTTCCATCCTGGCATCTACTAGTAGGGATTCTCACTTCAACACTCGTCGTGGCTTATGTAGTCGGCCCCGCATCAATCAACGTTTTCAGAAGAACTGTGCCCGATAGAAAGAGATTGTTCAGACTTCCTGCTTCCAAGATATTTGCCCCGATCGGATTCATAGTTTCTTTCTTCATCATATACTGGTCAACCTTCCCTCTGAGTCTTGAGGTTTCGGTCGTAATTCTTGTAGGACTTGTTATGTACTTCTACTTCCATGTGAAGAATCACTACGGTGCGAAGCACATAACATCTGGACTGTGGCTCATTGCGGGACTGATAATCATACCGATTGAATCCTACATCGGCCCCTCAAACTATGGAGGAATCAACCTGGTTCCGTTTGGATGGGATTTTGTGATGATAGCAATCACCGGAATCCTTCTCTACATCTGGAGCCAGTACAGCGGTTGGAAGACCGATTCTCTGGAGAAGTATATTAAAGAAGATTCAACGAGTGGAGACTAGATAAGAACTCTCCTATTTTCCCTTTTTTATTTATTCTTATTTTTCTAAGCTCCTTGAGAGGGGCCGTTCACTTTGGCGGCCATATTATAGGGTTTAGATGAGAAAGCTAATCTTAATGCTGTGACTTCTGTCAAATTCACAAGTAATGTCTACCTGATCTCAGGACTTCTGATTTGTGGAGAGTTCCCTTGAATCTATTACCGTGGAAGCAATGAGGCATCGAAAAACATGAAATTTTCCAGGTTGATAGTCGATGGAAAAATTATTTTAGTCGTTGAGGAGAATGGGGAATTCGTTTCAGTGGCAGACCTTCTGAGTGAAGACAGGAAATCGGTGGATCTTCCTAATGTGTTTGAAAGAGTTACGCAAATAAGGGAAGAATTGAAAAAGGGAAACCACTCCCACCTTGACCTGAAGAAATTTAGTTACGCCCCAGCGGTTGGAAAGCCTGGAAAAATAATTTGCGTTGGATTAAATTACAGATCACACGTAGAAGAAACTGAAAGGAAAATACCAGAGCATCCAGTACTTTTCAGCAAGTATTCAGATGCACTTGCAGGTCATCTGGACTACATCAATATTCCTGGCAAGGGATTGAAAGTAGATTATGAAGGAGAACTCGGTGTAATGATCGGAAAGACCGCGAGAGATGTTGAGACAGATTTCAATAAGTATATTTTCGGTTATTTCATCGGAAATGACATTTCATCTAGAGAGTTGCAGTACAGAACATCGCAATATCTTTTGGGGAAGAGCCTTTCGGGTTTCTATCCAAATGGACCTTCAATTGTAACAAGCGATGAAGTACAAGATCCACAGAAACTGTGGATCAAAACGGTCGTAAATGGTGAAGTTCGACAGGATTCCAACACAAACAATATGATATTCTCAGTTGAGAGGTTGGTTTCTTACATCTCCCATTACCTCACACTTTACCCTGGAGACATAATCTCTACGGGGACCCCGGATGGAGTTGTACTTGGCATGAAAGACAAAGATAGTTACTGGTTGAAGGCTGGAGACACCGTAGAAGTAAGTATCGAAGGACTTGGAACGTTGAAGAACACCTTTAAATGAGCCGTTAGAAGCGTTCCGGTGTCCCTCACACGAATGTTTTAATGTTTTATGGCTGATAAACCGAAAGAACATACCCTAAAGAAAGGATAAAATAGTCCAACTCTATCTCTCTTCGGTTGACGGCCATAGCGACGGGGAAACACCCGGTCTCATTCCGAACCCGAAGGTTAAGCCCGTCCACGTTCCGCACGTGTACTGTGTTCCGCGAGGGCATGGGAAATGCGGTTCGCCGCCTCCACTCATAGCAACTTCTTATAGGAAGGAATTATGCCTTAACAATGCGGCCTTCCCTTATCGCTTTTGACGTAGATGGTGTGCTTTTGCAACCAAAAAGTAGCTGGAACACGATTCACAACTATTTTGGTGTCAAAAATGAAGAATCACTTCGCTCTTTCCTAAAGGGAGAAATTGGATATCAGGAGTTTATTGATCGCGACGTCAATCTTTGGCTTGCAAAGCAGTCCAGGATAACTAGGGCCGATTTTCACAAGATAGCTAAGAATATTATTCCCAATCCCCACTTCGAAGATCTGAAGAAATTTCTTGAGGAGTTTAAAGGGGAGAAAATTGCAATTTCCGGGGGGATTGATGTGATCGTTTCCAGAGTGAAGGAATACTTCGACCTGGATGCAATTTACTCCAATAGACTCGTCTTTGAGAACGATGTGCTAGTCAAGGGAACTGCAGTCGTGAACCCCCACGAAAAGGGGCTCTTCCTTGAAAAGTACAATGGAAAGAAGGTCTCTATTGGAGATTCTGAATGGGACAAGGACATGTTCAAGAATTCTGATTATTCCATCCTGTTCAACTCGGACAAGGATTTTGACTTTGTTGACTGCATTATTAGAGGCAATGATCTCAGAGAATTGACCAATGTTTTGAAAGACCTGAAATGACAGAAAGAATCTCAACCGGCCTGGCTCGCTTGGATAAGTGTATCGAAGGAGGCTTTGAGAAGGGGATAATCACTGAGATATATGGGGAACCCGGATCTGGGAAAACTAACCTTGTCCTTTTTGCTGCTATCAAGTCGGCCGAGGTAGGAAAAGTAATCTTCATCGATACGGAGGGAGTTTCGACGGAAAGAATTTCACAGATTACGAGGGACAAGCCATCACTCTCTAATCTCAAGTTCTTTAGGATAAGGAGTTATGAGGAACAGCTGGAATCAGTACCCAAGATACTCAATCTGGTGCAGTCCATGAATGATGTGGTGCTCCTGGTCTTTGATACGATAACAGTTCACTACAGGGTTGAACGAGAGATAAGGGCAGAGCTTCGTAAGAAGACTTCGAACACCTTGAACACCCAGATAGAGATGCTCAGCAACCTAGCACTCTCCAAGGATATTCCTGTTATTCTGGTCAACCAGGTCTACACGGACAAGTCGACCAGCGAAGTCCAACCCGTTGGAGGAAGTGCGTTGTCTCACATTGCAAAGGCCATCTTCATGATCCGGAAACTGGGGACCGGTAGAAGGGAGTTGACCGTCGTTAAGCACAGAAGCCTTCCCGAAGACGTGAAATGCCCCTTCGTAATCACTGAAAATGGCATCGAATAGCTTTTTTAACCGGATTTCATTATATAAATAAGATGGGTGTAGATATATCCTCCCTGCTTGAGAAAAGTGAAGTCGATCTCAAGACTCTCAAGGGGAGAATGCTGGCCGTGGATGCTTTTAACGTCATCTACCAGTTCCTTAGCAACATACGAGAATACGATGGAAGCCCTCTCAAGGACAGTCATGGGAACATTACTTCCCATCTCTCCGGACTCTTCTACAGAAATATCAGTTTGCTCGAGACCGGGATAGTACCAGTTTACGTCTTCGATGGAAAACCACCTGCTCTGAAAGACAAGACGATCAAGGAAAGGATTGCTCTGAAGGAAAAGGCAGAAGAGGAGTATAGAATGTCTTTGGCTATGGGAGATTACGAAAAGGCGAAGAGTTTTGCTTCGAGGACCTCTAGACTCACAGCAGAGATGATTGCGGAGTCCAAGGAACTGCTCAATTCAATCGGTATTGCGGTAGTGGACGCTCCATCGGAAGGCGAAGCCGAAGCATCTTATCTGTGCAGGATAGGATCAGTCTATTCCGCCGTTTCCCAGGACTATGATTCCCTTTTGTTTGGTTCTCCCCGTCTCATAAGAAATCTAACGATCAGTGGAAAGCGGAGATATGGTAGAACTGGACGAGTGGTTGATGTAAAACCGGAAATCTTGGTGAATGATGAGATCCTTAGGAAGCTGGGCATCACGAGGGAACAGCTGGTTGATATGGGTATGCTTATTGGCACCGATTTCAATGATGGGATCAAGGGGATTGGCCCCAAGAAGGCATATCAGCTGATCAAGAAGAATGGTTCTCTAAGAAACATCTCAAATATCAAGATCGAGAACTATGAAGAGATAAGGGATATATTCCTCAATCCGAACGTGGTCGATCCGGGGCATATCCGGATTCCTGAACTGAATGAGCAGAAAGCGTCGGAGATACTTGTTACAAATCACGACTTCTCTCCTGAGAGAGTGACGTCTGCGCTTAGTAGAGTGAGGGAAACCAGGAAACAGGGGGTGCAGCGGAGTATTGACTCCTTCTTCTAACATCTATCTTGCGATTGAAGGCATAGATGGTACGGGGAAAACGTTCGTTGCGAGGCACGTAGCAGAAAAGTTCGGTTTTGCAACAGTGCAAGAACCTTCGTCGGGAAATATTGGGTCTTTGATAAATGCAAATGATTGGGACCCTGTGACTGATTTCTTTCTTTTCATGGCAGACCGAGCAGCTAAGTTGAAGGAAGGAAGCAATCGGGGAAATGTCGTGTCGGATCGTTCGCTATACTCCAGCTATGCATATCAGGGGTACTACCTGAGCAAGATGTTCAAGGATGTCGATCAATATTTCGATTTTTTCATCAAGACTGCAAGGTTGCTTCCCGTACTCCCCACTCACGTTTTCATCCTGTATTGTGATGTTGATGTTGCGTTGGGAAGGGTGACCAAGAGGGGAGCAGTCTCTAGGTTCGAGAAGAGGGAATACCTCGAAGGCGTCCAGAATTTATATTACGGCTTGAAGGGGAAGCTGGAGAACCTCACTTATATTGACAGCAATGGAAACCTGGACCAGCTATATGCAGAAGTGGACGAACAAGTCACAAAGTTGTTACTATAGGACCGTCCTCCCTCAGAAAGACGGAGTGCTCGGTCTGAGCAACCATTTCGCCTTTGTTCTCCTTTAGTACTGGGTACGGATAGAGGTACTTCTTTTTAAGGGCTTCTTTCACGACGAAATCGTAGTTCTCTACACTTCTAGCTGCATCTCTCATAGAGAAAGGGAGTCCCCTGGATATCTTGCGGAGTGTCTTCATAGATTCGTCTGTATCTTCTTTCAAGCAGATCATGATGTTACCAAATTCGAGTCCTTTTACCCTCCCTCTTCCAGTTGTCGCAAATGGCTCGATCGCGAAGCTCATTCCTGGGTACAGTCGCACTCTTGAGCCATCGTCGTAGTTGGGAAAAGGGGTGCCCGCATGAAGCACGTACTTCTCTAGCGTATGTCCTGTCAGGTTGTATACCGGATTGTAGCCGTACTTTCTGATAGTTGACTCGATTTCCCTCCCTATCTCTGAGGTGAGAGCTCCGACCTTGACCTTCTTTATAGCATTCTCCGTCGCTTCCTGTGAAGCCTTTATGAGGTTTGTCCAGTTGTCTGTGGACACCTCCTTTGTGACTGCGGTATCTGCAATGCAGCCATTTACCTCTGCGCCCAGATCCAGTTTCACAAGGTCTCCCTGCTGAAACTTTAGATCCGTATCAGGGGCCGGGGTGAAGTGTGCAGCCTCGTGGTTGATAGAAAGGTTTACCGGAAAGCCAATGCTTGCACCGTCTTTCCTGATCATTTCTTCTAGGTAGTCTGCAACCGCTCTGAGTTCGACACCCTCCTCTATCATCTTGTATCCTTCCTTCCTAGCCTTGGAAGCTACTTTTCCTGACTGGACATAATCATCGTAATCCATTCTCGGCCTCCTTAATCGATTTGAGAGTAATGGTTCCCTCCCTTAACAATTTCTTGGTTGTGCAATCGTATATTGTGGATGGAACACCGCTTATCTCTCCTCCGTCAACATAGAGTTTTATCTTATCCCCAAACTGCCCCATTATTTCCTGTAGGTTTGCAGAGGACCTGAAGCCACGTATATTTGCACCAACCATTGTTATTGGCCCTACTTTCCTGATGATCTCCCTAACAAGTAAACTTGAAGAAATCCTTGCAGCTATTCTTTCGTTCACAACCCAATGCGCCTCTACCTTGGACTTTATTATCAGCGTCAGAGGTCCCGGTAGAAGTTTCCTAGCGATTCTCTTTGTACCTTCGTCCATCAAGCAATATTTCTCCATATCTCTCAAACCATAGAATCCGACAGGGCTTGCACTCAGCATCTTGACATTCTTAAGTTTATAGACGGCATCATATCCAGACTTGTTGGATATAGGAACAGCGAGCGCATACAGCGTCTCAGTCGGCAGAACCACCGGTCCCCTCTCCATACCATCGATGATCTGCTGCACGTTTGCAATATCTGCCTTGATAACCGTCACTTCAATGCAATCCTTCAACGTTATTAATAAATTTGGAACCGGTCAAACGTGAATGTGGAAGAAGAGTAAGGCCCCGGTCAGAATGTACTGGATAGCAAATCCTGCCACAAGAATACCAAACACCCTGGTAAGTGCCCTTGCTCCTTTCTCCTTTATTATGTTGTATATGTAGAAGCTTGAGAGGAATAGAATATAAGTGATCACGGATACAACCACTATCGCCAAAATGACTAATCCCCAGTTGTAATCGTGCATCAGTAGAATGACAAGCGAGATTGCGCCTGGACCTGCCAGCAGTGGTGTGCCTAACGGGACTATGCCGACATCCCTCTTAACAGGGTCAGCTTCGCTTGTGCCCTTCTTCCCGGACGGTTTATCTCCCTCAGTCACCATTTCAATACTAGTTAAAAGAATCAGGATTCCTCCTGCGATTTCGAGAGCGGCTATGGAGATCCCGAAGTAAAGAAGGATGTAGGCGCCTACAAAAGCAAAAAACAACAAGATAAGGAAGCTGGAAATAGTGGCATCATTTACCAGTCTCCTCCTTTCCTTCACGTCTTCTCCTTTTGCAAAAGTGATGAACATGATCATCGCTGCAAATGGATCGACAACGACGAAAAGTTCTATGGCAATGTGAAGGAAATCGCTTAAGTTGGTCATTTCCGAACTAATATACTGCATTGTTATAAATTTTTATTTAGGATGAAACGAACTAAAATTCTAATAGTAAATGATCGCCGTTTCTTCATCAGTCAAGACGCTGAAATCGAATTCCCGTGTACACATTCTAAACTAAGAAAGGTTCATAAAAGAGGATACCTTAGACCCTGGTGCTCACCCTCGTAAGATACTCGGAGATAGGTACAAAAGGAGATAATCGAAATTACTTCGAGGAGTTACTTTCAAGGAACATAATGGCTAAACTAAACGAGAGTTCCATCAGGGGGAACGTCATTAGAGAAGAGTCTCGCCTTATTGTTGACTCCGAGGAAAGGGTTGATCATTTACTTTCAAAGGTATTTGGAATTGCATCGTTTTCTGTCGTTGAGAAAGTCAACTCCACTATACCAGAAATCGAAACAAGGATTTCACAAATTGGAGTGAATGGCAAGTTCAGGATTACCGTCAACAGAAGGGACAAGAACTTTCCGATGACTTCTCAGGATTTCTCAGCAAGACTGGGAGAGTTAGTACTAGATTCCAACCCGGAGGCTAAGGTAGACCTGTTCAACTATGACAAGAACATAGGAGTGGACATAGGGTCCAAATTTTCGTACATCTATGACGAAACTGTTCAGGGCGTTGGGGGTATGCCGGTACGATCGCAGGGGAAAGGAGTCGCGCTCATTTCTGCAGGTATTGATTCTCCAGTCGCAGCATATATGATGTTAAAGAGGGGAATGGAACTTAACCTCATTCACTATTTTCAGAGTTCGAGGACGCTGGAGAAAGTTTTCAGGAACAAGGAACTGCTTGAGCAATATTCACCATATCCAATCGAGATCAAAATCATGGACCACAGGAAGATGATAGGCAAGACTGTCATGGAACTCAGAAAGACTAAGGAAGCAAGGTGGACCTGCCTCTTCTGCAAGAGAGAGATGTACAAGGAAGGGGAAAATTATGCGAGAGAGATTGGAGGAAAAGCGATTATAACAGGAGAAGATCTAGGACAAGTGGCTAGTCAAACACTGGATAATTTGAATACCATTGAGGAGAAAATTAACATGCCTATATTCAGACCCCTTATAGGATTTGACAAAATAGAAATAGAAAGGCTCTCAGAGAAGATAGGAGCGTTTGACATATTCTTATCTGACACCTCATCGTGCGACTGTTATTTCCTTCCACCAAGACCCCGGACACACAGCAGCCCAGAAGAAATGCACGAAGTGGAGCTGAAAATTCTCGGTAGATCTGGATGATCTCCTCCATCAGACTCTTTTTCTTTGGAACGGGGGGTTCGTGGCCTACGCCCCAGAGGAACACTCTGAGCGTGGGAGTAAGGATCAATGATGAGGCTATTCTATTTGACTGTGGAGAGAGCACCCAGACTGCACTGATGAAGAGCTCACTCTCTCTGATGAAGATTAGAAAGATTTTCATTACCCATTTCCACGGAGACCATTTCCTAGGACTTCCTGGGTTGATCCAGACGATGAGTTTTTACGGGAGAACGGATCCTCTCGAAATTTATGGCCCGATTGGAGCTTCTTCAGTCCTTGGAAATTTACTTTCAATTGGATACTATTCCTTGAATTTCGAAATAAGGATTGAAGAGTTGAAAGGGAATTCATCAGTAGATTTTGGAGACTACTCTGTCGCTTATGCTGAGGCAAGCCACACGGTTCCAGCCCTCTCCTATTCATTGATAGAGAAGGACTACGCCAAATTGGACGAATCAAAGATCGAACGCCTCAAGGTCCCGAGACGTTTATTGGAAAAAATCAGGAAGGAGGGTTCTGCACAGGTTAATGGAAACGCAATCAATCTAGAGGATATCTCTGCAGGAGTAAGGAAAGGAAGGAAGGTATCCTATTCTGGTGACACAAGGAGAGCCAAGAACCTGCTTGACCTTTTCAAAGACTCTTCCGTTCTTATTCACGAGTCAACTGGTGAAAAAAGCAATGAAGAGAAAGTGACTTCTTATGGCCATTCAACGGGAAAGGATGCGGCTATCCAGGCGAAGGACTCCAACTCGCGCAAACTTATTCTAGTTCACTTCAGTCCCAGATATAACGACATCAAACCAATCGTGGATGAAGCTAAATCTGTTTTCCAAAATGTCATAGCGGCGGAAGAATTGATGGAACTGGAAGTCAACATTAATGATTGACAAGCCTAACATTTACAAGGAATTCTACGATCTTTTAGCTCAAATCCCTGAGGGATACATTTCAACATATGGAGATTTGGCTTTACAGCTCGGAGACATTATTGCTTCAAGGGCCGTGGGAGAAATGCTTTCAGAGAACGATGATCCAGACAATCTTCCCTGTTACAGGGTCATAATGTCGGATGGAAAATTGGGTGGTTATACTAATCCCAATGGAGTAGAGGAAAAGGTAAGAAGACTCAGGAAGGATGGCATTCGGATATCAAATGGCAGAGTTGAGAACTACAACAGAATCAGATTTGACGAATTCAAATCTAATTTTCCCCTCAAAAAATTTAGGGAGGAAGTGAACAGAATTGACTTGGAAAAGGAGGATGAACTTTATGAAAGAGTTGTTGCATTAGACATTTCCTATTCTGGAAGAAGGGGTGTAGGTGTAGCCGTTGATTTCCAGGATGACCTCAGTTATGAAGTTGCAGTTAGAGAAGCAAAATCTCCTTACATTCCCAATTATCTCTACCTTCGGGAAGGAGAGATCCTTGAAATGCTGGTGAAAAAAGAAGCTGTGAATGTGATTGACGGGAATGGAATGATTCATAGAGATGGTAGGGGTATCGCCACACTCGTTGGTGTATCGAAGAATGTTGAAACTGTGGGGATTGCTAAGAGTCTGTTGATTGGACATGAGAGAGAGGGAGATATAATCTTGGGAGCTAAAAAGATAGGTAAGAGAATCGGGAAGTATTTTGTTTCAAAGGGTTATTTAGCAGATCTAGAATCGAGTGTGCAATTCCTGACAAATGAAGGACACTTCCCCCAGACCAAGTACGCGGACAGATTGTCCAGGAGGTACAAAGATGAGATACTGCCTGCTCAAGATAGCATATGACGATTCGTTCTTTGGATTCCAGGTCCAGCCCAACTTGAGAACAGTACAGGGCGAAATACTAAAGGCGCTTGCCCCAATCGGAGTCAATAAAGTCTATGGATCATCAAGGACAGACTCGCACGTAAGATCTGCCTCCTCGATAATAGAAGTGGCTCATAGTGATCCACTGAAGGTATGCAAGATAGTAGATTCAATTAAAGGTATTATGGTAAGGGGGTATTTTGAAACAGACGAATTCGTGAACCTCAGGATATCGCTTCAAAAAGAATATGTTTATTTTTGTGATAGACGTTTGAACAAACGGCTCCTGCAGAGAGTGATTAAGCAGTTTCTTGAGGGAAAATTGGAATCATTTTCTAGAGACCCTACAAAAAAAGTCGTGCTTTCCAGAATTTTGTTTTCGGTAGGCTCTTCTCATACGGTTTTCTTGTTTGAAGGAAGGTCATTTTCGTGGAATTTTGTCAGAATTGCTGCTGAGTCAATTATAAGGCGTTCAGAGGGTAAGATTGGTGATGAGGAGTGGCGACAGTTATTGTCTGGAGATAAGAAGGCAAGGTACAAGGGAAGTGCAAGTAACCTTATACTTTACCGAACCAGCACTGACTTTGAGTTCAAGCACTACGAATCCAGACATATCCACGAAATGAAATCAAGAATGTTTCAAGATTTCTACTGGCTGACTGGAATTGACACCGGAGCAAGGGAGATTACAGATTCCATAGACTTTATTAATGGCAAGTGAAAGGGGAACTTTCACTTGGAAATCAAAGCGAGATCATCGGCAAGATTTCTCAGTTTCATTCCCTTCTCTTTCGCAAAGTCACTCGCTGCTTCTGACCAATCAAAATTGTCCACAATTATCAGTGGATCTTTTTCCATCTTTGACCAAACAGAGTTAAGCTCAAACATTACGTTCTCATAAGAATGGTCCGAGTCGTGGAAAAATACATCCAATTTTTTAATAGAGCTCAGAGTGTCCTTCAACTTTTCAGAAGATGTTCCTTTCACATAAGTGAGGTTCGATCTAAGATTTGCTGGAATTATGAAACCTACTTCTTTGTCTCCCTTTCCGTACGGGGTTCCTGGATCGATACTAATCAATTTCCCTTTCGGTCCCATCGCACTAAGAATGCTTGTGGTTGACACACCAGAGCCCATGCCTGTTTCTACAACAATCTTGGGTTCCTTTTCCTTGATGACAGAGTACAACGACCTGACTTCGTCCTTGGAAATCTGCCAGTATCTTCCATTCTTCAATACACTTCGTTCGTAATCTACAACTTGGTCGCTCTGCTTCAATAGCTTCTTTACATCTTCTTTGGATACACCTTTATTGTTGAAGTAATCCCAGAAATCATCTTTTAGCATTAATCCACCTTGAAAATCAAATACTTAAGCTTTCCAGCTGCGCCGGCTATGAATCCCGATACTGCCAACACTATTGCTTTGGTCTGACTCCTGTTTCAGTTAATTGCCATTAGTGGGATTATAACTGAATTGCACCAGCTTAACGGAATAGTGTGTAATTATTTCATATAAATATAATACAATCGTTTACCCAAAATTAGTAGAACTGGCAACTGAGAATGGTACTAGATTTTTTACAGCTCTTCAGTCGCTAATTCTCAAGCTTTTTGTAAGAAACCTTTTAATGAATACTTCTATTGATATCAGATGAAAATATGTGTAAACAGTCAAACTCCGATAGTGAGGTTCAAATTAAGTTATAATGACCTCCTTGAGAAGTACGGAGAACTACCAGACCCTTTAGATATTCAAAGTCTGGAGGAAGGAATTGATTACGAGTTCACTCCTGGAGGAGTGACTAACATGCTCTACCCGTCAGTAAAAACAATGATGGAAGAAGGATTTCTAGAAAAAGTTGTTTGGGTTTCCCTAGGAGTGAATTATCCCCCTAGACTGTCCATGGGAAATCTCACGATTTCTCACGTGGAGGTGGACGAGCGAGTCTTGAGGAACTATACTGGGTTCAAAGAAGGCTTATGGTCGGAAATTCACGGATCTGGGAGATCAAAATTCACTCAAGAAGAATTCAATGCCTACGCAACCTACAACTGGCAAAACTCAACTAAAATGTTTGAGTACATGAGAGACGTCGATCTTTTCTATATACAAGACTTCCAACTACTTATGACAGGCACAGCTATAGGTCCTGCAGCACCAGCTATACTTCGATGGCACATACCTTTCGTCCCTGAAAAGATGGGAACGTTTGCGAGAAGGATAGTCGTCAAAGGTATGGAAAGTTTTGATGCAGTCGTCGTTAGCACAAGAAGAGATCTTGAAGGGTTGATAAAGTCCGATTACAGAGGAAGGGCATATCAGCTGTACCCGTACGTAGATCCCCGGGAGTGGACCGATCCTCCGAGCTCTTCAGAATTTGACAAATTCAAAGAAAAAGTGGGCCTGAAAGCTGATGAAAAATTAGTGGTTATAGTGGCGAGAATGGATCGCATAAAATCCCAAGATATCGGGATAAGAGCTTTTGCCAAGGCAGCAAAAAAAGAAAAATTAAGACTGGTACTCATCGGAAACGGCAGTTTTTCATCTTCCTCCAGAGGAGGGCTTGGATTTAGAAAAGGAGGAGCGTGGAGGGCAGAACTTGAGGGACTGGTTAAGGAACTTAAGCTGGAAGATAAGGTGACGTTCCTTGGGCATTCATCAAAGGATGAGCTAAAAGCGGCTTACAGCTTGGCTTCCGCGGTACTTCTAACCTCAACGCTCGAAGGTTTCGGGATGACTGTCCTTGAAGGTTGGGTCAACAAGAAACCGGTTGTGGTGAGCAGCGGAACAGGCGTGAGCGAGCTAGTTATCAATGGATCTAATGGCTACGTCTTCCCAGCAGGAGATTTTGACACCGCGAGCGAGATGCTGCTTTCAGCAGTAGGAGAGGGTTCGGAAAAATTAGGAGAAAATGGATATGAAAGTGCTAAGCAGTGCTATCTTTCAGCTGGCGTTGAAATAGAAAAGAAGATATTTGAAGAAGTTGGAAAGGAATTTAAACTTGGCTTTAAGCTTTGAAATGGGTATATTTTCATTTCTCAGTGTTTATCTATACGTGGTGCCGTCATCCTAGAGCATTTTTCAGATCCTCTATGAGATCTTCTTTATCTTCAATTCCGACCGACATACGGACAAGTCCTTCCGCAATTCCTGCTTCCATTCTTTCAGTTGGAGTCAAACTAAGATGTGAAGTTTCAACAGGAAGAGTGAAAAGTGATTCGACTCCGCCCAAGCTTGGAGCGTATGAGAATATCTTGAGTTTTCTAGCCATGTCCTTAACTGCGTTCCGCCCTCCAGCTAACTCGAAGGAGACCATTCCGCCGAACCCCGTCAAATTTCTCTTAGCCACTTCATTGTACTCAGATCCTTCAAGTCCTGGGTAGAATACCTTGTCCACTTTCCTGTGGGTAGATAGGAACCTGGCAATCTCCATTGCATTCCGATTGTGCGCTTTCATTCTCAGGCCAAGAGTCTTCAATCCTCTGAGTCCAAGATATGCCTGTATCGGATCTGGAGAGGCACCGAACATTTTCCTTTTGGCCCAGACTGCGTCCATGTTCTTTTTCTCGAAACCTGCAAGGCCCAGCATGATGTCACTATGTCCACCTATGTATTTTGTACCGCTGTGAAGCGAATATGCTGCCCCCAGCTTGACCGGATTCTGGTTGTAGGGACTGGCAAACGTAGCATCTACCAACAACGGAACTCCGGCCTCCACTGACATCTTACCCAGAAGACTAAGGTCGCAGACCTTTAGAGTCGGGTTCGCTATGGACTCTGCGTACAATCCAGCGTAGCCTTTAAGGTTCACGCTTCCCGAATTGAGTTCGTCCAGATTAACAAGATCAACTTTTATCCCTATTGATGGCAAATACTTCGTGAAGAACAAGAATGTCTCTCCATAGAGTTCCTTCATTGAGAGAAGTCTATCACCCTTTTTAAGTAATGACATTACAACTGAAGTTATGGCACCCATACCGGTAGAGAAAGAAAGCGACTCTTCAACACCATCGAGAGCAGCATATTTTTTCTCCAGGGATTCAAGCGTGGGATTACCCCATCTCGTGTACATGAAAGGTTTGTTTCTCGTGTGGTCAATGTACGCTGAAGGATTTGGATTCGGATTATAAAAAGTTGATGTCTCATATATCGGAGTAGTCACGTTACCAGTTCTTTCATCCCTAAATTCACCGGCCTGCACTGCCCTTGTGTTGAATCCATCTGCCATGAGTAGTGAACATGTGGCTGATATTTAATCATCTTGCTGTCAAAAGGTAGTCTTTTCACCTCTCATTAAAAGAAAATCAGAGAGTCATTTCTCCTCTTGAGATGATGAAGCACTTACCTCCTACCCTTATGTTTGAAATTTTCTTGTCTTTCTTTGAGCCACGCACATAAATTATGCTTGGTCTACGAGCTTCGGAACCTTGTTCTATAGAATACACCTTATCGGATTCGATCAGATTCTGGCTCAATAGCCATGCCGTCGCAGGACCAGCTGCAGATCCCGTAGCAGGGTCTTCTCCTCCATAGTAGAGCATTCTAGCGTGGATCCTAGACTCTTTCGACTCTGTTTCTTGTGTCACAACGTAAATGAACTTTGCATCTGACTCCTTCAGGTATTCTTCCATTGCTTTGTTGTCTGGAGTAAGCCTCTGTATCGTCTTCAGAGTTTTCACTGGTAGTATTATGAATGGGTTTCCTGTCGAGACTGTCTGTATTTTGAGTTTGTCGTCTATTTCCGCTTTCTTGATACCATAGATCCTAGCCATAGTGCCAGCATCGTGAAGCTTACCGAACGATGGGTCTTTCTGAGTCATCTCACCAGTCACTCCTTCTCCAAGTTCTGAAAACTTGACTCTGATCCTTCCCACCTTGAGGGAAAGCCAGATTTCATCTCCACCATACAGTTGTTTCAATACATAAGCAGTGCCCAGAGTCGGATGACCCGCGAACGGCAGTTCCTCGTTCTTTGTGAATATTTTGGTCTTGAAACTTATTTTGCCATCCCTGTCAACTTCGGAACCGATAACAAAGGTTGTTTCGGAGAGATTCATTTCCGTTGCTATTTTCTGCATAGTACTTCCATCAAGCCCATTCACTTCTGGAAACACAGCTAGCTGATTACCTTCAAATCTCTCCTTTGCAAAAACATCCACCAAATAGAACTGAATGGTAGACATATGCTTGTCAGCAATCATACCTATAAAGACTTTGAATTTGAATCTGAAACTCAAGTATCGTTCTCTTCATGAATCTCACAACCCCAGCCCCGTGAACTGCAGCGGATATAGGAACAAACGCCGCAATCGTAAACGCTACGTTTCTGTCATTGACTGGAATCTGGCTGCACCTATTTGTGATCTAATTCTGGAACAATTGATAAACTTTATTTTTGGTTTTCACTATATCGCCCACAAGAATTTCAGTGAGACCCACTCTCTTTGCTGTTCCTACCCTTTCAGTTTCTCCTTAAGTGGCACCCTTGAGAAAATTACAACCATTATGGCAGTCGAAATAGCTGCGATGAATGCAAGATATCTCATAGCAGTTTGTGAAGATGATGGAAGATAAACAGCCGAATAGTACAGTCCAACAAAAGCTCCAGATAGTGCATAAGGGACTCTCTCGATCAGTCCTTGGATCCCAAAGTACATTCCTTCCCTTCTATATCCTGTCTTTAACTCATCTTCATCAATGATGTCTGATAAAATTGCATAGGTAAGGATTATCGGGGCAGTTGCTCCCATTCCAACTACGGCGAGGATGGGGATTAGCAATTCAAGAGGTGGATTTGAAGGCATTATACCGAGTAAAACCATTCCAATTGCGAGGACAGAGGAGAGTATGATCATCGCCTTTTTCTTGTTCAGTTTCTTTGAAATCTTAATGGTTACAACCGAAAATATCGCAAGGAAGACAAATATTATAGCGAGAATGAATGAAGAGTAGCTAGAATATGTTGGTTCGGAGCTACCTGGAAGGATGACTATCCCGGTGTAGTACGTTATTGCATTGATGAAAGAATACATTCCGAAAATTATGAACACGTAGGCGGCAATGAACATCAAGAATGTCCTATTTCTCAGGGTGCTTCCAAGTGCCTTCTGAAGATTATACGACTGTGGAGAAAGCGATTGGAATTTTTCCCTCCTGACTGAGACTAATGGTACGAGGAAAGAGATTATGATCACGACGGACACCATTGCACCTACGTCAAAGAAAGAATACCCCTTGCTGAGTAGAATACCTGTTATGAAGAGGAGAAGAATTGTGGGAATTGCATTGAAATAGGAGCCAACGCTCAGTAGCTTTACCCTGTCATTCGAATTGAGTGAAATCTCAGGTATCATTGCAAGGTAGGGAAGCACCACAAACGCGTAGAGGAAATTGTAGATGGCAAAGTCGACTGAAACATAGATGAAGTTAGCAATCTGGTTGGTAGATATAGGTCTGAACAATAGAAGGAAACTGATGGCAAGAGGAATGAAACCAGTCAGTATGAATGGTCTCCTCCGTCCCATCTTCCACTTGAGCTTGTCACTCATATTCCCAATGAACGGATTTGCGACGGCCTGTATTATGACCCCGACGCCATACGCAGCCCCGAGCAGGTAGGCCGGCATAAGCTGTGTTCCTCCGTGAGGGGAATAAATCGTCCAAAGGTAAACAAAGAAGTATCCTGGCAAATTTACTCCCATCTGTCCAAAACTGTAAAGGATCTTCAGACTCATTGGCAGAATTCCAGAATCCGAATTTCCAGAAGGACTCCCTTTACCGATTATGTTGGGAGTATCAGCAGTTACCATGGATTCATACCTCCCAAAACATTCACGTGTAACTCGTGCGGCATAAGAACTCTGAACGGTTCCGCATACTGACTATCCACTCTCTGTCCGTAAAGACGCATTATCCCTTTGACCAATTCTATTGCATCTTCCGTGAACTGAGAACTGTGTGCCTTCATTGCTGAAATCTTCTTGTCGATATTATCGTCACAGCCTAGTATTACATTTGGGTTGTAAGTGAAACCTAGGGCGACATTCGGACTTTTCACAGGCTTGCCTTCCCCAAAATTTGGGAATTCTTCGAAAAGTACCGCTTGTAGCACTGCCATCCCCATATTCACGTGATCTGGATGAATCTCGTATGGAAGGAAAGGGTCCACAGTCAGCACGAGGTCTGGGGATAATTCTCGAATGACCTTGATAACGTCGTTCCTAAGCGATGAAGGTTGTGGCACCTCGGAGTCCCTATATCCGAGGAACCTGACGTTCTTAGATCCGAGTATAGAGAGAGCATTCCGCTGCTCCTTCTCCCTAATCTCCTTAAGTGCTTCTTCCCCAATCGTTCTGCTTCCTTTTCTTCCATCGCTTGCAACCACCAGATGGAATTCGGACCCATCGGTGATCTTCCTCGCAACGAAACCACCAGCTACCAATTCATTGTCATCGGGGTGCGGTGAGAAAGAAACTATTTTCTTTGATTTCAGAATAAGATTTTTTCGTGTTTCATCTAGCTCAACTTTCTTCAAATATTCAGAGAAGTCCATTTGGAACAGGAATCTCATGCCACATTTAAATCTTCTTTAGATTTTAATTCGCTAAAATTCATTTGCCAGTCTCATATTATTGGACAATTTCTTATCGGGGGAATTCATTGGGTCTCATGGAGATCAAGTTTCCGAAGGGATTCATTTGGGGAACTGCAATTTCAGCTTTTCAGACAGAAATGGGAAGTTCAAAGGACAGCAATTTTGAGAAAACGGATTGGTACGAATGGGCAAATAATGAACAGATCATAAAGGATGGACTGGTATCGGGTGATAAGCCGCAAGACGGAGATGGATTCTGGGACCTATACGAGGAGGATATGAAGAGGGCAAGATCGCTTGGAAATAATGCGATTAGGATGAGCATAGAATGGGCAAGAATTTTCAAGGAGCCAACATTTTCAGTAGATGCCGAATTCACCAGGAATGCCAATGGAGAGCCTTTAACCTTCACTGAGTCTAGTAACACGTTTGCTCAGCTTCAGTCGAATGCAGACAAAGAAGCAATGGATCGATACTCAAAAATGGTAGCCTATGCACATTCCCTTGGACTCAAGGTGTTTATGACACTTTATCACTGGCCACTACCAACTTGGCTCCATCAACCAGTTATGTGTCATTACGACATCGAGCACGCCAAAGCCAAGGGCTGGCTGGATACTACGACTGTGGAAGAATTTGCAAAATATGCATACTTCATTTCCAAGACAATTGGCCCGAAGGTAGAATGGTGGGAGACTATTAACGAACCAGAAGTTATAGCCACGAATGGATATGTTTTTGGGACAACATCCGGATTTCCACCTGGCCTAGATAACATTCCTCTTGGGTTCAAGGTTGAGAGAAATCTTGCGTTTGCTCACAATCTAGCTTACAAAATCCTAAAGAAGAATACGAAGAGAGAGGTAGGAATAGGTACCGCCCCTCCCTACTTCGAACCTGCAAGTGGCGATAAGAGGGATGCGGAGATTGCAAACACTGCAAGGTACTTGAATAATGAGTGGGTCCTCAACGCTGCAATTAAAGGGGAATTTGATAATAGCCTAAGTGGCAATCCAGACGAAAAGATTCCAAACTTCGGTCAAACAGATTACGTTGGAATCGACTACTATACAAGGTTAAGGGTGAAGTACTCTGAGGAAGAAAAGTACGCCGGAGTACTGCCAATGAAAGTCCTTCCCTGCGAGGACTGCTCAGATTTCAAATGGGACATCTATCCTGACGGTATCAAACACGTCTCGAAATGGATCTATGAAAGGTACGGGAAACCAATATACATTTTGGAAAATGGAATAGCAGATGCTACCGACACCAAAAGGGGGAAATTCATAGTCGACCACTTGTCCTCTTTGTCTCAATCAATTTCTTCCGAAGGTATACCTATAAAGGGATATTTTCACTGGTCTCTATTCGACAACTTTGAGTGGGCTAGCGGGTATTCCATGAGGTTTGGCCTGTATTCCGTTGATTACAAAACCAAGGAAAGAATAAAACGAAATTCCGCAGACATTTATGAAAAAATTTGCAAAGGACTACCATTGCCTTAGCTACAATGATTGAACAAAGAAATATAAGAAGAAGCCTATTCGGGTAGCATGCATTCGATGCTGGAGGAAATTGAGTCAGAACCAGCAATAGTAGAAGATTTCAAAACCAAGGAATTTGCAGATTTAGAGCGTGTTAACGACATCCTTGACAGATCAAGGGTAGTTTATGCTATCGGAAATGGGACCAGTTATCACGCAGCAATTTATCTCTCAGTGCTCCTGAACAGGAAGGGAATGACCTGCATTCCCATATTTTCCAGCGAAGCCGAGAAGTTGCTATCTGTCAAGCAGTCTGGAACCTCTTCCATTGTTTTCAGTCAGTCTGGAAACAGCATCGATGCTCTGCGTTCCGCTGAAATGCTGAAGAGAGCAGGCTCTACTGTCATAGCCATCACAAATGCAAGTAAATCTAAACTTGGAAATATTACAGATTTTACTATATACACAGACGTTGGAAGTGAGCTGTCAGTTGCCGCAACAAAATCACATCTCTCGCAATTGCTGACTTCTTTGAAAATATCTCTTAACTCTCAGGATGAAGAATTTACTGTAACTTTGGAAGAAATCAGGAGAGGAACGAAGGCAATAGTGGACGGTAAAGAGACAATTCAAGGAATAGCTGAAACATCTGCAAGAAATACTGTGTTTCTAGGGTCTGGGTTGTTGTATCCGATCGCCCTTGAAGCATCTTTGAAATTGATGGAAACCAGCAATGCGGTGAGCTATGCTTTCCCAGTAAGGGAATTTCTCCACGGTCCGAAACAGATCCTGGACAGCAATTGGTCTGTTTTCATGTTCTCTAACGATAGTAAAATCTCGGGGGAGCTGCTGTCCTACGGCAGCAAAGTATTGGATGTGAGGAACTTCTTGACAGAGAAATATGATGTTTCTACCCAGAACGAAACGGTCGATTCCATTTTAAGCTTGCTTTTTGGTCAATTTCTGGCCTATTACAGCTCCACCTCTCTTGGCCTAAACCCCGATAAACCTTCAAAGCTTACTAAAGTAGTGGAATAAAACAGAAATTTGGTAGATCTAAAGAAAGTTTTTAAGTTTCCTGACAATATAACATTCGTGAGATTTATCGGGGTTCAATTCAAAATTGAGGTCGATGATTTCGGGAGTGGGTTTCCCTCTCACGTTGAAAGGTTTTATAAGAATACCAATCCCGGCGACTTTATAGTTTTCCCCGAAGATATCGGACTCCTAACTGCCTTTGCGGGAATGAAAGCACAGTCCTCGCTCGAAGCAATGCAGGTACTTTATTCCAAAGACCAAAGGAGGATAGATTCAATTGCAAAGGAAAATGATATTCAGAATTTTACAACTGCCATCTTTCTTTCCCTCACGGATCTTTTTGTTCGAAAATTCTATAATTTTTTTAGTTCTCTTTCCAAAGAATACTCTGTTCACACTCTTGCGTGCAACAATATGCCTAGATTCGAAAAGAAGGGTGAAAACTGGGAATTCTCTATAGCAAGAGTTTACAACACCGCATTTGTATTCGGCACCTCTGGCGAACTTTTATTCAGACAAGACAAGGTTTTTCCAACCGCCATGGAATCAGATCTTGGGATCTCTGGCGGGGACATCTCAACCGTGTCCCCTTTCAAGCTTGATGAAAAGAAGATCGGCATAGCAATCAGTTTGGATGCTTTTGAACCCACGTACATCTCAGAACTGGAAGATGCAGATCTAATTATACAGCCGGATGCCAATCCTGGAAAGTGGAATTCCTTCCTCAGTAACGGCAGATGGCAACCGGAAGAATGGATGGACTCTGCGTATCACATTACTCAAAGAATGGAAAGGATCAAGAACGTTATCAATCCCATGATGGTTGGGAATTTGCTTGACATTAGATTTGAAGGACAATCCGGCATAACAAAGAAGGCAGAAGTTGGAGACACTAGGATGAGCTATATTGGAAATCTACCGGTTACAGGTTTTCATTCGATAACTGGCATTCCTGGATACAGCTTGAATGAATATGTTGACCGACATACCTTATCCAATCAATCATTGGACTATGTAGAGGGGACTGTAGAAATTGAGTTATGACTTTGCCAATAAGAAGTTAATAACTTCGCCCGACAGAGTTGTCAAGCAGAATTACAGGTTAGGTGCTAACTATTACCTTTCAATTATCATAAAAGAAGACGTTCTGGAGATCTGTTTCCCGGTCAGCAGCGGATCGACACTAGTCTGTTTCAGAGTGCGTGGGCTTGTCTCGGAGAATGACTTCCGAGGTTCTGGATGGCTGGAGAAGATCTCTAGAGATGCAGGGATAAAGATAGTGATTCCCCCAGACAGGCCGGGTTTTTACCTTGGAATCAAGATACGCAGTAAACTCATCGTGAGTGCCTATTCGAAGATATTCTGGGAAATCCCCAGTAGAGTAAGGAACAAAAAGACTAACTGGTCTGAAACTCCTGCCTATTACATCTCTATAGGAGATCGCCTTCCATCTATTGCATTTAGACAAGGGAATAGCGGGTGCTTTGTAGGCATTGGGGACACTCCCGATAGAGCGGTTCTGAATGTAGTTCATCTCTCAAGGATCGGAGAAAGTAATCTTGAGATTGAGACAGATAACTACATGAGCCGATTAGAGGAAGTCGACAATAAGGTTGTGAGAGACAACATTCTAATGTCGATCTTCAACTCGAACTCGAAATTCATAGACAATGAAGATGATTGCATTATTGCTTCGAAGAGTCCGAAGTACTATGTATCTAGTGGATTTTGGGCTAGAGATTTCATATTCTGGACCTTTCCGGTGATAGAACGATACGATCCAGAAAGGGCAAGGGTTCTTCTTTCATTGCTGTTTACAAAATATTGGAAGCATAAAGGAATTCATTCTCTATATATGGATGGGCGCATATTGTACGACGGCTTTGAACTAGATCAGTTGTCGTACTATTTTCTTGCACTAGAAAGAGCAATAATTCACAACGTGCTAACTCCTGAAGATACTGTTACAAGAACTAGCCAACTGATGGACATACTCATTTCAAGGAAGAGCGAAGAGTACAATTTATTTAGCACGGATTTAAACAGTTCGGATGACCCCACTACATACCCCTACGTTACTTTTGACAACGTTGCCCTCTGGTACTCGATGCGCACGTATGCCTTGAGAGTCAAGGATGTCTTACTGGATCGAACCTACCTGGAGTACTCTGAAAGGATTAAGGAAGACATCATGAAAGCGTTGGTCAAGGACGACATGTTTTCTTATTCCTCTGACCTGAACGGTCACTACGAGTTCTATGATGATCCCACCGGTTCCCTTCTCCTCTTTCCGTATCTTGGATTTATTGAAAAAGAGTCCAGAGTATTCAAGAACACATTGGAATGGATCAAGTCTGACAAGAATGAATTCAAAATAGAAGGGAAATTTGGCGGATTTGGAAACAGGCACGTCAATCAACCGTGGATTCACTCTTATGCCACCCAAGTGTTATCGGGAATTGGAGACGGATCTGTGTTGGAGAACCTGTCCATGGATGACGGGCTCAGCTGTGAAACAATAGATCGTGAAACCGGAAGATGCCTCACTGGCATTCACTTCCCTGGCTCATCGGCTTTTCTCGTCCAAGCACTGCTGTACGGATCAAAGGAAAACGGGATTAGAAAAACTGAGAGGGGTATTTTCTTCCCATAGTTCTAATCTCACGAAATTCTGATTCTCCTTCCTTTCTATTACTCCTGTTTTCGAAGGATCTTGTCTTTTTTCGGTGTGACTGGGGAAAACCACCCTCAGTTCTATTGGTTCTCGATATTTTTCGATTAGATAACTTAGATCTTTGCGGAGAAAGACAATGGGGGTTCCAGTATCTCTTGTGATCGAGAAATCTCCATTTTTTAGCTTTAAGATCAGAGACTGCTTTGAATCAGTATTTGTGAAAGCAATTACCTGGAAATCTATGTTGAAGATGCGATTGACGTGAAAATCGTTCCCCGCCATGCACCATATCTTGGATCCACCGACCAGTAATTTCTGCCACAAATCAAGTGCTTTCTGGTTCTCTTCACACCATTTTCCATTCCATATTTCGAGAGCGTTCGCGAGGGGGTAACTTTCCTCCCCCCATACCCATGCATCTTTCTTGAAGGGATGGTTGATTGAAACAAAACCTCCCTGTCTGGCGGTTTCTACTGCAGCACTCTGGAAGTCTTTTGGACTTTCTGGTTCGATCCCTTCAAAATATCCACACTCTGGAGAAACAGATACCACGAGGTTGATAAGATTTGAATGACCCTTTCTTTGACCCCACTCCTCCCCGGTAATCAAATAATCTCTCCCTTCGTCTATCGCTGGTACACGATTGTGGTCGGTGACGGCCACATAACTAACTCCTTTCTTGTGGGCCAACTTCAAGAGCCCTTTTGGACTCTTCATTATTGTTCTCAGGATGAAACGTTCAATGGGCCACGTTAACTTGTGAAAAACTCCCTCTCCGCTCAGTCTGTTTATAGAGTATTTTGAATGAGTGTGAGCCTGAAAATAAACGATGTCGTTTTCCATTACAAAGAGCCATCTCTTCCCTAAATTTAACGTCTTGTTTATTGAAACAATACCTTGTGAGATAGGGAAGACTTAGGTGAATTTCCATTATGATGTTGAACTAACATGCGGTTCTCGAAGCCTTTATTATTTTATTGGTGATAATTGACGTGAGTGACCTATTGTGCCTTTAAAGATTGCACTACTAGGAGCAGGAAGTTTGTTCTGGAGTTCTACTATAATACACGATCTCTGCTCGACTCCAGAAATGAAGGGAAGCATAATCTCTCTGATGGACATAGATGAGGATCGCCTCAACTCAGTGTACAGGCTGGCGAAGAGATATTCTGCTGAGGTAAAATTTGAAACGACGGTTCTCAAGACTAAAAACAGGAAAGAAGCCATCAAAGATTCCGACTTCGTAATAAATACGGCAATGGCTGGAGGACACCAGTACTATGAAAAGATGAGGGCCATCTCTGAGAAAAATGGATACTTTAGGGGGATAAATAGCGTAGAGTGGAACATGGTATCTGACTACCATACTATCTGGGGATACTACCAACTTAAGCTTGCAAGAGAGATTGCAGAAGATGTCGAAGAGTTGAGCCCGGAATCTTGGCTACTTCAACTTTCAAATCCGGTGTTTGAACTAACGACGTTGATAGGACGATTGTTCAAGATAAAGTTGGTGGGAGTGTGCCACGGTCACATGGAGTATAGGGATATCGTAGGTTCAGTCGGACTCAGAGAGAAGGAGATGGAAGTTGAGTCTATGGGTCTCAATCACACAATTTGGATGACCAAGTTCAAGAATCGTCAAGAAAATGCTTACCCTATCCTTCGAGAATGGGTCGACAAGGAATACCATTCGTTTTACAAAGGGTGGCTGACTACAACTAGGTCAAACCCACTGAGTGTTCAGATGTCGCCAGCGATGGTGGATATGTACAATGAATTTGGACTAGTTCCGATTGGAGATACCGTCCGGAGCGGATCCTGGAAGTATCACAGAAATCACAGGACAAAGGTCCGATGGTATGGAGCTCTCGGTGGCTTCGATTCTGCAATAGGTTGGAAATTTTACCTGGATAGTGAGAAGAGGCATATGTCCTCAATAAACAATGCTCTCGAAAACACAAAAGAATCTCTTTCAAATCTATTTCCATCTGGAATCAGCGATGAACCTGTTGTTCCAATACTAAACGCTTTGGCAAACGATGTGAGAGGTAACTATCAAGTCAACGTTATCAATAACGGAATTTTTGAAGGAATCCGAGATAATGTTGCAGTTGAGACTCCTTCAGTAATTGATGGAAAGGGGATCCATAGAATCGGAGGCAGAAAACTTCCAAAGAAAGTGATGAACTTTTCGATTCTTCCGAGAATCCAGAGAATGGAGTGGGCACTTGAGGCTTTCACGGATGGCGGAAAGGAGACGCTCTTAGAATGGTTGATGGCGGATCCGCGCACCAGGACTAACAAACAGGCAGAAAGAGTTGTTGAAGAATTATTGAGCCTGAAGGAGAACAAGGAGATGGCCAAACACTTCAATTAATTGTTATGCCTTCACCTTGAATTCTAACTCAAATGTAGTCCAGAGCGGAAAGTTAACTCCGATGATTACCTTAATTTTATGACTTCCCGGATTGAGAGGCTTTTCTAAGACTGATCTCATAACAATAGATTCACCCAGCAAAATGTCCAGGTCCATGTTCTTTTTTACAGCTTCAAATTCTCCTTCATTAGTGCTCACAGTGCTTCCAGCAGAGATGTCTTTACCATCCAAGTAGATGGACGGGGAAATGTTCACTCTCGCAGATCCTTCCATATTCTTGATTTTGAACTCTATTGTTCTGTCATCGATCTTTTTAAAACTGTTTTTCAAGTATTGAACTGGCAAGTATATCCAATTTGTATTCATTTTCTAATATGAAAATTTTTAGTATGAATAAATCTTTGTCTTGCTTTATATTTTTTAGACTCATTAACAGTAAGAGAAAAATCGTAAAAAATTATTAATACGGTTTAAAAAATATACGAGAGAATGAGCAAAAGCAGGTACAAATGGGGTGTTGTTACCGTTTTGTCAGCTTTTCTCATGATACAATCTGCAGACACTTACGTAATATCAGCGGTGGAACCACAGCTTATCCAAGAGTACCACGTTACCGACGCAATTCTTGGATTGCTGGTAACTTCCACGTTGATAGTTGGAACTGTTCTTTATCCATTCTGGGGGTACTTGTACGATAAATACTCCAGAAAACTTCTTACGGTCCTAATGGCAGTGATTCTGGGAGCAACGACATGGATCAACGCTCTATCCAGGATATTTTCTCAGTTATTCGTGACAAGGATTCTGACCGGAATCGGCTATCCTCTCCCATCAGGAGCTTACACTCTCACAGCGGATTATTTTGAACCAAAGAGCAGGGGAAAGGCAATGGGTGTGATCAATGCTGCTAGTCCAATTGGATATCTCCTTGGCATAGTCATTCCCCTTACAGTCATTGGGGCAGGACTGAACTGGAGATATTCATTCTTTATCACAGCCGGACTCAGTCTTGCAGTCGGAGCACTGATCTTCTTTCTGGTAAAAGAAATTCCAAGAGGATCATCTGAGCCTGAACTGCAAGGCCATGTTGCCTCGGATATATACAAGGTCAAGCTCTCAGACATCAAGAAGATACTTACGAACAGATCTCTTCTCCTTCTTTTCATCCAGGGATTCTTCGGGACCATTCCTTGGACTGCGATAAGCTTCTGGATAATCACCTATATGGCCATTGTCAGGAAAATACCGTCATTTACGATAACTGTGGTACTTTTAATGTGGATACTTTCAATGGTCGCAGGCAACTTAGTCTCTGGGTATCTAAGCGACTTTCTGTTCAAGAGGATATCAAGCGGAAGAGCAATCCTCGGAACGGTTGTTGTGTTCTTGTCTGCAATTCTCATCTTTCTTACTATGTACACAACTTCGGTTGACCGCTTCTACGTGCTTGGGGTCATTACTGCATTTGTACTACCTATGGCGGGACCTAGTGTGAATGCAGGAGTCATGGATATCATTGAGCCAGAACTGCGGGGGAGCGCGACTGCGTACCTCAATTTCTTTGCAAGTGCTGGGAGTGCATTCGGACCTGGAATAGTCGGAATTGTGGCTACTGTCATATCACTTCAGTTCGCAATCACTGTTGTCAGCTCAGTGACCTGGATATTTTGTGGAATTGTTTTCGCATTACTAATATTCATTATTCCAAAGGACATTTTGAAATTCAGAGAGAAAATGAAGATCAGGGGAGAACAACTCAGGGAATCTCAAGTGGATCGTATCTGATTCCATACTGCATTTCAAAAAGTTCTTGAAGTTTTAAATGTGAGCACGTTGCATTCTAAAGGCGTGATGACACCGCGATTGAGAACAAGATAATAGAATTCAAATGTGTGAAACCGTCTGAACCATCTGCAAAAACTTCCGAGATTTGAAAATTAATCAAATCAGAAAAAGTAAATCCGCTCGTACATATGATGGTGATTCATTGAAAGATGAAGCGACGCTTTCAACTGTGAAGAACTGTGCAAAAAAATCATCTCGGAATCGATCTTTTGAGATAGTGATTAGAAGGATGAAATAAGAATGTGAACCTTCGATGCGAATTACTGTTTGCTTGAACCGTATCTACCCCTGGGATGGCTTCAGGATCTCTTCCCTTACCGTCTCAATTTCGAGATCTTTTCGTGAATAGTTCACGTAAATGTTCTTTATCTTCAGGTACTCTTCAATGCCGTGAGTGCTCCCTTCTCCAGCCTGTCCAGTCAATCTGAAACCCGTGTGATATCCATTCGACGCCTCTGGACCCGGCATGTTAACATACAATTCACCGAACCTGATTTTGTCGAACGAGTCCATAATGATTCTGTTGTCGTTTGTAAATAGGTAAGAGGCAAGTCCGTACTTAGAGTCGTTGGCTTTCTCAAATGCTTCTTCAATGTCAGATACGCTGGTAGATCCTATTACTGGCCCGAATATCTCTTCCTGGAACAACCTTGACTTCTGATCGCTATTTTCTATAATGGTCGGTTCAAAGAAAAATCCTTTTGAAAATTTTCCCTTCAATTCTGGTTGCTCTCCACCAAAGATAACTTTGCCTCCGTTCGATACCGAATCTTGTACAATTTCCTTCATGTTGTTCAATGCACCCTTGTTTATCAAAGGGCCCATATCGGATGTCCTGGGGTCCCCTACTTTCATTTTGGATAGTGCATGTTGCAGCTTGTTTATGAAATTCGAATAAATATCAGAATGGACATAAAGTCTCTCTGCAGCAATACAGGATTGTCCAGCATTCCAGAATTTTGCCCAGAGTAGAGTCTTGATCGCATTCTTAATGTCTGCGTCTTTCCACACTATGAATGGTGCCTTCCCCCCAAGTTCCAGAATCAGTTTGGCCATATTTGCACTTGCATTCTTCATTATTCTCTGCCCGGTCTCAGTGGAGCCCGTCATGCTCACTAACGAAACCTTCTTGTGGGAAACTATGTAGTCACCTATCTCAGATCCCTTTCCAGTGACGAGATTAAGTACTCCATTTGGTATTCCGGCCTCTGTGAACCTCCTAACAATCCACTCTGCAGAAAGAGGAGTGTCACTGCTTGGTTTTAGAACGACAGTATTCCCGGTCAGAAGGGCAGGGGTCAGTTTTCTGGCAACCATGGCAGCTGGAAAATTCCAGGGCGTGAGTGCCACTACAACTCCATAGGGTACTTTGTGCAAGAAAAGTTTTTCCTCACTTCCGGGACCTTCGAGCAAGTCTCCACTAATCTTCCGCTCGAATCCAGAGTAGTACTTGATCTGGTCTATGACTCCGTCTACTTCCTCCTTTGCTTCGAGGGAAGGTTTGCCATTCTCTGATATCAGGATATCCTCAAGCTCCTTTCTTCTTCCCTCAATGAGTAAAGAAGCTTTGAACAGAATTCTACCCCGCTCCTTCGAAGCAGCATAGTACCAGTTTTCGAATGCGTCTGCAGCGGCAGAGATAGCCATCCCCACATCATCTTTCGTTGCAAGTGGGAATTCAGCCATCTTTTCACCCGTGCTGGGATTTATCTTGTCCTGCATCAGACCTGAGCTGGATTCTCTCCATTCCCCCTCTATAAGAAGTTTCATACTTTGGTGATGCAAACTTGGGCATATAAGTGATACCGGTGGTATGTTTGAGACAGCGGATGCAGATTAAAAGAGGTGAATGACCTATGGCTCCAAACAAATTAGGTGTACATTAAACACGGAATAACAGGACATTGATTTGAGTATCACAAAGGAATTCAGCCCCTGAGTATACTACTTTTTGCCGATCATCGCGGTGTTCTTGATAACCCAGTACTCTCTATCGAAAATCGTGTTTATTAAATCCTGATATGATGATAGTTTTTCGATTTCTGAGAATTTGATCACGACTGAGAATGTGTTTGATCCGCTGTTCTTTGCAATAAGATAGATGTCTGCTGTGAAATCCGTAAGCTTGACTGAAGCATCTTGCAACGCTGACTTTACTTTCTCCACTAGTTTATCTGCTGGGATATCTGCAGGCATTAATACGGTAAGAGCAAACGAAAGATTCCTCCCTATCCCAAGTGGTGTGAAAATCGTACTCCCAAATAGCGCACCGTTTGGGAGCAAGAAAGTTTGTCCTAAAGAGTTCCTGATTCTGGTATGGAGCAACTTTACTTCTTCGACTTTTCCGGTTATAGTTTGTCCAAATAGCCAGGAATAAACTGAAACAGCATCTCCTGGTCTCACAAATCCTCCACCAGTTATCATTATTCCAGAAAGAATGCTCGAGGCTATTGATTGAACTGCAAAGCCTATAACTATTCCTCCAATCGCACCACCAACAAGTGCTCCAGCAAGGTTGATTCCAATATAAGAAAGGAACCAGAATATTACAGCCGCATAGATTACAATCCGTATAAGAATAAAAACACCTCTAAGGTTCCTCCTCCCCTCGGTTTTTTCTGCATAGGAACTAATTAGGTGACCAATGATCCTGACCACTGCAATCGCAAGACCGACGGCGATAACTGCTGCGATTGCGTCCTGGATATAACTGAGATAATGGTACCTTATTAACTGTGGGTAGGAGTTTGAGTAGTATCTGAGGAGAAAACTTGCAGCATAAAGGACTGCTACCGAAATAGCAATGGTTGCAATGATCTTCCAGACCCCATCCTTGATCGAACTATTCACAATGTTAGATATAGACTTTCAAATAAATGTATTGTTCTGGTTTAATCAACTCTGTATTCGTTAAAGAAAGAATATTGTGGGTTGTCTTAAACAGTAACTATTGAGCGTAGAGATTACTCACATTGTTATAACTAATTTCCAACCTCTCCTCCTCATTCCGAAATTCTTTTTCTTCAGGCTCTTAACCGGTACCGAATAAACCTAGGATGCTTTCAACAATCACTAATTCAACCGAAACATTTTCAACCCTGATGCGAGCTTTGGAAAAAAATCGGTTGACTTTTCTGGCATAACTTTCCCCTCAATAGCTACTTCCCATACCTTACCTGGATCAATGGGTTTCAATAAGAATGCGTATCGAGCTTCACCATCATCGACTTTTCTAATGGCGTCGGAAGCATTTCTGGTATATGTGATAGGATTTCCCTCTGATAATTTAGCGATCTGGGGAACAATCAACATGTTTAGTAATGAAGCATTGAGCTTCTCTACGTTAGTCAATGAAGCTAGCAAATTCTCATTAGGGGTAAGGGAAAAATAGTGGTCCTTGTAGTAGAATATGATATCGCTCCTCAGTGGATCTAAAACTTCCCTCTTATCTATTTCTTCTATCACGAAGTTCTCCTTCAGCCCTTCTAGAAGTTTTTCAGCGGGAAGAGTTCCAGATTGTACCACTCTATGGGTAGCAATGACAACCAAACCCGGATCATACTTGTTCACAAGTACAGCCATCACATATCCGGTGCCACCAGTGAATCCCATTTCCTTGCCGTATGCCAATGCAGATTCGTACCTGTGGTGTCCATCTGCAATTACAAGTTTTTTCTGTTTAAAAAAGGATGTAATTTCAGGAGACTCAAATCTTTTGAGGATATGCCTTGTTCCGTTTTCGTCCACAAAATCAGACTCGTTCTCTTTCTCCACTGAGTCGATTATCTTCATCACTTCCATGTTAACATCGTCATACAGGAAGAGAATCGGTTCCAGATCTGTTTGTGTTGCTCTGAGCATTTTCAATCTATCGTCTTTGGGGTTCAAGAATGTCCTCTCATGCCGAAATATGTTTTTCTCATCATAATCCTCCAATCTTACTATGGCAAACAGTCCGCTCCTTTTCCTCTTTACTCCATATAGGTTGAATTCTTCGATGTATTGATAAAAGAACGGCGACTGATCCTCCTTCAGTGTCCCATTATTTCTCCATTCTTCGAGTGTTTTTTTGGCGGAATTGTAGGGGTCAGTACTAGTAGGAAGGTTCAGTCGTATGAAATTGTTCTCGCTGCGTTCGTAGTATGTCCTTTGCAGGTCATTTGGTATCTTGTCATAGGGCTCAGTTATGATTTCCTTAAGATTACCGGGCTTGAACCCCAATCCTTTGAATGGTAGAACTTCAACCATAAATTCAGCTCTTATTGTCCCTAAGATAGTTAACAAGTACCTTGGCAATTTCTATACCTGCCCTCCTTTGTGCCTCCTCCGTCTGGGCCCCAGTGTGAGGAGTTGCAATGAAGTTTTCGTAACCAGCCAGTACCGTTGAAAAAGGCTTTTCGAACTCGAATGTGTCTAGCGCAACGGCTCCCACTATTCCTTCATCGAGCCCCTGCTTCAGTCCCTCCTCGTCTATGATCCCTCCCCTCGAAGCATTTATGATCACTACCCCTTTCTTCATTTTCTTTATCTCTTTTAGTGACAGCATGTGATAAGTACTCTCCGTTAGGGGAACGTGAAATGATACCACATCCGATTTACTCAGTAGTGTGTCGAAATTTACGCTTTGTATTCTTTCTGAGTTGTTCACGTATGGATCGAATCCAATGACTTCCATGTCGAAAGCTGCTGCTCTCTTTGCTACAGCGTTTCCAATCCTCCCTATACCTACAATTCCGAGTGTCTTACCGGCGAGTTCTTTTCCTGCGAACCTTTCTTTTTTCCACTCACCTAATTTTATTGACGCAGTCGCCTGCGGAATGTGTCTCATTGCTGATATCATGAACCCCATTACCAACTCTGCAACAGATGTTGTACTTACGTCGGGAGTGTTAAGGACTTTGATATTTCTCTCCTTTGCGGAGACAACATCTACGTTGTCGAGACCGACTCCAGCTCTACCAATAACCAACAGATTCGTTCCTGCTTGGATAATTTCTTTTGTAACCTTTGTCTTGCTTCTCACGATTAATGCATCATAGGTTGGGATCTCTTTCATCAGTTCATCATTCCTGAGGTCGAGTTTCTCCTCTACATCGAATCCTGCACTCTTCAAATAAGAGACCCCCTCAGGGTGGATTTGGTCTGATATTAAAATTCTCATTGTTTCAACCCGATTATTTCGTCCATTGCATTTAGCAGTTCCCCCACTTCCACGGGGGTCAAGTCACCCATATGGGCTATCCTGAACGTTTTCTCCTTTAGCTTTCCATACCCGTTCGAGATTTCCATACCTTTTGAACGAAGCAATTTCCTCACGTTTTCTATATTCAAGTTCCTGGTATTATTCACTACTGTCAAAGTTACAGATTCGTACCCTGGCTCCGCAAACAAAGAAAAGTTTTCTCTCCCCCACTTCTGAACCATTTCGGCCATCTCCTTATGCCGTCTAAATCGATTTTCCCTTCCCTCCTGAAGCATTCTTTCCAGTTGATAGTCCAGAGAGTAGAAAAGGGGAATTGCAGGTGTAGCAGGAATCTGCTTTCGAGCATCATAATCCTCCTTCATGGAGATAAAATCAAAGTAGTATCCTCTTCCCTTAACGGTCATTGTTTTTTCCATTGCTTCCGGACTGATGAATGTAATCACCAATCCTGGAGGAAGCCCAAATGCCTTCTGTGAAGATGCAAAAATCACGTCGGTCTTGTTTACATCTATAGTATCGCCAGCAAGAGAGCTCACAGCGTCTACCAGAAAAAGCGAGTTGCGTTCGTGAGCAATTTTGTAGAAATCTTCTATCGGAGTTCTGACGCCCGTGCTAGTTTCGTTATGGGTGAGAGCAATACCTTCGTATCTCTTTCCTGCCAATCTTTCTTCTAGATCCATCGCCTTAGGCGCTACACCCCATTCATATTTAATGGAGTCTGCATTCTTTCCGTTTGCTTTCGAAACTTCGAGCCACCTTTCACTGAACGAGCCGTTGGTCAAATGAAGGACATCACTCTGAATCGTGTTCCTTATGCTTCCCTCCATCATCCCTGTCCCGGAGGCGGTGAATACCATGACTTCGTTTTTGGTGTTAAAATATTTTTGTAGATTGTTATGAATTCTTTCATATAATTCAGACATCTCCTTGGTCCTGTGACCAATTTGTGGCTTTGTCATTTCCCTGAGTACGTCTTCCCTCACTTCGGTAGGTCCCGGTATGAATAGTTTTATGTGCGTCTTCAAGCACCCAACTGGAAAATCACTTATAGAATAAAAAATGTTATTATCTTCTTGGCTAGTACAATGGACGAGTTTTGCAAAATTTTTGCTGAAATTTTACTCTCCACCGAATATTTTCCACCTTTGAAATTATCCCCAACAGCAATAATGTTAAAGAGTCCAAATTCAAGGATCAACTAAAGAATCTGGAAAGAGCAGGGCTCATTGAAAAAGTAGTGGCAAGTACTCCCCCAATTAAGACTGAGTATTGGCTGACGGACCAAGGACGAGGTTTGAATAGTATGCTTTATGATCTTATGGTTTTCGTAAGAGCACATCTGAAACCAGAGGAGGAGATTTCCAATATTAGGGAGGAAAATCTTATAAAACATTTCAACACTTGAATTCGAAATTAGTCGCTTTTCAAATCATTTTGGTTCGTGGTCGTTATTATTAAAGTATTTTTATAAAATGGTAGGTGGGTACCCAGTAAAAATTAATCGAGAGTACCTATTCTTATACGAATTGATTCATCCTGCAAACACTAGGAGTCTATGAATACACATTTTTCCGATTGCCTATATTGATTACTAGGACGATCAATTCGGCGTTCTTTATATGGTATATGACCCTGTGATCCCCAATTCTTAAACTCCTCAAACCTCTCAGTATGGCAGCAAGTGGTTTTCCAAGCTCCGGATTTTTCTCCAGCATCAAAAGTTTGTTTTCAATTCTCCTTCTTACTGAGATATCATGCTTCTTAAGAAATTCCTCAGCTTCAGCAGTGAGGACGACCTCATATGACATATTTAGTGCAATTCCTTCTTTATTTCTCTAAGGGGTTTAGTTCGACCTTCTTTGAAATCTTTGATCCCCCTTGCTATTCCCTTCATCATTTCTGGATCAGATAATATTTCTAGAGTTTCTATAAGTGATTCTCTGTCTGCAACTTCCGGAGACGAGGAAGCAATCAGCCTCGAAATCAACTCGTTGTAAGATTCCCTGTGATGAATTTTCAGCTCATCGAGCTTGGCTTTGACTCTCTCATCAATCTGAATGGTAGTTACCATACATAGCTATAGGTAACCATAGTTTTTAAGTTTTACGAGTTGTAAACACAATTTAGTAAAAGAATATTCGAATAAGTGTCCCAAATTCAGCTGGTGCAGATCAAAAACCAATGATCGATGAAACATCGTTGTGCGGTTAATTCTCTTTACAGTTTAGTACTTAAGCACTTTTCTCTTTGTATTGGAAATAACATTCAAATATTAGACTGTAAATAACTAGCAGTAAGTCTGGAAGACAAATATAACTGAGTTTTTCATCAGAAATTGAACATAAGAAGTTCCCGTTGCAGGTCATTAAAACATTATCGGCAGTAATGAATGTTTACTTCTATCATCATGACAAATAACTTTCTAGATTAATCTGTTAATGAAACGCATTTTTATCTCAATTAAGAATCATTCTCTACAGCCCCTATTCGTCTTCTATGTTGCTTACAAAATATGGGTGAAAAAATATGTTAAGTTGGAAAGGGATATTCGGATGGGGAATGGTGATAATAGCGGTGACTCTGCTTATAGGGCGTTTCACTGCTATGGGTGCATTCATATTTGTCACTATAGTAACTTTGATGATGCCCCTATTTGTAAAAGGAAAAGTAGATGGATGGGCTTATGAGTGGCTGCCAAACAGCTACGCAAGCAACAGGCGCGTGCTCAAATGTTACCGTATGAAAATGGTGATCTATTCTTCAATCGGCTTCCTCCTGCTCTATGCCTATGTGAACTACATCAATGCTCCCTATTATAACCTCTTATTCTGGCTGTTTGCCACAACATTCGTGTGGATATCCGAGATAATGATTGGAGCCATCCTCCTGGTACTGTTCATACAGGCGATAGTGCTTATCATTAACAGGAACATGAGCGTCGGAAACCGCAGGAAGCTTGAAACATACACGCCTTGGATTGTAGCGGGAGTAATTTGGTTGTTAGCGATACGCACAGGGCGACGTAGATGAGATTTCTTGTGGGAGGGTGATAAGTGATGCCTATACCTAGCCCCTACAAACTCTTCTTTCCAATTTGCAAGGTGGAACTGCATTCGGTGAATCAGGTCCTGAGGGATAGCCTTAACTTCGGCTACCCGACATCAAGTTCATCCCACTTAATCTACCTGCCAGAAGAGGATCGTTTTGGAAAGATCGATCTACCTTCGTACGAAGTCGACCGGAAATCGGCAACTCAGCACTTCAAGAGTGAAAGCGGGGTGTATTACGCAAATCTATTCGAGCATGGAGAGGGAAATTACATAAACCTGGGGTGGTTCTTCATTCATTCGATACCAAGAAGTCTGGGAACTCTCTATAGAAAATCAATCGCCATTCGTCTCGCATCCCGTTGGACCTATCCAGCACCCGATTCCATATCTCCATCCTCAAATTTTCGCAATAAGTTCGCCCTCGCCTCTGGAATGGTGAGATCAGAAACACTCTTCAGGGGATCCGTGGGATCGACAGTTATAAGGGTGGACAGAGAGGACATCGAAAATACAATCCAGGACTTCCATGCAATCCAAATAAACGGACTGAAAACGGTTGACCTTGAGGTCACGCTTATTAACCCTACTGGAGAAACTAGAGGAAGGAGAACTATGGTTTCAGTGGGAGAAGAGCAATTTGCGGATATTTCGTCCTTTGTCTCCGAATCAGGTCAGGCGACTCTGAGATGCACAATGATATCCATCTCCAAGATCGATCCTGAAGGAGACGATCGCGAAAAGATAGATTTCATTATGGACTCTGAACCATTCTCCCAATCAGACCTTGGTTCTATATATCTCCTTGGTAAGGAAGGTAAGGACATGGGCGGAAGTTTCTCATGGAGAACAATTAGGAACGATGTACTCGCAAAAACATTCAATTCCGATTTCAGCATAGATGATTTCTACAAAAATGCACCATTGTGGGTCAGTAAGCTTTCAAAGATGCATTTAGAGGATGACAGCCTTATGGTAGGTGTTGTGAATCCTGGAACCTTATCTTCGTTCGTGAGAATGTATTGCGAAACTGATGATGAAAGGCTCATTGAAAGGATGATAGGAGGAGATGCGCCTCTCTGCCTCAATGACTACTGGAGAACGCAATGGAGGAGCAAGACATGAGCATTACCAAGAGACAGATTTTAAACCTGAGAATAACCTTATATCAAATTAACAATTTCCTTCGTATGAACCCTGTTCCCTGGGATCAATCTGAAATCAACAGTCTCCAGCCAAGCGGAAGCAATATATTTGCGATGCCGAATTTCTGGGAGAGATTAAAATGAGTTATGAGAAGGCAATGCCAATACTCATAGAAGCAATCAAGAAGAATTTAGAACTGTGGGAAAAATCGGAATGGAAAAGGGAGCTCATTGATATAGCTCCGCCTGTCCTATGGTTCGGGAACTTTAATTCACCAAAAGAGAAGGTTCTGACCATCGGGGCCAATCCTTCACGATGTGAATTCTTAGAACGAAATAATGAAAGAGTATGTCGGGAGCCACTCAAAAAACCAAGGTTCGCAGCCTTGAGCGGTAAAGAAGATCTAGAATCACTCCTGGGTAACAAGAAATTACTAGAAAAGATCATAGACAGTTACAACAGTTATTTCGAGGCTAACCCTTATAGCGGATGGTTTGGAATTAAAGATGGAGGTAAAGTTGAGGGATTTGTCAATGGTCTTCGGGGGTCGTTTTACGAGGGTTCGAAAAAAGGAGATCTCTTCACTGCCATTCACACCGATCTTTTCCCTTTCCCCACGAAAGAAGATTTCAAGGAAATTAGCAATCTGGCGGTTAATGACCTTTTCAAAACAAACTGGGCCAGAAAGACTTTATCCAAAATTGTTGAATTGGTGCGACCCAAGGTTATAATAGTATTCGGGGGAACTAACGCCAATTACCACAAGGAGTATTTTGGAAATGATGGGGAATATAAGGAGTCTCCACCTTTTCATTTCTCATGGCATAAGGGCAGGTCCTACGGAAATATTCCCACTGCACTGATAAATATGAATTTGGGAAACCCTTATGGTGCAAGTAAGCTTGATCTCAATGACTTTGGAGAGCATGTAGGAAAACACCTAGGCCCTCTATGAAATTCAAGCTGACACGGCCTATTTTTGTGGGACTCCCTGATATTGGGCACTTTACTATTGCTAACTATAGTTATCACAATAATCATAAAAACTGGTAGTTACTCTTTGCGAGAGCTATTATCGATTCTTGGTCTTCCTGGTCCCTTCCAACCAGAGACCGAAGTTCCTCAGATAGTAGTCCGCAGTGAGGTCAGACTTTGCTGCAAGATTCTCATACCAGTCACTCACTTTTTTGCTTTCATCGTAAAGTACCTTGTGCCGGGTATTCGGACTCATTTGAGTTCTTAATTTATCTTTATTTAAGTATTTCCTTACTCAATTGGGTAAGGGTAGGTGGGGATTCGAACCCCAATAGTCGGGATCTGCAGTCCCGTGCATAGCCGCTCTGCCACCTACCCAACTTTTTCGGTATTAGTTTCTGAGTTAATGATTTTATTGTATTTCTTGGCTACTGACTTAGCTTTTTCATGGTCATTCCTTATCGAGTGCATGAAGCGTTGCATGAAGTCCAGGTTGTGGACCGTTACCAAATATTGGAATGATGGGTCTTCATTCTTATGCAGCTCTCTCAGTTTTGTCTTGCTATAATAGGTGCATGTTTCGCATGAACATCCAAGTTCAATTGGGCCGTGATCGTAAGAATGTTTTGCGTTTTTGAGGTTTACAGGCCCGTCACCAGTCAGCGCAAATCCATGCCTTGCGTTCCTTGTGGGATATGTGGAGTCGAATACACCGATTCCTGCCCCAGAATATTCCAATATTGAGATAGGGTCTCCAACTCCCATGAGATATACCGGGAATTCTTTTGGTATCAGCGGCAAGGTTTTGGTTAGAACGAGATCTGTCAGTTCTTTGGGTTCCCCAATCTTCAATCCCCCCAACGCAAATCCATCGAATTCCAGTGATGTCATCAGATCTGCACTTTCCCTCCTCAGGTCGGCATCGAATCCACCCTGTATTATTCCAAATCTCTTTTGTCCCGGTTCCTTGAAAGCAGAGAATTTCTTTCCCCATTCATAAGTTCTTAACACCGACTCCGAATACCTCTTCTTGTCCTCGCCGTAGGGTGGGCAATCATCCAGCATCATGGCCACATCTGACCTTATCTTACTCTGTATCTCTGAACTGATCTCTGGAGTCACCTTCACTGATTTACCCGACTTTCTGTCCTTAAACAGGATCCCGTCTTTCTCAATCTTCACAAGCTCTTCTCTCAGTATCTGAAATCCTCCAGAGTCCGTGAAGTAGCTCCCTTTGAAACCCGTATAACCATTGATTCCATTTGTCTTCTCGAGTGTTTCCAGTCCAGGTGAAATCGTAAGGTGTACCGAATTGGAAATGAGCACTTTTATTCCCATTTCATTGATCTTCTGCATCGGAACTGCCTTTACAAAACCTCTAGTCGCAACTGGAAGGAATATGGGGAGTTCCACGCTTCCCCTTGAAAGACTAAGTTCCGTAGCGAATTGCACTTATTCTTTATCCCCTCTTAATAAAATACCTTTACATCTGTGCTTTTTCCGAGTAGCACCGTTCACAGTAATAGTTGCTTGCCTTGTAGATTAGGTTTTCTGAAAACTCGTTGCAGGAATCACACACTCCGTGTATCCCTTTGACAATTCCCTGGTTCTCCTTGTCGAGGATTCCCCTTGTTATCTCTATCAGACCCGGCGATATTCTGACGATATCATTTTCCGTAAGGATCCCCGCAATTTCGGTACCGATCATAACAGGGATCCTTCTTATTTTCTTCTTCCACATCAATTCTGCGGCTGCCTCTAAGGGGCTATCTCCGTCCAGTAGGACTAACGGTGAACTCATTATTTCCTTGAGCTTTATATTGCCGGACAGAAGCCCCTTCGCCGCTATCTTTGTGACCATATCTCTTTCTGTAACTATACCTATGATCTTTTCTCCTTCCTCGATTAGTAGTGAGCTTATACCCTTGTTGGACATAATTCTTGCACCCTCTTCTGCAGAGAGAGAAGATTCTGCCTTTATCGGATTTCTTGACATTACTTCCGACACGCGAATCAGTGTCACTCAACCACTTCCAGCAGTTTTTCCTTGCCCTCGGTGATCGTAAAGGGCTTAGCCACCCTAAGGAGATTTTCCATTATTTCTACCCTGTTCTCCATGTACTTCTTCAATTTTTTAGGGTCACCCTTGCCGAGCTCCAGCATCTTTCCGGCATCTATGTACAGGTAGGCCTCCATCTTTACCTTGAATGACACTTCAGAATCCACTTTCCCCAGGTCTACCTTTTTCATGACTAAATAACAACTGGTTGCAATAATAGTTTTTCCCTTCATTTTATGGAAAGATTTTATTACAAATTTGATTATTAAATTGAAATGCTGTATCTGGGGTGCTCTGGATTCCAATACTTAGACTGGAAGGAGACGTTCTATCCTAAGGGGATGGATGAGAGCAAGTACCTTATGTACTATTACAAATTTTTCAATACAGTCGAGATAGATTCCACATACTATTCATTCCCTGGAGAAAAGACGATCAACTCCTGGATATCCAAGGTCCAAGGGAAGGAAGATTTCCTCTATTCCCTGAAATTTCCTAAGGAAGTCACTCACGACCCAGATGGAATTACGGAGAAGTCGATACAGACAGCCAGGGAATTTGTGAGCAAGGTCATTTTGCCTATCAAGAATTCTGGAATGTTTGGCAGTGCGCTCCTCCAGATGTCTCCATTCCTAGACCCAATGAAGAACGGAGAGATTCTCGGAAAACTTGAAGATCTCTTCACTTCGATCTATTCCAATTATCGAATTGCCATCGAGGTGAGAAACAGAAGTTTCCTCGACACATCCGTCCTGCCCTCTTTCTTGAGTATACTCAAGAAATTCAACGTCGCATTGGTGAGTGTGGACTCCCCAGGACTCCCGTATTTCGACTATCCAACATCGACATTTTCCTACATTAGGTTCCACGGAAGGAATACTGATCTCTGGTTTGGAAAGGGGGAGCTCAAAGGAAGGTTGAACAAATATGACTATCTTTATTCAGAGCAGGAATTGTCACCTTGGGTTGATAGGGTGAGGGGAATGGGTGAGGAGGTATTCATCTATTTCAACAACCATGCACAGGCCAAAGCAGCAGTTAATGCCGCAGAATTCCAGAAGTTGATGGGAATCAAGATAGTCAGGAAGGAGAGCCAGACGAATCTGAATGCTTTTTAAATATCCCGGAAATATCTCTCTGAAATGAAACCGTACCAGAAGTTCGATGGCCTTGCAATTGGCAAGATGGATAGTTACCTTTCTAGTCATGGCATGGAAAAAAGCTATAGGACTTACAGGCCCCAGAAGAGCTTCGGTGATATTTCCTTCGATTTTCAAAGGACCAGTTTGAAGTTTGATCAAAAGGAGATAGAGTCTCTTAGCGATGACTATCTCACATTCTCAGCCGTTGGAAAGTTTGTCAATGTCAGTTTCAACGACCAGCAATTTTCACGTGCATCCCTTGAGAATGGAATGAGCGAGGAATTATTCCTCTTTGATGGGAAGAACGATAGAATACTCGTAGAACATACGAGCGCTAATCCCACTGGCCCCCTTCATATAGGCAGAGTGAGGAATTCTGTCATCGGTGACACCCTTTCTAGGATCCTTGCAAAGTATGGATACAATGTCACAACGGAATACTATGTGAATGACATAGGAACGCAAGTGGAGGCCCTGCTTCTGGGTACAGAACTTTTTGGCTCTGAGAATTATACGGAGTCGTACCGAAAGGTGTATGAAAATTTCGACAAGTACAAGGAGAAAGTTGAGGAATACATGGTGAGGGCGGAGTCTGGAGATTCCAACTTCCTAAAAGATTCGACCGCGAGGTTGAGAGTTTTCCTGAAGGACGTCTTAGTGGACCTAGAGAGGCTATCAATCAAATTCGACTTTTTCATTTGGGAGAGCGAATTTATTCTAAACGGTGCAGTGAGGGATGTCATAGTGAAACTGACTCCACTGCTGAAGGATGACAATGGTGCAAAATATCTTGAATCTAAAGATGGAAAGATGTACCTGCTACGATCAAACGGTACTTCTGTCTATTTCACTAGAGACATCGCTCACCATCTCAAGAAATCGGCTGAGTTTGACTATGCAATAAATGTCTTGGGAGAGGACCACAAGGCATACCACAAGAAAATACTGTTTGCCATGGATATACTGAAAGTCAAGAACGTCGGAGGGGTTGTCTTTTATTCATACATAACGACCAAAGAAGGCAAGATGAGCACACGGAAAGGAAATGTCGTATATACTAGGGACCTTATTGACGAGGCAATAGAGATAGCAAAGGGAGAGATCAACAAGAGAAGGACAGATCTAACCGAAGAGGAGATAAGGGAGATCTCTAACAAGGTTGGGGTTGCAGCAGTGAGATACAACATTGTCAAGTTCTCCCCTGACAAACCCATAACCTTCGACTGGGATGAGGCTCTCAATTTCGATGGGGATGCGGCACCCTTTGTGATGTACTCTTACGCAAGGGCCAGGTCAATTCTTTCCAAACTCAGCGCGAAATCAGAAATTGTATGGAAATTCAACGAGGCAGAGAGCAAATTCCTTAGAGAAATTTCAAGATACCCAGAGGTTGTTGAGGATGCCGTCAAGCATTCCAGACCAGACAAGATAGCCAGGTATTCTTACGAACTGGCAGGTGCTTTCAACCAGTTTTACAGAGACTGCCCAGTTTTGGACAGCGGCGAGAATCTACAGAAAAGAGTGGAAATAGTAAAAGTGTTCTCGAAAACGATGGAAGAATTGTTTCAGATGCTTGGAATCCAAGCATCTGATAAAATATGAAAAGAAAAAAATTAGACTTTAAGCTGTTTCTTTGGTGGCTTCTGTTCCCTAGGTCTCTTCCTTCTTACTGTAACATCGTAGTAGATGAATGATAGGACACCTATCGCAACGACTATACCACCTATCAGTGCTGGTAGCTTCCAGGCGGCTTGTGCCACAGATACTGCCTTCGTTACTGATGCATTGGTGTTGAAGAAGCTCGGTTCGTTCTGTGCGTGAACTGTCATGACCATGGAGTAGCTTCCGGAACTCGGAGGTACGAAGGATACTGAAACGTTTGTAGTCTGATTGGAGGAGAGGTTTGTGAAAGTCTCGTTCTTGACGACATTGTTACCTATCTTGATCGTTATGTAGTAAGAAGTCGCTGCCTCAAGTCCTACGTTCTTCAGGAAGAATTTCAGGACAGACGAGGAACCTTCAACATAACTCTTAGGATATGTGACGTTCGTTATTTCTATCTCTGGTCCCACAGCTTCCACACTCAGACTCATCGATATCGAAGCACTGTTGTTGGATTGGTCAGTTGCTTTCAGCCTTATGTTGAACTTTCCGTAATTGATGAAACCGACTTTCAGAGTAGAGTTGTTTGACGAAGAGCTGTAGACCTTGTAATCCACGTTTGGTTTTGCCACGGTACCGTTTGAAAATGTTATATTCCAAGTGTAGGAAACGATGTGCCCTCCATTCGGTGCGAAAGTGCTTGAGCCATTAAGCGTTACGTTTTGCCCCTGCTTGATTGAACTGATTGACTTTCCGCTTGCAACGTTCTCGATCTTGAGGGAAACGACTGGTGGAGTCGTATCGTTCACGTGAACCATAAGGGTTACGTTGAAGCTGTTTCCAACGCCATTCATTACGGTCGCATTTGCATATTCAAATGCAGATCCAAAGGTTGGAGTGCTGAAAGTGTGAGATACGTTCGTTCCAGTTTCCCTGGTTCCGTTGATGTCCCAGTTCACCGAAAGAGGTATTCCTGTAGACTTTCCAGACGGCAGTGGATCCTTGGAATTCACGGAGTTGAAGTAGACCGTTTCTGTCTGGTTCACGTATAACACATACGTGTTTGCTGAAGTTGTCGTCACGTTGAACCTTACTCCCCCATTTTGTATTGCCTTCAGGTTGAACTGAGGACTAAGTGAGTCACCGAATATGGTGAAATTCGTTTCATTTGTGACACCATTAGAGCCCACGACCTTGAGTGAGACTGAATGAGACCCGTTTGAAAAAGTGTTAGTGATGTTATATCCATACAGAGTGGTCACGTTTCCGATATTCCACGTGAAGTTCATTTGCTGATAGTTATCCGTGCCGAGAACAGTGTCATAAGGAATATTGCTGGCATTGAGTGTGACCGTCTTACCGACTGGTACTACAAGAGTGAAGTTGGAAGAAGTGTTTGAAGAAATTGTTGACTCAAACGAACCGCTCCACGTTGCTGATATCTGAGACATTCTCAGTTCCGGTTTAGCTTTAGGAGCAATATTGATCGTCAGAAAACCGTTGAATGTGCTGTTTGTGATCTTAATCACTCCTGAGTATCCTGAAACGGTTGCAAGACTGGTGCTTACGACGTTCGCCCTCTGGTAAGATGATGGAATGCTGAGTTCCGAAACGTAAGTTGTCGCAGTTGTGTTGCTGTTGTCTTTGTTAACGAACACCCTGATACTGGCAGTGCTCGTTGCAGTGACCTTTGACTGGCTGTAAGTAGCTGTGTAGTTGAACTTATATGTTCCAGAAGACGCTGTGAATGTGGTGTGTGATCCAGTTGTGTTGTAGGAATAATTGTTGTAGAGTACTGTGCTTGCAGTGTTGTAAGGAACTGTAACATTGAGTATCGCCCACAGATCCCCTGCATTGAGTCCGTTCAGGTGCAGCTGATCGTATAGTGATCCTGCATCGGAATAAGGAAGGAAGGGAAGTGTTGTGGCATTTGTCAGCGTGACTCCTCCACTGATTGTAGCGTTCTGGAAGTTAGAGCTGAATGAGATTAACTGTAGCTCCTGTACGTTGGAGGGTGTCAGTGCGACTGCCTGAAAAGTTGGTGATCCACCTGATGTGGTTGTTACGGAAAATACCGTTGGAAGATAGCCTGGTGAGGATATTACTAGACTGTATGTTCCGGCCGCCAACGATAGGTAATAGTATCCATTCGTAAAATCGTCGGCTGCAAGTAGACCGCCGTTCTGATAGATGGACACCTCGACTCTATTAACTGAGGTGCCGCTTGTCGAGGATACTGTTCCCTGAACATCCTGTGAAGCCGAGACATTTGCGACCACGCTGTTATTGGTCTTGCTTGAGGAGATGCCTGTGAGCTCCTCGGAGTAGAATGCAGTCGATGTCGAGTTGTAAAGTACTGTAAGAATCTGTGTTCCGGATATACTCGTCGCTGTGTAACCTGAATTTGGATTAGACGCATTTGCTTTGGTTGCACTTATCTGAAGTCCGTTTGGTAACGAAAGATATACTGAAGTGATTTGTGATGATGTCACTCCCTTAACAGTTACGTACACATTCGCATCCGCCTGGGAATATCCTACACTCATGCTTTTCAGCACAGAGCTTCCGACGAATGCAGTTCCGTTGTCCTTCACGCTTACGCTCTCGTGTGTGGAATTGTACACTATTGAAGATGATATGACGATCTGGCTAGGAATGTAAAGTATGTAATTTCCGGGATATACCTGGAATGCTACATTAGGACTCGATGTGCTACTGCTCACTAAGACTCCATTAGCGCTCTCCAGTTGGACCTTAACTCCGCTTGCCGGGGCCAATCCATTCCCCAGCACCGTAAAACTAAATGTTACCTTACTTGCTCCTTGTACCTGGCCTAGTGCCCCTCCCAAGAGTCCTCCCATCACCAAAATAGTGATGACGAACAGAGCTGTTGTTTTTGCTGTCTTCTTAAGCATCTTGGTATTACCCCCTAAAGATAGCAGGTAATTACAATTACTATTAAACAGTTGTTATGATTTATCCTTGCTGGGAAATTATTATTTAATGAATTTTATTTATTATTTTGACAATATATCGATAACCATTAAATTCAAGGTTGCCCTGCCACACATCGTGAGTAGATTTCGATTGGTAATAGCATTCGTGTTCCTGTTCCTCATATTCTCTATGGCTGGACTCGTGATAGGTTATCTGGTTGGTAATGCCTTGGGATGGTTAATCCTGTTCGTTGCTTTCGCTGCTGTCATGAATCTTGTTTCTTACTTTTTCTCATACAGGATAGTGATGTGGAGTTATCACGCCAAGGAGATAGGCGAAAAAGACGATCCGAGATTGTTTGCGATGGTGAGGGATGTTGCTCAGAATGCCAACATCCCTTTCCCGAAGATCGCTATTGCAAATCTTCCAGTACCTAATGCATTTGCTACAGGTAGGAGCAAGAAGAAGGCATACATAGTCTTCACCAGGGTGATTCTAAATATGCTGAACGAGAGGGAGCTGAGGGGAGTCATAGGACATGAACTCGGACACATCAAGCACAACGATATCCTCGTTGTGACAGTTGCCGCTACGGTAGCTTCTGCACTGATGATAGGCGCGAGGGTGTTCGGTTTCAATGCCTTGTTCGGTGGGCGAAAGGGAGGACAGAACATAATTGTGCTTGTGGTACTGATAATTGCAGCAGTGGGAGCGATGATGCTTCAACTAGCGATCTCGAGGCAGAGGGAACTCTACGCGGACGAACACGGTGCCAAAGTCAACAACTCATCGGAAGGTCTGATAAGTGCATTGATGAAGCTGGAGTCTTGGAATTCCAGCAAACCACTTCGAAATGCAAATCCCGCGACTACAAGCATGTTCATAGTGAGCCCACTCGGTAGTGCGAGGATCAAGAAACTCTTCTCCACACATCCTCCAATAGATACGAGGATCAAGAAACTCAGAGACCTGGGTATCTAGGCATTCGTCGTCTTAGAATCCGTCTGCCTTTCCTCCGCTTCCACGTAGATTCTCTCTATGTATGGAAACGTAGACTTGATGGATTGCTCGATCTCGTCAATAGCCTTTTCTATCTGTCCAGTACTCAATCCATCTTTGAAGTTAAGGTCCATCGCAAGAAGGACTCTTTCAGGACTCTGATAGATTGTCTTGACATCCAGAACTTTGTTTACAGAGGTGTTCATATTCAAAATCACTTCAATCCTTTTCTGGTCTGCAGAAGAAATACCCTGGCCTATCAATAGATCCTTGCTCTTTTTGGAGAGGTATATTCCAGATGTCATCATGATCAAACCTATCACTATCGATGACGATGCGTCGAATACATTGTTTCTTGTTACCAGTGAGAGGCTAATGCCCAAGAATGCTGTGACTACTCCCGCCAGCGCAGCCGTATCTTCTACCAGTGCGGTCATCAAGACAGGATCCCTGAAGTCTCTGATGAAAGACAGCAGATCACGGTATCCCTGTTTGCGTAACCTGGATATGAAGAAACGTGACGATATGACTAGAACATAGCCATCCACTGCGAATGAGAATGCGAGGGCTGCATATGCAGATAGCGGATCCCTGATCGTGTAGGTGGAAGTTAACTTAATGATCCCTTCTGCAAAGGTCAGGACCCCAGAAATTCCGAATACCAGGATTGCAACTACGAACGACCAGAAGAATTGTTCCCTTCCCCTTCCGAAAGGGAACTTTGAGGAATCTTTCTCTGTGCTGAGATTGTATCCAAGAAGGAGGAGAAACTGGTTGACGGTATCGGACGAAGAGTGTATTGCTTCTGCTAGAATCGCAGCACTTCCGCTGAATATGGCAGCTATGTATTTTGTGACTGCAATGAGCAAGTCTCCCATAAGTGCCCTTACAACCACACTCCTAGTTGTTCTTTTATCTACAGCCATCTGTCTTTTCCACAGACATATAGTAGAGATTCCAATATAAAAAGAAGTCGTGGAATCTTCTAAGAAATTAGTGAGACTTCTTCCACTTCGACTTCGCCGACATCTTGTAAGGATCGTATCTTCTGTTCGACATCTTCAACGAGTCCGCCCTCATCGCTCATTATGACTATTAGCTTCAGCACTTTTATTCCAAATGCAAGCTCTTCGATCCTACTGTTCCCCAGCACATAATTCTTGGAAAGGTCACTCTTCAAGCCCTTCTCAATTGCTAGAAGGTCTTTGCTTTCATCTAATGGCATTACTTTGAATGATACGGCTACCTTACCCAACCTTATGGCCCCCTAAATCCACATTTAGGGCAAACGTACTGAACAGAAAGTTCCCTACAGTTGTTGCATCTGCTGATAGTTTCCTGGCCACATGCGGGACATTTGAACGTTGTCGCTCCCCTTCCTTGCAGACCAGTACCACAAGATGTACAGAACTCAAGTGCATTGACTTCCATGAGGGATGGGTATTCATTCAGGCATAAAAAGACTGTCGATTAGGCTCTTAGCTCCCCCAGAATGGACTCGTCTTTCTTCGCAGGTTCTTGATGTCATCCATAATCATCCCTTCGTCAGTGTTCAGATTTTCGTCCTTAAGAATCCTGAAATCCCGTTCGTTGATGTCCGAGTACAGAACGTCCCCTTCCTTCAGCTGCCTTCCAATCGTTATACCGTCCATTGCAATCGCGACTTCATCACCTTGGCTTGCTTCCTGAAGTGATTGTTCTCCAGTCCTGATGCTTTTTACTGGGCCGACGTTGTTGCCGTCGATCTTCATCAGCTGGGTTTTTACCCTGAGTTTTCCCCCGAGTATCCTGACTCCGAAGATTGCGGGTTTGGATATCCTAAAAACGTTTCCTTCCAGAATGAGCAGCTTGCACGGGAATGTGAATGCCTTCCTCTTCTCTTCCAGTTCCCTCTGAGTGATCTCTTCCCTTGCCTTAATCAGATCGTCCTTTATGGAGTATATGACTTTGTTTTCTATGACCTTGACTTCCGAGTATTCTTTGACTTCAACAGGTACGTTGAATGCAATTATGATCTTGTTCTCCGGGACACTATTAGTGGCTGCCTCAGTTATGTCCCTCTTCGAAACGGGCCCAACCTCTGCTTTCTTGATGGGCACGTTTATTCTACTTAGTTCATAGACAAGTGCTTCCAGTCCCCCAACTGTGTCTGCCTTAGCTACTATTCCCTCGGATGAAGGCTTGAACGACCCCTTTATGGCGTCTTCTATTGATTTCTTGAGTGTGATGAGGTCACCGGTCGCTTCCTTGAATGGACTTCCTGGAATAATTCCCCCCTCTCCCTGGAAAAGTATCCTTATCCCGGATGCAGCCTTCACTTCTGAAACTGGCAAGAATCGATCTCTAGGATCCCTTATTTCGTCAAGCGGTTTGGGTTTGAAGATTCCCTTGACTCTGAGTGCTCGTATTCCATCTACTGTACCGGTGAAAACGGTCTCTCCTCTCTTCAAGATACCGCTGTACAGAATCGCATCAGAAACTTCCCCCATCCCCTTCTCTTCTCTGACTTCCAGTATGGTTCCCTCTGCTGTTTCATCTTCATTCTGCAATTGTGTTTCTAAGAAAGTTTGCGCCAGGCCAGAAAGGATCATGAGCAGGTCTGGTACCCCGTAACCCGACTTTGCAGATAATGGGACAATTGCGATGTTCCTTGTGAAATCTGAAATCCTATCATACCTGTCTGCGCTGAACCCCTCCCTATAAAGCTGTGACGATAGCTGAAAGACTTTGTTATCTAGTTCTTCCAACCTCGACTGTTCCATGTTCTTAGTCGATGGGATGAAGGCTCCCTTCATTCCTGAAAATCCATCAATCAAATCGACTTTGTTGGCCGCCACTACAAACGGTGTCTTGAACTTCTTTAGAACTTCTAAGGACTCCTTGGTCTGTGGCATTATGCCTTCCCTGACATCTATGACCAATACTGCGATATCTGCAATTGACCCTCCTCTTATTCTAAGGCTCGAGAACGACTCGTGTCCCGGCGTATCAATGAAAAGTAGTCCCGGAATCTTGAAAGTCCTTGCACCTAAAATGTCCCTGCAGATCTTTACTATTTCCTGAATTGGTACTTCTGTCGCCCCAATGTGCTGGGTTATTCCGCCAGCTTCCCTGGATGCAACAACTCCCCCTCTTATGTTATCGAGAAGCGAAGTCTTTCCGTGGTCAACATGGCCGAGGACCCCTACAATTGGTTGCCTTATCCACATAACATGTCACAGCCAATCTCTATCTGCCCTCTCGTAAGTTAATATTTCTCTATCTTCAAAGAATATAGGAATCTCGTACTTTGCAGATTCCTCTGAATCGCTTCCGTGTATCAGATTGAAATCTATTCCAACTGAGTAGTCTCCCCTGATTGTGCCGGGTTCGGCCTTGGCTCCATTAGTGGCCCCCATCATTTTCCTGACAATGTCGATGCAGTTGTTTCCCTCTATCACCATCGCAACTATGGGGTTCGAAGTGATGTAATTCAGCAGTGAATCGTAGAACGGTTTACCCTTGTGGATCGCATAGTGCCTCTCCGCACTTGCTCTATCAAGTTTCATCATCTTCATTGCGACTACTTTGAGTCCTTTGTCCTCGAACCTTGAAATTATTGCGCCAACCCTGGATCTTACCACACCATCCGGCTTAATCAAAACAAGAGTTCTCAAAAGATCTCCACCTCAGCTTTCTTTTGGAGGTTCTACGGCTTGCCCTTTTTCTTCCTTTGGCGCTTCAACCGCAGGAGCTTTTGGCTTCGGAGCCGTTTCCTTGGAGAACTTGATCCTGTGTGCTTTTTCCTCTCTTCCCTCTTCCGTCCATCTGATCCTTCTTGGCTCTCTGCGAAGCTTGAGGAAATTCTTCTCGCATTTCATATTGTCAAAATAAAGAACTGAACCATCTCTCTTGATGTACATCTTTCCTGTTCCGAGTTCTATTTTAGATCCGCAGAATGAACAATACCTTGTTTCCGTAAGAATCACCTCACCGAAAGTTTCCTTGCTTCCCTTGCCGTTTCCTTGAGCATGAGGATGTCTCCGATCCTGACCGGGCCCATCACGTTTCTCGTTAGAACCCTTCCCTGGTCTCCTCCTGCAAGTACCTTGATCTTGACCTGGGTCGCCTCTCCTGCCATTCCTGTCCTACCAACAAGCTCCACGACTTCGCATGGAATGGCGTCGTTCTCTGGCATTTCACATCACTCTTTATTTCTTGATTTCCTTGAACTTGTCTATGAGTTCTGTCAACAGTTGCTTTCCATTTCCTGGTTCGACGATTGCAACAGCGGCGGAACTCTTGAGCTTTACTTTCTGCCCGAGGTCCTCTTTCTTCTGAACGTAGAAATATGGTATCCCCTTTTCCTCACAGAGGAGTGGTATGTGAAGTATTACTTCTGGGGGCGTAATGTCTTCTGCTATCACGACTATTTTTGCTTCCCCTCTCTCCACTACCTTTGTAACCTCATTCGTTCCCTTCTTTATCTTTCCTGTTTCGGATGAAACCTCCACAAGCTGCATCGCCTTTGCTCTTAAGTCGTCTGGCGTTTGGAACCTTACATAAGTTGTTTCTGCCATTATCTTACCTCCTTCACTTTATCAGTCATTGGTCTTTGGTTAGTTTGGTAGGATATAAAAAGTTTAGGCGATCAGATAGCGTGTTAGAAGAAGTTCATTTACTTGCAGGTAGGCAAGTGGTGGAAAGTTCGTTAGAAGCTGGAGATGAATAAGACTTCTACTAAGCGTTCTCTAATGTTTGCGATTGCACAGTGTGATTCTCGTGTTCAGTGGGGTATTCATAAAATGGATCATCCAGTTACAGTGTAATCCCTGCTTGAATTCAGAGAAACGTTGTAGGACCTGGATATCCCCTGGTACACCAGGTAGAGAGTGTAATTTCCGGGAAGTAGGTTGAAGGAATACTGTCCATTCCCAGGGATCGTTTCGTTGAGGTCAGAAATCTTTAGCATGGCAGGGGATAAGAGATTTTGGACTGAAATCCTGAGTGTTACGGGTGCGGTATTGTATATGTTGACACTGGCATACTTCATGTAGACGACCGCCGAGGGAACACTAGTGAGATTGTGTGAGAAGGGCATCCAGTCCATTACATATCCACTCGGGTAACCGCCTGTCCCATATTGAACGTTTGAGAAGTTGTATGAGATTCCTGGAAGGGTCTTGTTGAAACCATATATCTCCTCGTATATTGTAAAGCCAGCAAATGAATGATTACCAATTTTCTGGTTTGTTTCCAGGGTAAAGTTGTCACCACCGGTCTGAGCCGTGAAAGTGTTACTGTCAAACTTGAAGAGGATGTTGCCTTTGTCCACGTACATAGATATATTGTGATTACCGGGACTGATCAGATTCCAGCGGGGCTGAAAAATATATTTTATCGTTCCGTTCAATGTTTGTGTATACGAATACGTGGAGTAGAATTTCCCCATGTAAGAAGTGATCCCCAACTGGTCGTAGCTGTTGTTGCTGTCCCATATTGAAAGGACAACATAATAGACGTCATTCTTGAGGTTCGAGCCGTCCTTGAAGTCCACGCTGGCTGATACGTAGTTCGTATATTTTAGAGGTCCGCTGTAGACAGCACCTAGGTAGACGTGTGAACCCGTCGGCGTGTTTTTGTGGGTTTCGTTAGTGTAGTAGACGTACAGTCCCAGTCCTGCCACTACTATCAAAACTGCGATCAGGACTGCTGTCGATTTCATTGATTCGCTGAACAATATGTTTTAAAAATAGTTTTGGTAGCCCGATTTCATTTTGCGGATATTATGAAGTGCACCCAAGGAATCTTGATTTAGGAGTTCACAATACTGTCAGAGTGTCAGAATACGAAAACTTGCAGAAGGAGATAAAGAAACTCGATCTAGGCAAGGTCAATTCCGTTCTTTTCCCTTACAACAAGAGTTCATCCCACATCACGATAGAGACAGATGAATTCACTTCTATTTGCCCCAAGACTGGAATGCCAGACTTCGGAAAGATAACGGTACAGTACCTTCCTGACAAGAGGATAATCGAATTGAAGTCTCTCAAACTTTACCTACACAGGTACAGAAATGTCGGTATATTCCAAGAGAATGCTGTTAACAAGATACTCGAGGATCTCGTGAAGAGTTGTTCACCGAAATTCATGGAGGTCATTGGAGAATTCAATGCTAGGGGCGGACTCAGGACTAGAATTACTGCTAGATTCGAAAGAGTTAAGAGTTGATATTACATTTTAGTGCGTTCCCTTTGGAATAGCGCTTGATCGGTGATAGACGCTGGACGACGGGGAACTACAGGGATTTTTGGGCCCCTTGGTGAGTTATGGCGTGTCGCCTATCTGTGAACTCAAGGCCAGAAGAAATCCCACATCCCCGGAAAGGTCAGAGGGGATGATAATGATTCTCCTTGTTAGTTCCGGGGAACACTAAAATTCCGCCCCCCTTATGCTCACTATCCTGAAACCCAGGGATGTGAAAGTTTTCCTTATTTTGGAAAGGGGCTCGTGCCCGTATATCTTAAGCTTGGCGGTGATCTTCTGCTTTCCGACTCCTATGTCTTCACCGAACAGCTCAGTATGAAGTTCCTCCACATTCAGCTTCATCTCTGCGAACAGCTCTATTGCTTTCTTCATTTCCGATGGGACGTTGTTCACGATGAAACTGATGATGAATTCTCTCCCATTTTCTAATAGATTCTTTTCAATGATCTGTGAGAGCAGCGGCATGTCAACATTACCTCCGGAAATAAGTGCCACTACCTTTTTCCCCTTCACGTTGACCTTCCCTTTTATCAGCGCGGCCACCGAAGCAGCACCGGCCGGTTCCGCCACGATTTTTCCCCTCTCGAGGAGAGTGAACATCGCATAGGATATCTCCTCGTCACTCACTGTCACAATCTGGTCGACATATCGCTTTGCTATTCTGACCGTGAACAAGGATGGTGATTTGACAGCTATTCCATCTGCAATCGTATCCACCGAGTCAAGTTTCACCGGTTTCCCTTCTTTGAGCGAGTGTTTCATAGCGGCGGCGTTCTCAGCTTCTACACCAATGACTTTTCCCTTGTAACCCCTCTCCTTGAGATAGGTTGCAATTCCTCCTATGAGTCCTCCACCCCCGATTGGCACGAGGATATAGTCGAAATCATCCATCTCATCCAGAATTTCCATTGAGATTGTTCCCTGACCTGCTACGACATACCTGTTGTCGAATGCGTGTGCGAAAATCTTACCTTCTTCTTTTGCAATTTTCTTGGCTCTCTCGGTAGCTTCGTCAAATGTGTTTCCATACAGCAGCACCTCTCCTCCGTACCTCTGCGTGGCAATCATCTTCACGGGGGGTGCGAACTGTGGCATGACCACGAGTGACTTCAATCCGAGCATTGAGGATGCGAGGGCAACTCCCTGTGCGTGGTTTCCCGCGCTGGCGGCCACCACATCTTTCTTGATCCTGCTTATTAGATTGTAAGCTCCCCTGATCTTGAATGATCCTCCCTTCTGGAGGTTCTCCAGTTTCAGGTAGACTTCTCCCCCACTCAGATCGCTTATTGAGCTGGAACGTTCTATGGGAGTGTTTTTTATAACGCCTTTCACTCGGTCATAGGCTTCTTCTACGTCCTTCCAAGTCACTGTTTCAGAGTAATCCGGTGATGTTCCCCCTTTCATCTATATTTACTTCCTCAGAGATGGGATGTTTTGGAAGACCCGGCATCGTCATGATCTCGCCAAGTAAAGGCACTGCAAACCCTACCCCAGTCGAGAGCATAATGTCCTCAATTTTGATGGTGAAATTCTTCGGCCAGCCAAGCCTTGTCTGGTCATCGGTTATGGAGTACTGAGTTTTCGCCATGCAGACATCCAGGAAATCTAATTTTTCATCCTTCACTCTCTTCAATACTCTCATCGCTTTCTTAGAATATTCAATTTTTGACGCTCCGTAAACTTTTGTAGCTATGCTCTCAATTTTTGATTTTACCGGGTCATCTTTCTCGTAGGTGAAGTTGATCTTCTTCGGAGCGGATGAGCCGCTGTCCAGTATCTCTATGACTGTTTTAGCTAGGTCAACTGATCCGTCCCCTCCCTTCAGGTATCCTTCGTTCAATTCCATTCTGTAACCTTTCCTCTCCACTTCCTGTCTCAGGTACTGGATTTCTTCCTCCCTGTCATCTTTGAATCTGTTAAGTGAAACGACAAGAGGGAGACCATATCTTTCCAGGTTACCCAGGTGGAAGAACAGGTTCTCTATTCCCTTATGGATGAATTCCATTCCGCCATTCTCTGTTGGTTTCATTCCACCATTGTGCTTTATGGCCTTTACAGTGACTACGAGAACCACAAGGTCTAGATTATATCCGGTCCTTCTCAGAACGATGTCGATGAATTTCTGTGCCCCGAGGTCTGAGCCGAACCCTGCTTCAGTGATAACGTAGTCTGCAAGCTTGAGCGCTATCTTGTCTGCCAGTACGCTGTTATGGCCGTGCGCTATATTTCCAAATGGTCCTATGTGAACAAATCCTGGAACACCTTCATTTGTCTGTACTAGGTTTGGCTTTATGGTGTTCTTGAGCAGAGCAGCCATTGCACCTTGCGCTTTAAGATCCCCAGCAGTCAATCTCTTGCCTTCCCTCGTGTAACCGACGGTAATCTTTGATAGCATATCCTTCAGCATCTCGTAATTCTCTGCAAATCCCATGATCGCCATGATTTCAGAGGCTGGGGTAATCAGGAATGTGTCTTCAGCTAGTGCTCCACCCTGATCACCCATTCCTACCATTACCTGTCTCAATGAACGATCGTTCATGTCGATTGTTCTCTTCCATGCAATCTTTTTCGTGTCGAACCCGAGTTCATTTCCGTGGAAAATGTGGTTGTTCACGATCGCAGATAGAAGATTATGTGCCGCTGATATCGCTGGAAAATCTCCCGTGAAATTGAGGTTTATCTCGTCGGCCGGCAGCAACTGGCATCTACCTCCACCAGTTCCCCCTCCTTTTATTCCAAAGTTGGGTCCGAGAGAAGGTTCCCTGATTGTGACCATTGACTTCTTTCCAATTTTCTTCAGCCCCTGTGAAAGACCTATGGTAGTGGTTGTCTTCCCCTCTCCAGCGGAGGTCGGGTTAATCGCCGTTACCAAGATCATTTTCCCGTTCTCCTTTCCAGACAACCTTTCCAAAATTGTCGGGTTCACCTTGGCCATGTACTTTCCATATTGTTCGAGCTCATCCGCAGTAATTCCTAATTCAGTTGCAATTTCACTTATAAATTTCATTAGTTCACCTTCGAAATTAATTCCACATATTCTTGACTATTTCCTCTGTTTTCTTTCTGGTCTCTTCAGATAGGTCTAACATTTTCTCTCTGTACTCTTCTATGAAGGCAGTATCCTTGATCAGTCCTAGGTTTATCTTCACGTTCTGCATAGATCCGTAAACAGATGAAGAGATGAATAGTGCAGCGCAGTACACGTCGGAGAGCGCATTCTTGTTCCCCTTCTCTATCAGCAATGGCAGATAATCCAGAAGGGATGCCGCAAGCTTTCCGGTTGCGTACGGAACCTGCGTCGCCTCCTTGAGTCTTTCCTGAATCTTTCTTGTCCTCTCCTCCTTCTCTTCAGGAGTCCCTTTAGGAAGTGAAAGCGAGTGTGTGAGATTGTCATAAGCCTTGGTGTCCCTGTCAGATTGATTGTAGAGCTGCCACACTAATTCCCCTGCGTCCCTCTTTATCGCTTTCATTTTTTCCTGAACTTCCTCGTACCCTTTCTTTCCGACAGTTAGTCCAGCAACCATTGCAACAAGGGCGGCTCCCATTGAGCCCACCAACCCGCTAGCAGATCCTCCACCTGGAGCTGGTTTGTCGCTAGCGAGTTCTCCCAGGTAGCCCTTGATGCTGTCCTTTGAAAATATTTCCAGGAGTTTCTTTTCCAAAATCTGGTTCTCGGAGAATTCTCTATTCATCAAATAAAACCTGTATATCTCCTCTAGTGCCTGCAGCGGTATCATACCCACTAGCTCTGACCTGCTGATAGGGAGCCCCCTCGATTGACCCTCTCTCTTGACAAATTCAAATACTTCTGGAACTGCCGTTTCTTTGTAATTGACAAGGTTCATCGAGACCTGCGTCTCTTTTGTTTCGGCTAGGTTGAATCCAAGCGCTCTCACGTTCTTAAGTCCGCCAGTTCTCTCGCGCGTCCTCTTTGCTATTTCCTTGACAGGTTTGATCTCCTCAGTACGGAAATCCACATTGAACGCTATCAGGAATTCCCTCGCTCCGATTATCGAGGCTCCCGCTTTCCCCAACTTCTTGGGTCCGAAATCCGGTGCATATTTTTCGTCTATAGAGATTGCTTCCTTTAGTTGTTCGTACTGAAATTTCTCGCTCCTGATATCGGGAAGCTCTTTCCTGGCGGGACTGAGCGCAGCATCTGAGTACAGGAAAACAGGTATTCCAAGCTCCTCGCCAACCCGCTGACCGAGACGCCTTGCCAGGTCTACACAGTATTCCCTTGTCGTTCCCAGCATTGGCACGAAAGGTACCACGTCCGTAGCACCGAATCTTGGGTGCTCCCCCTTGTGCGAGTCTAGATCGATGAGCTCGCTTGCCCTCTTTATTGATTCGAACATCGCGTTCAACATCGATTCTCCTTCCCCAACAACGGTCACAACACTTCTGTTGTGGTCCGAATTCATCTCAACATCAATTACGTCAACAGGATACTTCTTGATCGAGTCAATAATGGAGTCGATCTTCCCCCTGTCCCTCCCCTCACTGTAATTGGGTACACATTCTACATAGTTCATGATTTCACACTCTCAGCTCATATGAGCTTCAGTTTTTTTCCAACTTCTTCGAACCTGTCTCCCGCATACTTCAGGTCTTCCCTTGAATGGACTGCCGACGGCATCAACCTGATTCTGGCTGCACCTTTGGCGACCGTTGGAAACACTATCGGAGATGCAAACACTCCTTCCTCGTACAGGGCCTTGCTTAGATCGATTGTCTCCTTCTCCCCTCCCACCATAACGGGAGTAATTGGAGTCTTGCTCTTTCCCGTGTTGTAGCCAATGTTCCTGAGTTTTTCTTTCAGGAATTCTGAGTTATTCCACAGTTTCTTTAGCAGCGAGTCGTCCCTATCCATTATCTCGATGCTCTTCATTATCGCTGCTACTTCCCCGGGATTCAGCGCAGAACTAAACAGGAAGGGCCTTGCTTTTTGTTTCAGATAATCTATCAGCTCCTTTCTGCCCGCGACGAAACCACCCATGACTCCAACCGCCTTTGAAAAAGTGCCCATTTCAATGTCAACTTTTCCAGTCAGCTTGAAGTGATCAACTATACCTCTTCCGTGATCTCCGAGGATACCTTCCCCGTGGGCATCATCCACGTAAATCATCGATTCATATTTTTCGCCAACTTCCGCCTCCTCTTTAAGTGGCGCAATGTCGCCATCCATGCTGAACACGCCATCCGTCACTATCAGAGACTTCTTTCCTGTTGATCTCTCTGTTTTCAGTTTCGCTTCAAGATCTGCTGCAGAGTTGTGCGAAAACACTACCCTCTTAGCCGAGCTCAGTCTCACTCCGTCTATTATGCTTGCGTGATTGAGTTCCTCGCTGAAAACAAGGTCTTCTTTGCCTACCAGTGCAGGAATTGTTCCAAGGTTCGCTAGGAGGCCACCTTGGTAGACAAGAGATGACTCCGTGTGCTTGAACTGCGCTATCTTCTCTTCGAGCTTTATATGTAGTTCCATCGTACCTGCGATGCTCCTCACTGCACCTGCCCCTACTCCATAAGTGTCAATAGCTTCGTGCATTGCCTTCTTGACTTCTGGATTGTTCGCAAGCCCGAGGTAATTGTTGGAGCATAGGTTCAACAATTTTCGTCCATCTATCTTGACCCACGCGCCCTGAGAAGTTTGAAGAGTTCGTATGGGAATGTAACGGCCGGTCTCTTTCAAAACTCTAACTTCCTCCTCCACCCAGTCCATTTTTCCCATAGCCCGAAATCTTTATGGCGGTCATATATTTTGCTCAGAATCCAATTCTTGAGAAGTTTTAAGTATGACTGTTTTGGTAACCCGCTAGAGAAGTTTCGCATGAGATTTCTGAAAACTTGTATCTCAATTTTACTTATTGTTACCCTGGCAATTCCCTCCCTCTCACCACTCTCCAGCGTCGCTGCGACTCACGGAACCAACCAGAGCTGGTTGTATGTCGGTTCGGAGTTAAATTACTCGCAAAAGTTGGTAATAAAGGAGCCATCGTATGACAACGTCTCAAAGTCCACTGACTATTTTGAAATTATAACGGTGAGTCCGAAGCTATTTAATTTTAGTGAAAGGCAGAAATACTATGGCCATCTAGGTCCGCCACAGAACAAATCGCTACCCATCAATGCATCGGTAGTGATTTCTCAATCACAGAAAACTGGTTCCTACCCGGGAAGTTCATTTTTTGTTGTTAACGGTTCTATTCTGAAAATGATCTCTAAAAATTCCTCTCTGTATTTCAACTACAAGAATGCAAAGGCACCGTTGAACATTTCTTCGACCAACTACAGCTTCAATTCACAGGAAATTCCCTCGTACCGTTTAAGCGCAAGAGAACCATTGTACAGATATGCTTCCACCGATCAGAGCCAGAGTTATGTAATTGTTAACATCACTCTATTTGTCGATTCGTCCAACGGCATTGTGTTGTATGAGAACGAAAATCAATCATATGCAGAGGGTGTTTATTACGACACAATCCACAGCATTGAAGGATCCAACTTTCTGATGATAAACTCCGGTCAAACCTCGCAGTACAATTGGGCATCGACTATCGTCGGTGTCTCCATACTGGCTGTGGTTTTCGTCCTTGGTTTCATACTCAGATCAAGGAGGAGGTAGAAGAAAAATCATTCAAGAAAAAAGAGTGGATTAGTCCGGGCTGAGCATTTGCGCCCTCACGCTAGTCCACCCAAGAGTCTATCCGTGATAACGATCCAATTCATTTTCCCCAGTACGAAATATTTTTTATTTCAGCGTAACTCAATGAGAGAATGACGTTCGAAAAGATCCTTGTAACTGGCGCAGCTGGGCAGATTGGCAGTGAACTGGTACCTTATCTTTCTGAAGTTTTCGGCAATGGCAGAGTGATTCGATCTGATGTCAGATCCAACACGACGGATAACAGATTCATTAGCCTAGACGTCACGGACAAGGGAGCCGTTGATCTGGCCATAGACAAGTACAAGGTCGATACTGTTTTCCATCTTGCCGCGATTCTGTCAGCTAGCGGAGAGAAGAATCCGGAACTTGCTTACAGAGTCAATATATCTGGTATGTACAACATATTGGAGTCTGCCATCAAGAACAAGGTTGGACTAGTTCTTACGCCAAGTTCTATAGGAGTCTTTGGCCCCGATACGCCAAAAGAAAATGTCCCGATCGAAACAATAACTAGGCCGGTGACCATGTACGGAGTTTCAAAACTCATGGCAGAGCAGCTGGGAAACTACTATCACTCAAGATTCGGCCTGAATGTAAGGGGGCTTCGTTTTCCCGGACTTATAAGTTACAAGACGCCGCCAGGTGGCGGTACGACAGACTATTCCATTGAAATGATCATTGAGGCTGTCAAGGGGAGGAATTATAAGTGCTTCCTCAAGGAAGATTCTAAACTGCCGATGATGTACATGCCTGACGCCCTTGATTCGCTCTTGAGACTTGCAGAGGCTGAGGACTCGCGTCTAAAGCACAGGACGGATTTCAACATCACCTCCTTTTCAATTACCCCCAAGCAACTTGAACTTGAACTTAGGAACTATTTCCCCTCATTCGGTGTAACTTACGAGCCAGATTTCAGGCAAGCCATCGCCGATTCCTGGCCGGGATCTATCGACGCCTCTGCGGCCAAGCAGGAGTGGGACTTCCATCCAAACTATGGTCTGAAGGAAACAGCTGAAGACATGATTCTAAACCTGAGGAAACAGATCCCCTCTAACATCATCAAGAGGTCTTGAAGGAAGTATTCCTTAGCTTCTGGAAAGAGTACTTAAAGCTTTAAGTATCCATTTACCCTGAGAAAATGTTGACACGAGACGACATAATTCAGGTTTCTGATCTGGAGGAGCTCCAAGAGAAAACCCCTTTTCTCATTTATATCCCTGATAAGATTGAAGTTTCGAATGTGACTTATAGAAGGAACGGAACTAAGTGGGCTACCCTGAGATTTGAATGCATGATCGAAGGCGAAAAACTTCGAGTAAAGGAATTCTTTCTTGATTGGTTCTATCCAGGTTTCCCGAAGAGTCTCATGGACTCTTTCGTCTCATCCTATTCTTCCCTCAGTAGCTCGGTGCTGGAAGATAGAGCAATATTCTATGGAAAGAACTACAAGGGAAAGGAAGCGTCCTCCTCGTTCTCATTAGGGACACAGATTGAGATTGAGGGAGAGACCCAATTGAATATCAGAAAATTGAGCGAAAGGATGGTTGCTCCTTTCATGAACGACAGGTTCGAGAACCTCCCATTTCGTGAGCGCTCGTTCTTTGCAAATGGTGGGAAACCGGAGTGGTTCGAGGAAGAACGGATAAGCAATCTCACCTGGCAAAGTCCCTCTGAAAAACTCTGTGTCGGGAGCCTCTGTCTTGATTCCATTGGCAAATTGACGAGGAACGGTAAATCACTGGAAACAATACTCGTGTTTTCTGAAGGGTACTACAGGAGGGCGGCCTGGGTGGACATCGCTGACTCAGATTCTGAAGTTAGACACCTGATCTATGATCTGAGAAAGGGGGGAAACTTTTTCGATGTGTTAGAAGATGGCGAGCCAAGGATAGCTTTCCGGAAAGATAGTGGAATAACTATAGCCCAGTATCGCAGGGAACAGTCTGTCACTACAATTTCTCTTTCCCCATTGTTCCAGACAACCGAGATTAATGATTTGATAGGGAATCTCGAGATTACGTGCAAAAATCCGGAAAAATTTATCTGATATTTTTGATTCAGAAGCTGATGATTCTTGATAAGCCAGCTATGATAAAGGGCTTGCTGGAAAAGAGCAAAAACATCGCTGTAGTCGGTATGTCTCCCAATCCCGAAAGGGATTCAAACAAGGTTGGAAAATATCTGATAGACAAGGGTTACAATGTTATCCCCGTCAATCCCACAGTGGATCAGATATATGGAAAGAAGGCGTATCCGACCATAATGGACATCCCAAAGGACATCAAAATTGACATCGTTGATGTTTTCAGGAACCCGGAAGCTTCCAAGGAAGTGGTGATCCAGGCATCTGCTATCAACCCGAAAGCTGTATGGCTGCAATTGGGGGCTGAGAGCCCCGATGTCATCAACACAGCACTATCAAAAAACCTCGACGTGGTCTACGGAATCTGCATAATGGTCACCCACCAAAAAGTGTCCGGTGGTATTGACTTCAGTATTTAAGTAATTTTCATTTATATTCGATGTTTTCTATAAGATATTTCTTATAAAATCGATATTTTATGTACCAGCCGTAATTTTAAAAATAGCACTAACTTTATATATTAAATGTAGATATTCTCAATATGGTCGGAATAAACGAGATTGCCAGAGACATCGCCAAGAGTTCCGGCGTATCTGTCAGAAGCGCTGAGTCAGTCATTAGGGGAACCTTCAAGGCTATTGTGACAAACATAAACAAGGGACAGAAGGTTAGAATTGCAGGATTCGGAATCTTCTCTAGGAAGCAAACAAAAGCAAGGAATGCAAAGAATCCTAGAACAAAGCAGATCATAAAGGTACCCTCTAAGAACAAAGTCCATTTCAGTGCATCTTCAAAGATAAAATACAAGTAAACTTCTCTTAATTTTTCATTTTTTTTATTTCTCCATATTCTTTCGATAACGAGCTCTTAAATATTTGCTGCTTATCTAATTTTGTAATCCATTTTCGTGTATAGTACAGAGATTTTTGATGAAAGCAGTGCGTAATGCCTGCAGTTGAGTAGATTGTGTTTTATAACGATTTTTACGGCCTTCTGGCATATGAACGACTGCATCATCAAATTCTGAAATTGACGAAACTTGGATTAGAGGTGTTTTTATGAAAACGAAAGAAATTGTGACTGGATTTTTCGCGGGACTAGAAGGTTGTTCCTGCGACGACGTTGTCGGAAAAGTTGGCAAGAATGATTGTACTTTTGATGAGTCTTTGAATCAGTTTGATTCTGAAATCCGAGAGGTTGAGAATGTATGAGGTCAGATTGGAAAATATTCATCAAAGATAGGGAAAACCTGAGAACCATCCTCAACTTGCTGCTGGTCAATCGGGAAGCTGAAGTGACAATTAGCAGGAGAGAAGGTCTTGTGCTTGTTCTTACAGACCACGGCAAAGAGTCCGAGGTTCTCAAGTACATTCAGGAGGAATTAGGAAACAAGGTCGAAGCCTGTGCCCCATCTATCCGATGGAGGGAAAATGTATTCTTGCTAAGTAAACCGAAATTTTCTCTATTTTCAGTTTTTCCTTTTCTATTGGAAACTTCTTTTTGTCTAGTTAAGGGCGATTCCATTCACTTAAAAACGGTGAGGTACAAAACGATCAATCCATTTAGGAAGAGGGCACTTGGGACCAAGGGGAAGAGGCTATCTTACAGAATGAGTATTTACACGCCCGTCCTTTTGAGGGATTATTCCAGCAAGGAAGGCAAACAATGCCTCACTTATGAAAGAAGGAATCCCCTGATTCTCACAAGCTTTGAGGTTTCCAGTCTGATAAACGGGGTTGAATAGAATGGACTACTGGCCCTACGAGTCTGGAATACCATTTCCGATGAAGGAGAAAAGGATATACTTCCCACCCGAGTTTTTGGAAAACCATTCGCTTGTTTTGGGAAAAACTGGTACAGGTAAATCCAATCTGCTTGTTCAACTAATCAAGATGTACGAGCTGGATGGAAAGAATGTGGTGGTATTCGACCCTCACGGCGAGCTCTGGAAATACGGAAGTTCCAACTCATCCATTATTGCACTTTCTCCTCATTCCAGAGATGATACCGGCTACCTCGAATTCAACATGATGTCAGTCCTGCCGTACCAGAACGACAGAGAGAAGCTGATAAATGAGGAGCTTGTTGTGCAGACGCTGAAAGACATATTCTCGAGCGAATCAGCTTTTTCGATCGGAACTTGGGGACCGAGGATCGAGTTGATCTTCACAGTACTAACAAGACTGCTCCTGAAATACAAGATCAACCCAACAATCCAGGATCTTTCTGATTTGCTCTTGAACTATTACAAGAGGAAAGATTTCTCTTCCTCCCTTGCGTCTGAAGAGAAGTCCGAATTTTACTCTATATTCAATCAGGGGTACGATTTCATCTCTTCGACTGTGAACAAACTGCTGCCTCTAATCTCGAACGAAGTTTCGAAGAGAATGTTCGCTTCGCCTGGAGACTTCTTCGACATATCACGGCTGAAAGGGACGCTTTACGTGGAACTCTCTGGGGAGTATTCTCCGACATCTCTCACGAGGCCGTTTTCCATAATGCTCCTCTACAAGATTTGGAACAACATTGTCCTGAGAAGAATGAAAGATGTGGTCCTGATAATGGACGAATTCCAAACGATTTCACCACACATAACACAGAGGATAGTCACTGAAGGAAGGAAGTTCTCTTTGTGGGCAGTGATGGCCACACAGTCGCTCTATGGATTGGACCCGTCTCTGGTCACTACAATCAAGACCAACGCACACAACCTCTTTCTTTTCCAGCTTTCAAATGAGGACACTAATTTGTTCAGACGCGAAGGGAAGATTCTGAAGAATCCGGAATTTCACCACTTCAACTGCCTGGTCCCCCGTTCCGAGAGCTTCTTCTCTGGATCAACACAACTGGCGGCAGTGAGCCGAGATTTCGTGATCTCCGATGAATTCTATGACTTCGAAAGTGGTAATGTGAGACTGGATGAGGAGTTCCCTGAGAACATGGACCCTACAAGATTGAGTCATCTTGTATCCCTAGGATTGGCCACTGTGGTAGACGGAAAGTTCCATTTGGAAGAAGAGTACTTTGAAAAGATAGGGTCGAGACACAAACAAGGTAGCGAATCCCTGTTTCACAGGTATTTGGTGACCAGGTCTTATTTCTTCTTCAAGAGACAGGGTTTCGAGGTGTATGAGGGAACAGACTTTAATGGTCACCGCCCAGATCTCCTCTTAGTAAGAAACGACGAAAAAATTCCTGTTGAGTGTGAGTATTCTGATCTTGACAAGAAGGGGAGAATGCTGGAGAAACTTAGATTCTATCCCAAAGTCATTTTCTCTGCATTCAAGGACAGGAGGAACGAAATTCCCCGCAGCGCAGGTCTGCTCTTAATCCCCCCGATTGGAGATTTGTCTGAGCCTGAATATGTAGAGGCTCAGAAAGTTACTGGGACATAACCTTCATTCAACAGGTTCATCATCCTAGCCGAGTACCCCTCCAGGAGAATACCCTGTGCCTTTAATTCTACATCTATCTTCATGTTCTGAGCCATATTCACGCAGGCAGAGTCCACGATTCCATCGCTTATGAGTTTCTTCAATTTCTCAGCCCTCTCACCAGTCGCTCGAGCAAGAAGCAATTCACTTGGACCGAAGAAGATAATCTTCACTTTTTCAGCCAACTTTTTCTCCGCAATCCTTCCTGCAGATGTGATTGCCATATCGAATTTCTGCTCAGCCTCCTTACCACTCATTACAATGTAAAGCAACTTCGTCATACCTGTCTTATTCAATATGAACAAATAATATTTGCTTGGACCAGAAAGGATTTCTTGTTTGAAGTGGATTAGGTACCGTGGAAATATACATTGACGGAAGTTACTCGAACATACGTTTCTCTTCTGCTCACTTTATACCTGGTGATTGGAAGTGTTCCAGAATCCACGGCCATGACTATTCCATTTCTGTGAGGATAACCGGTTCCCTGGGTGATAAGACGTACTTCCTTGATTTCTCGAAAGCAAAATCAAAGCTGAAAGAAATAGCTGATTATCTTGATCACATGGTCCTTATCCCTGAAAAAAGGCGGGGGATAATTATAGAGAAGAACGGGAGCAACGTGAATGTGGGACTGGAAGGTAAAACATACAGTTTCCCCGCGGAAGAGTGCAGGACTATACCTGTGCAGGATACTACAGCAGAATGCCTGAGCGAATTCATCCTCCAGAAGTTCGTCGAATCGCTGGAACAGAGCGTGGAACGGGTTGAGCTTGAAGTGCACGAGGGACCGGGACAGTATGCAAAATCAACTTGGAAAAATGAAAGCAGTTAGTTTGCTGTCTGGGGGTCTGGACAGTTCCACTGTCCTATCATACGCCATATCAAAGGGATACGAGGTTATCGCACTGTCATTCGATTATGGTCAGAGACACAGAAAGGAGCTTGAATCTGCGAAGAAGATTGCTGATTATTACAGAGTGAAGCACAAGATCATGAAGATAGACCTAAGGGCCATCGGAGGAAGTGCACTCACAGATGACATCGAAGTTCCTGAGGTGACACTCAGAGATATTGGCAAGGAAATACCTGTCACTTATGTCCCTGCTAGAAACACGATACTGTTGTCGTTGGGACTTGGACTTGCCGAAGTAACGGATTCGTCAAAGATATTTATCGGGGCGAACGCACTGGATTATTCTGGGTATCCGGATTGCAGACCGGAATATTTCGAGTCTATCAACAGAACATTCGACTTGGCAACGAAAAAGACTGTTGAAGGCGGAAAAATAGAAGTCGAGGCCCCACTATTGAGATTTTCTAAGGCAGATATCGTGAAGTTAGCCATCAGTCTTAAGACGCCTTTGGAACTCACTTGGTCGTGCTACAACGGAAAGGAGAGAGCCTGTGGAGTCTGTGATTCCTGCAAGCTTAGGCTTAAAGGTTTCATGGAGGCAGGATTTGAAGACCCAGTCGAATATGAAAACCTACCAGATTTCTATACAGATTATTTGAGGAAAAAATAGCTGCGGGTATTCTTTGACATGCCCTAGGCAAAAACAATTAATCCGAATTATACTTACGAAGTGTGATAAAGGATCTTGAAATTACCACTATTGAGGGCCGACGATTCGCTCCGATAGATAATAGACCACAGGAAGTTAGAATTGACCAGAATCTAACCATAGTCGATGTCAGAAGAGAGAATGATTCTTCTCGGATAATCTACAAGTTCACTTCATCCTTTTCAACACTTGGAACCATCTCGCTTGAAGGTTCATTGCTTTATCAGGGTGGAGAGGAGATAGAAGTCAAGTGGAAGAAAGACAAGTCGCTTCCAGAAACCGTTGCAAATGAAGTTCAGACCGCAATATTCTCCTCGTCCGTCATCGAGAGCATCTTGATAGCCCGGGATTTGCGACTTCCGCCACCAATCCCGATGCCTACACTTCAAAAAAAGAAGGATGTAATTGGGTTTGGATAGCGTTGAATTCTTAACTCTTTGATCGATTTCTGGAATTATGCTTTGGAAAGTCAGTATTCTCTCCATCTGTGTCCACAGTGTGTACACGTATAGAATCGCGTTTCCGGTTCATCCGCCGCCCTAGTCTGCATCGCTTCCCAGTAGACTCCGAACTCGTTGCATTTTGGACACTGAACTGTCTTGTCTATTGGTAGATTGATTTCCTCCTTTTCCACTACAATTGTCTCCTTCCTCTTTCCCTTCTCGACGATCCCCTTCTTCTCTTCCTCTTTGATTTGGACTGTGTTTCCACACTTCCTGCATACCCAAATTTCTCCTTTTGGTAACATCATTGATCCGCATTTAGGACAGAACACTATTTCCTAAAGTTATATTAAATAAATACATTTTCCTGAGTTGAGCGTTCCTTACGTAAAAGTTCACCAGTCTTGCGCGAAGAAAGAAATCGAGAAACTGAAGTCAGCGGGAGAGCTGTTGAACCATTTCAGAATCAGGAGAGAAGGCGAATGGGTCCTCATTCCGGTGAAGCATTCGGATATATCTGGAGATTTTGAAGAGAATGTTGACAGCAAGATGGGACACGTTGGGAGTTTCGAAAGAATAGCCGATTTTTTTGTCATAAAGGAAAGAGAGGGGTGGGAGAAAATTCTTGAGGAGCTGAAGGAGAAGCAGAGTCCGCGTGCAATCTTCTTGGACAACGGGGTTGAGGGATCTTTCAGGATTAGGAATCTGAAGAGGATTGACGGAACTGGAAAACCGTCAGGTATTCATAAAGAGAACGGGTTCAGATATGTCGTAGATCTTGAAAAGGCATACTTCTCACCTCGGCTAGCTGGATTGAGAAGAGAAATCACTGAAAGCATTCAGAACTCCAAGAGGGATGGTTTGATAGTTGACATGTATTCTGGAATCGGACCCATATCAATCCCTCTCCTCAAAGGAAACAGGCTGGTTCTTTCAATCGACATCAATCCGGAGGCAATTAGACTGCTTTCTCAAAACATGAAACTAAACAAGGTGAGTGGATTGGCAATGGTCGCAAATTCAAACGAGATATTCGAATGTCTTAAAGGCACTGATCAGGTGATCATGAACAATCCAACACAGCCCCTATTTGTCTCCCAAAACATAATAACCAAACTAAGGGAAGGGACGTTAATCCACTTGACACACATTTCTAATCGCAGAGACAACGTGGAATTTGAGGGGGTTGATGTGATTCTGAGCAAGATCGTACATGGTTATTCTCCCTCTTCCAATCTGAATTATTTCCGAATGCGAAAGAAGTAAACGATTTATTCTCTTTAGCCATTGTCGTAACAATGCCAAAACAGGGATTCTTCAATTCAGTCCTTTCAGGAGTTAGGGAGAGATACGAACAGAGTCTCCTTGAGGACGTAAAGAAGGACCCGCTGCCAAAACACATTGCCGTCATAATGGACGGTAACCGTAGATTTGCAAAACAATTGCACGAATCGATCGATAAGGGACATCTACTGGGAAAGGAGAGACTGGAAGACTTCCTTGACTGGGCTTATGATATAGGCATTAAAATCGTGACAGTCTACGCGTTCTCAACAGAGAATTTCAAGAGGGATTCTGAAGAGATAGAGTATCTGATGAATCTGTATGCGAACAGCTTTAACGATCTTATTAAGGATGAGCGAATTAGCAAAAACAGAATAAGAGTAAGACTCATCGGTAAGACAGAACTCCTCCCCGAATCGTTAAGGGAGGCTGCAAGGAATGCCGAAGAGTTCACAAAGAATTTCGAGAAATATTTGCTGAATGTCGCAATCGCATACGGAGGAAGAGAAGAAATACTGGACGCGATCAAGAAAATATCAAAGGAAGTGAAGACGGGTATCCTTGATCCAGAAAACATAAACGAGAAGCTGATTGAAAAGTACCTCTATACTGGGGAAATTGAAGATCCTGACTTGATAATAAGAACATCCGGCGAAGAGAGGATAAGCAATTTTCTACTGTGGCAGTCGGCTTACTCCGAGCTCTATTTCACAGATGTGTATTGGCCAGACATCACTAAGTTAGACCTTCTGAAGGCAATAAGGGATTATCAAAAGAGACAGAGGAGGTACGGGAAATAGTGCCTATTCTTGGTATAGATGATACCGATTCTAAAACAGAGATGTGTACCACTTATCTTACAATCGAGATCTTGAAGAATACCAGTCTTGACCTGATTGGATACCCCAAACTGGTGAGATTGAATCCAAACATTCCTCTGAAAACAAGGGGAAATGCCGCCATTTCCCTCACTCTAGGCAGAGGCGAGGGAGAGAAGTCAACGATAGGAATGATCAATGATGATGAAATTCATTCTTTTGCACGCTTCCGAGAAGAAAAACTGGATATTGATGTTACTTCAGTAATAGAGAAATTTTCTCCAAAAGACCCGGATACAAACCCCGCCGTGCTAATCAACAGCGAGAAGAATAATGAAAGGTTCTACTGGGACGCAGTAAGGGAATTCGTCGATTATAAAAGAGTGCTAGCAGCTGCAAAGGGAGATTTCAGAACGATTAATGGGGACATAGGAATCGTCGGGGCAAATGCTGCAATTTCCTGGCCAGAGAAAAATCCAACTTATGAACTGATTGCTTACCTAGATAAAGGAAAATGGACGGGCGAGCATTTCGTGGATGATTCTAGCTCACAACTCATTGAAAGAGAGTTCAAGCATACCTTTGATAATTTTGATTTTAGGAATAATTACAATGCCATAAGACCCACAACAAAAACTCCAGTACTTTTTGGGATTAGGGGTGTCGATCCAATCAAGCTTAATGGACTTGAGAGGTATGTCAAAAGCGAACCCTACAGTTCGTATATAATATACAAAACAAACCAGGCCACGGATGACCACCTAGTTGAGCGTTCGATCGGTGAATCCGCAATTTACAATTCGTCCATCATCAGAGGATTCGTTTCTTCTGGGCCAGTCTGGAACAGAGGGGGTGTCCTTACATTCGAGATTGTATCGAGTGGAGACAGCATAACAGCAGTGGCAATGGAACCCACAAAGGAGTTCAGGACTCTGCTCTCTGAATTGAAGAAGGGAGATGAAGTAAGAGTATACGGTGGCATTACAAAAGTGGGGTTCATAAATATCGAAAAGATTGATCTCGTATCAATATCCAGAATCAAAGAGGTGAGACCGCCTGTGTGCTCCAACTGTAAAACGAGGATGGAAAGTGCCGGTAGAAACGCAGGATTCAGATGCAGAAAGTGCGGCGCTAAAAGCAAGATTGGAGAGACGGTAGAAGAAAAAAGGGGAATTGCACCTGGATTCTATGAGGTGCCCATCATAGCCAGAAGACATCTTGCTAGACCTCTTAAACTTGGAATTGTGAAATGATCTGCATCACCGGAACTCCTGGAGTTGGAAAGTCTACTGTATTGAAAGAGATGGTCAAGAAAGGATATGAAGTTTCAGAGTTTGATACTCTAATTAAGGATTGTATAATCGAAGAGAAAGACGGAGAAAAGATTGTTGACGAGATCTGCCTTAAAAACGTAAAGGAAGATGGGGTGTTCTTCGGCCATCTATCCCACTACGCAGGGTGCGATTCAGTAATTGTATTACGATCTCACTTGAAAGATATCGAGGACCGACTAAAGAAAAGGAATTACTCGAAATCAAAGATCATGGACAATATCGAAAGCGAAGCAATTGATCTGATTGGATCTGAAGCGGAAGAGCTCCATCCTGGAAATGTCCACGAGATACTGAATTCAGATGTTGAAGAAACTGCCAATTTCGTAGAAAATGTAATTAAAGGGAAAAAGTCTACGAGTCTGAAAATTGATCTGACAGAGGAAATACTAAAATGGTACTAGACAAAGCGAGGAATAGATCTGCGTTCCTGGTAGATGGGGTCGCTTCAAGACTCGAGAACGTTAATCCGAACTCCATAACTTTGATATCGTTCTTTTTTGCCATACTCTTCGCAGTTTCGTACTACGTGGCCTCTTCGCGCTATTTCGAATTTCTGATTGTTGCTTTTGTTCTATTAATCGCCTCTTCATACCTCGATGCACTCGATGGAGCTGTCGCCAGAAAATTCAAGAAGGAATCGAAGAAGGGAGATTTCCTTGACCATCTTCTGGACAGGTATTCCGATTTTATCATTTTATTTGGAATGACGATTAGTGTATTCGGAAATCTTTATTTTGGAATAATTGCGATAGCTGGGACTTTTCTAAGCAGTTATGTTGGAACTCAGTCTCAGGCCGTGGGACTGAGTAGGATTTATTCAGGGTTCCCCGGACGCGCTGACAGGCTCGTCATAATCATGTTCGTGATCATCATCCAAATATTTACAAATCGGATTCCTATTTTTGGATACTACATTACCTCGTGGGCATTACTCTTCCTTGGCGCCGCGGGTTTTGTCAACTCTGTCTACAGATCCAGACTTGCTTACCGGTCTATTAACTAGATTTTTGGTCCTGTAAAAACCTAGAGGATGTGATATTTTTCCGGAGCTACAGAGCTGATCCCTTTCCTTGTAACATAGCCCAAGAGAACCTAAGGTCTGGCAGGATGGAACACTGTACTCTCGTCCTCTCCCAGTTCCGGTTATGTGCTCTATCTGATATTTAGTGATCTTTTCCGCGAAGTCGGGTACGTCCCCAAAGTACTTGAGTATCTCATCGTTTGGCAGCCCTATCCTGTGCAGAAATGTCACAAGGAAGAATCTAGAAGCGTGCGACGCGTTAGCTCCATTCTTCATCTGGTCAATGATCTCCAGAAGACAAGGAGGGAAGGCTTTCTCGTTGAGAGGGCCGAGATTGGCCCTTTCCTGTCTGATCTCCCGCCCCTTCGAGGCTATTTGTCCAACGTATCCCTTCAGCATGTTGTCGACTTCTGTGGGAAATTCAACAACTTCGTTGACGTCCTGCATGTATTTCTTATAAAATGCCTCCCTTACTATTTTTGCAACGACGTGCTTGGAGGCCACCACATTTCCATCCTTGAGTTCCTGATTGCACAACTTCAATTCCTTGTCATTGAAGACAACTGCGTTCTTCAGGAAAGAGGGGATGGGAATTAGATACCTGTCTCCTTGCTGATCTATATCCACGTTCAGCTCGTGGGATACCTGTTTCAGGATCCTTGGTTCTTTTTCTTTATCCAAATTTTCATAGAGTGCTTTTCGTTCCTTAATTGCGTACCTTGCTGAAATGAAGTAGTCTCGTATGTAAGTGAGAATCACCTTTGTTATAAGATAATTGGCAACTCTCTTATCTGGATCAGTTGAAAAGGTAATTTCTTCTCCTTCGAGCACCTTGCCAAGCTGCGCCACTGCGACGGATATCTCTGACTCATTGTTTACGAGGAACGAGAGTATTGATGTTGATTTGTTTTCCTCGAAGTACTTGTTTAGACCCCTTTTCAGAAAAGGATATACGCCAATTAAGTCCTCAGTCTTCATACGATTTGTAGGTCTCTGGGCGCAGAAGTAATTATCTGCCCTCCATTCTTTGTAACAATCACGTCATCCTCTATCCTCACTCCACCCTTCTTTGAAATGTACACTCCTGGTTCAACCGTCACGACCATATTCTCTTTCAAATAGAAATCTCCCTGTGGACTTAGTGCGGGATGGTCATGCACATTTAATCCCAAACCGTGGCCGAGCCCATGAATGAATCTTCCCTTAAATCTTGAAGAGTCTATAACTTTCCTCGATGCCCCATCTACAACTCTTCCATTTTCACCGCTCTTGATGGCTTTAAACCCTGCTTCCTGAGCTTTGAAAACGGTCTCATACATCTCTTGCATCTCCTTGTCTGGTTTTCCGAAGAAGTAAGTTCTTGTCATGTCAGAGCAGTATCTCTGAAACTTAGCCCCGAAGTCCACGAGGACCACCTCTCCTTTCTTTAGTTTCCTCTTTCCTCCAGAGAAATGAGGTTCGGCTGCGTCAGGTCCGAATGCAGCGATTGTGTCAAAGCTTGGAGAAGAGGCACCGTTCTTCATCATCTCATAATTGACCAATGCAGCGAGTTCATTTTCAGACATTCCCTCCTTCAGCATATTTGGTATTGCCTCCCCTACTTTTGATACTATTTTGGCTGCTTCTCTTAACTTGGTTAGTTCCCTTTCAGATTTTATTTGTCTCAAACTTGAAATGGATTCTCCCACATCAACGAATTCCTTGTCCGGAAGCTTCTCTTTCAGGGAGAGGTAATCGGTATGAGAAAGTCCAGAGAAGTTGATTCCAACAAAAGTGATGCCCTTGGTTACTTGTTTCAGTAGGTCGTCCCTTTGTTTTCCGGAGGTGAATACCTCCACATCTAAATCCTCAGACCTTGCCGTTTCTTCTTCCAACTGGCTAGTTATAACCTTTAAGTTCTTTCTGGTAACAAAAACGTACGAACCCTCAAACAGCCCTCTTGCGAGTTGAGTGAAATAAAAGAAAGAGGGGTCATTGGAGCTTTCCGTTCCGTTATATATGAGAATACCTTCGACGTTCTGGTTAAGATCAAAAAGTTTCTCCGCATCCATGCCTCCAGAGACTTTATTTATTAATCTAATTTTCTCTGACATTCACTTTATCGTTTAATTGACAATTTTACTACTAAGCCTCTGTAATTCGGTCTATTGAATTTTCAGTCTTTGAACGTTACCGCGAATATTTCTCCGATGTCCGGAGCAACAATGTGACCAGCATTATATTTCGAAAACGAAAATACCTCTTCCTTTCCAGGAATATACCACGGACTAGTTCTGACAGCATCTATTGCGGTGAATGGGTCGTATTTTATCTTGGCATAGCTCATCCCCTCCGCATCCCTTCCTAGGAATATTGAATTTCTCTGGGAGTAAGCCATATGGAGCAGATATATCAGGTGCTCCTTGAACTCAACCAGTTTCGAAAATGCATAATTGGGAAACCTTCTCATATCGTCATCAAAAAGCACGATCTTGGAATGACGCCGTTCCATTCTGTTCAAAATATCCTGGCTCTGGACAACATTTTCTGAAAATTCGACCCCCATAGGAAAGAGCATAACGAGGAAGTTGTTCATCGATTCAATCAGAAAATTCTCCTCTTCTCCAGTCATTTCCGGAAGAAAGCAGAGATACATCTCCTTATCTGGAAAAGAGCTGAAAGTCACGGGATCCTTCATCACAATATCCCTCGCTCTCCTCCCGATAGGTTTAATCATAGCCGTAAATGATGATAATCTATAATTATTTGCTATTGGCTAGCAATATTCTTTCTCCTCAGGGCATCCCTAATTCCCATTTCTTTCGCATTTTCGAAAACCAATAAGCCCACTCCCTCCAGTTCCCTTTCCAAAAATTCCATTATGGAGGAAAAATCAGTGATTGGCCTTATACCTGAGTCAGTCAATACGTTCAGGACCTCCTTCTTGTACGGAGACTTGAAGTACTGACATGACACAAGGCTACCTTCAAGGGAATCGACTAATTCTCCAAATTTCTCTTCATCTTCCTTCACGATTAATCCCTTCGGAATCTTCCTTTGTTTTATGGATTCATACGTTTTTGGACTTTTCTTTTTAAGTTCTGCAATGAAATCACAATCGTTCCACTGCACGAACTCGTCGAAATCGGGGTTCAGCACTTCCAGTGCATCGTTTGCAAGAGAAGCTGCTATCAATGCAGTCTTGTGCCTGTAGACCGTCCGGTACATCAGCATTCGGGCAACCATAAGCCCTTCGACGGATGGTAGCCCCCTTTCCTCCACGCAGAATTCTCCTTCGTGAATTGTGAGTACCCTCAGGATTCTTGAAATGTCAACGGCACCAAGCGCGACTCCTGTATAGTGAGAGTCTCTTCCGAGGTAGTCAATCTGGTCAACATCGCCATTACCAGAGATTAGTCGACTTAGGACTCCTTTCTTTCCTTTCAGTATGTTTACAACTGCACGTTTGTGCTGTCCCAGGATATCACTCAGCTCATTCTCCGGTGACTTGCCATCTATGATGTCGATCGTTACATCCAAATGATCTTTACCATAGAGTTTTACCATCGAATCTTCAAGGGCATGTGAAAATGGTGAGTGCCCAACATCGTGCAGCAGCCCTGCAAGAGAGACATCTACAACGTCTTCCTTCTTCAGATCAAGCCTACTTGAAGCCTCCCTTGCCAAATAGTGAGTTCCAAGCGAGTGTTCGAACCTTGAGTGTGTCGCCCCGGGGAATACGAGATAGGTGAATCCAAGTTGCTTGATTGTATTAAGTCGTTGAAATTCCTTTGTTTCAATTATCTTAGAGGCAGTATCCTCCAGTTCTATAGATCCGTAAATTGAGTCGTGAATCGTTTTCTTATTTGTCAACGGTGCACAATTTTCAATGAATATTTAACACTTGAGCATCCTTCATTCTTTACAAACTACACCGCGGGGATATCTTGTGTTCGGTCAATGTAGGGATCATAATACCGGGCCACCGACATCAAAGGGCGATTGATAGACGCGAGCTCCCCATCAATTCTCCGCTCCGTGCCCCCACCGGCATCCAAGGTCCACGTAACCGTTGCTCCCTTCCGGTCCTGGCGGATTCCCGTGATAACGAATACCGCTCCCCCCTCCGGGTGAGATGTACACAACCTGGATCTGGTGGGACAGAGTTTCGCTGAACATCAAGGGTTCGCATCCTCAAGGTTGCCTTCTATATCGGCTGTCGCCCTCGCGTATAGACGGTTTCGAGTAACAGGAGACGCCTACCCTCCCAGCCAGCCCGGCGTACTGTCAATCAATCTTCTGATTAAAAAGTTTGTCTGGAATGGGAGAAAATTGAACAATTATTCTCTCCATCTGATGAATCTTCTTCCTAGAAAGATGAGAACAAGAGTCTCCGCTATGAGTATGACAAACATCGGTAGCTGAACGGATGAGTACATCCCAACGGCCTTAGGAAACAATACCCCCTGAAACAACACAGCCGCTGGAGTGACGGGAGAAACTGACAGTATATATATAACTCCTCTTGGAAGGTAATAAAAAGGATAGAAGGTTGGAGGAAGAACGGTCATTATGATGGAAAGAATTGCAGTGATACCCCAGACATTTCTAATGTGTTTCAGGAGACCAGCTATGATGAACGAAAGATTTGAAATTGCAAGAGTCAGTAGGATGAGTATCCCTATTATGGGAAGTGCCGAGGAAAGTGTGAAGACTTTGAAGTATGCTCCCAGAATGGCGTAAAGAACAATACCTGGAAGAGAGAAAACGAGATAGCTCATGGAGAGGGCAAACATGTAATCCTGAGAAGTTAGACTCGTTGCAACATAGAGATCCTGGATCCTTATCTGAATTCTGAAGAAAGCAGCGTCAGCTGCCCCGTTGATGCTGTTTGCTGCTACTATGGCTATAGGTCCTCCAGCGATAGCAAAAGCTATCAGGGTTCCGTGCGTGAAAATAGTAACCATAAATAGCAGGGCGAGAGGAAGCGACAGAGACGCCAATAGGTATGAGGGTCCCCTCTTGATAACATAAAAGCCATAGTACCAAGCAAAGTATAGGACAAATTTAGGATTCAAGCATCACTCCTTTGGACAGAAATATGTCGTCCAGATTGATCCTCTTGATGTCGTAGCCCTTTCTCACAAATTCATCTACCTCGTTGGCATCGATGTATTTTATCGAAACGTTTGCGATCTTTATGTCGAACTCCGTCCCCTCCAATTTTTCTGCCCTCATCTTTCCATCAAAGGTGGAGAGTAGACTTTTCACAGTACCATGTGTGATTATGTTACCCTGGTCAATGACTAGAACTTCGTTCGAGAGTTCCTGAGCTTCTTCCATGTAGTGAGTAGTCAGTATAATCTTCGAAGAAAGTCTCTTGATTGCAGACCACACTTCTATCCTTGACAAGGGGTCAAGTCCCGTAGTTGGTTCGTCGAGAAAAATGACTGGCGATTTTGCCGCAAGTGCCATTGCCACAAACACTTTCCTCTTCATTCCTCCTGAGAGCGTATCCGAAGGCGCATTCCTGAATTCATACATTTCAAGTTCGTCCAGTGCGTACTCTGATTCTCTTTTAGCTTGAGAGGAAGAGAATCCTCTGGCCATCAGGTAGAGTTGCATCTGTTCAAGTGGTGAAAGAATACCTATGAGCTGTGATTCCTGAGGGATGCTGCTGATCACTTCCCTCACTTTCTTTGTATCTTTCAGTATGTCCAGACCTTCAATTTCTGCAGTCCCGGACGTTGGGAACAACTGGGTGGAAAGTATCCTGACGAGAGTGGTCTTCCCTGCACCATTCCGGCCTATAACCGTCGTCACCCTTTCCTTGAGAGTAGCATTCACTCCTTTCAGGGCATAGAGATGCCTATCGTATCTCTTGGAGACCCCTTTGATCTCGATCATCTATGGTCTCAATTTTACTGAAAACTCTTCTTTGAAAATTCCCAGACTAAGGGTAGTTCCCACCGCTCTGATTCCTTTTATCGCCCCAACCTTCTCCACCTCGAAATCCTTCAGCTCAGAGCTATCTTTAACCTTGACCTTGAGGAGTAGATCACTATCACCTGAAGTGTGGTGAACGTCCAAAACTTCATCAAATCTGGAAAGCTCTTTGGCTATCCTGTCGAGTTCTTTGATATCGCTGATTGAAATCGTTACGAAGGCGGTCAGTTTGTAGTCGAGTTTGTCGTGGTCTATCAGTGGGACCACTTTTTTTATTATATCCCGGTCCTTCATCCTCTTGACTCTCTGAAAGACAGTCGTCGGGGGAGATTTGACCCTCCTCGATATCTCGTTGTAACCCACGGTCGCATCGTCTCTTAGGACGTTGAGGATTCGTATGTCTAGAGAATCGTATTCCCCTTTCATGATAGGCGATTTTCCAAAGGTATTTAGCAATTGCGTGCAGTGAGCCAAATCAAACATTTATTAGGCAAGTTCACAATCAGCTTTGAAGAAAAATGACTGAGTTGTCTGCATCGATACTTTCCGCAGATCTCTTGAACCTTGAAAGGGATATAGGAACTGCCATCCGGTCAGGAGTGAACTGGGTGCATCTTGACGTGATGGATGGTCACTTTGTTCCAAACCTTACAATGGGAATTCCTTTTGGAGATGTAATCAAGAAAAAATTCGGAGTTAACATTGAGAGTCACTTGATGGTAGACAATCCTGACATGTACCTTGATAAGTACTGCTCATTTTCCAAATTAGTAACAATCCATTATGAAGCGCCTGTACAAACTGCCAGGGTGTTGAAGGAAATAGAAAGGCGAGGCTCAATGCCGGGACTTTCCATAAATCCAAAAACATCTGTATCGAGTATTGAAGCACTCTTGCCCGCGGTGAAGTATGTACTAGTAATGACTGTTGAACCTGGCTTCTCGGGCCAGAGCATGATTGAGGAAGCTGCTCAAAAGATACCTCTGCTTGCAGAATACAGGAAGACAATGAAACTGGATTTCCTGATAGGTGTTGACGGAGGCATAAAGAAAAATAACATTTCCCGCATCGCTGCCCTGGGACCAGATATAATAGTCAGCGCATCTGCCATCTTCTCGGGGAACATTGAGGAAAATGTTAAATCTCTAGAAAGTTGTATGAGAGAGAATGGAAATGGACAACGAAATCATTGAGAAGGCAAGGGAACTCGAAGACAGCGGAAACCTGAACGACTGCGTAAAATACATTGACGAAAACATAAATTCCTTGCAGGATCAATTGTCGAAATCTGACATTCTTAAGATAAAGTCAGAATGCTTTCTCTACCAGGAGATCCCAAACTCTGAAATGGCCAAACAGTTTGCAGAAGAGGCACTAAAGATATCGTTGGAGAAGAATGATCAGAAAAGAGTGGCAGAGGCAAATCTCCTGCTGTCGCAGATAACAGTTCTTGAAGACGGCAAGAAGGCTGTGGAGTACGGTAGAAAGGCACTCGAGATATACCAGAAACTCAATGACAAAGGAGAGTACATTTACTCCATGATTTCACTTGCGACAATACTTGAAGATTTCAAGGAAGCCTCTAGCCTGTTCGAAAAAGCTATTCAGGATGCGGAATCCTCAAATAACATTGACATGATGGCGCAGGCCGCGGTCAATTACGCATATCTTCTCGTTGAAGAGAAGGGAGGCGAGGCACCTCTTAAAACGCTTGACAGGGTCATCAAGAAAATCCTGAGCGAGGGTGCGAAACTGAAGAGAAAGGAGGAGAGGATCAGAGCGGTAACCAACTATTCTGAGATTTTTGACGCTGCCTCTGACATTGCGATGGAACAGGATCAGTACGACCTTGCAACGAAGTACGCTTCATACCTGAACAAGGATCCGCAGGAATTTGTCAAGTAGTCTCTTCTAATTGAGGAAGCGTGAAACGTCTACCCCATTCAATCTCGCTACAATCATGGATGCTACTTTTGCGCTCAAGAAGGGATTCTTCTCCCTCAGCTTATTGATTTCTGAAATGACGTCCCTCTTATTCATCTTGGTACTTGCAGTTATTAGCCCAATTATAGTCTCTGTAATGTCCTCTCCTTCGCTTTCATTCATTAGAGCATCGTAATTCGGCTTGTAGTTCAGGCTCAGTTCGATTCCGTTTATTGAACAAGTGATTGAATATAGATCGTCTGCGTGTTTAAGACATCTCTGATCTATGGCTACTTTCAAGAACTCCCTCACTTGGTCAGGGGTGAGGAATCTTGCCTTTATTGACAATGTAGTCAGTATCTCTGCCTCACTGAACTCGTATTTTCCAGTGGACTTCTTAAGGTAGAGAAGGAGCTTCCGTATTTCTTCTACCATCGAATCCTCCTATAGGGATAATGGTGTTGCATCGATCACAATTTAGTTTACTTGTGAATTGCACAGCGTTTCCGTCAAACAGGTATGTGTCAGAGTACACTTTATTTCCTCCGTTCGCAAAAAAGTAGTCTGCGACCTCCCTCTTGTCTCTTATGTATAATATCAGTGATTCTGTGTAGAAGAGTGCTCTCCTCAGCTTTTCCCTGTCCATCATTTCTGATACCGTGACCATCGTAGCACCGCCGGTTATTGCATCCGCTACATCATCAACCGATGAAATTTCTGCATCCAGATAGAGCTCATATATTCCTGACAGCTCGTCATATCTCTTGAAATTCAGCTCCCTTCCGTTCTTGTAATCTTCGTCAATTAGCCAAAGGGGACCAGACTCGTATTTATCGAGTGCATCCACTTGGTCTATCTTCTTTTTACTTAGCGTAATGGAAGGAATCATCATACCTAATCTTTAGATGTGTAAGCCCCGGGAAGATAAAAAAGATTGGCCTGTGCGATCGTTATATTGCCATACTCCGTGAACGAATAGACCCTGTCATTCTCCTGTACGGCTATATTTATACCATTAGACGGGGCAAGTAGCTCCGTGTGGTAAGCAACCATTGCGGTTGAGTTTCCGTTGTCTGTCCATTCCACAAGAGAGTATGGGAATTTGACCAGGAACCCCCTGCCAAGGTCCTTACCACCTACCTCTACCGTGAGATCAATGTTCACAAAATTTCCCGTTCCATTGGAAATGGGAATGTAAGTCTGCACCCAAGCGTGTTCTCCCAAACTTGTCTGTCCGTTCGTATCTTGGATGAGAAGACCGTACTGCGTCCAAGATGGGATTCCGATGCTCCTGCTCATTGACTCGAACAGATAGGAAAGCTCTTCGCAATCCCCTTCCTTGAGTTGATAGACCTGTTGGGCTGAGAGTGGTACATTGCCAAGATTGTAGGTAATGTTATACCTGTAGTTCTGAACGATGTAATTATAGATCGACCTGAGCTTTTCAACTACAGTGGTGTCGTTCTTTGTCAGGTTCAGGGTGATGTTCCTAAAGAAGGAAGGGTTAATGACCTCTCGACTGCTCCCTGAAGAATTGAAGTACTCCGGATGATCATATTCATTCTTCAGACTAGATGGTATCTGAGATATCAGCCCTGAAGAATTTGTATCGTTTTTCCAAATTTTTGAGTAAGAGTTGATGTTGTATGAGATATTAACATAGGAGTTCCCTGGGCTTATTTGCAGAGCTACAAAAGTCCTGTTTTGAGAGCTCTTGACTGTTTCATTAACTTTGGAAGAGTGGCTGATAGCAATGTTACTTTGTTGAAGGGAATCGTTTATGGTTGGGGTGAAGTAAAAGGTGAAAGTTTCCCCCGAACTAGAAGATGATGTGAATGTGAAGTTTCTGGAAAAATGAGTCGTGATCTCGGAAGGAATTTGGTAAGAAGAAGTTGTGGTTGTGACAACACCGTTGAGTAGATTTGTATCCTCAACTACATAGTAAACGGCTGTAAACGCCATTATTACAGCAATTGCAACAACTATTCCCTTTACTGCCGCTCCCATCTAATTTGACCCTAGCCTCTCTTGAAAGAATTTCATATATAATAGTATTGCAACTGCAATTTCTGGAATAATTGTGATCAGTGCGTAAGAACCGAATAGATATTCTACGAATATTGAAGATGAGAACATCATCTGAACCAGGAAAGCAAAATTGTAGTAAAGCAGGACCCTATTTTTTGCAATACCAATGGACAGAAGTGAAGCCGACATCACATTAGCGAGGAAAGCAAATAGAGCCACCAGGGCCACGAAGATGTAGTTTATCGTTGATGTATAGGTAACAAGGGCGATCGCAAAAGAGACAGGAAAGGAGAACGCACCCCCAAGAGAGGTGGAGAGCTGGATGAGATCCTTCCTTGTCCTGTATTTTCCGGTGAGTATTGAAAGCTGCTCGCCTGCCGAAAGCAACGGAAGAAACAGCATTACGGAGAAAAGCATCAGATCGATGTACCTCGAGAGCGTGTAGAAGGTGTATAGAAATAGGAATACGTACACGATTCCAAGTAAAAGTCCGAAGAGGAGGAAACGCCCGAACAGCGACTCCTCTACTACCTTGTCGATTCTGTTCCAGTTCAGATAAAACAGTGGAGTGAAAATCGCCAAAGGTATCAGAATCGCAGGATAGAAATTCATTCTCCGAGGTGATAAAATAAATAGTAATTATAATTTCTGACATAGTGAAAATGGCCATAGCCGTCAGAAAGGACCTCGGTATGGGCAAAGGCAAGATAGCTGCTCAGGTCGCACACGCAGCTGTACAGTGTTCCATGAAAGTCTCCGAGAAGAGGACTCAGTGGATTTCTGAGGGACAAAAAAAGATAGTTGTATGGGTCCAAGATGAGAAGGAACTTCAGGAGCTGGTCAACAAGGCAAGGTCCATAGGAGTCAGCTGCTGCCCGATTAGAGATGCTGGCCTTACACAACTTGAGCCTGACACGCTGACGTGCGCGGGTTTTGGACCAGACGAAGAGCCCGTAATCGACTCTCTGACTGGCAAATTCAAGTTAGTGTAATTTTCAAGTTCTGTAGTTAACCTTATATCAACTCTTTGACTGAGTAGATGTGGTAAATCAACCAGACAATGCTGGCTCGAATCAACAAATCTTCGATGCGCCAGAGAAGTCGACGATAAAGGACATGCTGACGATTGCCTGGGTTCTGTCACTCATTGTGGGTATAATCCTCCTGATCACAGGGATCATTACTTTTGGAATAACTGCAATATTTGGTGTTATAGACATAGTAGTGTTCTACGAATGCAGGGAGATCATAAGGATGACAGAGCAGAGAAAGCTATCTGCTGCGAAGGAAAAGACCCTCATCTGGATGATAGTGGGATTGATATTTGGATTCATCGTAGTTGGTCTATTCATGGTCATAGCATACATAAAATTCGACGACCTCATACGAGCATATCAAAACACCGCCAAGCAGTCGCCGTCGCAATGATTATTCCATCCAATCAGAACCGACAGAACGGAAACTCACCTTAGGGATGTACAGATTGACCCTCTTGTGAGCACTGCTCTGGACCAATGTGTATATCCTCTTTACCTCTTTTGTACTGATTCCTTCGAACTTGCACTGTTCTGGTGTTTTCAAGTATTCCAAGCACTCCAATATTTTGTCCAATTTCTGGTAAGAAATCCCCAGTTCTTTCTCGTCCGTCTGCCCCTCCCACAAGTCAGCTGACGGTGACTTCGTCATCAGCCAATCTGGGAAGTTGTACCTTCTAGCTATCTCATATACCTGGGTCTTGTACAGGTCGCCTATTATCTGAAAATCGGAACCACCGTCACCGAATTTTGTAAAATAACCGGTGAGGAGCTCACTTTTGTTTGAAGTTCCTGCTACCAGACCATTGTACTTATTGGCGACAGAGTACAGGTAGGTCATTCTCAGTCTCGCCTTGATGTTACCCAACAGTCTTGCATCCTTAGAAGTGTTCTTAAAAAACTCAAGCGCCTTGTCCATCTGTATAGTTTCGTATGGAAGTTTCAGGAAATCTGAAACCTTCTTCACATCTCGGTTCTCTTTACCGAAAGGAAGTGAGTAAAGGTGGATCTTTTCCTTACTGATGTTCTTCTTCAGAATGTAGCCTACTAGTGCTGAATCAATCCCCCCCGAAATACCCAAAATGACATCCTTCTTACTAACAAATTCTTTGGTGAAAATATCCAGAACTTCAGTCGTTCCCTCAAGAAGCTCCATTGTTGCTGGAAACGTGGAAATAATAATAAACCTTGTGCATTTGAGGTAGAGTACAGCCGAGGTGGCCCAGCCCGGGAAGGCGCAAGCCTGGAACGGATTTACAGATAGCTTGTTCTCGCAAGAGATCGGGAGTTCAAATCTCCCCCTCGGCGTTTTTAACGTAAAAAAGGGATTCGAATGAACCTTCAATTGCAATGTTGAAGTGCTAGAGCGGGTGGAATTATAACTGTTCATGATTCGAATAAGAGAACAAAATATTTGCACAATCAATTGTATCTTTTGGAGATTGGGTGAAATATTGAAGAAATGCATCGTCGCAGGAGTCTTGATTTTAAATGAGAACGGAAGGAAGGCCCTTCTAGTAAAGCACAGGAAGCTTGGAATTTGGATCTATCCAGGTGGTCACATTGAGGAGAATGAGAATCCGCTAGAATGCGCCATACGGGAATCCAAGGAAGAAACCGGTGCCTCTTTTGAAATCCTCTCTACGAGTGATTTCACTATCGATGCCGTATCTGCAAGAAGTACACCACAACCTCTTGTTTTAATGAATGAACTCGTCCCCTACTCCGAAGGACCTCACGAACACTTTGACATGATTTATCTCGGGAAAGCGACGAGTTCTGAATTCAAGAATAATGAAGAATCCTCGGACTGCAAGTGGGTAGACGAGAGTGAAATCGAAGGGCTCGAAACCTTCTCCAATGTGAAAGAAATCATTAAGTTCGGTTTTAAAGAGTTTAGAAGGATAGAAAAGTAGTGACTCCCTTATCGAGCAAGCCCTTTAGAAAACCTTAATTAAAATATCAGATGTCATGCTATGGACGAGGGAGAAACAATTGAATATCCAACTTTTGATGGTTCAAATGTCAAGTCATTTCTCGTAGGGAACCGGAATTCAAAGAGCGCTATTATCGTGATCCAAGAGATATGGGGTCTAACGAACTTCATCAAGAATTATTCAAGGCGTTTATCTTCCCTTGGATTTCTTGTAATCGCTCCACACTTGTACTCAAGAAAGGAGGAATACGATCTATTCACACAGGAGAACATAGCGATGGCTATGAGGCTCTTCTTCGAAATTCCTGCGGAAAAAAGGGGAGAACCAGAATCAATAAAGGCAGTGATGGAAAGAGCTACGGCCGAACAGAGAGAAGTGATAACCAAGCTCATGATGGGAAGAGATCAACTACAATTGAAAATGGCAAAGGATCTTGCAATGGCGTATGAATATCTGAAGAGTAATTTCAAACCTTTAAAGTACGGCGTTGTTGGATTCTGCATGGGCGGTGGTCTCTCATATAGAATATCAACCCAACTTCCATTTGATGCTACTGTGGTCTATTACGGAGCAAATCCGCCGGACCTTAATGATATCTCGAAGATGAAAGGTCCAGTGTTGGCACTTTATGCGGGAGAGGATCCGGGAATAAATGCTGGGATACCGGAAGCAATAACGAATTTTCTGAAATTCAAGAAGCAGATTGAGCTGAAGATTTACCCGAATACTAGACACGCCTTCGCAAACACTGACGGGGCTGCTTACGTAAAGGAAGCTGCAGAAGATGCTTGGGAGAAAACAGAGTCGCACTTCAAGAAGAATCTGTTATGAAGAAGGAAGATCAGCTACTGAGCAACTGCTTCCTCACCTGGACGGAAATACTTGAGGAAAAGGAATTGAAGAAGAATAAAATAGAATAGGTCAGAATTTTGAAAGGTAGTCGATCGTATTACTTTCTCATAGCCACAGAAATGGCACTTACTGGGCAGGCAGTAACACAAGCGTTGCAGAAAATGCAGTCCGTCTCCCTGATTGGATCGCACTTGTCCGTTCTGTACTTGTTCCATTCATCCGTTCCTTCAGCAACCTTCTTGTCGTTGCCCGTCCCCTTGTTTCCTGCATTCAGGAACCACTCGTAAACGTTGACAGGGCACACATCCATACAGGATCCGTCTGCTATACAAGACTCCCAGTCAACAGCTACATTAGTCCCGTGGATTCCTAGTTTAGTTGGATAGGCTTTTCCATCCTTATCTAGCCTTTCCTTGCCTTCGGCCCTGACCTCGTGACCAGCGTGATTTCCAGTGATTGGAAACTCATCTTGCTTGTCAAAGAAATTGTCATCAATAGGTTTAGAATTGTAGTCAACCTTGGCCATATTTTGATAGGAAAAGATGATATTAATAATTTTTGACTTTGGTTCTCTCTCTGACCAATCCTCAAAAAACATTAATACGAACTATCGATGGACTGCTATGATAATCCCATATATGGCAACAGCACTAGCAATCTCTACTAACGTGGGTGAGGACGCCCTCATTGCTCTGGTTGCGATAATTCTACTGGCATTTTTATTTTATTCGATTAAAATAGTGAGAGAATATCAGAGAATTGTCGTTTTCAGATTTGGTAGGGCACTTGCTCAGAAGGGACCAGGGATAGTATTCATCTACCCGATAATTGATGTTCCAGTAAGGGTCGACCTTAGAGAGAGATTCCTCACCATTCCTCATCAGACCTGCATCACGAAAGATAATGCACCGGTGGACGTCGATTTCATCATTTATTTCAAGGTCATCAGCGCTTCAGACTCTGTCATTCAGGTACAGAATTTTGAAGGAGCTGCGATGGGAATTGCTACAACTACATTGAGGGCAGTCGTGGGAGACATAATTCTTGATGAAGTTCTATCAAAGAGAGAGAACATTAACGCAATACTGAGGACGAAGCTTGATGAAGTAACGACCAGGTGGGGAGTAAAAGTGACCAACGTGGAAATCAGGGAAATACTGCCTCCAAAGAACGTATCGGATGCAATGATAATGCAGATGAGCGCTGAAAGATCAAGGAGAGCTGTGGTCACAGAAGCTGAAGGAAAGAAACAGGCAACTATCACAGTCGCAGAGGGAGACAAGCAATCCAACATACTGAGGGCTGAAGGAGACAGGCAATCTGCAATATTGAGGGCAGAGGGATACGCCATGGCGCTCACAACGATATTCAGTGCAGCCAAGGAAATAGACCAGAAAACGATGGCACTCCAGTATCTCGACATGATGAAAACTCTGGGATCGAGCAATTCGACCAAGTACGTGATACCTATGGAATTCACTGAAATGTTCAGGCCATTCACTGAAACCCTTCGGGCGGCATCAGCCTCAAATAACAAGAAAGAATAAGTAGAACAATGACAAAGGAACCCAGTGACTTTGCCTTAAAATATGGCTTCAGGACCGTAATTCCTGTTGCCATAATTCTTATTTTTGCGATCATACTGTTGGTCGAATACTTAGCAACAGGGATGAACAACACATTCATTCTTGCTTTCTCGATCGTATTTTTTCTAATAGCGTTACTACTCTACGTTGGTTTTAGGATAACCATTTCTCACAGAATCACGAAGAAATACTTTCATGTCGAAACCTTGGTAGGACAGACCGGAAGGGTCATAAATGGAGTCCCCGCAAACGTCGTCGGAACCGTCACGGTCGTCAATGAAGACTGGAGCTTCGTCTGCGACTCGGATACCTCGGACAATGAGCTCGTCACCATAACCGAAGTCCAGAGCGACAACGTGACCGTCAGGGTCAAGAAGATTTCTTGACCGTTGCAAGTCCTTCACTATAACTCAAGACCTCAATCTCCTCTCCCTTCATTATAGCTTCAGAAGAGATTGCGCTCCACTCTTCTGACAACACATTAACTACTCCTTTTTTTCCAGGTTCTATGTCAGTGATTGCCTTGCCCTTCTTCCCTACTATGATCTGAGGGCCCACTCTTGCAGGCTTGCTCAGCGCTGCCTTTCTGATACCGATCAGATAGAGAGCCCCTATGGGGAGCACCGTTGCCTCCAGTGCAATCAAGGCATAATTTGATCCGGTAATTATTGGGCCTTTGGCGGAGTAACTGACCCCTATGAGCAAAATCAGTCCACCTGCAATGACAAGAATCACTCCTGCAACCATTGCCAGACCGTGGCCAAGTTTTATTTCCAAGAATATGAGGGCAATTCCCAGTACCATCAACAGAACTGCTATAGGCTGGAAGCTGATTAGAGTGACACCCCAGAATCCTAGCGCAAGGGCAACAATGCCTGCCACGCTTAGAGCTATAGATCCGTGGAATATGTCGAGTAGTATCGCGACAGCTCCAATGAGTATCAGGAAATCTGCGACCGTGGAATTCGAGAGGAACGATTCCAGCTGTTGAACATCGTTCTCATAGAACTGAATTTGGGGAAGGTTTTGGTACCCCCGTTGCTGAAGCACTCCAGCCAGGCTATCAGATAGCCCTGATACTAGTCCAATCCTTGAGGCATTCTGAGCAGTATAAGCGACATTGTTTTCGACCATCTGATAAACCCCTGATTGATTCCAACCGTGCGTTTGGGCAAGTGATTCCATGAAAGAGTAAGACGCGTTTGTGACGTGCTGTTCTTCAAGTGCACTCCCGCCTATGATGTACGGCTTTGATGGACCGATGAAGCTAGAATTACCCATATAAACGTAGTTGGAAGAAAGTGCTATGTAGGAGCCGGCCGATGCCGCCATGTCCCCTGACGGAACGTATGTCGTGATGTTGATCGTCTTTTCTGCAGCAATTGTGTAATTTACTATTGCAAACGCATTTGTCAAGTACCCTCCAGGAGTATTCATCACAATAATCACAGGATCATTATGTGAAACTGCATACGACAGTACAGACTGGAAATAATCCTGTGCGCCGCTGTCCACGGGGTAACTGAAGTTTATTATGACTAAGGAATGAGTATTTGCGTGAGCAGATGGAATTGAAAAAACAACCACTAATGCTAAGAACAGCACCATTACAAGTGCGAGTTTCATTCTAATATATTCACTGCAAAGAAATAAGGTTTCTTCTTTGATTTTTGCTTAGACGATTAAGCTAATGTTAAGTATTTAACATCGATTATCTGATTTGATTATTGTGAGCGCAAAACCAGTCATTAACTATGGATTGGATGGAATTTACGTTGACGAAAGTTCTATTTCTAAGGTGGATGGTCTGAATGGCAAACTGTGGTACAGAGGATATTCGATAGAAAGCCTTGCAGATCAGTCAAACTACGAAGAAGTTTCTTACCTCCTACTAAATGGTAAACTCCCATCTTCTAAGGAATATGAGGAGTTCACAAAAAAGCTGAAGGAAAGAAGGGATCTGCCGAAGGAAGTTATTGATCTGATAAAAGTGATGGCGAAGAAGAGCCACCCGATGGACGTTATGAGAACTGCAACGTCTATGCTCGTTATGTATGATAAGGAACCAAATAACAGGGAACCGGCCTCAACCCTAGATAAAATCGTGACGCTTATCGCCAAGACCGCATCCATTGCGGCTGCAACTGGAAGATTTAGAGATAACAAGGAATACATTCCTCCGGATCCATCGCTCGGTCATTCAGCAAATTTCCTTTACATGCTCACAGGCAAGAAACCGAACGAGTTCGAGAGCAAACTCATAGACCTTATGTTCATTCTTCACGCAGAACACAGTACAAACGCATCGACTTTTTCCGTTCTTGTCACTGCTTCCACTCTGGCAGACGTTTATTCTGCAACTACTTCAGGGATTGGAACTCTGAAGGGACCTCTTCACGGCGGGGCAGATGAGGCAGCATTGAGTATGATGAATGCAATAGGAGATCCAAATAACACTGAAAAATACATCGAAGAAGCCCTGGAAGGCAAGCAGAGAATCATGGGGTTCGGTCATAGGATATACAAGACGTATGATCCAAGGGCCAAGATCGTGAGGAGATTCTTGGATGAGAGCCTCGCGAAGGAGCCCTCGGACGAAGTGAAAAGACTTCTCCAGATTGCCTTGAGGGCAGAAAAAATGATGGTTGAGAAACTAGGAGCTACCAAGGGCATCTGGCCAAACGTTGATTTCTTTGCAGGACCGCTCTACAGGGTCTTGGGAATTGATGGCCACCTGTTCACCCCCATATTCGTAGCATCAAGAATGGCTGGTTGGGGTTCCCACGTGGTCGAGTACTGGGGAAACAATAAGCTCGTGAGGCCCGTAGAATGGTACGTGGGCTCGCTTGACTTGCCGTACGTTCCGATAGCCCAGCGGTGATTTGCTTTTTAGTCGAAATCAAGGTGAAACATTTAACTACTTTTTCACCATAGCGATTTCACATGGCCATATATCACGGAAGAGCAAGTGCTAAAATTAGTGGTGGCAAACTCAGGTCGAACAGACACAAAAAGAGATTCGAGCTAGGAAACGAACCAACACTGACCGTACTTGGAAATGTAAAGAGGAAACAAGTCAGAGGAATGGGAGGAAATAACAAGTCTGCCCTGCTAAAAGGAAACGAAATAAATGTCACGGATCCAAAGGCTAGGGTCACAAAGAAAGTTAAGATCCTCAACGTGAAGGAGAATATCGCAGATCCGCACTTTGCCCAGAGAAACATCATAACAAAGGGGGCCATAGTCGTTACAGAGTTGGGAAACGCTCGTGTGACATCAAGGCCAGGGCAGAGCGGAAGAATCAACGCAGTACTTATTCAGAAATGAAGCGAACGCTCTGGGAGACCTATTTTAATACTGCAGTAACCCGCAAGATGGGTAGAAGGGTAAAGAAGAATTTTCCTTCCGAAAAACTGATAGATATTTTGAAGTCTATGAACCTGGATTTCCAGGTTTATGAAGCTAGATATCCCAAATCTCCTTCAAGAGCAGAAAAAAAAATTGAAGTGGAATGGGAAGGAAGCAAAGAAAATTTAATAAAAAAAATAGAAGAATTAGCAATTAGTGTGTCTTGACGAATTTAGCTAAGATGTCAGTCAGGTCTGGTTTCCCTATTTCCTGAAGCTCATACTTCACATTTATGAGTGGCTTGTTTATCTTTACCACTTTTGTCAAGTCTATTGGAGTTCCGGAGACAACGACGTCTGCCGGAGTTGCGTTTATGGTTGCTTCTAGATCTTTTATCTGCTTGGGAGAATATCCCATTGCTGGGAGATAGTTGTGGATTTGCTTGTACTTCTCGTAAACTCCCTTGATCGTGCCCTTGGCATAGTCCTTGGCGTCTGCGAGCTCCGAAGCGCCATACTTGATGGAAAATAGCACTGCCGCGCCGTAGCTCATTTCGCCATGAGTAAGTGTTGGACCATCCTCTATCGCTAGGACTCTCTTTCCCCTGACCTTCTCGGAATCTGCACTGAAGAAGGGGGATGCTCCGTCCACTACTATCGCCTTCGGGTTAACTTTCCTTATATTTTCTCTCACGATGTTTATGTTGTCCAGTGTTGCCGTTTCTTCCTTGTTGATCACTATGACATCGGCTGACCTCAGGTTAACTTCACCTGGATGATATTTCATCTCGTGACCAGCTCTGTGCGGATCTGCAACAACGATCTCCAGGTCACTCTTGTAGAATGAAAAGTCGTTGTTCCCTCCATCCCAGAGAACTATATCCCCTTCCTTCTCGGCCTGCCTCAGAATTGCCTCATAATCCACTCCAGCGTATATTACAACATTCCTCTTGATGTGGGGTTCGTATTCCTCCCGTTCCTCGATAGTGCATTTCTGTTTCACCAAATCGTCCATTGTAGCAAATCTCTGCACTTTCTGATCAAGAAGATTGCCGTATGGCATTGGATGCCGAATCGCGACTACCTTCTTTCCCATCCCTGTGAGGATGTCTTCGACCCTCCTGGTTGTTTGGGATTTTCCTGAACCAGTTCTGACTGCGCAGATCGAGATCAATGGTTTCTTGCTCTTGACTTGCGTATCCTTGGGTCCGAGCATTAGGAAATTAGCGCCCGCCGCCAAGACCTCTGATCCTTTGTGCATCACGTATTCGTGGGGCACATCGGAGTATGAAAATACAACTAGATCCACCTTCTTCTCCTTTATGAGCTTGGTTAGGTCAGATTCCGGATGGATTGGTATTCCCTTTGGATAAAGTTTACCGGCCAGCTCCTTCGGATAGGTCCTTCCTTCAATGTTTGGTATTTGAGTGGCTGTGAATCCAACAACGTTGTACTCCTTCTTATCCCTGAAGTACGTATTGAAGTTGTGGAAATCACGTCCTGCTGCTCCCATGATTAAAACATTCTGGGTCATATTATCACTCTTCCCGTATTGCCTGAATAGATTTATTCTTTCCTTCTTTTTAGTGCATTTGAAACGCAATTCCAGAAAGCGTTATTAACGATTTAATGATGCATCAGAGTGGTCAGTAGTCCTGAAACATTTTATGAGAATGAGCTGAATGACGCTAGCCTTTACAAAAGGATTTCGAAGAGGATCATGACATCTTGGAGGAGGAGCGAGAGGAAACAGGATATAGCTATGAAGCTCATGGAACTGGCAGCAATAGAGTCTCATCACTCTGACTTCTGGGCCGAACTTATCAAGAAAAAGGGCAGAACTCCCCCCCCTTTCAAGAATAGAAATACGTGGTATTATTCTTATCTTGGTTTTCTTCAGAAAATTTTTGGAATTTCGTTCCTCGTCCAATATCTGGAGCGCGGAGAGGTAGATGCAATCAAGGAATATTCCGATTACTTAGAAAAAGAATCAACTGAACTGTGGGAAAGAGAGCAACTCAACAAGATTCTGGCTGACGAAAAGGATCACGAGGACGCCTTCATCCAGATGAGCACAGAACTCAAAGGAAACGCAGACAAGGTGAGGGATGCAATTTACGGAATGTCTGATGGGCTAATAGAGGTGCTTGCCAGTGTTGCAGGACTTACCGGGGTCTTTATCAACAATGTCTATGTTGCTGTGGGAGGGATAGTCTTCGGTGCTTCTGGACTTGTTTCAATGACAATAGGGGCCTATCTTTCTGAGCGTGCAAAAGGACAGATAGTCTCAACGGATGGTTATTCTGCAAAGAGAGCAGCAGGCAACACTGCTCTTTATTATTTTATAGGAGCAATTGTACCCATATTTCCATTCCTGTTTCTTCAGCGGTATACAGCGTTGATCATCTCTTTTGTGCTAGTCATAATTGTCGACAGCATTGTAACTTCTGTGATCTCTATCCAATCAAATGGGAAACTCCGAAAGGACTTGCTCCGTTCACTTGGACTTGTAACTCTTGGATTCCTAGCCACCTTTGCGATTGGGTTGATAGCCCATCACTTCATCGGCTATCTCGGCTGATTCAACGCTCATACCTACCCATTGCTTCAGCCTGACCCAGTATCTTACCGCCCATTGACTTTATCACTTTTTCTCTCGTCCCAACTCCTTCGAAGTCCAAGACCGAGTTCAGGGCATAGAGTTTGAAAAAATATCTGTGGAATCCATGGCCCCTTGGAGGACAAGGTCCGTCATAACCCAACTTTCCAAAATCATTCTTTCCCTGAAAATAGCCGTCCCTTGTTTTCACCGACTTTTCAATATTCTCATTGATCGTTTTGGTGTCAGGAGGAATGTTGAAGATTACCCAGTGCACAAAGAGTCCAACTGGCGCATCTGGGTCTTCAACAATTAGAGCAAGTGACTTTGACCCATAGGGAGTTTCTTTGATGTTTATTTGAGGAGAATAATTCTTTCCGTCACAGGTGAAATCGACCGGTATTGTTTCGCCCTGCTTGATGCCTTTTATTTCGATGCTGAGTGACATGATTGTCCATGCCTGTTTCGATAGAAGTAATTTCCGTGAAAGCTCCAATTTCTCAAATGATCTGTTTTGAAAGACAGCCAAAAATGATTTTATTAAGTGTCCGCATTACTCAATGTGGCGGAAGACAATTTCAAGGTCACCCCTTGGGAAGTTACGGGAAAAGTCGACTATGAAAGATTGATCCAACAGTTTGGCACTCAGAAGATCACACCGGATCTACTGAGGGAGATATCCAGATTTTCAGGGGGAAAAATGCACGTTATGCTCAGGCGAAACATATTTTTCTCCCATAGGGACCTTGACCTGATAATCAAAGACTACAAGAACGGAAATGGATTCTTTCTCTACACCGGGAGGGCTCCTTCACTTGGGATGCACATTGGTCACCTCGTTCCCTTCCTATTTACGAAGTGGCTCCAGGACATATTCGACGTTAATGTCTATATTGAGATTACGGACGACGAGAAATTCATGAGAAATCAGGACTACACACTTGAGCAAACCTCTGAGTGGGCACATCAGAATATATTGGACATAATCGCTGTCGGATTTAATCCGGAAAAGACGTTCATCTTCAAAGACACGGAATATATCAAAAACATGTACCCCCTCGTCACGTCCATCGCAAAGAAACTGAATTTCTCGCAGATAAAAGCCACATTCGGAATGGACGCTTCTTCCAACATTGGAATCCTATTTTACCCTGCGATACAGATCTTCCCAACAATGTTTGAAAAGAAAAGATGCCTGATTCCCGCAGCGATAGACCAGGATCCTTACTGGAGACTCCAGAGGGACCTTGCAGAGTCTCTCGGCTTCTACAAAGCTGCGGAGATTCACAGCAAGTTCCTCCCCCCACTAACGGGATCGGACGGCAAAATGAGCTCGTCCATACCAGAGTCGGCTGTATATCTCTCAGACCCGCCAAAGACGGTCGAGAAGAAGATAATGAAATACGCTTTCTCGGGTGGGCAGGCGACCACCGAATTGCAAAGAAGCTTGGGAGCTGACCTAAAGGTCGACGTCCCTTATCAGTGGTTGTTCTATATTTTTGAGGACGATGACAGCGCTATACAGAGAATTGCAAATGAATATTCCACCGGTAAAATGTTGACTGGGGAGATTAAGAAAATACTGGCTCAGAAGGTCAATCAATTGCTTGAAGAGCACAGAAAGAAGAGGGAAAGGAGCGAAGAACTTTATTCCAAATTCTTGTACGACGGAAAACTTGCCAAGCAGATGTGGGAAAAGATTCACTCCGGATGATTTTAAGAAGGTAATCGAACGTTCTACTGATGTTGTTTTGTTCTGATCCTCTTGGCTATATCAGAGAACTCCTTCAGGGATTCCGGATTTGCCATCGAGCCCAAGTTCATCGCTCTTTCAGCCGGAATGCCCATCAGCAGTTTCTTCAGAGGAACTTCCATTTTCTTTCCATTGATCGTTCTCGGAATCTGTGCGACACGTATGATTTCATCAGGCACGTGGCGCGGAGATAATGCGACTCTAAGGCTCTTCACAATATTCTTCTTCACCTTTTCAAAGTCCCCCGTGTTCTCCGTTACGACAAAGAGCGGCATGTAATACTCTCCTCCCTCCAATTCAATTCCCACAATTATGCTGTCTCTTATCTCGTCAATTCCGTCAAGAACCCCATATATCTCCGCCGTGCCGATTCTTATTCCCCTTCGTTTGAGAGTTGAGTCGGAACGTCCGTAGATTGTCGCAGAACCATCCTGAGTTATTGACAACCAGTCTCCGTGTCGCCATACCCCAGGGTAATTTGAGAAGTATGTTTCCTTCAATTTTTCTCCGTTGTCGTTCCAGAGGTAGATCGGCATTGAAGGCATCGGTTTCTTGATGACTAGTTCGCCCACCTGGTCAAGGACAGGCGCTCCCTCTTCGTCGAAGGAGTGTATGTCCGCCCCAAGGTCTATGCACTGAAGCTCACCTTCTATCACAGGTAAGCATGCGCATCCACCGAGAAATGCCGTGCAAAGGTCAGTTCCTCCGCTGATTGATGCCAGCCAGACATTCTTCTTGATGCTCTCGTATACGTACCTGAATGCTTCATTAGAGAGAGGCGAACCCGTGGATCCTATTGCAACGAGATTCTTGAGCGGGTATCTATCGACAAGATTTGCCTTCTCCTTCATTAGATAAGAAATGTAAGCAGCACTTGTTCCAAAGAATGATATATTATTCTCCTCAGCAATTTTCCACAGACTATAATTGTCTGGAAAAGTAGAGTTTCCATCATACATCACCGCAGTTGCCCCGGTACCTATAGAGCTCACAAGCACGTTCCACATCATCCATCCTGTTGTTGTGAACCAGAAGAATCTGTCACCCTTTTTCTGATTGTAGTGCAGGCTCAGCAGTTTCAAGTGTTCCAGCAAGATTCCTCCCTGACTGTGGACAATTGCCTTGGGGGGACCAGTGGTTCCCGAGGAATAAAGTATCCAAAGGGGATGATCGAAAGGAACTCTATGGAAGCTCAGATCTCTCTTATCGTTGACAATTGATTCCATAGAAACGAAGTTGCCCGGTACATTTTGAATAGGATCACCAAGGATCGCGACACGTTTGATACTGGGAATCTGGTCGACAACTCGTTTCACTGTTTCAATCTTGTCGTATTTTTTTCCATTATATGTGTAGCTATCCGGAGCAAACAGCACCTTAGGACTTATCTGCTTGAATCTGTCCAGGATTGCTTCGGAACCAAAATCCGGAGAGGAGCTAGACCAGATTCCCCCCAGTGCAGAAGTTGCATAAAGAGCTTCCATTGCTTCAGGCACATTTGGTAGGAAAGATGCAACTCTGTCTCCTGCTACTACACCAGAATCGGTAAGGAACCTTTGTATTGCTCCAGATTGTTCCGTGAACTCCTTTCTTGAGATTTTCCTCTTCTGTCCTGACTCGTTGAAAAATAGTGCAATTTCCTCCTGATCCGCCAGATTCAGGTTATTCTCGGCATAATTGAGCTTGAGCCCCTCAAACCACTTGTTCCCTGGCATCTCTTCAGTGTTCAATACCTTGGAGTAAGATCCCTCAATTTTGACGTTAAAGTACCGGAGGATCGATTCCCAGAAATCAGAAATATTCTTGATCGACCACTGTCTGAGTTCTTCATACTTCGCGAAGTCCTTGCCATATTCACGATTGACCCAGCCAATATACTTTCGTAGGTTTGACTTCTCACACAGTTCGTCGGATTTCCAGAGGACATTTCTTTGAGTCAAGGATTGTCAATGATTATCGAACCATTGATAAAATTCTTTTCAAATGTTTCCAATTTGCTCTATGATAGACTCTTTTCCCTTGCCTTTCAGTTTCTGAAGTTCTGAGCTCTTGTATACCCCGTACTCTGTAATGTAAGCAGTCACGTACCTGTTTGGTGTCACGTCGAAGGCGGGGTTGTATGCCTGGGACTCCCTCGGTGAAATGGCCATACCCTTTATGTCCTTGACTTCTTCTTCCGATCTTACCTCAATTGGTATGTCTCTGCCATTTTCAATACTGAAATCAAACGTGCTCAGCGGAGCTGCAACATAGAAACTCACCCCATTCTCCTTTGCTAAGACCGCCTTTTCGTAGGTACCTATCTTGTTTGCAAAATCCCCGTTCTTGGTTATCCTGTCAGCTCCAACTATTGCGAGGTCAACCTGCCCTCTATCCATCAGGAAACCAGCAGCGTTGTCTGCTATCACTTTGTGCTCGATACCTTCCTGAACCAGTTCCCATGCAGTCAATCTTGCACCCTGTAACCTTGGTCTTGTCTCATCCACCCAAACGAATGGATTCTTTCCGCTCTCCTTTGCTTTCCTGATTGGAGATAAGGCAGTTCCGTAATCAACTGATGCGAGGGCCCCTGCATTGCAGTGAGTCAATATCTTCTTGCTATTTCCAATCAATTCATTGCCGTTGACTCCAATCAGACGGGACCTTTCCACTATAGAATCGACGTACTTCTCCGCATATCTACTAGCTTCCTCCTTGTGTTGCAGAACAAAATCAACTGCAAAGAATAGATCGTAAGCCGTTGGTCTCGCAGACTTTATGAGTTTCCCCGCCTCTTCTATATCCTTCCCTAAAGCACGAGCTTGGGCAACCCCGTAGGCAGCCGCAGCCCCAATCGATGGAGCTCCCCTCACAGTCATATCCTTTATCGCATCATAGAGTTCCTTCGTGTTCCTTATGTCCACAATCTTGAAACTCTCTGGCAAGATTCTCTGATCAATCATTTTTATTACAGGTTCTTCGTACCAAACGGCCTTAAAGTCACTGGTCTTGCCGTCAATGTTTATCTTCATGATTCCAAAACTGCAAAGGATTAATTTAATCTTTGTCTCCCAAACAGACAAATGTTTAAACCACAGAATAATCCATAAGCGTGGAAATCCCTTGGACTGAGAAATACAGGCCCTCCCTTTTGAGTCAGTTGCGAAGAGACAAGACAGTGGAGTCGATGATTTCTTGGGCAAGGAAATGGGAAAGTGGGACGCCTTCAAAGAGAGGGTTGATAATTTACGGAGCTCCGGGAACTGGCAAGACTTCCTCAGCAATCGCACTTGCCAAAGAGATGGACTGGGAGTACGTGGAATTCAATGCATCCGACATCCGATCAAAGGCAGCCATTGAACAGAATGCGACAAAGGGATCACTTTACTCCTCCATCTCCGATGAAAAGAACCGGAAGAAACTGATAGTGATGGATGAAGTGGATTCTCTATACGAGCGAAATGTTGAAGGTTCAGACGCAGGAGGAAAAGCAGCAATATCCAACTTGCTGGATAAAACTCTGAATCCAGTAATCCTGATTGCCAACGACTTCTATGCTCTCAAGTCGTCCACTACGGGAAGGTCAATAGCAGACAAGTGCGAAGCGATTGAATTCAGGAGGTACATGAAGACTCAGATTGTGAGTGTACTGAAAGAGATACTTCAGAACGAGAGCATATACGCTCCGCCTGATAGAATCAACGCAATCGCAGAAAACGCAAACGGAGACATGAGGGCAGCGGTCAATGATCTCCAAGGAATCGGACAAGTATATGAAACGAGTGAAAGGGATCTTACTTTGAGCACCTATACGGTGATAAACGACATCATTCACGGTCACAGAAAAGACATAAGGGGCATAAGGGCAGAGATAATGAATGTCGGAATGGACCCCAACGATTTCATACTGTACCTCCTCGAGAACGTGTACCCTCTGCATGCAAGGATAGACGATTTTGTAAATGCGCTCGACAACATCGGGAAAGCAGACCTGTTTCTGGGCAGGGTTGGACGGAGAATGAACTACTCACTCTGGTCCTATGCCAACGATCTGATGTCTTACGTTTCCATCCTTCAGTTGAAGAGCGAAAGATTTGAAAAATTTGCATTTCCCTCTCTCATCAAGAACATGGGATCACTGAAGAAGTACAGAGGGATTAGAAAGGACTTTTCTATGATAATGGGCAGGTATGTTCACAAGTCTTCAGCATTCATGAACAGGGATTCCCTCCCATACTTCTATTACCTCCTTCAAAGAGATGAGGAACTGAGGAAGAAAATCGGGGGAATGACTGGTCTGGATATGGAAGACGTTTTTTCGCTGGACCTATGATACTTTTTTCCTAAGTGCCTTTAGCGTCCCCGACACCATGTCAATGTTGATTCCCGATTTCTCAGAGAGCTCTCTCAGATATGACAGTTGAGAGTGCTTTACCCGCATCGCTGTGATGCCGTGATAGTTCACAACCCTGGAATCATCGAGTTGCTGGACCAGCCAGCGCAGCTTATCCGATGTAGGGTTGTCGAAATGGACGTATCTCTTTCTTCCCGTCTTTTCCTTCACGGTCATTTGACTGCTGTTATTTTCTCAAGATCCTTCTTCAGTATCTTGACGGCTTGAGAGATTTCTCCCTTCTCCTTTGCCCCGGTACAAACTACCTTCCCGGAACCGAATAGTAACAAAACGACCTTGGGCTCCTCTATCCTGTACACAAGACCTGGGAACTGCTCAGGCTCATATTCCACATTTTCCAGTCCGAGCGACATTGCGATGTTTGTCAGATTAAGTTGCATGTGTAGGTCATAAACGGCGACAATGTTCTGCACGACGATATCTGGGTTGCTGTTTACGGCTATTCCTGTCTTCTTGAGCTTGTCGACTATTGTGCTTATTGTCTTGTTGACTGAGTCTATCGTTTTTGCACCGGTACAGTTGACCTTTCCTGACCTGAAAATCAGGACAGCGGTCTTCGGCTCTGCCAGCCTGTATATCAAACCCGGAAACTGTTCTGGCTCGTATTCCGACCCTTCCAATGCAAGTGCTATTTTGCTTAAATCTAACTTATCTGCGAGTGATGTTGATGCAACTATATTCTCAATCGCTATGTTTTCTTCTTCAGCCATAATTTTCGCAGCTTATATATAGTATATATAAATAGTTAGCTGTATCTTTACGCTACAATGCTCACCTTGCGCTCATATGCTGCACGATACTTTCAGCGAATTCAGATGTCTTGAGTGCCTTGATTCCGAGATGTCTTGCAAGGTCCTGAGGAACCTGTTTGTCTCTCAGGGTGTCGACGAACGCTTTCTCTATGAGATTTGCTGGTTCGTTCCACTTGATGTAGCGCAGCATCATTACCGCGGAAAGCAGCAACGAAGATGGGTCTGCGACATCTAGGTTCGCATACTTTGGGGCAGAGCCGTGAACTGCTTCGAATACTGCGTAGTTGTCTCCGATGTTTCCCGAGGGGGCTACTCCAATTCCACCGACCTGCGCTGCGAGCGCGTCTGAGATATAGTCGCCGTTTAGATTTGGACAGAGGAGTATGTCGTACTCGTCGGGTCTGAGCAAAATTTGCTGAAACATGTTGTCTGCAATCCTGTCTTTTATGACTATCTTCCCGCTCATGTTTTTGCCCGCAGTTTCTGTCTCGTTCACTACTCTGTCACCGAACTGCCTTGAAGTTTCGTATGACCATTCCTTGAATGCCCCTTCCGTGTACTTCATTATGTTCCCTTTGTGCATGATGGTGACGCTTTTCCTTCCATTTTCGAATGCATAGTCAATCGCCATCTTGGCTATTCTTGTGGTGGCAAACTTGCTTATGGGCTTTATTCCGATTCCGGACCCATTTCTAATAGGATGTCCGAACTTGGCCATGAGCTCGATTACCTGTTCGGCTTCCTTGCTGTTGGATGGGAACTCTATCCCCATGTAAACATCTTCCGTGTTTTCCCTGAAAACGACCATATCCACCTTCTCTGGACTCTTCAGCGGACTCGGCAAACCAGGATAATACTTCACGGGCCGAACGTTTGCATATAGATCCATTTTCTGTCTTAGAGTGACATTGATGCTCCTGAAGCCTCCTCCGACCGGTGTCGTAAGGGGACCCTTCAGAGCTATTCTGTATTCAGTAATCTTGTTGACTGTGTCATCGGGTAGAGGTGTATTGAACTTCGATATCGCCTTCTCCCCGGCGAGCAGCTCGATCCAGTTAAATTTTCTTTCGTTTCCGTAGCTGACTCTTAGTGCTTCGTCTATAACTTTCTTTGTAGCCCTTGTAATATCCGGGCCAATACCATCCCCTTCGATGAATGGAATATCAACGACGTCAGGAACCTTTAAACTGTTGTTTTCAACAGATATTTTCATAGATCTCCACTCTTTATCTCCTTTTATTATTTATGATTAGTCCGCGCCTCTCTGGTTATGCTAAGCGGGGCAAATTTTAACATAGTTATGTGGATGTAGAAAGAGAGAGTGCTAGAAGAATGGTTGAGAGGCTGAGAGGATTCAGGGATTTCTACCCGGAAGAGCAGGAAATCAGGAGCGATGTATTTCGGACCATGAAAGATTCCTGCAGGCAATTCGGTTTCAAAGAAATAGATGGGCCTTCGGTCGAGAACGTCGAACTTTTTGCAAACAAGTCCGGGATGGAGATCATGAACCAAATGTTTTCTTTCCGGGACAAGGGTGAGAGAGAGATTGCCCTGATACCAGAGCTGACTCCCACTGTGTCCAGAATGGTAGCTGCGAGAAAAGATTTGGTGAAACCTCTGAAGTGGTTCAGTGTTCAGAAATTCTGGAGATATGAGGAACCCCAGTCCGGCAGGACGAGAGAATTCTACCAGCTCAATGCAGACATTATTGGCAGCGAGAGCTACCTAGCAGATGCAGAGCTTATATCACTAGGGGCCTACATACTGAAGAGCCTTGGAATAATCGGATTCACGAAAATAAGGGTCAGTTCGAGAATATTGATAGACAGGCTCATTGAGAAGTACCTTCCGGGTAAGAGGGAGGAGGTCTATTACGTTCTGGATCGCTGGTCGAAGATCAGCCAGCCTGACAGAGAATCGTTCGTGAAAGAAAATGGAATTGACTTGGGCGTCCTGAGCTCGTTTGTGGATGGGAAAATACTCGAAGGATACGATGATCCAGAACTTCAGAATTTGTTCAAGATTAGGGATTTCGTCAGCTCTTCTGTTGGAGTTGATATAGAAATAGATCTCAAGATAGTCAGAGGGATAGCCTACTACACCGGGTGCGTCTTCGAGGCATCGGACAGAGAGGATAAATTCAGGTCAATTCTTGGAGGGGGAAGGTATGATAACGTTATCGGACAGCTTGGAGGAGAAAACACACCGGCCACAGGATTTGCAATGGGAGATGTTGTGTTAGAAAATATAATGAAATCCAAGGGGCTCTGGGTACATAAGGGCGGGAAACAGATATTCCTTGCGCCTATAGATCAGCAGGGGAGGATATACTCTACCAGGGTCGCATCTGTTCTTCGGAGCATTGGTCTGAAAGTAGATCTCAACGTGATGGAACGAGGTATCAGCAAACAACTTGACTATGCCTCCAAAATGGGATACGAGTACGTGGTAATACTGGGCGAGAACGAGGCCATAAAGGAAACAGTATCACTAAAAATACTTTCCTCTGGACAGCAGAAAGAGATTCCCTTGACCGGCACTGACGAGCTGTTTGGAGCCATGAAATAGCACTCAAAGCTAAAAAGTGGGATTTCAAGAAACTTTTATAGTACCATACGAATAACGAACCATAGATGGACTCCCTTGAAGACAAAATAGTTCACCGGAAAATAGGGAGAAATACGAATCTCACCGTAAAGGAAATCCTTGACATGGTAGAAGAAGTAAGGAAACAGTATCCAGAGAGAGAGGTATTCTTTGATGGTGATGAGTTTGCTATTTGCTCGAGGAAGAAGAAGCAGATCACAGTCTGATTGGAATCTCCTCTAGCATTTTGCCTGAGTCAATCAACCTTGTTATCTTCTCCACCAAAGTTGTCGTTTCCATATCTCCCCTGAAATCGCCGATGGTATCGTTCAAGATCGAATAAACAGTGTTCAGGTGCTTCCCCGAAACTCCATACATTTCCATCCCTCTATAGGAGATGAGCATTTCGATTGCGACTATCCCCTTTACATTCCATATAATTTCCCTCATTTTCCTGGTAGAGGTGGCACCCATCGAGTTATGGTCTTCTTGGTTTGCGGATGTCGGTATGTTGTCTGCAGAGGAAGGATATACCAGTACCTTGTTTTCATTGCACAGAGCGGCAGCTACATACTGCGGAATCATTAACCCGGATTCAACTCCAGGCTTTTCCGCTAGGAATGGGGCCAGTCCTGAAAGAGACTTGTCGAGCATTCTGAATGATCTCCTTTCCGAAATGTTGCCCAGCTCTGTCATTGCGATAGAAAGATAGTCAGCTGCTAGTGCAAGAGGCTCACCATGGAAGTTGCATCCGGATATCACCTCATCGAACACCAGCGGGTTATCGGTTGCTGCGTTCAATTCTGCACTCACCACTCCACGGACGTAATTCATTGTTTGGAGTATCGAACCCAAGACAGTTGGAATACACCTTAGGGAGTAGGCATCCTGTACTTTGGATTCCGTCCCCTTTCTTATTCGATCGCTTCCTTGCACGATGTTCCTGATCGCTCTCGCAACGGTACCCTGTTCTTTATGTCCCCTTGCCTCGAACAAACCACAATCAAGTGCCTTTTCAGTGGCACTAAGAAGATGCATTGACATTCCTGCTGCAATAAGGGCATGCCTGAATAGATTCTCAGAGTCGTCATATCCCAGCGAGAGATTCGACAACATATACGAAGTACCATTGATCAAAGAGAGTCCTTCCTTTGATTCGAGGGCGAGTGGCTTTAGTCCTTTCTTACTCAGAACTTCTTTAGTGTCCAGCACCTTACCGTCTTCGACTGCCCGCCCCTCTCCCATAAGCACAAGAGCTAGATGAGACAGTGGTGACAGATCACCTGAAGAACCAACGCTTCCCTTCTCTGGAATGAAAGGAATCACGTTATTGTTCAAAAGATCGACAAGGGATTGCACAAGTTCGCTCCTCACACCGGAATAGCCCTTGGATAGGGAGTTTGCCCTGACCAGAATCATCGCCCTCACCGTTTTTCTGTCAAGCGGTTTTCCGTAACCTGAAGAATGGGACCTTATCAGATTCCTCTGGAGTTCTTTGATCTTGTCCGGACCGATCCTTTCACTTATCAAGTCACCAAAACCAGTGTTTACACCATATATAGGCGCCCCAGAACTGATATAATCTTCAATTTTTTTTCTGCTGGACTTTACCCTTTCTGTAGCCCCCTTTGAAATAACGACTTTCTCTTCTCCCTCAGCACACCTTATTACTTGGGCCAGAGTCAAGTCGTTGCCAGTGAGTACAATCATGACTTAGAATAGATGACGGGAATAAATATTAACACTTTCAACCCTACCTTGGACCCCCTTTGGTTAAAGCTAAATTGGAAATAATGGTGCTGCTACTGTGACAGTAGATTTCGGGACTTATCATCATTCTAATCCAGACGAATCCAGGGAGATGAGAAATAGAGTGGCAGGTGCTTTTTCCGCAGTACTCTTGACGCTTTATGAACCTCATTCGGTGATACGGATACTCGATGCTGGGTGCGGGTTGGGGTTTCTTTCATACGTGGCTGCCAAGACATTCCCGGAAGGTGTAATTACTGGAATAGATACATTTGATAACAGCAGTCTATCTCACTCTTCAATGATAAAAGCAGAGAATAACATGAAACTCTTGGAGGTTGATTCAAGAGTTCATTTCTTCGAACATGATCTAACTCTCCCCATTAGATCCAAAGTGAAGTACGATCTCGTGATATCGAGCTTGGTATTTCACAATCTAGGTAGAAGGAGATTCGCAGGTTATGAAAATGTATTCGCTGTACTGAAAAGGAAAGGATATTTTGTGATTGGAGACTTCTTCCCCCATGATAAGACCGATACCAAGTTCTTGACTTCCTTTTCTGAACTAATAGAAGACGGCCCTGGAGAAGGTCAAGGCAAGTGGAAGTACGGAATCAAGATTCTTAGGAAACGGTGAGACTTCTGCACTTCACTTTTTCAGTTTCGATCTCTCCAGATTCAAAGTCACAGCTCTTTGAACAATATTTGTAAGCGCTTTCTCATCGATCCTATCTCCCTCAAAAAAGTCAACTGCACGGACAGTCTTGCTGTCTAATCGAGTGTTAAACAGTTTTGATGGATCAGATATCTGTGATCCTTTTGAGAAGGTAAGTCTAACCGCTTTCTTGAGGATGTTACCGATACAAATTATTCCCTCTGAAGACCAAACTGGAACTCCCAGGGGATTGGAGTGTTTTTTCCACTTTACCTCTTCGACTATCTCGGGATCTGCCTGTTTTATGATTTCACGTAGATTTGACATCATGCTCCCACGCCAGTCATCAGTTTTTCTGATGATTTCATCGATCTGTTCCGATGGATCTCCTGCCACCTTCAGCTCACCCCTTTCCTATCAGTTTCAGTAATGTAGCTAAACATGAGACATTATTAAAAGTAGTGCAATCATTTCCTGAGATTAAAAAGACACTTGCTTTTGGGTTTTTCTAAGCTTCAACACTAGATGAAGTGAAACAAGGATCCAACGACGGACAGAAGGAGATACTGGAGAAGTTCTTTACAAAGACGGGATGGGAGCAGGGGATATATAGTTGTTAGAAGGATCAAGGGCCAACCCTATTGGGGAGCCAACGCCAGATATGTTGAATTCTACTTTGTTTGTGAGTGGATTCACGACGGAAACGTTTCTCGTTATGAGATCACCCACATATATCAATCCGTTCTGAGGCCCATAAAGCAAAGGATAGGGACCAATGCCGCTCCCGTTGCCCTGATAATTGCCATTTACCAAACTTTAATTTTTTACCATGTCTTCAAATATTTTTCTCAATACAAAGAAACGTTTGCCTTGCAGGATGATGCCTTTGCAAACGAGTTCAGAAGGTTACTTGGGCGGCTATTTGTTGCAACCCGAGGAGTGGAGATGAGATTGAAGATCGTCGAACTTATAAGAAATGAACCTTCAAATATCAACAGGATAAGCAATACCCCAGCGGTAAACTACAGAACGGTCGAACATCACATAGGAATGCTTGAAAGGAATCACCTAATCATTCTGAGGGTGAAAATACAGTAAGGTTTATTTTCCGTCTCCTTGCCTAACGAATAACCAGAAATTGATTGGCGATAGCCGTTCAAGGGGGAAAGGGTCAGAAGATCGGAATATTCTGGCTTCCAAACATATTCATCCTGTTGACTGAACTGGTTCTTCTCACTATAATTCGGGTTCTTTATGTTTCGGGATACAGGAGGATTAGAGCTAGGTCGCTCATAGGTATACTTGTATTTTCTGGCCTCTTTCTTCTCCAGTCTGCGACAGGCCTGTTCGCATACTATCATCTATCAAAAAACTTTGGCGAGAATCTCGTTGTCCTTCTTATGGGAATGAATGCAATGGGCCTTAGCGCTTTCATCTCGCTGTTTTTGTCTCTAAAGCAGTGATGGGTTCTTCTTTCCCGTATGCTCAACTTATCCAATTGCATTAGCCCTTCACATTTTCTCAAGTATCTCGGACAAGTCACTGTATGTTATTATTTCTTCAATGCTCTCTCTTGAAACGTTAATTTCCGGTTCTCGTTTTTTGGGGAAAATGAGTTATAGCAGAGGTTAAGTTTCTAATCCTTGAAGTTCCTGTTTCCATATTGCGAATCCTTCAAACAAGAAGTTATTGAATTGCCATGATCACAATGTTGAGTATTTTGTCTAACCTTTGGGCAATGTCCAGCAATCCATTAAATGTTGAGAAAAGTTCAACTGCGTTCTGGACTGCCACATGGGTTTTGTCACTTTCCTCGTAGATGTAAATTCTCAAGGGTGGAACTATCCCTGCCCTCAGATCGCTGTCAAAAACTTCCATGGCAAGCTTCGGGTTAAAGACTTCCAAGATTTTATTCCCTTTTATCTCAACTCCAATCTTCTTCAAATTAGCCTGTGCATCTATGACTGAGACGACCTTCAGGCCATTCTCATCCACAGATCTCTCAAGAAGCTCCACTGTTTCTGCGAATCCAAATTTTGAGACTATTTCTTTCACTTTCATTTCTATCACTCCATGCAACACGACATCTTTGCCATATCTCTGGTGAACGACTGAGAAGTCAACTTGATGCCTTCTGCCACAGTGGGGAAGATATGACTGTTATCTATGATATCGTGATACGTATATCCATTTTTGATTGCCATCACGCCTTCTATAATGAACTCTGCCGCATAAGGCGCCAGTACGTGGATGCCAACAATCTTTCCCGTATTCTCATCAGCTACAATCTTGAACATCCCTGTATCTTCTCTCAATATTCTCGCTTTCGGCACCGTAACTAGAGGAAGCACCCTGCTAATTGCCTTTCCAAAGTTCCTGTTGTATTCATCCTCCGTGTAACCGACAGATGCCAGTTGGGGCTCGGTAAAAATTGCCCATGGGACTTCTTGAAGACTGACCCCTTTCGATGAATGTTGGAAAATATTCGATGCTATAACGGCACCTTCTCTTGCAGCAAGGGTCTCCAATCTGTATCTCTGATCCACCACATCTCCAGCTGCGTAGATCAAGGGGTTCCTCGTGGAGAAATCATCATTCACCTTAATGCCGTTATCTGAATATTCAACACGAGCGTTTTCAAGTGAGAGACCTTCTACGTTTGATTTCCTGCCCGATGCGATCAGAATCTCATCTACCTCTATTTCTTCGCTTTTTCCTTTATACTTGGTACTGATGATTTTTTTATCTCCTCTCCTGTAAACTTTCTCAATGTCTCTCTCTGTTAAAAATGAAATCCCATCATTCTCCAGAGCCCTTATAAGTTCGCTCCCAACTTCCCTTTCAATTCCTCTGGCTATGGTATCGTGTTTCTTTATTATCCTGACACTTGAACCAAGTCTGTGCAAGGCCTGACCGATCTCCAGGCCAACAAATCCCCCACCCAGGATACCGACCTCACCCGGAAGCTCATTGAGAGACCACACACTATCACTGGTCAAGTAGCCGATCTCTTCAAGGCCTTCAATCTGTGGAATCTTGGGACTGGAGCCTGTGGCTATGATGAAATTGTATCCTTTTACATTCTCTTCTCCCAGTTTGGATGTTACTTTTACTGTGTCGCTGGAGATAAAACTCGCTTTTCCTTCATACAATGTTATGTTGGGATAAAATTTCAGAACATCCTCATACTTGCTCTTCCTCTCCTCTTTAACAGCTTCTCTGAGAGATTCCATGAGTTTGTCGAAGGCAATTGAAGGATCTGAGGGTTCAATTCCAGGATACCTGGGATTCCGCTGCGTGCTGGCTGCCTTTGAAGCCTCTATGATATATTTTGAAGGGACACAACCAACATTAACGCACGTCCCCCCGATCGGGCCGAAACCTATCATTGCAATGGCTGCTTGGTTAGAAGTGATCTCGCTTGTCCTTATTGCGGCAGAGAATGCCGCGGCACCTCTCCCAATGATCACTAGATCATATTCCTGGGCCATATTACTCTACTTTTCTCAGCTGTGCCTTGTAATGGGATTCTTCTCCAAATACAGAGGCTTTAACAAGTTTCTCTGCTGAAATTTTAGCATCATCTATCTTTACAATTGCCATGCCATCCTCCAATGATACGGACAATACATCTGCACCTTCCTTTTTCAGTCCATCACTTACCGTTCTTACGCAGTCATCGCAAGTCATGCCAAAAACCCTCATAGTTACTTTCCTTTCAGCCATATCCTCCTTATCGCAGAAAAGTATTAAAGTTCAAAAGTAAACTTTTTTTTACCTGAATGGTTTGAGCTCTTTGATTATATTGGTTACAACAACAAACGATGACCTGAGGAGACTTGAAAATAAAAGCAAAGCCTGCATGATCGAAGACCGTGATTTTACCGTATGTATTGATCCTTCTCTTCCTCTTCTTAACCTGATCGGAAAGAAATACACAATGATGGTGCTGGGCGTAATAGGGAACAGAGGAAACATGAAGAATTTTAATGAGATACTCAAAGACATTCCTTATTCAAGTTCAACAATCATCTCCAAGAGGCTGAAAGAGCTTCAGGATTTCCGTTTGATCCAGAGACATAAAGGAGCGGATGGGGTTACTTACTCACTCTCCAGATTTGGCCATAACGTCAGAAAGAGTTTGTTGCCATTGCTGCATCTGGTGGAGAAAACCTCACTGGATTGAGTTCCGAACATGATTGGATATGGACCGGTTGAGATTTGATTAAAGTTTTAAGCGAACTCTGAATTAAGAGATCTATCGGTCGTAGACAATGCTTCTATGGCCTACCTTCAAGATCAATATTCTAACAGATTCATGCTTAATGTCAAGGATCACTCTATAATCTCCAACTCTTAGCCTGTAATACGGATATCGAACGAGCTTCTCTACATACCGTTCCGGGTTTTGAGACAAAGCATCCACCTTTTCATAAATTCTCTTGGCAATAGATCTGTCAAGGCTTTTAAGCTGTTTAGTCGCAGGAATGGACCAGACAATTTCGTATTCCATTAGAGCCCAAGATCCTTTTTTACCTGTTCATGTGTGACGAATTTTCCAGATTCGATTTCTTTTCTAGCCTCTTCTATCTCTTCCCTTGTTTGCTCCTTAAGTTCGCTAGTATCTTCAATCATCCTTTCGATCACTTCCTCATAGGTTTCTCTTGGGTGTAATTTCATTGACTGCAATGTCTTCTTGGTTTCCACCTTTATCTGTATCGTTGAAATGGTCATAGTTGTCTATAGTGTTCGATAGTATAAAGTTTTGTCTTATAGAAACTATTGGTTCAAGCACACCACCGGGAACTATGGAGACTTCTCAGTGAATTTGAGGGCTTGTTTGATTTTAGTGCGCCCTTGGAAAAGTAAATGGACGTTATCGGGTATTGCGGTTCTGTTTCGAGCTCTTATTGCTTTCGATCGGTTAAAACTCAGTAGTGGTAATCATGGTCCCCCACTTTGACCATGCCTGTTATTTCCTCGTTGTTCAGTTTTTTCCTAACCTCGATGAGATTCAGAACATCATAGCCCATTCGTGAAAGAAAAGCAATCATTTTGTCGTTGTTTGGATGGCCCCAGTTATAAAGTGTTGAATTGCCTAGCTCCTGTGCTACTTTTTCCGTCTCAAGATACAGGCGTGTAGCAATACCTTTTCTCCTCTCCTGTTCCGAGACAAAAAGAGATTCGACCCACACTACACCATCAATTATCTTGCACACGATGTAGGCATCCACCTTACCGTCCCCATCCTCCGCGATAAATATGGGGTATTCTGCAGTAACAAAAACATGACTTAACAACAAACCGTAAGAACTGGGCGTAAAAGGAAACGGTCCATGGTGAGAATGGACCAGTCGGGATTTGACTAAAGTTCTAAGTTGATACTTTCTGCTCTACACAAACAAAGGAAACTATCCATTACATCATAATACCTTGGCATTACTCGACGCCTGTGTCCAAATTGGCTGAAAGACAAGAGTTATATTGTCATTATACATTAGTTATACAGGGTATATACATGGATTACACCACCATACAAATTAGCCGATCTACAAGAGAGAAACTGAATGGGCTAAGAGCATACAAGAGGATGACATATGATGAGTTGCTGAATGCACTCATGTCACTAATTCCTGAGGGAGATGATGAAGGAGTTTACACTGAGGATTTTAGGGCTTCCCTGCTTAGAGGCCTCCTTGATATGAAAGAGAAGAAGACACACACCTCAGAAGAAGTGAAGAAGCAGTTGGGAATCCAGTGACAGACTTTGAAGTTGAATATTCAGAGGAATCTCTTTTTCAGCTTCGAGGCCTGGATATTCCTGTATCCAAGAGGATTATCCACAAGATAGAAAGCACAAGAAGTGATCCGCACAGGTTCTTTGTGAGATTAGTCGGGAGGACAGAGTACAAGTTACGAGTCGGTGACTACAGAGTGATTGTGGACATTGAAGAAAATCGAAGAGTTATCATTGTTAGATCACTGGGTCATAGAAGGAACATCTACAAGTGACTAGTCTCACTTTCTTGATCGTGTTTTTACAATCATGAAAGTCAATTGAGGTTAGAATGGACCGGTCGGGATTTGAACCCGAGACCTCTTGCTTGCGAAGCAAGCGATCTTCCGCTGATCTACCGGCCCGAAGTGGCGGATTACCGCATTATTTTTGTAGATTTCTCTTTCAATTTCTTGTCTTCGTCTTCGTACGAGGAATAGTTTATCAAATCATAATATTCTTTTCTGGACATCATGTTTGAGATAAATTCCCTCTGAGTTCCTTTCTTGGACAGATCAGAATAGACTTCGTCTATCTTTTTGAGTGCTCCCCTGAACGCAGTCAGAGGGAAAATCACTATTCTGTAGCCCAGTTTCTCTAATTCTTTAGCGGAAAGAAGCGGACTCTTTCCAAATTCCGTCATGTTTGCTAGCAGTATTCCTTTGACTTTTTTTGCAAATTCCTTGAATTCTTCTTCTGATTCCAAGGCCTCCGGGAATATTCCATCTGCTCCTGCCCTCTGGTAGAGCTTTGCACGCTCTATAGCACTGTCAATCCCATCCACGCTTCTTGCATCAGTTCTTGCAATCACTATGAAATCCTTGTTCTTCTTTGACTTGCTTGCCGCCTGAATCTTTTCGACCATCTCTTCTACTTCAACCAGTTTCTTTCCCTCCAGATGACCGCATTTCTTTGGTAAAACCTGATCTTCGATGTGAATTGCAGAAGCCCCCGCCCTCTCAATCTCCTTCAGCGTTCTTTCAACATTCAGTACTTCTCCAAAGCCAGTGTCCACATCAACTATTAATGGGAGTCCACTAACTAGCTTTATTCTTCTAACCTCTTCAACCACATCACTCAAACTCGTAAGAGATAGATCTGGCAAACCCATACCGCCTGCTACTCCAGATCCAGAAAGGTAAAGGGCTCTGAATCCGTGTTTTTCTGCAATCAACGCACTTATCCCGTTAAAAACTCCAGGAGTAACAACCATACCCCTTGAAATGAGCCTTCTGAGTTCTGTTGGGTCAGAACCGCCACCATTCATTATCTCAGTCATTTCTATTCATCTCTTTTTTACCAGTCTTGTTCACTACCATTCATCACTTGATATATTGTCCCTTACTCGAAGTAGTCCATTATCAGCTCGCATATATCCGTTGAATACAAGGCTATCCTTTCTGCGTCCTCAAGTATTTCCGCCAATAGAATCCCGTCTGCTTTACCCCTGAGGGAGCGATTTATGTTGTCCCTTTCACTCTTGAAATATTCCTTCTTTGAGATTTCGAGATTTGCGCTGAGCACGTCCTTCTTGAAAAAGTACTCCATAGACCTGTTCATTATCTCGGTGGCAGATTTGATGTAATTCTTCAAGTCTGAATTGTTCAATTTCTTCTGTCCGAGGAGACTGTATATTCTCAATCCGTGGTCAGCTATCCTTTCCAGTGCTCTGGAAACCAGCAGATAGGAGAGCGCTTCTGACGAAGAAATATTGTTCAACTGCAGTACGGAATAATCCTTCAAACTCTGGCTGAACAGTCTCTGGATGTAAATGTTGAATTTGTCGACCTCATCCTCTTTTTGAAGAATGTAGTCAAATGGGATCTTCTGATCACTGATCGATTCCGTCACTATGCTCCTCACGAGGGTGACCATTCTCCTCATACCCTTCTCGAATGTGAGCATTGGAAGGGAAATAAGGTCCTCCAGTGTTGCCTCATTCGTTTTTTCATCGATGATCTCGAATCCTATTGTGAATTCCAGGAACCTGTGTATCACATCATCCATCGCCTTCTTGTCCTCTGACCGGATGTTTATTCTCTTGACCCCCTGGATGTATTTGGAGATCAGCATCCTCATCTCGTTTTCCATATCTGCATTCTTCTTGATATCCATCACTGCTCCGGTGGAAGTCTGGCTCTTTTCAAAAGGTTCCATCATAATTCCACCCTTGTCGTTGTAATTGAGCATAACCTTAGAACCAACCTTTAAATCGAAGTTCTGACACCAGACCTTTGGAAGTGATACCACAAGAGTGCTTCCCCCTGTTTTCTGTATCTTTCTTATTTCCACACTGATGGATTGTCATCTTATATTAGAATGTGCTTATATTATAATCCGTCTTATTCTTGAGCTAATTTCTTCTTTTCTTGGAGGTGTGTAAAATTGTGTTACTTTATATAAGAATTATTTTCAAAGATCATGATTAGAGTGATTGTTATACGCACAACTACAGCGGGTTGCAGGAGTGATTACATAGATTTTTGCGCCAATTTCTACAAATAAAATAAAAGGCAGTTTAAATATTTCTGTTATTAGCTAGGAAAGATACAATACCGCCTTTCTTAGCTGTAGTAAATACAAAAGCTCTTTAATAGGGTCATAATTTGTAGCGCTATGGATCAAGCATTCGAATCCATACTATCTCCGGAATTCGAAATCAGTCCAAATTCAAAGATGAAAAATTTGGATGAAGTTTACGAGAAATTCGGCCATTTGATCAACCCCGGTATGTTAGCCATCAGAGTAACGGCATCTCTGTGTCCAGAGTGTGTTGCAGAAAACAAGTTTGACAGGATGAAGATTCCTGCCCTGGTCTATGCAGAGGGTGGCGAGGTCAGAATGATCAAGGAGTGCCCGGAACACGGTGTTACGAAGGAGAAGTATTGGGAAGACTATGACATGTACATGAAGGCTAAGAAGTGGCTTGACAAGGGTATCAAACTTGAGAACCCTATGATCAGCCTTGCCGCAGAAAAGATCAATTGCCCGACTCACTGCGGTCTTTGCGTCAAACACAAGAGCCACACTGGACTGGGAAACGTTGTTCTCACAAACAGATGCGATCTATCGTGCTGGTACTGTTTCTTCTATGCAAAGGAGAACGACCCCATTTACGAGCCGACCCAAGAGCAAATTAGGATGATGCTCAGGAGAATGAGGAATGAGAAGCCAGTTGGAGCCAACGCAGTTCAGCTCACTGGTGGAGAGCCAACGATGAGAGAGGACCTCCCTGAAATCATAAAGATCGCAAGGGAAGAGGGATATGAGCACGTCCAGCTGAATACAAACAGCATCAGGGCATCCAGGGATTTAGAATTTATAGAGAAGTGCCGTGACGCTGGGTCAAACGTTATCTACACATCATTCGATGGTGTGACCCCTAGATCGAATCCGAAGAACTTCTGGGAAATCCCGGAAGCGCTGAATACATACAGAAAGGCAAACGTTGGAGTTGTACTTGTTCCGACTGTTATCGGTGGAGTCAATGACGGTGAGCTTGGAGATATAATTAAGTTTGGTCTCTCTAACATTGACGTTGTTCGAAGCGTAAACTTCCAGCCAGTTTCACTCGTTGGAAGAATGCCAGACAAACTCAGAGAGAGACAGAGGGTCACGATACCAGGCTGCATCAAGAAGATCGAAGCACAGACTGATGGAGCTATTGGAAGGGAAGCATTCTTCACAGTTCCTAGCACGACTGCAGTCACAAACTTCGTAGAAGCACTGAAGGGCAAGCCTACCTATAGGTTGAGCATTCACTTCGCTTGCGGAATGGGAACGTACATATTCAAGCAACCAGACGGATCGATCATACCCATCACGAAGTTCATAGACGTGGAAGGGCTGTTCGAGTATCTGAACGAGTTGTCTACCGACATAAACGAGTCTAAAGTGAAGTCCCTTAAGAAGGCATCTGCACTGACTGCACTCCTAAGAAAACTGAATACTTTCGTGGACGAAAAGCACGCACCGGAAGGTTTCAAGATGAGGGAAATGATATTCGGAGCATTCACTGGCGGAGACTACCACGGACTGAAAGCTTTCCACTACAAGTCAATGTTCGTGGGATTCATGCACTTCATGGATCCTTACACGTACGATGTCGACAGGGTGGAGAGATGCGATATTCACTACGCTATGCCAGACGGCAAGGTAGTTCCTTTCTGCGCCTTCAACGTTATACCTGAGCTTTACAGGGATGCAACCCAGAGGAGATTCTCCATGGAACCAAAGGCCTATGAAGAGAAGACAGGGAAGATCCTCAAAGAGGAGAAATTCTTCAGGAAGTATTCTGACGAAGACAAAGCAAAGGTAATAGCTTACTACGAGAACTCGATCGGAAGAAAGATAGCTTGAACTTAGGAAAAGATTACTCTTTTCCTTTCTATTTTATATTCCTTTTCACTCATTAGTTTGATCGCTTCTACGAGTATCTGATGCTCTAGGGGGTGCGTTCTTTCTAGGAGACTTTCAGGAGTATCATCGTCCATCACTTCCAGACATTTCTGCAATATTATTGGACCACCATCTATGTCATTGGTCACCAAATGAACTGTTGGCCCGGAGACCTTCATCCCACTGTTTAGAATTGCACTGCTCACCTTAGTTCCATACATTCCCTTCCCACCAAAGAGGGGGAGCAGGGAGGGATGAACATTGATTATGGGCCGAATATTCAAGAGTTCATCGGGAAGTATCCAGAGGAACCCAGCAAGAACTATCAAGTCCACTTCTTCGAAAATTGGCTTCAGGATGGAAGTAATGTCCTTTTTCTGGATAACTATTGTGTTGATATTTTTCTTTTCTGCTCTCTTCAAGGCGTAAGCTTCCGGATTGCTGGAAACAACGTATGAAATCTGTACTTTGGGGAGGTAACCATCGTCGACAGAGTCAATTATGGATTGTAGGTTAGTCCCGTTTCCGGAAACTAGTACTGCCAATTTCATCCGTCATAACAATTTCATCGAATATATATCTACTTTTATCTTTGAGACCAAGTGCCATCTGGAGCTCATAGAATGAGATGACTGGTCTGGAGAAGGTGCCGTAATCCTCGACGGTTACTCTCGGGCATGCAGTATTTACATACACTTCAGCTGGGAAATTCAGGAGCTCTTCGTCCCTTACCAGGTCAAGAGTAATGATGAACGATATTCTTCCAGCTTCATTCAATAATTTTGAAGCCACTCTCGCCAGGGAGTACCTTGTCTGTCCGACCTTGGTGGATACTATAATACCGAATTTCTTGGCTCTTGAAGCTATGTCAATTGCGTTATACCGCTGTGCAAGGAACTTTCTCTTCTCCCTTTCCATGTCAAGATATTCTCCCGTCTTCGGGTTGAAGGCTATTACTCTCTTTTCAGGTAAACCGAGGGCAATTCCCAGTGGGTGAAAGACTCCTTCACCTATGAAAAGGACGTTTTCCTCTGTTCCTCTCGCAGTAGAGATATTACACCCCAATATCTGACCAGGATAGAATACTCTGGAGTCTCCCTTCTTCAGAGTAACGGCGATACCAGAATCCTCAAGCTTCTTCTTGATTCTCGGAAGTTGGTTCGAATAAGTGACGTTCGACGTCAGGATCAAGGAATGGAAAGGAATTTTTGCACCTTCTATATCAAAATCCAATTCTTCTTGGATTTCTTCAAAAATCACATTGGAAAATGAACCTAGGTTAGGAATTGGACTGTGTCCAAACTGTACAAGTAGGTCCCAGTTCCCGTTTTGAGGTAAGTCACAAGCACCCCAAAACGGATCTCCCACAAAAACGAGCTCTTTATCCTTGAACTCTTTTGTGATGTCTCCTATTCTTCTCTTCATTCCCTCCGGTAGCTGGACAGCCACCGACTTTGCAGCCTTGTACCTGTCATCTTCCTTTATTTTCTTCAAAACCCCTGTAAAATCCATCAGTAAAAGGTTATATCAATCACGTAAATAACCGTTGAGCCGTGGTAGCGAAGCGGCCTAACGCGCCAGACTTGAGATCTGGTTCTCTCACGAGATCGGGAGTTCAAATCTCCCCCACGGCGTGATTACACTGAAGTCTGGCTGCAATATGGTTAAATGAACACTTCAATTACGTTCTAATTTGAAAAGTTGAAGGAAATGTTCAGCACAAGGTATCCATGAGCTTATGCATGCTTTGTGAGGCAGTCCACAGTCGAAAAGAAACAATGCACTATTTCATAAGCGAAACAATGAAAAAACTACAATCAACACGACTATTATAACTGTCCAATTCGATCTATACGTGTCTTTACTAAGCAAATAGAGTTCAAAGTTTTTTCAATCGAAACATCCGTAGAACTCAGCAAGATACAGAACAAAGTTTAGGTTTTTCAAAGGATTTTTTCCATTACAAGCTCGTCGTAATAGTTTCCATTGAGTTTGAGCTCTCTTTCTAAGATCCCTACCACCTTAAATCCATATTTCATGTACAAGCTTACCGCAGGAGTCTGGTCTGCTACCACTGAAAGTGATATCTTTGAAATTCTATCATTCTTCTTAATCCGGGAAATGACGTGCCTCAGCAGTCTATTCCCTATTCCCTTTTCTCTAAATTTCTTTTCAACATAAACTCCAAAAATGTCAGCAATGTGGCGGTTCTTAACCCTTCCCCTCAGAACAAAAGTCATCATTCCAATTGGTTTTCCATCAACAATGGCAAACACAACATTCTTGATTCTTCTCTCCCATTCATCTTTACTCAGGTTTGCCTCGTCATCGTATGAACTTAGGAATGCCATCGGTTCCTCCTTGAGACTTCGCAATCTAAGACTCTTAAAATCTTCCCATCTGTCCGGAGGTAGAGGGGAAATCTTCACCTCACCCTTATTCAAGACTGTTTTCTTCATTCTTGCCAACCCGATTGCACCTACAGCTATTCAATTTTGTCTATTATATTCTGAAAATCTTATCAATAAATTGTAAGCGCTGATGATGGGCTCAATTTTAAGTCCGGAACTCATATAAGCAATCAATGCTGGATTGGAAATTTCGGATACTATTGTTTACTTGGAATATGGACTCACTGAGATTTGGGACTAGCAAATTTCAAATCCTAAGGCATGGAAAAAACTCACTAGAAGTCGACTTGAGGTTCCAAACCGTTGAAGACGGATTGGAATACATTTCAGCGCTGAATGATTTCTATGAGATTTGCGTCTTTGTACGTGGTGAATCTCTACTGCTTGGTACGACAAGTGAATTGAAGGATGGTATAGTTGAAGGCTTCAATTTGGTGGGCGAAGAAAAATACTGGCTTGCACACGAGTTGTTCGAAGATTACTGGAAGCACTTCCAAGACCATAGAAGTAAGTTCTTTCATGGAGTAGTGCTTCTCTGCGTCTCGATGGTACACTTTCAGATGGATCATAAGTCAAATGCAATGCGTCTTTTTGTGGAGGCGAAGAAAGAACTGGCTAAGTTCGTGGAAGGGATTGAAATTTGCCAATTTTCCTATCCCTTGGACAATTTCATTTTGGAGAAGATCAGAGATCGCTCTATCAGAATGATTCAGGATTGACTTCCCTTCTTGTCTAGTTCCAGTTTGAAACTAGTGCTGTCCCTCCCCATAATATGGATGAATATCGCTAGAGTTGACAAGATCAAGAAAATCATGCTGAATATCAGCAGTGTCTTCTCAAGTCCGATTACCGTCGCAGAATAACCCAAGAATGGTTCTGCGACCGCAGTAAGGAGTGAACTCACGAGAAATATCACTGACAGAACGGTTGCCCTGACCTCTGAAGGCACCAGTTCATTGACTTCCTCGCTCAGGATGTTTGAATAGAATCCGAATATTACCGAATTGAGTATCAAGAAAACAAGGGATATCCAATTTTCAATCAGGCCAGGGATGTAGATGGTGAAGAAGGTGAGCGAAGTGAAGAGCAGCATGGCGAAGAATCTATTCCTAGCAATGAAAGCCAAACGGTGCGTGTTCAGGGAAGCAAGGCCCCTCAGGAGCACGTCCACAAAAAATATCACTCCTATCATCCCGGTATCTATTCCCATTTCCTTGTAGTACGGCTGCTTGAAAATTAGCATCATGTTGATGTTGAGCAATAGTGCGACTCTGAGCAGAATTATGCTCAAGATTCTTCTATCCTTTATGTAATTCCCTAACTTCAGCGAGAACTTGTTACGGGTGAGTTCTCTCTTCCTCTCTTTCAACTTTAGAGTGAAAAGTGACGATGACAGAACTACGAATGCGGTCAGAATAACAACAACTTTCAGTCCTATGTACTCTCCGATATAACCTCCTAGAAGGGATGCGATAGCAACTGATATTGCTGACAAAAAGTTTACAACACCGATGATCTGCAGATACTTCATTTCGTGAGACATCGTGTATTCATACGTCACACTCTCAAGTGCAACAGAATTTATTGCAACACCTATTCCCCATACGACATAGCTGATTGCGATGCCCAAGAATGACTGGAACAGTCCAAAAAATATGATCCCCACTCCCGTTAGAATCGATGAAATGAACAATGCCTTCTTCCTCCCAATGGAATCTGTGATTCGTCCCATTGGAATACTTGTAAGAACTATTGTGAGATAGAAGACTACGTCCAGAACAGTAACATAAAAAATACTATACCCGATATTCAGTAAATACAGGACCCATATTGGATTTAGAAGGAGAAATGTGTAGAAAAATGTGTAGATGTAGATGTTACGAAGTCCACTCCTCAAGATTTAGCTCCTTGAGGGAAAATCACGACCAAGCTATTACCTTTTTTATCTCCTGTTTTTCTTTCTCCATAAATATCTTCAAGTTATCTGGTTCATAGGTTCCCGTTATCAATTTATCCATCTCCATTACTTTGCCATGAGTTTCAATGAACTTCACAGCATCGGAATAGTGAGCTTTTGCTCCATCGACACTCCCAGCTATCGTAAGATTTCTGTCCACCAAGTTCTCTAGCACATCGAAGTTTGAGGATGGAAGTTGACCGCTCGTACCGAACATGATTGCTATTCCGTTGTTCCTGATATTATCGGTAATCTCCCTCAGTACGTCCATCGAACCAACCGCGTCAATTGCAGCATCCATCGGTTTATCCTTCACCTTTTTGTCAATACCTTCTGAAGAAGTATCTAGATAATCGATCTTGTTCCGTTCCAAGTAATTCATCACATTCTCGTCAAGAGGGTGCCTGTTGACTTCAATCACGTTCAAGCCCAACGTTTTGAAAACAATCGAGATAAGGAGTCCCTCAGTCCCAGTTCCAAACACATACATGTTCTTGCAGGAGAGAGTAGAATCCTCGCAATACCATGGGATCCTCATTCTGAGAAATTGGAATATTTCCTTCATCTTCATCACATTCTTGAGTGGCTCCGTGAGCACTGCGAGATCCTGTATTGACTTGTTCTCCACTCTGACCAGAAAACGCGGATCCTCTGTGAATTCATCCCTCATGAACCCGTTCTTCCCCCTGATTCCCGCTTCCACAAATTCTCCATCTTCACAATAGTCCTGTCTTCCCAATCTGCACATTCTGCAGCTCCCGGGTCTTCTCACCATAGGGACCACAATATCTCCTTCCTTGAATTCGTAATTTCCGTTTGATTCTGTTACGACACCCACTGCCTCGTGTCCGATTATCAATGAATTTCCAATTTCGGGTCTTGCAAAAGAAAGCTTCCCTGCTGCAATCTCCTTGTCCGTACCACATATTCCAGTTCTAAATGTTCTTACTCTGATACCATCGCCCTTTTCTTCATTTACCTCTGACAGCTTGACTCCTCCACCTGGGGGAACTGTTGTTATTGCTCTCATGCTCATTCCTCTATCGCGATTACTCTTGCGGGAGCTCCATCTCCACCATTTACCAAGATTGGCATTACCTCCACTGAGAATGTGTGATTTACTAATTTTGCCAGTGTCAAAGAGTTAAGATTCTCAACTATCGGTATCAAACTGCCGAGAAGGATATGATGAGTCTCAAACCCCTTGGAGTCCTGAATTTCAGCAGATGGAGAATCTATTCCAACGAGCTTCACGCCGTATTCTCTGAGGGTCTCTGCATCTTCCTTGTTTATGTAAGTAAAATTCTCAAAAGTACCGTAAGTACTCCATTTCGTATTATATCCAGTGTACAGGAGGATTATCTCGTGGTGTTTCTCAGGCAACACTATCTTTGCCGATGGGTCGTAAGAAATGCATGTTCCGGATCCCCTGAGATCTGACAGATCCAGTTGATCTATGGTCTTCCCTCCCTTTATGAAGTGCGCCGGTGCATCCAGGTGAGTCCCCGTATGAGTTCCAATGGTCAGTGACTTTATGTTGTATCCATCCCTCTCTATTGTCTTGTACTGTTCAATTAGGGGCACCGGATCACCCTTAAAATATGGTGTGTGTTTCTCAAGCGGGACCGACAGGTCATATATGTGCAATTGAATCACCTTGCTTTGAATGTTCCTTTGACTACCCAAGGAGGTTCATTCGGGTTGAATGGTTCCATTCTTTGTGTCTTGTAGGTGTCGATAATCTTCTCATCAATCTCAATCCCCAGGCCTGGTTTCCCGCTCAGGGAGAAATGTCCATCATCCAGATTGTATCCTGACTTGACCAGCCCCTTCTTCCACTTAGGCCAGAATTTCTCGAAGCTCTCCTGGATCAGAAAATTCGATATGCTGTAATCTAGGTGGAGTGTGGCTGCGGTTTGAATTGGTCCGAATGCATTATGGTAAGCTACTTCCACTCCAAACGAATCGGCCAGAATGGCTGATTCTTTGCCCTGTATTATTCCCCCGACGTTTGTTACATCCGGCTGAATAACGTCTACCAAGTCTGATGTAAAGTATGGCAGGAATAGATTCTTGTTCAGAACTCTCTCGCCAAGTGCTATCCTCACATCCGTCCTCTCCCTGAGTCTCTTCAAACCGGTAATCTGATCTGGATGAACTGGTTCCTCCACAAAAAATGGGTCAAGGTCCTCGATTCCCTCTGCCATCCTGATAGCAGAATTCGCAGAAAATCTCCCGTGACACTCTATGAGAAGATCCAATTTCGTTTTCTCCTTTAGGGTCTCAATTATCTTTCTCGCCTTTTCGACCCCCTTTTCATCTATCTTGTCATAATTTGGCCCAAATGGGTCAAACTTTGCTGCAGTGAACCCCATCCTTTCTACTTCCTTTGCCTTGGTCAGGAAGTCTTGGGGGGTTATGCATTCGTCGTACCAGCCGTTTGCATAAGCTCTTACATCTTCCGTGACCCTTCCTCCCAGTAGATTGTAGATAGGAGCCCCATATTGTTTGCCCACTATGTCCCAGGATGCTATCTCAAATGCACTTAGGGCGGCGGTTGATTCCATAGATACAGGCAGATAGAAGGAGTGCTTGTAAAATTCAAGGTAGTTTTTCCTAATATCATCAACTTCTTTGTTAAGGAATATTCTTCCAACTTCCCTCATTTCCTCATAAACAGGTCGAGTCATCAATGTAGTTGGGGCCTCACCATAACCCATCTCCCCATCGCTTGTTATGAGCCTAAGGACAAGAATTGTGGAACTCCAAGGACTGGACTTCTCTCCTTCCTCTCCCAACTCCAATATCTCTATATCTTTTATTTTCGACATATGGCTATTCATAGAAATATGGCTAAAAACATTTCTCACTCCATGGCACTCAATGTCGCTGTACAGATATATGAAGATCCTAAAGTCAGTTCTTTTTTCGTTTCATTGTTTCGTAGATTGGAAGTGCTATCGGGGCCAATTCTACTGTTCTGTCCGCAACCCTCATAATAGGAACGTCTCTGTAATACTTCCCGAGCTCATTGTCCACTGCATCCTTTAGTTCTGACACAAACGCAGGGTCATTTTTCATCATGCCTCCCCCCAGAAATATGGCCTCTGGGTCAAACTCATTTACGTAGTTGGCTATAGCTACAGATAGGTAATACACCGTTTCATCCACCAGAAAAGTGCAGAAATGGTCTCCGAGTTTTCGCCCGCTAAAAATATCCTCGGCCGAAATCCTTTCTAGCGGTATAGAAGATAAGAATGGGGAGTTCCTTACTTCTTTGGAGTTTTCAATTGCTCTCCTGGCGAGCGACCGCCCGGAGGCAAGAGATTCTATGCAGCCCCTCCGACCGCAACCACATAGTGGGCCATTTGCGAGTACTACCGTGTGTCCGAGCTCCCCTGCGTATCCATTTCCACCCCTGTAGACTTCATTGTTGAAAAATATCCCTCCTCCAATTCCTGTCCCCACAACGAGATAGACATAGTTCCTGTACTTCTTTCCCTTGTCAAAAAGTTTGACGGATATAGCTTGGGCAGTAGCATCATTCTCTATGAACACTTCTCTGTGAAAGATCTGCTTCAACCTTTTCCGAATGTTGACTTCATCCCATCCGATGAGGTTGGGTGCAGTTAATGAGATACCACTGTTAGAAATAGGTGCGGGGAATATGACGCCTACTTCATCAAAATGGTCAAACTGTTTTCCTGTCACCTGTATCTGGTCGATTAGTTCTGCTACCCCTCTGAACTTCCTCGTCTTAACTTCTAATCTTTTCTTCACTCGACCTTCGCTCGATGCAAGTACTGCAGTGATCTTTGTTCCTCCAATGTCGAAACCGAGATAGTTTTCCGTGGGCACATCTGAATAGGAAATCAAGAAATTTAGCCTTTGTCTTTTATTTGTTATACTATGAATGACTCTCCAGGTTTCATAATTGGAACCTTGAACTCGTCTCCCAGCGCATCGCGAAACTCGTTTGGATTCGAGTCAATTGGTGGGAATGTGCCATAGTGCATAGGCATGACGATTTCTGACCCGATCATCCTTGCTGCCATCGCCGCCTCTTTCGGTCCCATCGTGAAGAATCCCCCCGTTGGCAGCAGTGAGACCTTTGGTTTGTACATCTGGCCTATAAGTTTCATGTCTCCGAATAGTCCAGTATCCCCTGCGTGATAAATTGTTACTCCGTCCCCCGTTATCACAGCTCCTGCACAGTTCCCACTGTGTACCGCAGGAACCAGACCAACCTTGATCTTACCAAAGTTTACCTGGTTGCCAATGTTCATTCCTACCAGGTTTTCGTCGGGTATGCCTTTCTCTGAACCTGGGAGAACGTTTTCAAACATCGATATCAGTTTGGCACCCTTGTTCTTGGTAATTTCGAACGCATCTCCAAGGTGGTCATCGTGGTTGTGGGTCACTATCACAAAATCCACTTTTTTCAGATTTTCTGCCTTTATGGGTGATTTTGGATTATTGTTCAGAAACGGATCGACCACCACGGTGGCATCGTTAAAATCAATCTGCCACGCGGCATGGCCATACCAGGTTAGTTTTACCATTCTTTTTCCTCTCCTTGAACCATTGACAAAATTGATTGATAAATATTTTGTGAGGACGCCTATGTATTTTCAAAATAGACTGCTCAGATTATATATTAAAATTGACTTCATGGCCAGATGGCCACCTACACCATTACGTACAAGAAAAGCAACTTCTCTAAGAAAGAGGTTCAAGACATTGCCATTTCAGTGGTCACTCTCTCTGTAGCTCTTTTCCTCATCATATACCGTACAACATTCAAAGTGAACGGTGTTCCTCTTAAGCTGCCAATCTTGTCTGCGTTGGGAATAGGTTTTTTGATGACCATTACCGCTTTTCTTATACATGAAATGAGCCACAAATTCACTGCGATTCACTTTGGGGCCTGGTCCGAGTTTAGAATGTGGCCCCTAGGACTCGTGCTAACGATCGTAACTGGACTCATTGGCTTTCTTTTTGCACTTCCAGGCGCCGTATACTTTGCCAGCTACAGAAATCCGATAAGGGAAGGCAAGATAGCTATGGCAGGACCAATAGCAAACCTTGTTATGGGAATTGCTCTGTTGCCCGTCCTTCTATTTGTCCCACTTCATTTTGAATTTTATGCAGCCGTCTATTTCCTTGTTTACATAAATCTCTGGCTCGGACTATTCAACCTCATTCCTTTCCCACCGCTCGACGGAAGTAAGGTTTTCGCATGGAACAAAACTTACTGGGGAGCAATTTTTGCAGTCGCTGCCGTTCTGGTGGCATATTTCTTCATATCGTTTGGAGTCCTCTGAGATATAGCTTACCTGAGAAACTACTTCATCCCTTTTGCCTGTTGCGAATTTTCGGGTGGTCCAACTTTTTCTTCCTTCTTTCTCTTCACATAGAACCTGTAGATGAAATATCCCAAGAATGCTAATACGAATATCACAAGCAGTACTGTTCCAACGGTGCTTATTATCGGAACCAGCTTGTTCCACGACCTACCGAGGGCATATCCACCGGCCTCGAGGGCAGTAGACCATATCAGTGATCCGGAGAAGGTCAAAATTGAGAACCTTACAACGTTCATCTTTGACACTCCCGCAGGGACACTCATGTAAGATCTAAATCCGGGGACGAATCTTCCGAAAAATACCGTCCACTCTCCTCGTGCATCGAACCACTTCTCAGTTCTCTGGAGATGCTCCTCCTTCAAACCGACGTACCTCCCTATAAAGAGAATCAACGGTCTACCACCGTACACTGAAATATAGTACAATAGCAGATTTCCGACGAACCCTCCAACAGAGCCCGCCAAAGCGTAAACCACGAACAGTCCAACATTTCCAACCGAGAGAAAACCGGCAAATACCATTATAACTTCTGATGGGAAAGGAAGTCCTAATCCCTCAAGGACCATCAGGAGGAATACTCCCGCAGGTCCCAAACTACTCATCAATGCAAGTGATTCTTGAACAAAGTACTGAATAATACCTGATAATGTGAAACTCACTTTGATTCAATCCTCTTATGAAAACTAGCTAATAAATATAAGTAGGAAAACGAGGAGTTTTTTGTCGATTGATACGCCACTAATTATAGGTTACAAATTTACTTTGACTTGAGCAATAGTTCAGAAATTTTCCATCTCGTGTTTTCAATTTCATGTCATTTTGATTGGAAACACAATGATATTATCTTAATGCGTATCTAACCCTCAAATTGAATTGACGATGAAAGGCAACATTGAGGAAAGGCTGGAAAGACTTAACAGAAAATACTCCCAATATGGGGAGGTTTACGACTATGTCAGTTCTGGAAGCATAGAAGAGACCGATAACTCCTGGAACACTGCAAAGATAATCGCATTGGAAAGGGACGAATATAAGTGCAGAATTTGTGGGAAAGCGCCGATGATTTCAGAGGACAAGGAAGGAGTGAGCCGACTGAGAGTGGAGGTAGAAGTTCATCACATTGTACCTAGAATTGCAGGAGGTTCCGATTCTACTAAGAATCTCATCACGCTCTGCAAGGAATGTCACATTAAGACATTCAAGAATAACTACACTGGAGTTCCGTTTATTGCGACAAGACTAGACGAGAGGGTAGAGGTACTGACCAATAGCACTGCACTGCTCAGGTACGGCAGCAATTGTCAGAATCTTCCATTGATCTCATTCCATTACCGAGACGGGGAAGTATCGCTAAAAGAGCCGCTCAACTGTAAGATCTGCGATTTTCCGAGTCTAAAAAGGGTTTATGATATAATATTCCAATACGATCTTGACGTTGAAGAAATTGTAATAAAAGATAAAAAAGGAAAATTTTGCGTCGGAATTATTGAAAAATAAATTCCGCTTAGAACCTGCTTCTGAAATTCCTGTTGTTGTTGAAGCTTCTTCTGGGTCTTCTATCAACCTCATCAGGCTGATATTCCTTCTCACTCATGTCAAGAGACTCATTTACTGATTCAACTGCGGAATCGGATTTCTTTATTGCTCCGTACTTTCCGACGTTGAGTCTCATGTGTCCCCTAACAAAGCTTACGTAGCCGTTCTCAACTACAACGCTGTCGCCATTTTCTACTTGGCTCGCCTGTTCATTCCAGAGTGACATTGTCACTTTTGCCGTCTCGTCGCCTAGGACTGCTTCGGTTACTTTTTTCTGTTCGCCATATCTTGTCTGTATGTCTTTTGCCTCGCCAACATTCAAAACCTTTGCCAAAACAGTCACTCTCTTGGATCCCTGGTTGAGATCCTTCACTTTTGTAAATTCGTCCATATATACTACCAATCCTTTGTCTAGAGCTTTTTGCTCAGCATCTGCAGACTGACTACCCTATTAACCTTTTCTCTCAGACTATATAAGAGACAGCCTACATGTTCATTCTAATTCTCAACTTATTCAAGAATTCTAATCAATATTTTTACTCGGTTACGAATTTGATTATATCTTCAAAATCGTGCGTGGATGGCATTCGTTAAATTCAATACTATCTGTAAATCGTAATAGCTGGAAATATAGGGATGTAATATTGTTTGGAGCATGAATTACGATTTGTGTTCGTTTTATTGTGAATAATCCAGTATTTTCTTTAAGGGTGAAAAATCAAACTTTATATATAAGTCTCTCTTCACAGGAATCGGTGACAAGTAGGTGTCCATAGGAATTCATCTTGTAGGCGATCTTAAGGGGGTTGACCCTCAGAAAATTTCAAAGGTAGAGTCTATGCAGCCAATAGTGGAATCTGCAGTACGGTACGGTAAACTTACAAAAATCAGATCGTATTATCATCAATTCACACCGAATGGTGTGAGTGGCATCGTACTACTTGCTGAATCACATCTTAGCTTTCATACATGGCCAGAGTATGGACTGGTTGCACTTGACATCTTTACTTGTGGTCCAACGGAAAATGCGGAGAATGCTCTTGAATATATCCTTGGTAAACTGACTCCATCCAGCATTGAGTACAAGCGTGTCGAGAGGGGTGTAGAGTTCCCAAGGGGTGTACAGAAAGAGAAATTGGTCGAAGCAACGGCGTAGATTCTACAAGCATCAAAACAGATATTCTAAAAGAGAAGTTAACTGGAGACCTTTCTCCCACTTCATGGAATAAGAGCCTCCTTTAGTGACTTCTAATTTTGGTATATTCTTTGCAAATATTCTGTATCTTCCTTCATACTGCGAATCAAAGGTAAAAATTCTCCAGGGGTCGCCATTCACGCTCTTTAACCTAAATGCGTACAGCGGCATTACACCGGTCTTTGATATCATTTCCACATATTCTTCTGCCTGTTCCTGAGAACGTGCCGAAGAAGAAGAGAAGTTTAGTATCTTTTCCTTGGAACTCTTGATCTCAATGGGAATGCTCAGATCGTGTCTAATGATGATTATATCGAATCCGTGACTACCTGCTGCCCTCACAACTAGAAAAGGCCTGGACTTTATTCTTTCCTTCACATCCTCTCTTATCCAGCCAATCTTACCAAGCTTGTCTTCGTTTCCCGCCAGTATCAGTTTCAGCTCTCGCTCATAAACAGTTCCGTTTACCGCAGCATCCACCCCTCATTTTGCACCCTTCTTGTAAAGATACCCGAGAAAACTTTCAAGTTGTATTATTTCTCTCGCACCTTCAGAAATCCTGAAATCTATCTCACCTAACGAATAAAGGATACCCGCCTTCAGTTCATCCTCCACCGGAAGATCATAAACAACGCGGTGAAATTGCTCTACCACATCCTGCCCGGAAATTCCCTGCTTGATAACTGCCTCTTCAAGCATTGATCTAGCCTTTGATATATCCCCCTTCAGGGCCAGCGTCAGCACCTGTACCGCCCAATCTTTGTGAACTAGACCAGCGGCCTCGTAAATGGAATTTACAGTTATTTTCGGCGAATAAGTGGCCGCAACTTGGAGAGTATTTATTGCTTTTCTCATGTCACCGTACGATAACTCTGCTATAACATCCAATGATTTTTTCTCGTAATCTATTCCTTCCACTTTCAGTATTTCTCCAAGTGCCGATACTACGGATTCTGTGGGCAGGGCCTTAAATCTGAAGATGGCTGCCCTCGACTGGATTGGCTCAATTATCTTTGATGAATAATTGCAAGAAATAATGAAACGTGTCGTTCTGGTGAAGTTCTCCATAGTCCTTCTCAAGGCCGCTTGCGCTTCATCGGTCATATAATCTGCTTCATCCAGAAACAGAATCTTGAATCCAAGTGGATTGTTAGGGAGGATCCTCGAATAATCTTTCACCGTCTCCCTGACCATCTTAATACCTCTGTCGTCAGAAGCATTCAGTTCCAGAAAATTCTCTTTCCACTCTTCCCCGTAGAATTCCCTAGCGAGAACAGTAGCAGCAGTCGTCTTCCCAGTGCCTGGAGGGCCAGCAAACAAGAGGTGTGGTATGTTCTTCTGTTTTATATAACTCCTGAGTCTCTCCACAACGACTGACTGACCTACAACTTCATCGAGTTTCTTCGGTCTATACTTCTCGATCCAGATTTCGTCCATTTCCTCTGGTAATCATTGTTTACAGCTAAATAACCTTTCGTTGAATGACCTCAGAATGATTATATATTCTGAATCATTTTCCTGAAAGGTAGTATAAATGGTAAGAAAGCCGGGAAGGATGTATAGGAAAATAACCGGACCCGCGTATACGAAGCGAGAGTACATGGGAGGAGTCCCAGCATCAAGGATACAGCAATATGTAGGTGGAGACGTCAATGGAAATTATGATCTTGAGCTAAGACTAGTCGCAGAGGAGTCGTGTCAGATTAGGCACACTGCGCTTGAGGCAGCCAGAGTTAAGTCTAATCGATTGCTTATCAAGGACTTTGGAGAAAAGGGGTATTTCATGAGAGTTATACCATTCCCACACCACGTTATCAGGGAACACAAAATGGCTACCGGTGCGGGAGCAGATAGAATATCGAGTGGTATGAGCTTGGCTTTTGGAAGACCAGTTGGAACTGCAGCAAGAGTCAAGGCAGGTTCGATAATCTTGATAGTTAGGATACCCAAGTCTGGCGAGGATAAGGCGAAGGAAGCACTCAGAATGGCCTCCCACAAGATACCTACCCCCTCAAGGGTGGACGTGATAAACCTCGCTAGTCCGTCTTGATTTTGATCGTATTCTTGAACTCTTTTTCTATCATTGATAATTCTGCTTTTCCGATAGCGTCTTTGTTCAAAGACAGGATGAATATTCCGTTCTTGTCCAGGACCTTGTCTTTTAAGACAGTCAGGAATCTGATCACGTTCTGAACCGAAGTTGAAGTGGAAAAGATATAATCTAAGCAATCCAGGTAAAGGACGCTACGATCCTTCAGGTTGCTTATGACATATTCCTGCATCTGACTCAACTGGGTTGGGTTGAACCCTCCCAGCGACTCATCGTAAGTAATGAGTGCGAATTTTACGTTACCAAACGATGTGAGTCCGCTCTTGGCATCCCTGCTCATCACTATGGCTGGAAAGCCCTGCGTCACCACGCCGGATATAATTTCCATCCCCTTCAGGTTCCTCTTTTCATAAATGAGGTAGGTTTCACCATAAACCAGTTTCACCGCCGTCTCTCCATCTTCGCCCGAGTACTCCCTTTCCAGACGCTTTATGAATTCCTCGTTCACTCCGTGAGCTTTGGCTGCTAGAATAGCGAATTTGATTCCGTCCTTGTAGCCTTCTTTGTATACCTTATTGTCACTCATTTCTAGGCAATTCTAGATAAGATACAACTTCTTGAATAATTCGTGCAGCAAGCATAGAGGTATTGCCATTATCGAAAGTTGGCGTAATCTCATTTAGATCCAGACCTACCAATTTATCTCCAACAGAGTCCAGAATGTCCATTACTACCATTGGATTCAGACCGAACGGCTCAGGCGTTCCAACCCCCGGTGCATACGCAGGATCGAAACCATCAAAATCTATTGAAAAGTAAATTGGTGATTTGCCGAATTCATTGAGGAATGTTTTCAACTTACTGCTGTCGGAATTAACTTCAAAACTAGTGAAATATTTCTGCGGACCATCTCTAATTTCTTCCATCGACACCGAACGAATACCTACTGACACCACATTTTCCTTTCCAACTATTTCGGTTGCCCTTCTGGCAACGCAAGCGTGTGAGTTCTTTGTTCCCATGTAAGAGTCCCTAAAGTCAGTGTGGGCATCTATGAAGACAACTCTGCTCTTGATCCTCCTGATTGCACCAGTTGAAATGCTGTGTTCACCACCGAGCATAATCGGAAATTTGTGGTCGGATACTATCCCGTCAACTACAGTATAGACTTCTTCTAGCATATCTTCTGGGTCGTGGTATTCTTCGATGTCCCCCATATCAAATATGCCAGAATTCTTGAGGTCTACCCCTCTGAATATCGAATAACTCTCCATGTTGTATGATGCTTTTCTTATTTCATTTGGCGCAAATTTTGTCCCTGATCTATAGGATACGGTTGCATCAAACGGAACCCCGAAAATTATGTACTTGGCATTTTCATAGCTATCAGAGGAATCGCAGAATTTTAGGGGTGAGGGCATTTAGACTCTCATCAGTTTTCTCTTGCCCATTGACTCCCAGTACTCTACCTCGACTCCGCTCACTGCCTTCTCCTTGAACTCTTCTGGAATCGGGATGTTGAATTGCTCAAATGTTTCCATATCCATAAACAATCCTTCAGTTTGAGTAATGCTGAGAATCTGAGCAGTCTTCTTCTCGATGATCGGTACCTTGATCTTGTGCTTTGTTGGATAAACGACGCTCCTCTTCGTGTTGTCAAAGACCCCGATAGCAACTATCCTCGCCTTGGCTTCACCATGCTTTCCAGGCTTGGATGTGGTGATCTCTACGATCTTACAGGGCTCGTCATCTAACAATATGTATTTGTTTTCCTTTAACTCTCTGACCTCTGAATCTTGCCAAGTCATCTATTATCTCAGGTTAAAGGTAGTGCTTTATATATATCTTAGGGAGTTACTCATTTTCGTCTGAGTAACATTCTACTGCCAGCACCTTGATTAATTCTATTTTGTGTTTGGAAATCTTGAGAGATTATCTTGGCAATTAGAGCGAAGGCACGATTATATTTCCCGGAGGAATAACCTTTCATGACAAAGGTGCTTTATTTAGTGATGAGTGGTGAGGAGGCCCCAACTAGGTTTGATGCTGCCATCTATTCTGCAATGAAATTAAACGAGGAGAAGAGGTTTGAAAGTCTGAAAATATTGTTCTTTGGAGAGAGTGAGAGACTTATTGCCAGTGCCACCGGAGACCGTGCTAAGAATCTGAAGAAATTAATCGATGAAGGCGTCATAGACTCTGCGTGCGTTGGTATAGCGAAGAGCCGGAGTATAGCTGTAGAAATTCAAGAAAAAGGAATAAGTCTCGAAAACTACAGAGACAGAATTGATTACTTCCTTTCCCAAGGGTATACAGTAATATCTTTCTGATCCGCCCAGTCAGGTTGTTTTGTTACCAGCCGTTTCCCTTTCTACAACAACTCTGCTCGAAACATTTACCCGGACCCCTGCTCTCTTCAGAGTGATGGAAATATTACAATATTTTTCCTGACTGAGAGAGATTGCCCGGTCTAGACTCTCTTTCTTCACATTTCCATATGCGATGTATTCCATACTGATGTCGGTGAAAACTTTGGGATGTTCTGACGCTCTGGTTCCATCAGCTATCACATCCAGTCCCACTACTGGTTCTTTCTTTTTCTTCAGAATGGATATGACATCCATTGCAGTGCACCCACACATCGCTTGAAGCAGCATTTCGGTTGGGGAGCTTCCCTTCTGTTTTGCCTTGTCATCTGAATGATCAAGAATCGTGTAGTGTCCAGAATCGCCCGAAGCTATGAAAGTGGAATCGTTCGTCCATTCTACTTTTCCCTGCATTTCGTCCACAATGAAGATTGGTATATATCCTTATAGAGATCCGCGGGAACTCCATTTCACCAAGGTGCATCTCACTTAACGGATTTGGTATCGGAGGACGTCAATCTGATCAAGAAGTTCTGGACTTCTTTGCTGAATTCATCAGGACGAGAAAGGCTCGGAATATGGTCAGCTCCTTCGATTATTTTGAGGACAGAACCCCCTATCATAGTATGAATTCTCTTTCCTTGCAAAACACTGCCGGGCAAATCCTTGCTTCCTACGAGGATTAGTACTGGCATCTTCAGATTGCCTAATCGATCAAATGCTGGAGGAACTGGGTATGTCTGCAATCCTGATTCATAACGTGCAGACTTCCTGGCATTTTCGGTCGCAATATCCAGCAGTTTTTCCCTGACTTTGTTTGGCACTTGATTAGTCCAAAGGTCAACATCTATAGCTGCTGCCCCCCTAAAATTCCCCTCTTTAATGAGTTGGTTGTACTTTGTTTCGTGAGACTGGAACTGATCCCATATGTGCTCCTCTTCAGTATTCTCTGGCCTGTAGCCGCTTATGCCCGAATCCATCAGCACAAGCGCGTGGACGAACTCAGGGTATTCCACTGCGAAATCCAATGCGATCCTTCCACCGTTTGAGACTCCGATTAATATTGCCTTCTTGAGTTCCAAATTATCGAAGATATTCTTGAGATCCTTTGCATCCGAGTACATACCATTGAGCTCACTCGACCTGCCATACCCTCTCACATCGTACCTTATCACCATATTATCCTTTGACAGCATCTCGAACTGATTGTCCCACATTCTACAGTCGAGGTATCCGGCGTGGATCAGCACAATTGGCGTTCCACTTCCATTGCTCTCAACATATATGCTACCATTTTCTACTGCCATAGTTTGCGAATTCATTAAGTGTAGAATTAGGTCACCTTAAATAATTTTGGCTTTACATCGAGAAATTCAAAGAATTGGCTGTCCTGCAGTATCTCAACACAGGAGGTTGAGAAGAGCAGGGGTAGTGAGAGTGGAGGGGAGGACTCAGTACTAGTTCTACAATATTAATCAAGCTACGATACTTGAATTCGAAGATTGAACAGAAAGTTTCGTGGAATGTGTGCAACGCTTTGGGGCTCTGGAGAAAATCCTTGATAGAAAGAAGGGAGACTGAAAAGGGAGTTTTTTGGACATTCAATGTACAAATTTCTTCCTAAGAAATGATTAATAAACTAATTCTGATGGCGACCCGTGAACTGGCTCCTAATCATAACTTTACTTGTAGCAGCTTGGATACTGGTATTCTACGTGGCAGTCACCAAGCTCAAGAACCACGTTGCTCCATATGGTCCTGCGCTGCTGATCAAGACCCAGGTGGGAGTCAGGACTATCGAAAGAATCTCGAAGTACAAATTCTGGGATTATTTCATTTCTTTCTTCTATTATGCAATGCCTTTTCTTGCTACGGCTGGTGTTGCATTATTAATTTACGAGGCATTCCTGGTGCTGTCAATCCCCAAGAGTGCCGTACCTTCACTTTCATATGTGCTCGCACTACCCGGAATCAACCCCGCAATACCTATTGTATGGGGGATAATAGGCTTGATAGTTGCAGTAGCACTTCACGAAGCTTCCCACGGGATTGCTGCCAGAAGATTCGGGATTCCAGTAAGAAGCACGGGGCTATTGTGGTTCATTATACCGGTTGGGGCATTCGTTGAACCAGATGAAGAGGAAACAAAAAAAGTGGAACCAAAGATAAGAGCCAAGATTTTTGCCGCTGGCCCTGGAACTAATATAGTCCTCGCTGTCGTTTTCCTAGTGCTTGCAGTCCTCATCGCTTTCACGTTTGCCCCCGTTTCCGGTGCACCTGTCCAGACCTCAATAACCTCAGTGGGTTCGGCTTTCCATCCGGGAGACATAATACAATCTGTCAACGGAATATCAGTATCCAACGTAACTGCACTCACCGATCTCTCTTTGACACCTGGTAGTCACGTTAATGTATCTCTTCTGCGAAATGGACAACACCTGACTGAATCCGTGATTTACGGTGTTTACATCTCGTCTGTATTAAAGAATTATCCTGCGTACAATGCAGGAATTACTCCAGGTAGCGTTGTCATAGCCCTCGGAAACCATACTATCACGAACGTCACAAATTTTGAAAACATTGAAGCAACGTACAAGGCGGGGCAGACAGTTTCTGTGGAAACATTCAATGGGACTGGCTACAACAATTTCAGCTTGACCTTTGCCTCAAGATATTCGTATCTGTTGGCATCCGGCGTTTCTAACCCAGGTATTCCAAAGTCCGATCCATTCATGGGAATTGACGTTTCACTTCTTGGACTCGAACTTTTTGATCAATATTCCTACCTGAACCTATTGAGGAATCCGACTTCAGGCGGTGTGATCGGATTTTTCGTGTATATAGGTCTGCCATTCCATTTCGAGCTTCCCCTACCTTCTCCGCTTCTCTCTTCAATATATTCTAACCCTGTTGCGCTAAATCTGGAATACCTGTTCTACTGGTTATTTTGGCTCAATTTCGCGCTTGGATTGATGAACCTTCTTCCGATTGTCCCACTGGATGGAGGTTATGTTTTACTTAACACTCCGCTGCTCCAGAAGAACAGGAAGGCTAGGGATGCCATAGTGACCGCTGTGAGTCTGTTTGTACTATTCCTGATACTGTGGGAACTGATCATACCTAGAATAATCTAGATCAAGCTCATCTGGAACTGGTTGCCAGTTGCCCTGCTCATCGGAAGGTCAAAATAATCGACCGGCAACTTCGAGTCTTCTGAAAAATTCAGCGCTTCTTTTCGAAATGATATAAAGTTAGGACACAGGTTGCACTTTGTTGGCGCATTCCTCAGAAAGTTGCAAGTTCCATCCGAATTGTAAAAACAGAACCTTCCTACCGACTCCACCAGGTAGCAACCAGTGATGCGATAAAAAGTTTAGTTCGGATGGTCTGTCACATTTCTATTTTTCCCAACACCACTTCCGTCTCGTAATCGATTGAGACTTTCCCTTTAACCTCGTATCTCTCGAATGCATCCGTGAACTCCTTCTTGATTTTGATAAAAAGTGGATCGTTTTCTTTCACTGCGTATGATGCAGAAAGGTATCTCCCAATTAGACCGGTCAGATCAAGCTTCTGTAGATTCTTGATATTGAAGGACCTGTAATTCCCTCCGAAGAATTCGTTTATTGAGTTGGGATTTGTGGCTCTCATTCCACTTGCGTGATATTCCTTGCTGTACTCTTTTACCAACCGCTCATACTCAACGTTCATTCCTTCTTCAGATTTTGAACGAGTATTCCAGACCAGCAACACCTGCCCGTTCTGTTTGAGGATACGCTTGAATTCTACTCTCGTGGCCTTTGGTTCGAACCAATGAAAAGCCTGACCGACCGTTATCAGATCAATGGAATCGCTATGCAGCGAGGTGTTCTCCGCGGTTCCTCCTAGGATCGTGCATAGTTTGTTCCCAGTAAACTTCTTGAGTGCTATAGATCTCATTCCTTCATTCGGTTCGATACAGAACAGATTGCACCCTGACTGGATGATTAATTCAGCGAGGAGTCCTGTTCCCGACCCAACGTCTGCGACGACAGAGTCCATACCGAGACCCGTCTCCTTTTCAAGCAAGTCAAGCAGTTTACCGGGATACCTCGGTCTGTAAAGATCATAGTTCTCCGATCTTTCATTGAAACGTTCCCAGTTATTCATTCTCCCTCTTTCAAATTAAACTCTGAAGATTAAGTCATTTGAACCTTATAGTCGGTAACTCCTTCTCATACCCTGCTCAAGATGCACGATTTCTCTTAACCTCTTCGTAATTCCTAAGAATCTTCTCTGTGATCTCAACTGCGTTGCCAGTATAATCAAGCGGAGACAACTTCTTGATCTGCTTTCCAGTCAAGTCTTCTACCCTGTTCCTCAGCTCCCCCCCCTTTTCCCTCACCTCCATAGATGCCCGCCTGACTATCTCGTGGGCCTCCTGCCTCCCATATCCATTGTTCACTAGTGCCATCAGATAAGCTTCACCGAGTACAAGATCATCGCTTAAGACATTCCGCAACATGTTCTCAGAATTGACCTTCAGTCCCTTGAATACGGATATCATTTTGTTCAAAATGTCGTCTATTAGAATAGAAACGTAAGGGATGATGAATCTTTCAGAGGCGCTGTTGGTAAGGTCTCTTTCGTGCCAGAGTATTGCCGACTCGTGCATTGGATTGAGGAAGCCTCGTATTATTCTGGCCAATGATACTATGTTCTCCGATTTAACGGGATTGATTTTCTGAGCCATTGTGCTTGATCCTACTTGCTTAGCCTCATCGAACGGCTCTTGAAGTTCGCCTATTTCGGGTCTCTGCAAATTTCTGATCTCAGTCCCAAATTTTTCGAGGGAAGTTGCGATGTTCGCAATTATCGAAACATACTCAACATATCTATCTCTATCTACTATCTGAGTCGGACCATCCTCTTCCTTCAAACCGAGTTTTTCCATTAGAATTGTCTGAACTTTCATGGTTTGTTTGCCTAGGGCTGCGCCTGTCCCGACTGCACCCATGAACTTCCCAACCAGTACCCTCTTTTGAGATTCTTCCACTCTGGAGATGTGTCGCATCACTTCAGAAAGATAGACGGACGTCTTGAGACCAAGGGTGATTGGTAATGCGTGCTGCCCGTGGGTTCTTCCTATCATGACAGTGTGTTCGTTCTTCTTTGATATTTCGTAGAGCACATCTGAGAGCTTGAATAAATCATCAGTCAGGACGGAGTAAAATCTCTTGAATTGCAGTGCATTGGCCGTGTCCGTAATGTCATTGGATGTGGCTCCTAGATGGACGAATTTGCCACTTTCTCCAGATGCAGCGGATAGAACTTTCACAATCGCCATAACGTTGTGACCTATTTCTCCCTCAACTTTCTTTACTTCTTCGATTCTGACAGACTCCAGATTTGCATGCTTTTGGATCTCGTCTGCATCCTTCTTTGGCACTATCCCCGCTTCCGCTTCCGCCTGTGCAAGTGCTGCCTCCACTTCGAGCATGTTTCTCAGGTTTGATTCTTCAGAGAATATAGCCTTGACCTCTTCCCTGCCATATCGGTAATCGAGGGGAGAAACAATCATGGAGAAATATTGGGAATTAGAATAACTACATTTCCTTTAGTAGACTGATGAGAAGTGATCTCGAATAACACTCACTCGCTTTAGCTTTGAAAAGTACTTCCAATATCTCATAGATGCTGTTTTGCTATTTCGTTCTATTTAGAGAGCTCTGTTTACTAAATTACCTGCAAAATTGAGAAAACACCCAGTCCCACTGCCAAAATCATGAAAATGTAAAGAGATATAGCCCGAGTAGTGCCTATTTTGTGCTGACCCATAATCTCCCTACTCGAGCCAATTCTGA
>JAJZYT010000001.1:0-16372 GCA_021797915.1 Thermoplasmata archaeon | reverse complement strand
TAAATTACCTGCAAAATTGAGAAAACACCCAGTCCCACTGCCAAAATCATGAAAATGTAAAGAGATATAGCCCGAGTAGTGCCTATTTTGTGCTGACCCATAATCTCCCTACTCGAGCCAATTCTGATCACAATCAAGAGTGGGAGGGCCAGGGCAATCGCACTGAAGACCATCACATCGAGTGCGAGATTTATGAGATTAGTGAAGATAACAGTCAGGATTGCAGCAGGAATAATTTCCATCATATAGACACCGTAGAACCTCTTGTGACCACTCACTCTCCTGTTGAACGATCCTTTCCACCGGAACACGTCAGATACTGAATAGGCCATGCTCATTGATATTACGAACATTGCCAACAATCCTGCAACGGCAAGGGCAAGAGCAAAGATGACAGGGCCGATGGGCCCAATTTCGTTCCCCAAGGCAGTAGCAACGTTAGTCACAGAGTTTCCGCTCGTGAGTCCATCCTGGGCTAGTTTCCAAGAAAAAATCACAATCGCCACCATAAGAGCCTCAGATGCCACAGCTCCCTGTAGTGTTCCCAAACTCTCCTTCTTCATCCCTGAAATCTTAAGTCCGCTGTCCACGTCGGCAGCCTGATGATAAAATAGCATCCAGGGCATTATCACGGCCCCTATGTTTGCTGCTATCAGGAAATAGAATGAATTCTTAGGGATGAATGGCGTAAAGTCCGTGAGATGAATGTTGTGGGGAAAGACGAAAAAATCTAGCGCAACAAACAGGAAAAGAATAAACCCAATGGCAACCAGGAAGATCTCTATTCTCTTGTATTTGCCAGTTGATACTACTATTGTGTGTACAATGATCACTAAAATTACAGTCACTATCACTGGAATCCCTACTATTGTTCCGGCGACGGCGATTCCTGCAAATTCACCTACATAAGCCGCAAAGTCTATGATGGCCGTCCCACCTACCGCAGCCACAGTCCATCCGTGCCCAAAGTATTCTGAAATGACGTGTCCCAACGTCTTACCAGTGACAGCGCCTATTCTAGAAGATGTGTCTTGAACAAGGAATAGAGGAATTATGAGGACTATCAGCAATACTATTAGATGAGCCTTGAACTCTATTCCGGATTGGATCGCAGTTATGACACTTGGTGCATCTAGGTCTGCCAACATCACAACCCAACCTGGGCCTAAGACTGGTAGAAGCTTCTTAAGGGTAGGGTTCATATGGCTTCTTGACCTTGAATCTTTCCAGCGGTAACTTGCCAGAAGCTCTGACGGATTTCAAGGGCTTTCTCAGCCCCGCAGATTTGGGACCGGACTTCAGTTTGATCGTCTTCTTCATTTTCTCGGGAAGTTTGAATTCCCCATTTTCGCCTATGAGATACAAGCTCTCTCCTCCCTTCTCAATGTTCACGACCTTACCGGGCGTAGAACCTGCATTAAGAAGTTGCTTTAAAAGTGAGTGCTCTTCCAGTACGGGTCGAACAAAATAGTACTTTCCTTCTGGAGCTTCTGATGCACTGATCTCGATCATCTTCTGATCTGGCTTGACTGGATTACCATGGGGACAGTAGCCCGGAGATTTCATCTTCCTGTAAAGATTATCGAGGAGTTTTTCCGTGAAATCGTGCTCAAGATCCATGACCGAGTTGTGCACTTCATCCCAGGGAATTTCCAGATATGAGTAGACAAAATATTCCGTTATTCTGTGGGCCCTCACCACCTTCATTGCGCTGAGATAGCCTTCGCTTGTGAACTTGATACCCTGTTTGCTTACCGTAAGTTGATTTTCTCTCTCTAATCGATGGATCCCCTCCCAGGCAGAAGGGAGGGAAATGCCTAGCCTTTCGGAGACCCCCTTTTCATTCGCAGAACCATAACTTTCACTTAACTCCCAAATCGCCAGGAGGTAGTCCTGACTATTGTGCTTCACACAAAGTAATTAGGTCACCCTAATTAAATATTACTCAAACTTGGTAGGATTTCCTTTAATTGAAAATACAACGACTTTGAAACAGGAGTTATCTTATGGTGGGTTCTACATAAATTATAATATTTCAAATTAGTTATTTGTTCAGTGAAACCACACATCACCATTAATTTCGCTTGCTCTCTCGATGGTAAGATCGCTTTAAAAGGAGGAAAGGCTTACAGATTCTCGAATTTTGAAGATTTGGTAAGGGTCCACAAGTTGAGAGATGAATCTGACATAATACTAGTGGGGAAGAACACGATCAATCTAGACGATCCTAAGTTAGTGGTGAACGAAAAATACTACAAATCTACACGGATTCCTGATGTAGCGATACTTGATTCAAATCTGACAGTAAATGGAAACGCAAGAGTGTTTTCATACCAAAGAAGCGTTGTAATTTTCTGCAGAGAAGGAGCGGCTGCAACTGATTTTGGCAGTAATGTTACTTCCAGGGTGTTGATTAGAAATAGCCCAGATCCGATACTACACACTGACTTTGTGGTAAAGGAACTGGGCAAAATGGGGTACAGGAGGGTGATGATTGAGGGTGGAAAGTCGGTAATAACCTCTTTCATTTCTCAAGGGAACTGGGATGAAATTTCAGTTTTCTATTCACCCGTCATTGTTGGCGAGGAGGGAATCACTATGTTCGGTGACCTAAAAGAGCCCTTGAAATTTGAACGCGCTGAATCTTCGATACTCGGAGATGGCTTTCTGATAAAAATCAAAAAAGGATTTTAAGGTAATAGGGTTCATAGGTCATGGATGGTAAAAATAAGATCCAGTGGGCAATGAATTGGATGCCTGTCCTTGACAACATTAGAAAGGACTTCATTTCAAACAAACCATTTAAGGACCTAAAAGTTTCTATGGCGCTCCACCTCGAGGCAAAAACCGCAGCTCTTGCTTATACCCTGAAACAGGGAGGGGCAAAGGTAAGGATATCTGGATGCAACCCTCTCAGTACGGACGACGAAGTGGCAGCGTCTCTAAAGGATGATTTTGGAGTGAGTGTGTTCGCAAAGAGGGGACTTACTAGGGAAGAGTACTACGAACATCTGGAAAGAACGATAGAGATAGAGCCTGACATCATCATAGACGATGGAGGAGACCTGACCGCCTTGGCGTTAAAAGACAAGCGTACCTACAAGAACATAAAAGGTGGAAACGAAGAAACGACTACTGGAGTTGTCAGGTTGAAAAATATGGAAAAGGCAGGTGCCCTCAAGTTCCCTATGTTCGATGTTAACGACGCTTTGATGAAACATCTTTTCGACAATAGATATGGTACGGGCCAAAGCACAATCGATGGGATTTTGACGGCCACCAATTTGGTTGTTGCAGGAAAGAACGTAGTTGTTGGGGGCTATGGATGGTGCGGCAGGGGAATTGCAAACAAGATGAGGGGACTTGGGGCCAATGTTACCGTGACCGAAATAGACCCGTTCAAATCTATCGAAGCTCATATGGATGGCTTTATTGTGAAACCAATGAAAGAGGCGATCGGCTATGCTGACTTCGTTATCACTGCAACAGGGGTCAAGGACATAGTCACGCCCGAATTGCTGAAAGATGCAAAAGATGGGGTTGTGCTAGCAAATTCTGGTCATTTCAACAATGAAGTTGCAGTTGAAGATATTGAGAAAGAGTTTGGAAAGGGGAAGGTAGTGAGAAGGAATGTGAAGGCATATACCATCGGAAAGAAGAAGGCGTATGTTTTGTCTGATGGAAGACTTGTAAACCTTGCCTCTGGTCAAGGACATCCGGTTGAGATAATGGATCTTTCATTCTCCATTCAGGCACTGACTGCCAAGTATATAGCCGAAAACCCTCCTAAGCAGGTAAAGGTATACTCAGTACCGAGTGAAATAGATCTTGAAGTAGCTACAATCTATCTCAAGTCGTATGGAATAAAACTTGACAAACTTACACGAGAACAACAACGCTACATCAACTCCTGGCAAGAAGGAACCTAACTGCTGATTGAAGAGGCATCCCAGCAAAATCATAAATAATCAATAGTGGATATGGCGGTGTGCCATTCGAGAAATTGGCCGTGATGATACTTCCTAGAGAAGTGATTGGGGGCCATGGTGCTGTTGAGAAAGTTGGGGATGTGTTTAAGAAACTCACAAGTTCAAAGAGAGGAGTCATTGTAACGGGAAACACAACCAGGACACTTGCAGGGGAGAGAGTGAAAGGCATTCTTGAAACAGCTGGAATAGAGACAAGCATTGTCCAGGTAGACTATGCCACAGAGGAAAATGTGGAACGGGTGAAGGAACATACAAGAAATTTCGGAGCAAAAGTTCTCATTGGAATCGGTGGTGGAACCAAGATCGACATAGCAAAGAAGAGCGCTTTCGACTTAGGACTTGATTTCATTTCGGTTCCAACTTCTGCTAGCCACGATGGAGTGGCAAGCCCGAGGGCGACGATCAGCAAGAACGGGCTTTCTTCTTCGGTCGAAGCGATGATGCCCGCTGCATTGATTGCAGATACCGAAATCATCGTTACTGCACCCTTCAGATTTCTTGCAGCGGGAGCTGCGGATGTCCTTTCCAATCTGCCAGCACTAAAGGACTGGAACCTGGGACACAAGTTGAAGGGAGAACGAGTAAGTAGTTCTGCTTATGCTATCTCGGAGTTCGCAGCAAGGGAGATAATCAGCAACGCTTCCCAAATAAAACCTCAGGTAGAAGAGAGTGTGTGGCTGGTGATTAAGCAGATCGTGTTTTCCGGAATTGCAATGAGCATCGCTGGTAATTCGAGACCCGCCTCCGGATCCGAGCATATGTTTGCTCACGCGGTTGATTCGATGAAGAAGGGAAATGGATTGCACGGTGAACTTTGTGGAATTGGTTCCATCATAGCAATGTATCTACACGGAGCTGACTGGATGCAGATTAGAAATACTCTCCAAACAATTGGAGCTCCGACCACGCTTGCACAGGTTTCATTAACCGAAGATGATGCCATCGAGGCTTTGATGATGGCACACAAGACCAGACCTGACAGATATACAATTCTTGGGGAAAGTGGAATCAGTGAAACTGCTGCAAGAGAGGCACTGAACATAACGGGAGTTTCATAATGGTAATCACACTTGTGCCAAAAAATCTTACCAAGGAGGGATCCGTATTTCAATATTTTTCACCGGCTCAGGAATGCAATATTTGCAATCTGAAAAACGTGTGTCACAATCTCAAGCCTGGATCTTACTACAAGACAGTCAAGTTCAGGAACAAGGAACACAAGTGTTTCATACACGAGGGAGACAAGGTCTATACAGTTGAAGTTGAAGAGGAGGAGAGGAGAATAATGCTCCCCAAGAAAATCGCAAAGGAAGGAGCTAAAGTTACGTACAAGAAACCAGAGTGTGACGACTTTGAATGCCAATTCGCGGGAATATGCATTTTGAGCTACACCAAGGACAAGTCAAAGTTCACGGTTAATACGCTGTTAGTTAACAAATGCCCTAGGGGCTATGACTTAGTAGAAGCCAAGATAGAATGAGCCTCCTTGTTGGGATTATTGGAAAACCAAATGTTGGGAAGAGCACCTTTTTCTCTGCACTCACAGAAAATTCAGTCGAAATAGCTGACTATCCCTTCACGACAATCGAATCAAACAAGGGCGTCACGTACATACGATCAAGGTGCCCGGATGTGGATCTCGGAAAGAAGTGCAGTCCAAAATTTGGTAAGTGTGTCAACGGAACCAGATTTGTGCCGGTTGAGTTAATAGACGTTGCAGGATTGGTACCAGGTGCACACGAGGGGAAGGGTCTTGGAAACAAGTTTCTGGATGATCTGAGGAGGGCTGATGGATTCATCCAGGTTGTTGATTCAACAGGATCCTTGGACCAGAACGGAAATTCAGTTGGGAAGGGAAAATTCGATCCGATGGACGATGCTAAATTCGTTCACACTGAAATCGTAATGTGGCTTGCCAACATAATTTCAGACGGACTCATCAGAAATCTTAGGAAACTGGAGAGTGAAGGTGGGAAGCTCGACTCGATAATTTACGATAAGATATCTGGGCTTGGTATTGACCCAAAAGATGTGACCCTTGCAGTCAAGAATGCAGCAATACCCAGCAATCTGAAAAACTGGGATGATCAAGTCACCATTCGGCTTGCAGAGGAAATTCTCAGGATTTCCAAACCTGGAATAATAGTTGCTTCAAAGGGTGACAAGATAGAATCGGCCGAGGCAGTGAAGCTTAACGGAAGAGGCGCCCACGTAGTCTCCGGAGATTATGAGCTCGTCCTTAGAAAGGCTGCAAAAGCCAATCTGGTCGAGTATATACCCGGAGAAACCTCATTCAGGATACTTGATGAGGGGAAGCTGAATTCAGCTCAGAAAGAGGCGCTTAGGAAAGTTTCTGATTTCATGAGCCACAATGGTGGAACCAAAACACAGGAAGCCATTGAAGATCTCGTACGAAACGTTCTCAAGATGATAGTTGTCTATCCTGTGGAAGATGAGAATCACTGGACGGACAAGAATGGGAATATTCTGCCGGATGCAATTCTCTTGAAACAGGGTTCAACGGCACTAGACTTGGCGTTCAAAGTTCACTCCGACCTTGGTGAAAGGTTCATAAGGGCATTGAATGGCAAGACGAAGAGGGTGCTGGGAAAGGAATATGTGCTGGAAGACGGAGACGTGATCAAGATTGTCGCCGCGCATTAGCGTGTTTGAATACTTCTAGAAGTTCGTCTCTTGATAGTTCTTCCGGTCTCTTGTCTCCTTGTATCTCTGCATCTATAACGTTCTTCAGCTTCTTCCTTCTCTGAGAAAATACCGTCTTTAGAAAGTCATCAAATCCCTTCTGAACCTCCGTGTCTCTCTTTTCTAACCTCAGCACTGTGCTGTGCACCTTTGGAGCTGGAGTGAATTTAGAGGGAGGTATGTCAAATTTTTTTTCTACGTTGAACTTCAGTTGCATCATCACTGAAAGCCTAGAGTAGTCCTTGGTTCTTGGAACAGCAATTATCCTGTCAGCGACTTCCTTCTGTATAGTAACAACCCCTTCTTTAAACTCGGAGTTCCAGAGTTTTTCAAGCAATGGGGAAGAAATAGAGTAAGGCATGTTTGAAACGAACACTTCGAACTTCGGCCAATCAACTTTCAGAGCATCGTCGTTGATAATGTTGATCTCGGGATAATCCGCCTTCAGTCTATCGGCAAAATCTGCTTCCCTTTCTATTATTGTGAAATTCCTGTAACCCTTGATGAACTTCGTTAGTTGACCCAAACCAGCTCCTATTTCCAGCACATCTCTTCCTGAGAAATCCACACATGATACTATCCTCTCTGCAACCTTTGGGTCATTAAGAAAATTGATACCTGCCTGCTTGCTTCTTCGCATCTCTTATCCAGATACGAACAATCTGTGTCTTTCTTCCTTGTTCCTCAATTCTCTGATTACTCTCTCCGTAATCATTTTCTCCGGATCCCTCAAGCCCTTTACCCTGGACTTTAGATCTTGGAAGTTCTTGAACGGTCCCTTTTTTCTCTCATCTAGGATCTCCCACATCAGGTTCCTCCCCACTCCGTAGAGTAGGTCCAGCTGGTGAAGTCTGGCGGTCACGGGCTGAGCCGTATTGAAGAAATTTACAAACCTTGGCTCGTTGCTCTCTATGATCTGTCTCAGCACGAACTCAATTTCGTTCTGTGCTCCTGGGGTGAGTTCCTCGAATGAAATTCTTCTCCTGACGCTTCCTATCTTGTCCCTCTTCTCTATGTCTTTACCTATGTAAACTCTGTCGCCGATTGTCATGACGACCCCCTGTTTCGGTATGAGTTCGAAGAGCTTCAGCTCCTCCTCTCCTATTGCGAGAGACAGCGGTACCCTCTTGAATGCTTTTTCTTCCATCCTTCCTTGTGGTAGAATGTCAAGGATGTACGCGAACTCTTCCAGATAAATCACCTTTTGTGAAGAGCTTCGACTATCTTGTTCCCCAATTCCTGGTCCAGTGTCTGGATGTGAGGATAAACCACAGATCTGAGTTCATCTATGTTTGCAGGCATGACATCTATGACCTTTACGGCAAGCAGTTCTTCCAGCCCGAGGGAGACCAATTCCTTCTCTAGCTTTGCAGCTTTCTCTGCAGACACCTTTGAAAACTTGCTCATGTGCTTGAGTGCAGATGATTGGACATCGTTGAGTTCCCTTTCCTTTGATGCATCATTGAGAAGTTCCTTTGCTTTGGCCAGAGGGATGTAATTGATCTTCATACCCCTAGTTCACGCCCTTTTAAGGTGAATCGGAAAAGCTACGACCGTTTTGGGTTTCCCCTGGTCGCTTATCTTGACCAGATATGCATCTCCCCTCTGTCCCTCGACTACACCTGTCATACCCTGAAATCTCTTGAAAGGCATACCATTGTGAAAAGAAGGTTCAATATCAATAGCCACACTGTCTCCTACCTCGAATGACTTAACTATCCTGTTTACGGTAATGGGCCCCTGTTCCTTGAACTTCTTTCTAAGCTTGTATCTTGTCTTGGACCTGGGACCGTGAGACATTTTACTCATTTTGCCATCTCCTATTTGACTTCGAGCACATTAAGATAATCTATTTTAACGTTTATGTCCAGGTCGTCCTTGAGGTTTGGAGTGGTTCGGCCATTGTCCCCTGTTATGAATTCTTTGATGTAAGTGCCTGCCTCCGCCTTTATAATCAACACTAGCTGCTTTCCATTGGTCTGCTTCACTTCTATCGACCTTATGATCCTCTCCCTCAGTTTGTCGGTTCGCAGGTAAATGACCCTGCTGGGGGTCTTCTGATTTATCTTCACATTGCTATATTTCTTCAATTTTTCTTCCATATTAAGGGCATTATCACCTTCAATGGTGATTCCAACCTCATACGTCTTGTCGGATCTCAAGTTCTTCAGTTCTTCTATCTCGGCAGGGTTGGCAATAGATAGATCGAGTATCTCCACCCCTTCCATAGATTCTGTCGATACCACTTTTGAGAGCCGAACAAAATCCGAACTTCTATTCCGGGGAAATTCCACCTCAACATAGAATGGCCTTCCATTCCCTAGCATCAGGGCATCTACATCCTCCCTCCCTGAAGCAAAGAAGTTGTAGTTCTTTCCTTCAAAAAAATTGCAGACTGGCTGACCTATGTACTCTGAAATAGATCTCTCGGATTCCTTTCCTCTTCCTGGTTTTATCCATGGCGATTGCGGAATCCCTCTCCTTCTCTTGAGATACCTTCCCTTGAGGTATACCGGCCTTACCCAAAGAGAAAAATCCAGGTTTTCCTGATTGATTGTGAACGTTAACCCCGGCCTTTCAAAATCTACCCTGTAACCAAGTTCTGTCTCGATTTTCGTCCCCAGTCTGAACTGGAATTCCGCTTTGTAGGTTCTTGCGGTACTTCCCAGCCTCTCCATTAATTCCCTTTCTCTCTGTAAATTGTCCTTTTGAGATCTCAATCCTATTAGGAATGTCGAGAATTGATATGACTTGACCTCATCCCTGAACATTTCGAAATAGTCATCAATGTGCTCCAGGAGGTTACTGCAAAGATCGCAAACTTCCTTGGTTCCTTCTTTCGGGGAACCAGTGTAAGAAAGTCTCTCCTCGCATTGACCGCAAAGGAACATCTACTTGACTTCGACTGTTTTTACGACGTTCCCTGGGATCCTGACGAAGACCTTAGACCCACATTCACACTCGAATTGAGCCGTGTCCCCTTCGTCCTTAAGTTCCCTTCCGCACCTTATGCATTTAAACATTTTCCAAGTCGACCTTCTTGAATTCTGTGGTCACTTCTGGAGAGTATGCGTCTCCGACAAACTCAAGGCCGCACTTCCTGCAACCCCATATACCAGAGTGTATCCTCTTGACCGATACGTGGTGACACCTAGGGCAAACATAGGTGCTCTTCCGGAGATTCTCCATCTCGAGCCACCTCTTCTTAACCGTAGAGCCGTATCTGGCGCCGAACCTGCCAGAGCTGCCTACCTTTCTTGTCTTTTTCGTCATAGGTTACCTCCCCAATACTCTCTTCCTAATATCCTTTCCCAATTTTATGGATGTGTCCACCGCACTGAAGAGTTCTTGCTGTGTGATGCTTCCACTGAGTCCCTTTTGCATCGCCACTACATCACCGTTTTCGTTCGTCGCGACAGACAGTCTGGCTGAAGCAACCTCTTCCTCTTCCAGATTTGGATCTGCAACCATGATGGAACCGATCTTGGCAAAAGTTATTGTGATCGGAACGTGGTTTATCGGTAGCGGGTAGTCCTCTGCACCGATCTTTGAAGCTGGAACCTTTGCGTTGAGAAGTGCTGCAACTGCACCCAGAGAGCAGGCATCTATCAGGTTTCCATCGTAATCAAGTATGTGCATATCGATGAAGACCACCCACACCTTCTCCGCTTCCTTTATCACTAGCTTGTCGAGTGCGATCATCTTCGATTCTCTGATTCCCCTGTCAACCACCCTTGCAAGTTCAATTGCATCTTCGCTGGGGGGTCCCGATTCAAAAGTTGGAGAAGCCATCGGCAGCATTTCAGCGTTCGTAGTTAGGATACCGCTGTTTGGTGTGTCCTGGAATGGTTCACCCTGTTCTACCTTTACTCCCACCAGAACTCTTGTATCCCCCAGTCTCACCTCTGCCGAACCTTCCGCTCTCGGAACGAAGTTTATGTTCACTACCGCCTGCCTTGTCTCATCAAACTTCCTGCCGTCTATCCTGTTTCCTTCCGCACTTATCTTTTCTAGGTATTCTCTCCTTAATCCATAAACGATCTCGTCTGCGCTCTTACTCACTGCGCTCACCTTCCTTTTCAGATTCCTGACTCTTGTATTTCGCCATCAGTGCCTCCCTCTGGAGGTTGGAGATGTATGTAGCAGCCTTCTTTGAAAGCTCTACCGCCTGTTCCAGTTCCTCCCTCGAAAAGTTGCCATCCATCTGGAGCAACACGATCTCATCCGTTCTCGGGATTATCGCCATTGGAAGATCTGCCTGACCGAAATTGTCCTCTTCCTTGTTCAGGTCGAGGACCACCTTGCCATCTATCTTTCCTGCAGCGCAACCAACGACCATGTCCTTCATCGGTATACCTGCATCGACCAGTGCAACAGATGCTGCTGTCAGTCCCGCAATCCTCGTACCGGCGTCCGCCTGGAGGACCTCGATGTAAACATCTATACTCGTCCTCGGGAACTGCTCAGTGAAGACAGCGACCTCTAGTGCCTCACTTATTACCTTGGAAATCTCGATTGCCCTTCTGTCCGGTCCCGGTCTCTTCCTCTCGTCCACTGAGAATGCAGCCATGTTGTATCTTGCATTTATTATTGCCCTCGAAGGATTCTGGGTGTGCTTCGGGAATGCCTCCCTTGGCCCATAAACTGCTACCAGAACCTTGTTTCCTCCCCACTCGATATAGGCAGAACCGTCTGCCCTGTTCAAGACTCCGACCTCTATCCTTATCGGCCTCAGTTCGTTGAACTTCCTTCCATCGTTTCTCAAACCCTCTTCATTTATCAGTTTTATATCGCTTTGCGTTCCCAACTCAATCACCTACTCTCTTCTAGAATCTTTTTTACCCTGTCCGTAAGACCGGATGTGTGTGCTTCCTTCTCAATGAACCTTAGTATCTTTCTTACTTCCATCACCTTATCAGCAGGTCCATCAAGCCACACTACTCCGTTCTGCCCGAGCTGAACTTTAACGCCCGTGGCCTCCTTTATTGTGTTGACCATCGATCCACCCTTCCCTATGATCCTTGAAACCTTCGTTGGTTGGACCATGATTATGTGCCCTCCCTCGAGTTTCCTGAGTCCTGCGTCCTTCAGGGAGAGCCACGTCTGCCTCGATTCCGTGATCTCATTAACCTTGAGAAATACTGTGTCTCCGACTTTCAGAATCTTGTTCAGATCCTGGTCAAGGTTCTTCCATGGTGTGTCGTTGATGTGCAGGAACCCGGGATACGGACCTCTTATGTCCATGATCCAGAACGACGGTGCTATGTCGATTACCTTCCCAATTACCCTGTCGTTCCTTACCGGGTAGTACTTTCCAGCCAGCGGGATGATGTTCGCATAACTGTTGTACGTCTGCATGACCCCCATGATGTACGAATAATACTTCCCGTTATCGTGATAAATTCCGTTCCCCTGTTTCATCCCTTCTAGACTTATCTCTTCTCCTGGTAAAACAATCTTCCTCTCTATATCCAAATACATTCACCTCTACTTTATTAGTTTTATATTCACATTTCCTTTTGTTCTCTTGTTCAGGAAATCATATAGCTGATCCTGAACACCTGCGGGAATCTCAACTATTGCATTATAATTCCCGTTGTTTTTCCAATCCTCTTTCTGTATCTGCCCTAATTTTGCCATTTCTGCATATATCTTTCCGTATTCTGTCCCTGGGACTTCTATCTCCATCTTAACGTGCTCGAATCTTATAGGTAGGAGGACTCTTATCGCCTTCAGGACATCGTTGACCTGCTCCTCTGCGCTCTTGAAAGGATCCACCCTAACCCTGGCCTCTTCCATCGCTTTCTCGATCCTCTGAGGGGGATGAGGCGTTCCCGACTGTGGGTTCATTGACTCTCTGGCAATAATTTCTACGATCTGTCTCCTCTTTTCCTCGAGCATCTTCCTTCTCTGCTCGGTGGTCAGTTGCACCTGCCCCTTCTTGACTATCTCCATAACCACTGTCTGGAAGTCCTCAGTCCCGAAGACTTCCCTGATCACTTCTTCTGATGCCCTGTCACCCTTGCTGCTGTCCTTAAAAATCACGTCGGTTGCCATATATTCCGAAACGTTGACGCTCTTCCCTGATTTTACCAAATCTACTAGCTTCTGGTCGATTAGCACTTCGAACCTGTGACCCTTTGATTCATACCTAGCAATAAGAGCGTCCTCGACTTTGACCATTCAGTTTCTCACTTGTTGCCTATTAGTTTGTTAGTCTCCTCCAGAGATAGGATCTTGAATTTCTCCCCTTTCCTTATGAGTCCAACACTGACCATCCCGAGTCCCTGTCCCTGTTCCAGTCCTGCCTTGAGCGCCTTGATGCCGAGATCTGCAGCGTCCTGGAGTTGCATGCCTTGCTTGTACTCTTTCTCAAGAATCTCTACTGCCGCATCCCGTCCATATCCTATCGCATCTGCCTTATAACCAGTGGAGAGCCCAGAAGGGTCTGTTTCAAACAGGCTGATGCCCGTTTCATCTATGCCAATTATCAGGAGGGACGCACCGAAGGGTCTCACTCCCCCATACTGGGTGTACTGCTGAAGCAGATCGCAGATCTTCTTAACCAATGACTCGATTATTATGTCCTGCCCGTAAGTGACCTTTTCAGACTGGGCCTGGAGTCTTGCATGGTCTATCAATATCCTAGCGTCGCCTATCAGACCGGATGAAGCTGCCCCTATGTGACCGTCTACAGTGAATATCTTCTCTATGCTCTTCTCCTCTATGAGTCCGCTCTTAATCCTCTTGTCTGCCATAAGGATGGCTCCGTCCTCGAACACAATACCAATGGCAGTCGTACCTCTCTTGACGGCTTCCCTTGCATACTCTACCTGGAACAACCTTCCGTCCGGTGAGAACACGGTGATAGCCCTATCATAAGCCATTTGTGCTGATTGCATCTTTTCACCTACTTTCTCCGTATATGGCAACGCAGTAATAAACCTTTATGAGACTACTGAAATAAGTAAAACTTAACTATATGCGGAACAAATCGAGGGCTTCCTTTTCCTGAAAATGAAGTTCTGAGGGTATGACTATTGTGAGTGGAACTTTGATCTCATCTTGTTTCTTCAGACTGTCGATCTTTCCGTAAACAATTCTTTCGTCTGGAGTGCCAAGATTGCTAACAATGCCCACCTCCCTGTCCTTGCTGAAAAGACCTCTCTTCACTTGCGATTCCATCCACAGAAGTTCATCTAATGCATCCCTCAGCCCCAGTGGTGGTTCCGTATCCAGGAGCAGAATTGTGTGGAAACCATTTGTGAAATTCTGGAATATTTTCTCGTATGGAGAAAGCGGCCTGAAATTCTCCTTGAATCTCGGCAGGGATACCGCAGGGCCGATCTTGTAAAGGTGCATGCCCAGCCTGGTTGCAGCCGTTGGGAAGATTGATGTGTTGTGAAATGTCTTGACTTCGATCCCTCTGAGCTTCGCTTCCTTATAAATTGTGAAATGAGTAGTGGCTGAAAATGCGTCACCTGGGATGACGATTGAAACGTCTCCCTCTTCCTTTAAGATCCATTCAAAATTTTCAAGCTTGTCCCTGCCAACAAAGGTCAGCTCTCTCTTGCCAAATTCTCTTATGTAATTCGGAGAAGTGTAAGTGTCGACAAGTATTAGTTCGGATTTGTCAAGAAAATCAAGTTCCTCCCTTGTGAAACTGGAGGGTGGGTTGAATCCAGCAGAGATGAAACCAATCATAGGAGCCCCTTCACATTCCCGAGATCGATAGTTCCGTATGAATCCCAGAGACCGTAGACCCTCCCTTCATTGAGGTCTACCTTCTTCAGAACTGGTGAGTTGATTTCATTCTTCAAGATGTCTGAGCCGCCTGCGTAGATAGACATCGCAGGTAGGACGATCAATCTCTCTTTTTTGAAGTAGAGGAAGCAGTGCAATTTCAAAACAGAATCCACGGAATCCCTGAGACCCACGGCAGGATGCTCATTCCCTATTATTCCTATGTCATCCCACTTGAAATTCTTGTGACCGTGATGAAAAGTATACCTTCCTTCCTTGTACGTGTCGTACGTTCTTAGGTTCAGTTTGGACGCTATGTTTGCAACGTAGTTGTCGTGATTGCCCTTTATTACAATGGGTTCTGATTTCTCACCTATCCTCCTCAGAAGCTCATACACGTCGCTCCATTCCTGCGGTGTGTTGTGGGAAAACTCGTGTTTCAGATCACCATTAATTATGAACTTTTCCGGTTTGTACTTGTTGATAATCAGGTCAACGGTGTCATAAATCATTTGGGACTGGACCCTTGGGATAAATATCCCATTCATGGCGAGAACGTCTTCATAACCGAGGTGGACGTCGGATACTACAACAGCGGAAATATCTTCCAGAAATGCCGCTCCATATCTGGTGAAGAATATGCTGTTCTCGACCTCTATCTCGTCCATCTGTTGATAATTTATTTAACTACATCTAATTATCTTTGTGATGGAGATAAGAGAACTAGGGGAGAGAAAACTCATCGAGAAAATCTGGAAGATCATCGGGGAAAAGAACGAAGATGAGGACGTCCACTTTCTGGATCAGGGAAAGAAGTTCCTCTTGATCGCAATGGACACTATCAATGAGGGTTATCATTTCGAGAAGTGGTGGGACCCGGTATTGATCGGAAAATTTCTCGTAGACATCAACCTGAGCGATATAGCTTCAAAGAATGGTAGACCTCTCGAGATGATGGTATCCTTCTCATTTCCAAGAACTCTTGATATGGGTTGGGTAGCCTCCCTCACCTCAGGAATCAAGAGTGAACTGGGTAAATACAAGGTCAAATTTTCTGGAGGAGACCTCAAGGAGTCAAAAAAGATTTCTTTGACAGGAATGATCACTGGCGAAGTCAAGAAGGGAAGAGAATTCAGAAGAAATGGCGCTAGATCAGGGGATTTTGTTTATGCGTCCTCCACCATTGGGAAAAATGAACGAGCGATATTGGAATATCATAAAGGGAATAAACGAAAAACTGGAGAAATCCTGGACATAAGACCCAGATTTGATGTACTCAAATCTCTCCGTAATTCCAAGATCACTTCCTGCATCGACAACTCGGATGGAGTTTACAAATCGCTGAGACTTCTCGCCACTCTGAGCGGAGTCAAGATGAGGATCGAACATGACATCTCTGAAAATTCAAAGAGTGATGATGAAAGAGTCTTGTTATATTCCACAGGTGGAGACTACGAACTTCTATTTACTTCTCCTGAAAAACTGAAAGGCTACCCTCTGTTAGGAAGAGTCGTGAATGGCAAAGGTGTAGTCGACATAGGGGGCAATACTAAACCACTCACCGGTTTTGATCATTTCAGAACGCTCTAAAGCAAGTAACTTAGAAATATAATTATTCTACACAGGAAACTCGTAGGAGCATTGACAACCGACGCTCATTCTTTACGGAAAATTTTATTAAATTGATGCATTAAAGATTGGTTGAGTTAATTGATAAAGAAACTGATCTTAATGAGGCATGGTGAGAGTTTTGCAAATGTCAACAACATCATTTCAGAAGACATGAATCAATACCCTTTGACAGAAAGAGGGGTAGAACAGATTCTCTTCTCGGCTGAGCAACTTAAGGGACTGAAGTTTGATGGAATCGTCTGCAGTCCTCTTCTCAGGACCAAGCAGACCGCGAGGACCGTCGGAGAAGTCATCGGCCTGAAGGT
>JAJZYT010000006.1 GCA_021797915.1 Thermoplasmata archaeon | reverse complement strand
AGAATGCAAGAGTAATTCTACCGTCATCGCACATCTTTCTCAGTCTCTTGAGTTCTTCAAGACCGGTGAAGCCAATGCTCTTCCCCTCATTTGCCTGATGTTCTATCTCGGAGATGAGGGACTCCGGCACGATTACGTCAGCGGGAGTCTTCCCTTTGAGAAATTCGCAAAATCTCCCATCCACTATGACCGAAGTATCCGGAATGTATGTTTCTTGTACCTCAATTGCCATCCTTTATCCTCACTCCCATTCTATTGTTGCAGGGGGTTTGTCTGTGATATCATAAACAACTCTGCTTATTTCAGGAATACCATTGGTAATCTCCCTTGAAATCTTTGCCAGCATTTCTAGGGGTATTTGGGTAAAATTCGCAGTCATCCCATCTAACGAGTTTACGCACCTGATCGCAACCGTCGAGCCATAGACTCTTCTGTCCCCGTGAACACCTGTGGAACGGTCAGCCAAAAGGACAACAAAGTACTGCCACGGTACTTCTTCAAATTTGGAAACATTCTTTTCAAGGATGGAAGTCGCCTTCCTGAGCAGGTCGACTCTATCCCTTGTGACTTCTCCGATGATCCTGACAGCCAGCCCTGGCCCAGGAAAGGGTTGCCTCATCTTTGGTATGCCATAATAATCGGCTATTTTCCGCACCTCATCCTTGTACAGATCTCGCAGTGGTTCTACAATCTTCAGATTTACAACGTCCGGTAACCCACCAACATTGTGGTGACTTTTTATCGTATCTCTCAGTCCTCCGCCAGACTCTATCCAGTCGGGAGCAATGGTCCCTTGAACGAGATATTTAGCTCCGAAGTCCTTAGCTTCCCTCTCGAAGACGTCTATGAAAGTTTTTCCTATCATCTTCCTCTTTGTCTCCGGGTCGGTTACGCCCTTAAGGCGATCAAGAAAGAGTTCCTCTTCTTTGACAATCTTATGATTGATTCTGAGGTCCGCCAGAGTCTTTTGGACATCGATCTCCTCATCAAGGCGCATTAATCCCGTGTCTACGTATATTGCAAGAACCTCAGAACCAAGGGCCTCCGAAGCAACTTTGGCCGCAACAGTGCTATCAATGCCACCTGAAACAGCTATAACTGCTTTCCCCAGCACTTCCCTCTTTATTTTTTGTATCTCTTTCGAGACAAACGATTCTGGTGTGAACAATTCAATCCAGTTCTCAGGTCTTAAGAAGTACCGCGAGGAATATTAGAAGAGCGATTACCGCGCCAACTATTGCAGAAACTAGGTACAGAATAGCGTTGTATATCACGAATGAGAGGCTGACATCTAGGACACCTTTGGCAAAATAAGTCAACAGCCAGAAAACCAGCCCAACAACTCCCAGCACTATTCCAAAAGTCCTAACTTTCCCTGACCCAAAATAGGCTGCGAATATGCCGAGCACAAGCAATGAAAGCCCCAGTACAAGGAGTAGCATTGCGACAAAAATACCACCAAATGAGTTATACATATTATTACCTACATCTTTATTCCAGTCAATGTCTTCGTGTCCAAAATACCTTCTATTACTCTGATTTTTTCCATGACAATCTGACCCAACTCCGTGAAGTCTTTAGTTTCTAGCTTTGCTATCAGGTCGTACTCTCCAAAGAGTGGGTGAAGCTCTACAATCTCCTTTATCTTCAACAACTCATTATACACCTGATGTTCCTTACCCGGAACTGTGCTGATCAAAACGAAACCAACAGCCAGATTCACCACCGAAGTTTAATCGAGAGGTCTTATTAAAGCCTTTCCCGAAGTCTGCCCTCTCTAAATGACATTTTCTTCAACTCGCCGACATTCTTTCATAGTCCAACAGTTCTGCAAGACTGACTAAGGGATCATTGAACTTTGTGTTTTACTTAAATGCCTTGCAGAGTCGGCTTCAGGTACATCGGAACATATGGGGCGAAAAGAATTAGAATACAGCGCAAACAAGCTACATTTTAGCTAATCCAAGCCAACAAAATATTTTAACTGAGAATAACTGACGTAGTCATGCCTTTAGTAGATATCGACCTAATTATTGGAGGACCCCAAGGGGGCGGAATTGACAGTGCAGCTCAAATAGTCATCCGAGCTTTTTCGATCGCTGGATATGAGGCATTTGGGATTAGAGAATACTATTCCAACATCAAGGGGAGGCACAGTTATTTTCACGTTCGCGTAAAGGAAACTCCTGTTCGGAGTTTGAGATATCCTGTGGACCTTTTGGTTTGCCTGGATGCGGAAAGCCCATTCGTTCACATGGAAGACGTATCGGATAAGACAATAGTCCTCTACGACGAAGACCTCATGAACACAAAGATAGAACAGGTTCTCACCATGGAATCTGAGACAAAGAAGCACGTTCTGGACAAGCTGAAGGAAGGTGGATTTGGAACAACTATTGCAGGAACGATCGATTTCATGAAGAAGAGAGGTGCTATCCCATATCCAGTCTCTTTCAGAAACCTTGTAGTTGGAGCGTTGGGACCGAACAAGCCACCAGCGAGATATGCAAATACCTTAGGGGCCTCGCTGGCGATGGCACTGATGGGGCTCCCAGCAGAATTCACCTCAAGAGGAATAGAAAGTGTCTTCGGAAAGAAAAAAGAGGTATTGGAAGACAACGAAAAGATAGTCAAATCCGGTTATGAATTTGTCAAGTCACACAACAATCTCAATATCAAAGAGCTCCCGGTCAGAGAGGCGAAGGAAAGGTACATACTGACTGGAAACGAGGCTATAGGTATCGGGAAGGTCATTGGCGGACTTAAGCTCCAGACTTACTATCCTATTACTCCCGCTGCTGATGAGAGCTTCTTCCTCGAAGGACACGACTACTTTGAACCGGTGATGGGCGAAGACATAGATAAGGAGAACGAAGTTCTGAAGAATGCCAGTGTCGTGGTAGTGCAGGCAGAGGACGAGATTGCGGCTATTGCTATGGCAATATCCGGTGCAATGACTGGAACAAGGACAGCTACTGGTACATCAGGTCCCGGCTTCTCGCTAATGGCAGAAGCACTAGGTTACGCAGGCATCAACGAAGTTCCAGTAGTGGTGACCCTTTATCAGAGAGGTGGTCCGAGCACAGGACTTCCGACCAGGAATTCTCAGGCCGACCTAATGTTCGCCATAAACGCAGGACACGGTGAATTTGCTAGGATAGTTTATTCTTCAGGGGACGTTCCTGAAGCAATAGACGATGCGGTCAGAGTCTTCAACTATGCCGAGAAATTCCAGGTCCCAGTAATTCATATACTGGACAAGAATTTTGCAAATTCCTTCTTCCTTGTAGATCCCCTGGACTACAGTAAGATCAAGATTGAAAGGTGGAAACTTTCAGAAAATACAGAGAATTTTGAGAGGTTCAAACTGACAGAAGATGGAATATCTCCGATGGGAATGTTCGGCAAGAACATAATCTGGTTGACCGGCGATGAGCACAGTGAACTCGGTCACATAACCGAGGACCCAGAGACTAGAGACGCGATGATGGTGAAGAGGATGGGTAAGTTGAACACCATCTTGAAAGAGATACCGGAAGATGAACAAGTTGAGCTCATAGGAGACAAAAACGCGGACGTCACACTGCTATCGTGGGGAAGCAACACGGGTGTTATTTTGAGTGTGTTCGAGAAATTGCGGACCGAGGGAGTGAAGGCAAATCTGGTCTACGTTAAGTTGATGAACCCATTTCCGTCAAAACTCGTATCGAAGTATCTTTCCACTGCAAAGGTGTTGATAGATCTGGAGAACAATTACACAGCTCAGCTGGCAACGCTTGTGAAACAGAACTGTGGGATCGAAGTTAAAAATTTCATTTTGAAATATAATGGAAGACACACAACGGATGATGAAGTCTATGAGGGAATCAAACGAGTACTTGATAAAAAGGAAAACAGGGTGGTGATGATTCGTGGCGCATAATTACAGGACGGATCTTTGGGTAGACTGGTGTCCCGGATGCGGGGACTTCGGTATACTCGCAGCACTTCAGCAGTCAATGACTGAAATGAACAAGAAACCGGAAGACTTTGCAATATTCTCCGGTATCGGTTGTTCGGCAAAGACGCCCCACTACATCAATGCACCAGGAATGCACACACTCCACGGGAGAGTCATTCCGTTCGCGTCTGGAGTCAAGCTGGCAAATCCGAATCTGACGGTCATAGCTGATGGAGGAGATGGAGATCTTCTGAGCATAGGTGCAGGTCATTTCGTTGCTGCAGGCAGGAGGAATGTAGATATGACGATCATAATCCACAACAATGGAGTTTACGGGCTGACAAAGGGACAGGCCTCCCCAACACTGGCCAGGGGAGAGAAGACGAAAGGGCTCCAGAGACCCAACATTCTAGATTCACTGAATCCAGTAGCGCTTGCTCTTACGGTTGGATACACCTTCGTCGCAAGAGCTTTCTCTTTCGACGTCAAGAATACAAAAGACATAATCATGAAAGCGGTCAAGCACAGGGGAACATCGGTGATTGACCTTCTTCAACCCTGCCCAACTTACAACGATATCAACACGAAGGAATGGTACGAGCAGAGGGTATACTACCTTGACAAGGACCCAAGCTGGGACCCAGTCGTGAAAGAGGCAACGTCCGAGGCATCCGAGCAGAAGTATCTTCAGGCAATACAAAAGTCACTTGAATGGGGAGACAAGATACCTCTTGGAGTGCTTTATCAGAATGACCTCGTACCATCGTTCGGTGACAGGATCGCAGATCACATCACCAACTATTTCGAGGTGCCACCGGCACTTTCCCCTATAATCAATTCCGAGGGACAGCCAGTCGCAAGGATGGAGAAAATATTCACGGACAGGCTCATAAAGAGATGAACATAGGGGGCCACCTATCTACAAAGGAGGGGTTCGCAAAGCTCCCAGAGAAAGCCCATGCACTCGGACTGAAGACTTACCAGTTCTTTTCCAAGAACCAGATGCAATGGAAGGCTCGTCCACTCGATAAAGAAGAAGCATCGGCGCACGTGAAAGCGGCGAAACAGGCAGGAATCAACGACGAGTCAATCCACGCATCTTATCTTTTGAACCTGGGCAGTCCTGAAGAGGGCAAGTACAAGATGTCCTACGGCGCGTTTGTAGAAGAGATCAAGAGGGCAGATCAGCTGGGGGTGCCGCTTTTGATATTCCATCCGGGGGCCCATATGGGCTCTGGGGAAGCAGGCGCACTCAAGAGAATATCAGATGCAATGAACTCCGCAATTGAAGAGACGAAGGGTGCAAAGGTGAAACTCACTGTTGAAAACACCGCTGGACAAGGATCAGTGGTTGGTTACTCCTTGGATCATTTGGGGTACATTGCAGAAAATAGCGTGGACAAAAACAGAATAGGCTTCTGTATTGACACCTGTCACGCATTCCAGGCTGGTTATGATCTGAGCAACAAGTTCGATTCATTCCTGTCGGAATTCGACTCAAGAGTTGGAATCGAGCTGCTGAGGGCGTTCCACTTGAATGACGCCAAGTATCCGTTTAACAAGCACCTGGACAGACACGAGAACCTAGGAAAGGGATACATTTCACACAGCTTCTACGTCGACTTTTTCAGAGAACCCAAGCTGGCTAAAGTGCCTGCATTCCTTGAAACACCAGAAGGGGAAGAAGGATACCCCAAAGATCTGAAATTCTTGAAATCTCTTGGAATAGTTCTCTGAGTAAAATCAACCTGCTTGCTCAGAATTTTTGTTCTCTTGTATCTCACGCCTTCCCCTGAAAGAGATCCGAATACAGTCGCATTCAAAAACCCGACAGCGTTGCCAGTCCCGATATCTTGAAACGGCACCGAGGGGATGCTCAGAACGCACCCTACTAGAGGTCCCATAGCTCTTCCAACTGAAATGAAAGCATTATAGAGACCCATGTTTTTATCAATATTCTCAGGTATCGAGATCAGAAAAACCATTGCTGCAGACGAAGGGAATGCAAAATCCTCCCATCGCTGGTTCAAGTCTCCATCCGATGTTATTCCCAACCCTCAGAGTTGAGAATTCTTTCGTCTTAACTTCACTCTCAGCAGACACAATGGAATAGATCGAAGGTTGAAGTGCGGAGCTGGAAAGTGTGAGTGCAAAGAATGTTATGGAGTAATAAACAGGAGAGGTTTGCACGAATGATGAAAGAATCAAAATTAGATACAATAGGGTAAGTGCAACCAACGAAGCGACTACAGCTTTCTTATGTCCAATCTTGTCGGAATAAGGTCCCGAAAATTTTTGGAGAATAGTTCCTCCTAGAATTGCAGCCATCATCAACAGAATATCTTCAAGGACGGACAGGCTCAGAGCTTCCCCGAAGTGGAGTGCGTTAAAAATCCATAATGATGAGAGACCAAGTCCGCGCAATCCGGACGTGGCTGCAGCAATTGAGATCTTATTCTAGACATTGTCAATTAATTAGTAATATGAATGTGATTTGAAGGTAAAGCAGAATATAGTGATTCCCGGGAGCTTTCCAAGCTGGAAAAGATAAGCAGACATTAAAGGAGATTCAGTTTGATAATTTTATAAACCGTGCGTAACTTGTTTCTCAACAAGTTTCTTAGCTTCTCTTATGATGCTTTCAGCGATCTTCTCTCCTATTCCAGGAATACGTTCAAGATCCCGAGGCATAGAGTTCGAAAGTTTCTCTAGGTCGAAACCGTTGGTCATGAGTCTTCTGGCCCTGACTCTTCCTACATTCGGAAGGAACACTAGTGGGATAATATCCTGCTGAACCCCATTTGAAACCCTATAGTTGAGCACTCTAAACTCAGTTCTTGCCATGTTAAGCGCTCTCGAGATCTCGTACAATGAATGGGATAACCAGTCTGCAATCTCTACCCTGTTCCGTAGATCTGCGGGCCATATCTTGTATTTTTCCACGATTGCATCTTCAGGCATCTCATCGATCCAGTCGCTCAGTATCAGGGCTACTTTCATCTGTTCAGGCTCAGGATGGAATGTCAGGTGTGATGGAGGAATGTAGGGGAATGATTCGTTGTCGGATACATACAACGAAGGCATGTCTGGGGTGGAACAGATACCAAGCAACATGTCATCCACGCTCTCGAAACCAACCGTGTCCCTAAGTATTACACCAGTAAGGGGATCGATATAGAGCTCCGAGACCTTCCTGCCGAAAGGCGTCGGTTTGTAGGAGGAATCCCCCTTGATCATGTCGTTGCTTCTCAGAAATTCGATGCTAGTCTTAATCCAGTCGTCAAGTTGAAGCCCTCCATGGTGAGCGAGTGTAGTGGAAAAGAACTTAGAAAGAGATGGGAAGTCCTTGCTCATTCCTGAAGATATAAGTCCGAGAGTATGCATCCTTACCTTGCTTTCATTGATTCTTGAAGTTATGCCCTCAAGTTCTCCATTGATGTATGTCGAGACAATTTCCGGGAGTCGGATCTTGGAGGAATAGATGTATCCGTTCCCTATCCTGTCATACTTGACCCTTCCGGCCCTGCCAAGCATCTGCTGGACTTCCATGTTCGGAATCAGCACGGATGAAAACCCATCGTACCTGTAGACATCCTTAATGACTACAGACCTTGCAGGAAGGTTCAATCCAGCAGCCAGCGTGGTCGTCGCAACTATCACCTTGATTTTCCTTTCCCTGAATAACTTCTCCACCAGTCTCCTCTGCTCATAAAGCATTCCGGCGTGGTGGTATCCAACTCCCCTCTTCAATATCGGAATAAGCTTGTCGTAACCAGGAGACTCCGAATTGATCTGGAGACTGTTGAGCTCCTCCTTCTCACTTACGCTTAGTTTTGACTCTACAAACCTGCTCATCTTTTCCGCAGTTCCTTCTGTCGACTTTCTGGATCTCACGAAGATAAGTGTCTGTCCGGAATTGTCGAGGGAACCTATAACAAAATCCTCAAAAGAATCAATATCCGATACGAGGAGACCATCTTCATCAATTACCGACTCAGGTGTCAGCACAAACTTGCGCAGCGGAACAGGCCTGAAGTCGCTTGTCACTTCAAGCGCACCCAGCCACTTTGCAATGTCTTCCACATTTTTTACCGTTGCGGACATTGCAATGAACTGGGCTCCTTCAACAAGATATCTGATCTTTGAGATGACGATTTCCAACGTACTTCCTCTCGACTCATCCAGTATGTTGTGTATCTCATCAAAAACGACGAACCCGAGATTGTCGAATACGGTAGGATTGTTCCGGAGGAGTGAGTCCACCTTTTCTGACGTGGAAATAATTATGTCATAATTCCTAAGGTAGTTAGACGGTCTGTCATAATCTCCCGTACTTATGGCAACCTTCAGTCCAAAGTTTTCGAAGATTCTCAGGTCTTCAAATTTCTCTTCAGCCAGGGCCCTCAGCGGAACCACATACAACGACCTCAGCCCCCTCTTCCATGCCCTGACCATCCCATAATATGCGACCAGCGATTTCCCTGAGGAAGTAGGAGTGGCAAGCAACAGGGACTCACCTCTGGATAGGATTTTTAAACCTTCGATCTGGAGAGGGTAAAGTCGGTCTATCTTTTCCTTTTCGATGTACTTCTGAAATTCGTCTGGTACTGGAAAATCGAAATCCAAATCTTAAATTACCTCTTTACCCATCGAATCTCTCAGCACTTTTGGAACGACTATGCTACCGTCCTCTTGCTGATAGTTCTCAACTATTGCCACTAGCGTCCTTGTGGTCGCGATCAGGGTGGAATTCAGAGTATGGACATACACGTTTCCTTCCTTTCCCTTGTATCTGACCTTGAGTCTCCTCGCCTGATAATCTAAGACATTTGACGCACTTACAACCTCCCTGAACTGGGCCTGTGCAGGGTACCATGCTTCCACATCAAACTTCCTGCTGGCAACATTACCCAGGTCTCCCGTCGCGATATCAACCACACGGAAAGGCAGTTCGAGTGCCCTGTAGAATTCCTTTGCATTGTCGAGGAGTTTTTGATGATATCTCTTCGAGTCTTCGGGCTTAACGTATGCGAATTGCTCTATCTTGTTGAATTGGTGGACTCTAAATATGCCTTTGGTATCTTTTCCATGAGCACCCGCTTCTTTCCTGAAGCACGGAGAGATCCCCGCGTAGAGGAGTGGGAGTTTCCCTTCTTCGAAAATTGTGTTCGAATGATATGCCGCAATTGGATGCTCAGAGGTAGCTATTAGGTAAAGGTCCTCCCCTTCCACCTTGTAAAGCGTATCCTCAAATGCAGTGAAATCGGTAGCGCCGTTTGTTGCTTCCCTGTTCAGCATGAAGGGTGGCTCTACCAGGGTGAATCCCTTCTTCTGAAGGAACTTCAACGCGTAATGTTCGAGTGTCAGTTCCAGGAGAACAAGATCACCCAGCAAGTAGTAAAACCTGGAGCCAGCCACAACAGCCGCGCTCTCCAGATTGGCGAGGTTCTTCTTCACCAGGAGATCGACGTGGCTCTGAGGTTTGAACCTGAGTGTTTCATACTCCATCTTGCCACCGCTCTGGGCCAAGAAACCTTGAACGTCCTTGTCGAAGACTTTCGCCTTGCCCTCAAAATAAATCGCGGCATTTCCAGAATCATCCTTAGCAACGGGAGAATTTGGGTCAACGATGTTGGGAATCCTTTTCAGAACATCGTCTCTCTTGACTTCCACCTCTCCGAGTCTCTTCTCATAATCTCCAATTTTCTTATCGATCTCAACAGCCATTGCCTTGGTGGAGTCGGTGTTCTCTCCGGCCCTTATCTTCTCTCCTATCTCTCTTACCAGCTTGTTCTTCTCGGCCTTCAAATCGTTAGACTTCCTCAGAAGGTCTCTCCAGTCGGCATCCAGTTGGATTGCTTCCTTAATGATCCCATCATCCTGAAACCTTCGCTTCTGACTGTCAAATAAGACTTCAGGGGTCTTTCTGAGTACGTTAACGTCTATCACAAAATGGCAACGTATTCGTTCTAATTAATTTGTTTGTCCAACGTCAAATTTGCAGTATCGCTTCAACGTTTGGATATTTCTATGCCACGGCTGTAGAGTGACTTTGCAAGCAGTCTGAATCCTTCAAATCTCGACAAGGAGAAACTCCCTGAGAATCTCGTGATCTTTGATAATCTTACGTACTCAGCCATTAGCATCTCCAAATCCGCTCCCGTTCTTAGCAGAGAAGCCACTACCCTATCCTTGGCTCTAAGAAGCACGTCCTCAGCGTCGGTTGTCTCTATTTCCTTTGATATCAAAGCAGTCATGAAACCTGAGTCCGGCGAGTTTCTCTTCATGATTATTGAGTCACCAAGATCGTGGTAGTAGCGCATCAATTGGATGTAGTTTTCTTTCCATTCGCAGTCATCAAGCTTCAATTGACCCAGATCTGACAAGATGACATCATAGTGCCTGAAGAATTCCCAAACACCAGAATCGTAGTCTTCCTGTGCGTTGGTTATAAAACACTTAAATGTTGGAAATTTTGCTTCCAATTCCATGGTTAATCTTGCTTAAAAAGTTTTTAAAGGCTTAAGCTTTGTCCAACTGTCGATCGGTTTGGCGACTAATTCTTGAGTAATTCTCTGATCTTCTGGGAGAGCGTATCTGAGATTTCCTTTCCTTCGAACTGCCCTCTCACCTGCTTCATCACAGTTCCCATCAGAAATTTGAAGGACCCTTCTCCCCGCTCCCTGATCAAGGGCTCATTATCTTTCACAATGGCCTCGATTATTTTCACAAGCTTCTTGTTGCTCTCAGACTTTATTTTGAATTCTGGCCCAATTTCCCTGACTCCTAGTTGATCTTCAAGCTGTAGAGAATAATCGAATGAATTACTTTCCAGCAATGTCAACTTACTGCTTTCTGAAAGCTTGAATTCACCAAAAAGATATAGCGACTCCAGAGATTCTGAAGGAATGTTGCCTTTTGAAAATCTCATAGTTAGATACCGTGCCTTGTTGAGGTTTGGGTTCTCCGACGAATAGACAACCGACAGGAACTTTGCGCAGACTTTTGGGGTTCCGAAATCTTTGACAAAAGATTCCAACACATCATCGTACTCTTTCCAGAGCGAGCTGAATGCTTCCTGTGCGGGGATTCCCATAGATTCGAGATATTCAACCCTTTTCTCAACTGTCGGTGGGACTTTAGTTTCTAATTCTTCAATATAAGATGAATTTAAGGGGATCAGAGGAATGTCAGTTTCTGGATACATTCTGGAGCTTCCAGCGAGTGGTCTAAGGTACTTTGTACCATTTTCTGCCGCAGCTCGAGTCTCCGCAGGAACCCCGTTCAGCGCTTCGCGAACTCTGGATTGAATGATCTCAACGCAGATCTCTATCTTGGAAGGTTCAAGGACGACGAGGCCAAAAGCATCATCTTTCTTTGAGCCTAGTCTCTTTGAAATTTCGTTCATTGCCTTCTCATTTATTCCGTAATTGGGGAGCTCATCAGAGTGGATGAATCCTCCAATGCCAACTGCTCTCAGTCGTTCTGCAATTTCCTTTCCCAGTCTGAACTTGCCATTGTTCAGTACTCCAGAGAGACCTGGCAAGGAAAATCCGTAAATTTTCTTTCCTCCCCTAACGCCTTTCGTGAAAATTTCCGAATTATTGAAGAAAGCAGAATTGGTCAAATCTTCGAGTAGAAGATCAGTTGAAACACTTCTTCCTTTCAAAACACGTGCTATCTCAAGGAGGGACTCCTGTCTCTCAATCTCCTTAGTCAGAACCTTTTCAATCTGAGAGAGTGACGACACTCCCTTTATCTCTACCCTGTTCCCGCCAAAAATGGACACATTAAGATCCTGTCTTATGCTACTGCCTTCCCTTCTTATCATCCCACTCTGCTTGACAGCCAGGCCTATGTTTTGAGCCGCTTCCCTAGCCTCTTTTGGTGAACGGATATCGGGATCTGTTGAAATTTCTATCAGCGGAATGCCAAGCCGATCTAGGGAGTATACAATTTTCTTCTCGTCCTCCCTGACTTTCTTGCTCGCTTCCTCTTCCAACGTCACTGAGGTTATTCCGATAATCTTTGAATCCATCTTGAACTTTCCGTGCACTCCTATTATTCCTGTTCGTTGAAAACCAGAAGTGTTTGAACCATCGACCACTATCTTTCGCATAAAATGGACATTGTCCACAATCTTGCAACCCAGGATCAAAGAAACAACGATCGCCGTATCAAGAGTCTCCCTTCTCGGTGCGTGTGGAGGCTCTTCGTCCATCTCGACGAGGCAGGAATTTTCCGTCTTGATGTACTCATATTCCCTTCCCTTCAGAGATTCCTGAAGAGCAGCTATATCCTTTTCAGACTTCTCACCAGAAACTACTGTCAGTTTCCTCGTGAATGATCCCAACTCAGTGTCGCTCTCTTCTCCTTTACAATCGCAGAAGAGTTTCCTCCCTTTGACTTGAAAGTGTATCTCCAACCCGATCTTCACATCATTCAATTCTTCGCTCAGATAATTCACCTCTTAGGTTCTTGGCGAGAAGGTTTCTGGCAGTGTCGTGATCAAAATTGCCCAACAGAAAAGAAAGTTTGGTATAGGCCACTTCCGGCAGCATGTCGTGAAGGGGAATAACACCAGCTTCAAGCATATTTCTTCCTGTGGTGTAGACCTCAAGGTTCACCTCGCCGTAGAGACACTGGGTAGTAATTCCAATTATCTTTCCATCATCAGTGTAATCCTTCACCTGAGACAAGAACCTGTTGGAAATGTGACCGAGACCTGTGCCTGCCAAAATTATTCCGTCGTTCGTCTCAGCAAACTTGTTGAATATTTCTTCGCTTAATCCTGGATAAAAATACAGGAGTCCAACTTTCTCGCTTAACTTGTCATACAGTTTTGTTGGTTTGCCATTCACCTTTTCATACTTTTTCCAATGAATGTTCAGGTTGCCATCGACAGTGCCGATAGGTTCAGAATTGACGCTCTTGAACGCGTCCCTTCGTGATGAGTGCATCTTCCGTAACCTAACACCCGAGTGAATGTCGAGGGTATCATCACTGGTTGAGGAGTGCATGACGACACCTACCTCTCCGAGATCCGATTGAGCAACCTTGACCGCCCCCGTAAGATTGAAGAACGCGTCAGAAGAAGGACGGTCAGGCGATCTCTGGGATGCTGTGATCACTATCGGGGCACTGGGATTCTCTATCAGAAATGATAGTGCAGATGAAGTAAAGGAAAGCGTGTCAGTTCCATGTGTTATGACCACACCCTCCTTTTGATTGACCTTTTCGAACACTTTTTTCGCTATGTTTATCCAGTCGCTCTTTTTCATGTCTTCAGAAAGAATGTTCAGAATTATCTCCGCATCCACAGAGGCAACCCTTGCTAGGTCTGGCTGTGCGTACAGCATCTCCTGAGCAGTCTTGGCAGGTTTCACGGCTCCCGTTTCGTAGTCTACATAACTCGCAATTGTCCCTCCTGTTCCCAGTAAAAATACGCGCTTCCCCTTACCAGTCAGGTTTCCCCTCACCACGTTCTTGGGGGAGTATTTTGAGATCAAATTGATCGAGCTTATGGAAACATTCTCAAGGGAAAGATTGTAACCGTTCTGGAGCTTGATTACGGTTATCTTTTCATCCTTTGAAATGAACATTCCAGAGAAAGTGGTTCCCTTCCACTGAACTTCGACCTTGTCACCCGATTCAAGAGCATCGGACACAGTTAGGGATGTTTAATTCGTAAAAAAACTTGCCGAGGTTAGTTTCATTGCTCCCTCTATCCAAATTCCAGAAATTATAGACAAAATTCGACCAAAGAATGTTCCCATAGATCCAAAATTGCAACCCTCTTCATAGTACACATAATTCCTTCTGTATTCCCAAGAAGTACTATGAGAAGCGCAACTGAGAAGTATATCAACTGATCAATGACCAAAGTTGCTGGATGTAAGGTTGACAATAGAAATATTCTTGAATCTGGCCAACGCAAAGTAGCAGAGGAAAGGAAATCACTTTACCAACGTGGTCCATAAGATTCCCGGAGGACGAATTACTCTTGGGTAACCGAAACTCAGTTGGTTAGATTCAAAGGAAGTGCTTCTTGAAATTCCAGGTGCTAGCAGCAGGATCTTAGTAACTTCGATAATCAAACTGTCACTCCTCATTTGAACATTCCGTCTCCGTTTCGATTGAATTGACAAAAAATGAGTACTATGCATATTACAGAGGTAGATAAAGAAAGGATACGGAAATGTTGGATCGCATAAAGAAATGGTTTAATCGTAGTGTTAATTTAGTTGTATGCGTCCCCTGATGATAGGGAGGTTTCAACCGTTTCACAATGGTCATATGTGGCTAGCGAGGAAAATAATCAACGAGTACGGCTCCCTGATCATAGGTATTGGAAGCGCCCAAGAGTCGCACACACTCGCAAATCCTTTCACCGCAGGTGAAAGGCAGTATATGATTCAGAGAGCCATGGAATCGAATTCAATTCGCGACTATTATCTAGTGCCAATCGAGGACCTATACAGGAACAGTCTGTGGGTCAGTCACATAGTTTCCCTGACTCCTCCGTTTGATATCGCGATCTCGGGGAATCCGCTCGTAAAGAGATTGTTCTTGGAAGCGGGAAAGAATGTTTTAGAACCGGAAATGAAGACGAGGGAAACTTATTCGGGAAGGGAAATAAGGAAGAGGATAATGGGAGGGGAAAAGTGGGAAGACCTCGTTCCAGATGCAGTCTACAAAGTCATTCTGGAGATAGATGGGGTCAAGAGACTTCAGGATCTTGCGAAGACCGATGAAGTTAATAAGTGATTGAAAATAAGGTCTGAATGAAGGAAATGGAGTTTGTGGTAATAGACAAAGGCAAGGACTTCATAGTATACGAAGTACAGAACAACGATAACACCATTCTGAGGCCCCTGATGGAAGAGATAGAAAACGACACGATGGTTGAAAACTCGAGGTACTATTTCGAACACCCCTACCTTTCAAATCCCAAGATTCACATAAAAGTCAAGCAGGGAAAACCTCAGGCTGCACTCAAGAGGAGCCTGAGAAGAATGGAAAAGATTTACGAGAATTTGTACGGACAATACAAGAAGATAAACAGTTAATTTTATAGTCGTCCTGCTGCCCACATGAAAGTTTTTATCCGGTGTATTGATTAGTTTTTATGGATCAAAATGAACCGCAAGTCATAGAGATAAACAAGTTCGTGCCCAAAAGTCCGATTGTTATTCTAGGATTCGTGGAATCGACTACACTGGGGTTGCTGACTTCTTCCTATTTAATTGAGCAGCTCGAACTTCATCAAATTGCTCAGATAAAGAGCGTCCACATCCCTCCCGTTACTGTCTTTGTCGGAGGGAAGATGAGGACACCATTCAGGGTATACGGAAACAAGGACGGTACCTTGTTGGTAATCACCTGTGAGGTCCCCATTGATGATGAAGGGCTGTATGAAATTACTTCGGTCCTGGTAAAATGGATTGAGGGAATGAAACCCAAGGAAATTGTGGTCATAGATGGAATACCCGCAAAGGGTCTTGTAGATAAGAGAGAAGTTTACGCTGCTGCCGAGTCGGAAAATTTCAAACGGTTATCAGATGCTGGAGTTCAAAGTGCCGGTTCTGCGATCATATCAGGGATAGGAGGAGCACTCATAAACGAGTGTATCGGAAAGAAGATAGATGCAGTCTCTCTTATGACCGATACCTCTATCGATATTCCGGACCCCGAGGCAGTGCTCGCAATCGTTAAAGTGCTGAATGGTGCTTACAAACTCAACATCAAGACAGACATCTTGGAAGGGTCCGTGAAGAAGCTTCACGAACAGACCAATGAGATAATAAACAAATTCAACCAGATGCAAAAGGACAAGGCACAAAAACAAGCGGAACTGTCGATATACGGTTGAGGCTGTAGGAGAAAATTCATCCCTTTATTTTAAGGTAATACTACAAATGAGACTCAACATTTCGGTCATAGGAGGGAGCGAAGTATCCCCAGAGATTTGTGAGGTTGCAACGGAAGTCGGAAGACTGCTTGCAAAAGCCGGAGCAACAGTCTTCTGTGGAGGTCTTTCGGGGGTCATGGAGTGCGTTTCAAAGGGAGTCAGGGAAGAAAACGGGTTGGTAATAGGGATACTCCCTGGAACCCGACCAGAGGATGGGAACAAGTACCTGTCAGCAGCACTTCCAACCGGAATGGGATATGCCAGAAATTTCCTGGTGGTAAGAGCTGGAAAGGTAGTGATAGCAATTGATGGCTCAGTGGGTACGATTTCAGAGGCCTCATTCGCACTGAATGAGGGAAAGAAGGTCATAGAGATAGGAGACATGGACTTCAATCCAAAGAAAAAGTATGAACAAAATTTCACAAGGGCTAAGGCTCCTAAAGAAGCAGTAGATTTAGCAATTGAGATTGCTGCCAAACTCAAGTGAAGCACCTGATTCCAACGGCATCGCGCATGGATGTGAGATATCCCTGTTTTTCATGTTTAAATTCATAAATATTTATTAATTCATTTTAACTGTTAGCTTATGTCATTTAATTCTTCCCTGAATGAGGCACTGTGGATTAGACAAAAAGCAATTGAGCATACCGATCTTTTCAAAAATTCAATCCCTCTCATTGCAAGTGAAAATCTGATGAGTCCTCTGACCAGGGAAATGGTTATTTCAGATTTCAATAACAGGTACGCAGAAGGTCTTCCAGGACACAGGTACTACCAGGGAAACAAGATAGTTGACGAGATGGAAACCAGGGTGGAAGAACTTCTAAGAAGATTATTCAATTCCAAGCAAGCAGACGTCAGACCTATTTCCGGTACTAATGCGAATCAGGCACTGGTGTTTGCATTCTTACACCCAGGCGAGACCATTCTCACACCGAGTCTGGACTCAGGTGCTCACATCTCTTCAGCGGAATTTGGTGCTGTGGGAATGAGAGGTTGTACTATAAAGAACATGGTCTTTAACACTGAAGAGATGAAAGTGGATATTGAAGGAACCAGAAAGGCAATCCTTGCAGAAAAACCGAAGGTGGTGCTCTTCGGATTTTCTGTCTTCCTATTTCCTGCACCGATCAAGGAACTTAAAGAAACCATAGACGAGGTGGGAGCTACCGTGTGGTACGATGGTGCTCACGTTCTAGGTCTCATTGCGGGTAAAAGGTTCCAGGATCCTCTGAGAGAGGGAGCAGACGTTATTTCGGGAAGCACGCACAAGACATTCCCTGGTCCACAACACGGGGTCATAGTCGGGAACACGGATGATGAGAAGTGGAAAAAGGTGAGGAGGGGAGTATTCCCCGGAGTGATTTCCAATCACCACATCGGTGCAATGGCAGGATTGGGAGTGACCGCAGCCGAAATGATAGAGTACGGAGAATCTTATGCAAGTGCTATCATAGAAAACGCCAAGACACTTGGGGGAGAACTCCACTCAAGAGGTTTCAAGGTCCTTGCAGAAAAGAGTGGTTTCACCGAAAGCCATACCCTGCTGATAGATGTCAAGGGTCAGGGCGGAGGCAAGCAAGTCGCAGAAGTGCTGGAACAGAATTTCATAATCTTGAACAAAAACATGATTCCAGGCGACACGAACACCAAGGCTCAGAATCCATCTGGGATCCGGATAGGGACACAGGAAGTGACCAGGATCGGAATGGGAAAGAGCGAGATGTCTCATATTGCAGACCTGATGGACAGGGCGCTCAAAGGCAAAGACGTAAAAGAAGAAGTGTTACAACTGAAAAAGGATTTCCAGGAAATAAAGTACTGCTATGGAAAGGATAGAGGATACGATTTTGTAAAATTATACAAGTGAGAATTTCCACAATTCAGCGACTGGAAAACAAAAAGACAAGGCAGGTCGGTTTCAAGTTAAGATAAGTTAAATTAGTCGTCAATACTTTTCTTTTGATGTCCACTCTAACCGATTCCTTCGACTACATAATTGGCAATTTTGAAAATCTGAGAGATTTGGATGAGGGCATTGTTGGAAAGGTCTGTGAAGTGATTATTGACTCAAAGAATATTTTCGTATACGGAGTAGGAAGGTCAGGCATAGTCGGAAGAATGTTCGCCATGCGACTCGTGCAAATGGGTTTCAATGCCTACTTTGTTGGAGAAACAATAGCGCCTGTTGTGACAGCAAAAGATTCGGTTATCCTGCTGTCAGGAACGGGAGAGACGCAGGGTGCCATCTTGGTAGCGCAAATTTGCAAGAAAGTGAACGCGAAGATAATTTCCATTACTTCATCTAAAGAGAACTCGATCTACCAGGCAAGTGATTTCAGAATAGTTCTGAAGACAAACAAGTCATCGGATCTTGCCCCTCTTGGAACTCTCTTTGAAGCATCCTCCCACGTTCTTCTTGATTCAATAGTCGCACTTCTTATGAAAGCTAGAGGAGAAAAGGAAGCAGATCTGAGAAAACGCCACGCAATCTGGCTCTGACATCCTCCCATTAATAATTTCGGTGGGGTCATTTAGGTTCAGGATCCTAATCGCCGAGGTACCTCTTTCAAACCATATGCCGCTCATACACGCCCGAGATTACATCGATGACAAGTTAGAGTAGACAAGATACTACGAACTGCTGCCAAAAGAAGCGTGGGAGGAAGGGGAGTCCACATGTTCACGAAATCGAAGAGAGAGGGTACGCAGGAAAAGTAGTCCAAACAACGTTGGCTATAGTAACAATGAAATAAAGAGAATATTTGTCGAATCATGCTGAAAGACCTTTCCAGGTTGGAATCGGTTGTCCAGGAAGTGATAACCGCAGAGGAACTGAGAGCACTAGATGCTGCTAAGGGATATGCAGGCTTCGAGCCGTCTGGTCCCCTCCACATTGGAACGGGTCTATATTGGACTAACATTTTCAACCTCGCTGCTGATGCAGGAATAGAGATGACACTTCTCTTAGCAGACTGGCACGCTGCTGTAAACGACAAGTTTGATGGGGACATGGAGAAAATTAGGAGAAATGCCGAATACATGAGGCAGGGGTTCCTATCTTGCGGTCTAAACCCGAAAGTGAAATTTCTTTACGCTTCGGAACTTGTTGCAAATTCTGATTACTGGGCTCTTCTTCTTAGGGTAGCAAAGGCGCTTACCATCTCAAGGATAAAAAGAGCACTTCCTATAATGGGACGAAACGAGGAAGACGCTGACAAAGATTCCTCAAAGCTGATCTACCCGATGATGCAAGCAACTGATATTTTTTACATGGACCTGGACGTGGCATTTGGAGGAATGGATCAGAGGCACGTCCACATGCTTGCGAGAGACATTCACAAGAAAGTGGGGAAGAAGGGGTTTGTTGCGATACACAGCCATCTCATCTCATCACTCAAGGGTGGGAACAGGATGGACCCGATGAACAAGATGAGCAAGAGCAAGGCGGACTCCGCAATATTCATTCACGATTCTCCCGAAGATATTTCAAGGAAGATTAAGTCAGCCTTTTGTCCGGAGAAGACAGTTGAAGGAAACCCAATTCTTCAGATCTACAAGAACGTGGTTTTCAATTTCTACAACGATGGCGTCCAGATAGGGGAGAGGGAGGAGTATGCAACGTATGCCGATCTAGAACGTGACTTCGTGGAAGGGAAAATTCATCCTTCAGATCTCAAAGAGAGTCTTTCCCATAAGCTGATCAAGATTCTTGAGCCATCGAAGAAATACTTCGAGAGCAATCCGGAGAGGAAACTCCTAATGGAGGAATTTAAATGAAACCGGTTGAGGACGTAAGGACCAGAAGAGGGATGAAAGTCTCCGAACTTCTGTACCAGTTTGAGCATTCTGGGGGATTCACTGCACCAAAACTTGGAGCGGCAGTCGAAATCATCAAAGAGATGAAGAAGAACAAGGTCGAAACGTTCCTCAGCTTCACTGCTGATATAGTTTCTACCGGTACCAGAGGTGCAATAGTGGACCTGATAAATTCAGGGATCGTAAACCACATAATCACCACAGCAGGAACTGTCGACCACGATCTGGCACGGAGTTACAAGAACTACTACCGTGGCGACTTCATGCTCAATGATGCCGTGCTTCTCAGGGAGAAGAAATACAGACTTGGTAACGTGGTAATTCCACAGGATCACTATGGGAAGATCATAGAAGAAAAGATGATGCCGTTTCTTGAAAAAGAATATGAGAAGAAAAAGAAGTGGACAATAACGGACCTTCTCAGAGATCTGGGAAAGCAAATGAAAAAGAACTCAATCCTAAATGCCGCATACGAAAACGGAGTAGACGTTTTCATTCCAGGATATACAGATGGATCGTTCGGATCACAGCTCTGGTCTTTCTGGGAAATGAATCACGATTTTGCTATCGATTCACTGGAAGATGAGCACAGACTTAGCGAAATCGTTTTCAACTCTGCCAAAGGGAAAATGGGAGCAATCATTATCGGTGGCGGGATCTCAAAGCACCACGTGATATGGTGGAACCAGTTCAGGGGTGGGCTGGACTACGCGATTTACATAACAACAGCCCAGGAATTTGATGGAAGCCTCTCGGGAGCGCAGCCAAGGGAAGCTGTTTCCTGGGGAAAAATAAAACCGCATGCAAAGCAGGTCCTGATAGAAGGTGAAGCAACAGTCTTGCTCCCACTAATTGTAGCCTCTCTCTAGGTTAAACAAATCTGTAGTTAAGGGATTTTGAATCTAACATCTTCTTGAGTGAATTCTTTTGCAGGGAATCAAAGGACTTGCTCTCTATCAGGAAACCCTCAGCCCCGATAGACTTCTGAAACATTTCATTTAGGGAATCCGGAGTGAGGGACGCGAATCTGTATTTCGAGGCGATGTGGCCAAGCGCCAATCCCTCGTTGATTGCCATCTTAGTGAACTTGCTAGAATAGTGCATTCCGCCGATTCCACAGTAAATCTCAGCCTCCTCGTCGTATGATTCGTAAATCGCCCTTGCCATCATGTATCCAATTTCCTTATCTCCGTACTCGGGATCGCTAGAACCGATCTCCACGAACACCAACGGATTTTCAGAGTAAGGACCGTGGTGAGTGGCTTCGTAGGTGACCTCAAAATTCAATCCTTGGGCATACTTGTTGATGTTCATAAGAACTCCGCGAGCATACTTCCCGTCGTATAGTGTCATCTTATTCTTTGCTCCACCATAGTCATTTGTGTCGAAGTTCCCAGCTGCGTGGACGGTAAGACTCCTGATATTCTTGAGGCTCTTGTGCTGGCTTGGGATTATAATCAACTCACCTTTTCTTGCGCCTGCCTCTTTCTCTGGATAGTCGTGATAGATTGGATGCTCCTTGAGTGCTATAATGTCAACTGCAAAATTATTCTCAAGGAAATAACTCATGTTCCTGCCGGCAACATCGTCTTTGCCATACACAACTTTCATCGCTCTTAAATGAACTTTTGGCTTAAACCCTTTTCTTGTGCCAATTGAATTGTCACAAGCTGCATTGGTTCCTCGTCTAAAAAGAGCTTAAATAAAGAGAAACACTATGACTTGATAATAATGGACTTTCAAAGGGTTCCCTCGAGGGTTGTGAGCTGGGAAGAAATTGAAAGATGGGCCGAAATAATCGTTGAGAAAATCGGGGATTTCAAATTCGATTGTGTCATCTCTGTCATCAGAGGAGGACTGGTCCCTGCAAGAATAGTTTCGGATTATCTTAGCATTAAAGATATTTTCACACTCAAGACGGAACACTGGGGTATCACTGCAACACCTGATGGGAAGGCTGCTGTGACTTATCCCATAGTCAAGGACTTGAGCGGAAGATCTGTTCTGGTGGTCGATGACATAACCGATACAGGACAATCTATAAAACTGGCAATTGAAGCTACAAAACAGAAGAATCCTAAGATAGTCAAAACGGCCACGTTCCTTCACATCAACAAATCAGAAGTGGTACCCGACTACTTTGCAGAAGAGATAACAGCTGACAACTGGAAATGGTTCATATTCCCGTGGAACAAGAAGGAGGATTTCAGGAATCTCATCCTTGGATGCATGGAAACTTCAATGACAAGGGAGGAAATTGAATATTGTCTGCATAAGAAAAATGACCTGTTCATCTCTCATAGAGAATTCGACGAAACTTTATCATGGTTGGAGCACAACAACAAGATCAAGTTCAACGACGGTAAGATATCAAAGATCTAAGCAGTCACTATTGTTCCAGCTTTGCCAGACAAAGCGTCACTCATATTTTCTGCATTCGTTATGATCGCCTTTCTACCGGATTTTTCCACGAAATTCACTGCTGCATCTATCTTTGGTAGCATGCTCCCGGCAGCGAAGTGACCTGCTGACTTCAGTTTCTTCAACTCATCTATTCGAACAGTTCCGAGTTTTTCCTGGTTGGGTTTGCTGAAGTTGATGAAGGCTGCATCCACCGCTGTCAAGATAATGAAAATGTCAACATTCAACTCGATCGCTATCAATGACGACGCCAGATCCTTATCTATGACCGCTTCCACGCCGGTGAATCCACCATCGGTTCTGATAACCGGTATCCCTCCGCCACCCACTGCGATGGGAACGAACCTTTCGTTCATCAAATATCTTATCTGCTCTATCTCAACAATGTCGACCGGTCTAGGAGAAGGGACAACCCTTCTGTATCCTCGCCCAGCATCTTCCCGCATAACAAATCCATTGTTTGCTTCCAAAACCTGAGCTTCGTACCTTGTGTAATATTTGCCAACTGGTTTTGTCGGATTCTTGAATGCAGGATCATCCTTTTCAACGACGGTCCTTGTGATAACTGTTACCACTTTCTTGTCTATCCCTGACTCATTGAATACTTTCTGAAAAGAAGTCTGCAAAAAATATCCAATATTTCCCTGTGACATTGCTCCACAGACATCGAGAGGCATTGCTGGACTTACCGAGCTGGAGAACTCGTTTTGCAGCAGTATTGCCCCTACCTGAGGTCCATTCCCGTGAGTAAGAACTACCTCATTGCTCCTGAAAAATTCAAGAGTCTTCCTAGCAGTCAATTCAGCTCTGTAAATCTGCTCTTCAGCAGTTCCCCTATCATACTTCTCCAACAGGGCATTTCCACCAACTGCAAGGGTAGCTCTCATGTCTTGACCCCAGAGAAATCCTAAGCTCTTACGACCTAATGAAAATTGTCGTCCAAAGTAGTTTGCAGAAAATGGAAAATATTCAATCTTCTAATCTTGGGATCCAGGGGAAAGATATCCGTTCCCTCACAAACCACTTAAGTATTAAGTATGAAGCAGAATGGGATAAGAGGTAATATCAAAATGACAACATTTGTAATGGTGCCTGGCGCCTGGCTGGGTAGCTGGGTGTGGAAGAAGATCACACCGCAAATTGAGAGTGCAGGTAATATGGTCTACCCTGTCACACTGACAGGAATGGGAGAAAGGGTCCATCTATTTTCCCCACAAATTGGCATCGAAACTGCAGTGATGGATGTGCTGAACGTCATAAAGTACAACCAATTAGATGACGTCGTACTGGTGGGACACTCTTTTGCAGCCAAGGTCATAGCATCAGTGGGAGACAAGATACCGGAAAAGATCAGATTGTTGTTGTACCTGGACACATTCAGGCCGGAAAAGGTAAGGACCTCACAGATGAGTTTTCAACCAGGCGAGTTTGGCAAGTTAGAACCAGGTCAGACCACAATCCCATTCACAGAGGGTGTTCTAAAAATGATAGGAGAAGATGTTGCGGGCGCAGACAAAGAGTGGATGTTCTCTCTATCTACACCGTGGCCAGTGAAATATGCGACAGATCCGATAGTTCTGAGTGAAAAGTATGACGGACTCAAAGTTGCTCACATATTCTGTACAAAGAGCGGGAGCGACGTCAATGAGCTCATCGCAGGAAAATGGGGAAAGATTGAGGGAGAATACAAAATCATCGACTCCGGTCACTTCCCAATGATCACCAAACCAGAGGAGACAGCAAGAGCAATATTGGATCTTTCCAAGTGACGGGAAGAGGTTCCAGCTGCAAGGAGCGGAAACCTCACTTCAGAATCTTTCCGGTCATAAGGTACCAAACAACAAGGTCCATGATTCCAGGTTCCAGGTCATATTTCTTCGAAATATCCATGAATAGGATCTCTTCCCTTTCGTAGTCTTTTCTGTTCTTGATCTTGATTTCCTTCCCGTAGTAGCTGGAAAGGAATCTTTGGATGTGTTTGTCAAGGATGGGATACTGGAAGAATCCTATGTTTCGCAAAAAATGAGATGCTTCTTTCATTCCTATTCCCATATAGGTCTCGATCAGCTTGTCTCTTCTTTGATCCGAATCCAGTATTTCATCAAGCAAATTCTTGTGTCTAAAATTTTGAGATATGAATTTGGACCTAGTGTTAGGAAATCTGTAATGGCAGTATACGAGAGCAGTTCTCAAACTCTCCAGATCGAATTGCTGGAGTGTGTTCAAATATTCCTGACATTTCAGTCCCATTTCCGCTGATGTATTTGCCGTCAGAGTGCAAAATGTTAGTTCAGAGAACTTTTCATCAATTCCCCTGTCCTTGTTTCTAATGAATTCTTCCTTCCTGCCGAGTATCTTTCCGAAAATAATGTCGTTTGAGATAACCGATTCAATTCTTCCGTCAAGTGATTCGAGCATCTATTTAGTTATGCCTCCTGCATCCTATACTTTGTGTCAACTTGGTCTACGCTGGTTCTGCGTCCTGAAAACAGCGAAAAGTTAATCGTGTCAACGGAATTAGCAAATTTCACAAATCATATTTATATTTAATAGTCATTCATTAGAACGGTGAATATAAATGGGCGATCTTACACCACCCGCTCAAAAAGTTTATGACTCCCTCAAACGACTGGGTTCCACTGCTGAAGACAAGATGAAGACTGCCGATGACATTATGAAGGCAGCCTCTATGGGCAAGGGTCTCGTTACCAATGCCCTGCAAGAGCTGCTGAACAAGGGTTATGTAAAGAGGGTCGTCAGGCAGAAAAGTGCGGGGTACTTTGTAGTCAAATGAGCAAGACTTTAGTCCTATGCGTCGACAGGGACAACGATTTTGGTGAGAAGGCCGGAATAAGATCCCCCATAATCGGAAGGGAGTCCAACCTGTCGGCAGCCAATTCCCTGATGCTGGCAGACGCTGAAGACTCAGATTCCAATGCTTTGTTTTCTGCCATATCCACCTACGACTCTCTTGTAAAGTCAGGGGAAGATATTGAAATTGCGACCATATGCGGCCACAAGAATGTGGGAATTGTATCAGATGAGGTATTAGGAAAACAGATTGATGAAATAGTAACGAGGATAAAGCCATCCGACGTTGTAGTGGTTTCAGATGGAGCAGAGGACGATTTCATACTCCCTCTGATACAGAGCAGAATCAGGATAAGAGCAATAAAACGGGTGACAGTCAGGCAAGCTCCACAAATCGAGTCGATGTATTATATTATTGTAAAAGCGCTGAAGGAGGAGAAATTCCTGAGGAAAGTACTCGCACCGATAGGGGTGGGTTTCCTCGTTCTTGGAATCACGATACTCTTCGTACTAGGATTGAGGGTTTACCTCTACGGACTGGGTAGTCTGGATCCTGCCACAACAGGATTCATGACGGTCGTTTCTGCGATTGGAATTTATTTTCTGAGTAAAGCGTATTCCGCAGGAAAAAGAATTTCTGAGACTTTCTCAAGGCTCATGGAGGAATTCGTAAACACGAGGGTCACGGTATTCTCACTCCTCATCGCGATAGCCGTCTTTGCATATGGTATTTACAGCGGTTTCCTCGTTGCCCTTCACACCAACCTTCCAGTCCTCGGAATTATCGACCTGATCTACAGGATAGTCCCCATCACAATCATTGCCATTCTGATCTTTGACACCGGAAGGATAGTGGAAGGATTTTTGATATATGAGAAGGGGAAGAGGGTGGAGATGATCAAGGCTTACATTCTTTCTGCATTCTTCTACATCAGCTTCTTCACAGCTGTACTTGGGCTGCTTTCTTTCGTCAGTTATGCCCTCCTGACGGGTGCCGTAAAGACATATTACCTCACAGTCGCTATAGTACTGACAGCGTTAGGTGTGAGTTTTGGAGTGATCATTTCCATTTTCAGAAGGAGAAATGCAAAAGGATTCGAGGAACACTCAACGGAACATACAACTTCACAGAAAGATAGTCGCGACCTTTAGGTTCAACCCATACGGGGACCTTTTGGCCGGAATTGAACTGAACAATCTGATCTCGAAGAACCTCTGGGAGGATCTTCCGAGGGAGGAAATTGTGAGTGTTATTGGACCAGCATATCCGGCTGGTGAACCAAAGGGTTACGTAATAGTCGCGGACTCTGCCCTCAACTACTATGACGGAAGTTGCGACATGATCGTGACGGATTTGGACGGACCTGTCGACAAGATATTGAACCACACTGAAAGCATAAAGGTAGTGCATGCCCACGGTGATAACATACAAAAATTGGTGAAGTTCGTCCCAAGAATGCAGGGAGTTGTTCTAGGGACGACTCAGAGCGTTCCATTGCAGAGGGTGAGAAACATAGGCGGGTTCACAGATGGAGACAGGAGCGTGATCATGGGCGTTTTAATGGGAGCAAAGAAAATCTATATTCATGGATTTGACTACGCAAGACCCGTAGACGAACCCCAGGACGTGAAGATGAAGAAAATGGCTTTCGGAAAAGAGATAATAGATAGCATAAAAAGCGCAGAAGTGTTATACGTCAAACGATGATAATAGCAGATAGCATGCTCGGTAAACTGGCCAGATATCTGCGGATAATCGGGTATGATGTGAAGTACATAGAAAAGGACAAGGATGATTCTTATATCATCAGCATATCTGAAAATAATTTGATACTGACGAGGGACAAGCTACTGCACGGCAAACTGAAAAATTCCGTGCTTATCGAATCGCACAACTCTGAAAGGCAGTTAGCTGAACTCAAAGGTGCATTACCTGCTCCAGAGCACAGGTTCATGGAACTTTGCAGCATTTGCGGTCACAGTTTGGAAAGTATAGAAAATGGGCTTGAGCTCCCAGAATATGTCAACAAGGATGCGAAACAGATCTTCCGTTGCAATAGTTGCAAGAGGTATTACTGGAACGGTAGCCACATGGAAAACTTCCGGAAAATGGTGGAGAGGGTAGGATTTGAAATTCACGATTAAGGATGATCTGGTGAACATCGAGATCACGGGAGGAGAAGACCTTTGGTACCTCTCACTGTTCCTCAAAGAAGGAGACGTTCTCGTCGCAGAAGTTCTGAGAAGAGTGGAGAGGAAAGAGGACGTGATTAGAAATAAGAGGACGGAGAGAGAAAAGATAAAAGTATCGATCAGGATTGAGAGTGTAGAGTTCCTTGAGCTCTCCTCCAGGCTCCATATACTTGGTAAGATAATCGGGGGGCCAGAGGACTACATGGGTGAACATCAGTCTATCAATGTGGAACCAGAATCCACGATTTCAATAGTTCCGCTGGATAGAGTCAATTTTGTCCGTACTCTTGAAGAGTCTTCAAGTCTAACAAACTCAACAGTTCTGGTACTGTCCACGGACGATCAAAACATCACACTATATGGAATCAATGAGTCGAAGAACGATATGCTCTGGAGAATTTCGACAAGCACTGGCAAGATGTATGAAGGAAAAGAAAACAGCTATCGAGAAGATTTCCTAGAGAAAATGGAAAAGCACCGTCAGGGAGAAATCTACATAATAGGTCCATCAATATTCAGGGACTCTATCTCTAAACTCCTCTCCCAGAACGGCTACAAATCTGTCAATACTCAAATTGGATCATCTGAAGAGGACGGTATCAGGGAGTTGCTCCAAGAGGGCGTTGTAAACCTCAGAAGGAGTGCGGAAAGTAAATTGATTTCAGACTTCCTTAAAGGATTTGGCTTGGGTATTTCTTATTACGGTAAGAAGGAGGTGGAGAAAGCGCTTGATATGAGGGCAGTCTCTACACTTTTAATGTCTGATAAATTCTTCAGGGGTCCCAGAGCAGCAACTTATATGGAAAAGTGCAGCCAGGGTGGCTGTAAGTTGTTCGTTGTCCATGGCTCGTGGGAAACTGGAAAAATAGTCGAATCGTATGGTGGAATGGTTGCGGTACTCAGGTATAGGATGGATTATTCAACCGCCTGAAAACGACTTGATGATCGTGATATCGTCATCTTCCCCGACAAGGCTGTCCTCTGGTATGGGCTTGCCATTTCGCAGGATGATGGTCGAACTTGAACTCAGTCCGAGTTGCTTCAGTATGACCTCACCGCTCATCTTTCCTTCAACCTGGACCTCTTTACCGTCACCGAATATCCTAATCTTAGCCATTAATCTACAGGAAGGAAATTGGTTTGCCCATTAAAAATTTGGTGATATGCCCAATATAACCAGCTTCTGAGGTATATATCGAGCTAATTTCTCCGTTGACGTTAAAATAGGTGTTCGAAATCTCAATTGCTTTGGTCACTTTGATAGACGATCGGAACAAGGAGGTAGAAGTCCCAGAGACTATCGAAAGAATCATAAGTCTCAGTCCTGCGATTACCGAAATCTTGTTCGACCTAGGAATGGGGGACAAGGTAGTTGGCGTGACTCCTTTCTGTGTTAGACCGCAGGAAGCAATGACCAAGAAGAAGGTAGCGAGTTACGGGTATGCAAGCATCGAACAGTTTGAGAAATTGAGGCCAGATTTGATACTGACCGTTACGGGTTACCAGAACTCAGTCGCAGACCAACTCAGTCCGCACTTCAGGACATTCTCATTCAAACTCCCGTCCTCTCTGGCGGGTGTTCTTGACCTGGTGACAAAGGTCGGTGTGGTCATAGGAAGGGAGGACGATGGAAGAGTACTTGAAAGGGACCTGTGGGAGCTTACCAAGGATCTAAGAATCGGTAAACAGAAAACGGTGTACCTAGAATGTGATCTCGGAGGTCCAGTAACTTTCGGCTCCCTCTCATATATAACCGACGTTCTTCGGTTCATGAATTTCAAGTCAATCTATTCAGGAGTTTCGAAAGAATGGCTTTATCCAGATTTTGATTTTGTGAGAGAGAGTGACCCTGATTACATCATCATGGAACCCAAGATGTTCACCAAACGTGAAGTCAATATGCTCGATACGGTGATATCTTCCAGAAAGTGGGTGAACCTCAGATCTTATAACAATAGGCAAATCTACCTCACTCCCGGTGAATACGATTTCTTCGCTCATCACGGGCCGTCTCTGATAAGAGAAGTGCTGCCCTGGCTGGAAGGGCTGGATTGAAAAGATGCATTTACCATAGGCTCCCCCGGGCCAGTTTGCTACAGACTTTCTCGACTGGCTATTTGGTGAAATTTGGATTTGAACACGCTCCGGAAGAAATCAAGATCCGAGATCGAGATTGAAGTCTTACGTACCTCAGAATTTGCCTTTCGCTTGCCAGTTTTTTTCAACACGAGCCCCAGACCTCTTGGTAAATTATAAGATGGAGACTCGTTAGATTCACAGTTTCTTTTTTCAGCCTATCTTTTTGATCTCCACATTATTCATGACTTTTTGGAATACCTTATCCAGGTATTCTTTCCCTTCTGCATTTCGGTTTGACGACTCGACAATCATTGCACCTATTAACCCTGCAAACATATATGTTCCAATCCCTGCCTTGTATGTTGCGGCCTTTTCCATTGCATCTGCATAATGGCTGCCCATCTCATTCTTTTCCAGATCCTTCTTGAACTCTTCGACAGTTTTGTCTACTTTCTTGCTGTGGTCGGATGTTATCAGAATTTCGATCTTTTGAGTCGGACTCACAGTCAGTTCCCCTGAGGTGTACGTGATCCATTTTGAAACATCTTCCTCAAAAAGGGCCTCCGCAAGGGCCTCTGCAGTTTTCCTAGGCTTGGAGAAGTCCACTCCATTAGTCATGTCGTAGGTTACCTTGGTTCCATCAATGCTCACTTTTCTCGAACTCTTAATTTGTGATTTTAGATCCGTCTCCATATATTCAGACTCTAAGAAATCATAAGATACTTTCGCAAGCTCGGTGGCTTTCTTGTTTATTGAATTGCAAGGGGCTCTTTCCCTCTTCACTTGAGATTTTAATTATGAAGGTTCCGGTTCCGAAAATCAGAATCTGAATTGAATCATTTGAGAAGTGCTTCCTGCAAGCTCTTTTCACCTTTACGTCACTCGGTATAATCAGGAATTGTGTTATCAAAAGACTAATAAATTTTGTGGTCTAACCAGTCAGCTAATTAACAGATAGAGAATTGATTTATTTAATAATAAAATATTAATCATAATTAATAAATGGGAACACAAAGAATATGTATCATTAAAAGATAAGGTCAGGCAATTCCAGAGGTTTAAAATGAGTTTGTATGAAAATTCTGATGTAGTAGGCTTAAAATGCTTTGGATTGCTCGAGGGCTAAAGTTCTATGGCGAAATATAATATATTAATGCACGAGATGGTTCCAGAACACTGGTTGGTTCCCGTAAAGGAGGAAGAGAATATTTTGAAGTCACTGGGGGTTACCAAGGGACAGCTTCCAAAGATCAGGAGGACCGACCCAGTCATAAAGACACTGGAAAAGGCCCCGGGGATAGGAGAAATTGTTCCCGGTAGAATTATTGAAATAGTCAGAAAGAGCAGGACAAGAGGAATTGCCAAGATATACAGAACCGTGATAGGTGAATAATAGATGTATAGCATTTTGAATACGTTTTTTAAAGAGATGGAAGTAGTCAACCATCAACTAGTTTCTTACAACGATTTTATCCCAACAGAAGACAACCCTGATTCAGGAATGCAGCAGGTCTTCGACACCCTAAGGGTGACGGAGGATGACTTACCTGGTGAGATGAAGCTTGACAGATCAAAGACTGGTGGAGTGGACATTAGGATCAGATTCGGGAGGCGGAAGAATGTCGAAAAACCAGAAACGACAATATCTATTGAGCTCCCGAAGATCAGGGAACCCACAGGATCGGAGAACTACATAACTCCTCTCGAAGCGAGACTGAGGGACCTCAACTATATGGCCCCGTTGTTTCTCGACTTCACTGTTCTCGAGGAAGACACGGAGATTAGGAATGAGAAGATCAAGATAGGAGAGTTCCCAGTCATGGTGAGGTCTAAGATTTGCATACTTCACAAGAACAACACTGATGAATTCATCAGGAGAATTAACCTAAGGAAGGACGAGAAAATAAGGGGTATGACGGAGGAGGAATTGCTATCCCTTCCTTACGAGAAGAAGCTTCAGCTGCTCGGAGAGGATCCACAAGATGCAGGCGGATATTTCATTATTGGAGGAACAGAAAGGACCCTCATATCAATGGAGGATCTGGCCCCTAATAAGATCATTGTCGAATATGAGGAGAAGTACGATTCAAGGGTCGAAGTCGCAAAGATATTCTCCCAGAAGGAAGGTTACAGGGCCCTCATAGCAGTCGAGAGGAAAGCAGACGGAATACTTACAGTTTCCATTCCGTCGATCGCAGGAACTATTCCACTCGTGGTATTGATGAAGGCACTGGGAGTTGACAAGGACAAGGATATTTACGATTCAATAGTGACAAATGAAAAAATGGTTCCAGTCGTCCTAGCAAACATAGAGGACTCTGAAAACACTGAACTCTATCCTACGACCGGAATATTGAGTGAAAAGGACGCAATCAACTACCTGGAAAAGAGGTTTGCTGCAGGGCAGGCAAAAGAATTCAGGGAAAAGAAGATGTCTCAGATTCTCGACAAGAATTTGCTACCGCATCTAGGTGACTCCATTCACGACAGGACCAAGAAGGGAATATACCTCGGGAGAATGGCAAGGGCACTCCTTGAACTCTATCTGGGTATCAGGAAAGAAGACGACAAGGATCACCTTGCAAACAAGAGAATAAAATTATCCGGAGACCTTCTGGAGGAGCTGTTCAGGAGCTCAGCGCAGGCACTGCTGAAGGACCTCAAGGGTCAGCTGGAAAAAACCTACAACAGGAAAAGGGGTATCAGGCTCAACGCTGCAGTGAGACAAGATGTTCTGAACGAGAAGTTGAAGCACGCAATCTCAACTGGAAACTGGATCGGAGGAAGGACGGGGGTGTCACAGCTTCTGGAGAGGACTTCATACATCGCCACCCTTTCACATTTGAGGAGGATATCATCGCCACTGACAAGATCACAGCCGCACTTTGAGGCAAGGGATCTGCATCCAACCCAGTGGGGAAGGATGTGTCCGAATGAGACGCCAGAGGGGCAGAACTGTGGGCTCGTAAAGAACGCCAGTTTGGTTATAGACATCACAGAAGGATACCCGGAAGAAAACATCATCGAAATGTTGAAGAAGATGGGTCTCGAAGAAATACTTGGGGAGAAGCCTGGACTTTCAAGAATATACGTCAATGGTAATCTGATCGGTTATCACAGGGACGGATTGAGCGTAGTAGCCGAAATAAGAAAGAAGAGAAGGTCTGGTAACCTATCGAACCAGGTCAATATTAGATTCGATGACACAACGAACGAAGTCATCATCAACACAGACAAGGGAAGGATAAGGAGACCGCTAATAGTGGTCTATAATGGAAAGACAAAATTCAATGCGGCCACAAGGGAGAATCTTCTCTCTGGAAAGATGGGAGTGAAAGACCTCATAGCAGGTGGGATCATCGAGTGGCTGGATGCGGAAGAGGAAGAGAACTCGTTCGTTTCCGTCTATCCATATGAGAAACCACTGAAGTGTCCGCACTGCGGAACCTACCTTTATAGCGACCTCACAGAATGGGTGAACCCAGGGGAAGAGGCAGTCAAGCTCAAGTGCCTGAAGTGCAACAATGCTTTCGAGGGGAAGAAAACTTATGGCCCGGAACACACACACATGGAAATAGACCCGATGATGATTCAAGGAGTGGTCGTTGGGGTCATTCCGTACGCGGAACACAACCAGTCTCCTAGGGTTACTATGGGAGCTGCCATGACCAAACAGTCACTGGGACTTTCGTCATCAAACTATAGACTAAGACCTGATACCCGAGGACACGTGCTTCACTATCCTCAGAAACCCATGGTAACGACTGGTGCAGCGAAATACATCAAGTACAACCGGAGGCCTTCAGGGCAAAACGCCGTTGTGGCATTGATATCATATCACAATTACAACATCCAGGATGCGGTCATTATCAACAAGGCATCGGTTGAGAGAGGTTTTGGAAGATCCGCATTCTTCAGAACATACAAGGCTGAAGAGAAGAGGTATCCCGGTGGACAGGAAGATAAATTCGAAATTCCTCCGCCAGAAGTCAGGGGAGTGAGGAGTGAAGAGTCGTACAGGAACATAGACGAGAACGGAATGGTGTCTCCAGAAATTTACGTATCCGGAGGAGACGTCATTGTCGGAAAGACTTCGCCACCAAGATTCATGGAAGAGGAGCAAAAGATTTCCATCCAGAAGAGAAGGGAAAGTTCCATAACGAACAGACCAGGCGAGACCGGTCACATAGATTCGGTCATCCTTACGGTTTCCGAGAACAACAGTAGACTCCTCAAGGTCAAGGTGAGGGATGATAGGATACCCGAACTCGGAGATAAGTTTGCAAGCAGACACGGACAGAAGGGTGTCATCGGAGCGATTATCCCTCAGGAAGACATGCCATTTACCGAAGAGGGAGTCATTCCAGACCTGATAATCAATCCGCACTCAATTCCGAGCAGAATGACAGTTGGTCACCTACTCGAAACGATAGGGGGCAAGGTCGGTGCTCTGGAAGGAAGGTTCATCAACGGAACCGTGTTCGAGGGGGAACCGGAGGAATCTCTGAGGGAGTCCCTGGAAAGGAATGGGTTCAAGTTTTCTGGAAGGGAAATAATGTATGATGGAATCACAGGAAGAAAATTCAAAGCCGATATTTTCATCGGAGTAGTGTATTACCAGAAACTGCACCACATGGTTGCAGGCAAATTCCACGCAAGGTCAAGGGGACCCGTGCAGATACTGACAAGACAACCAACCGAAGGAAGATCTAGGCAGGGCGGACTAAGGTTTGGTGAAATGGAGAGAGATACTCTGATAGGTCACGGCGCAGCTATGGCTATCAAGGACAGGTTGCTGGACCAGAGCGATGGATTCACCGTCTACGTCTGTGGTGATCCGGATTGCGGTCACGTGGCCATTTACGACTACAAGACTCACCAGCTCAGGTGTCCAGTCTGCGGAAACACCAGCAACATCAGACCTGTGGAAACCAGCTACGCGTTCAAGCTGATGAGAGACGAATTGATGTCGCTTGGCGTTGTTATGAGATTGAGGTTGGGTGATTTGAAGTGAAGGTAGAGATTTCAAAGGGAATTGAAGAACTGAAATTCGCGCTGCTATCCCCAGAAGAGATAAGGAGGATGTCGGCTGTAAAGGTAATTACTCCAGATACCTACGACGATGATGGTTATCCTATAGAGAAAGGACTGATGGACCCTTCGATGGGAGTCATCGAACCAGGTCTGAAGTGCAAGACCTGCGGAGGGAAAGTAGATCAGTGCCCCGGACATTTCGGGCACATCGAACTGGCTATGCCAGTGGTGCATATCGGGTTCATAAAGGAGATCTATTCGATCCTGTCCAGCACCTGCTCAAACTGTGGAAGGATTAAGCTTCCGGACAGCAATCTAAAGGAATTCTTCGAGAAGATAAAGGATACAGCAAACAGGCTCAGTGATATTGAGTACGATGACATTGTTTCTGAAGTTGAATCTGACGCTTCCGAAGTTGTCATCTGTCCGCACTGTCACTTTGAGAATCAAAAGGTCGCACTCGACAAACCAACCACATTCAGGGAAGAAGGAAAGAAACTCACTCCAAAGGAAATCAGGGAAAGATTTGAGAAGATACAGAACGATGATCTCCCGCTGATCGGTCTCGATCCAAAAGTGGCAAGGCCGGAATGGATGATCCTCACTGTATTCCCGGTTCCACCCGTTAATGTAAGACCTACCATAACACTCGAAACCGGTGAGAGAAGCGAGGACGATCTCACTCACAAGCTTGTCGATGTAATAAGGATCAATCAGAGACTCAGGGAAAACAGGGACCAGGGAAGCCCACAGTTAATCATAGAGGACTTGTGGGACCTCCTGCAGTATCACGTTACAACCTATTTTGATAACCAGACACCCGGGACGCCTCCGGCGAGGCACAGGTCGGGAAGGTCCTTAAAGACACTGGTTCAGAGACTCAAGGGAAAGGAAGGAAGGTTCAGGAGCAACCTTTCTGGTAAGAGGGTAAACTTCTCTGCGAGGACTGTAATAAGTCCAGAGCCATTCCTATCGATAAATCAGGTGGGCGTACCCGCAAAGGCAGCGAGGGAACTCACCGTCACAGAAACCGCAACCGAACACAATTTCGAAAGACTGAAGGAACTGATCAAGAACGGCCCTGGGAGGGACGAAGCGGTCTACAAACCTGGAGTAAACTACGTGTATAGAATAGACGGAAGCAGGATAAAGATATCCGAAAAGAACTCTGCAGAAGTTGCTGAAAAGATGGAGCTTGGATGGCAGGTCGAGAGACAGATGGAAGATGGGGACATTGTTCTCTTCAACAGGCAACCGAGTCTTCACAGGATGTCCATGATGGCTCACGAAGTTAGGGTCCTACCATACAGGACTTTCAGGTTCAATCTTGCGGTATGCGCACCTTACAATGCAGACTTTGATGGGGATGAGATGAATCTCCACGTCCTTCAGAGTCAGGAAGCAAGGGCAGAGGCTGAGATTCTAATGAAGGTACAGGAGAACTTCCTTTCTCCAAGATTTGGAGGACCGATAATGGGAGCAATACACGATCACATTACCGCACTTTTCATGTTGACTTACAGGAATCCATTGATCCCATTGGAGACCGGACTACATATCACAAGCTACATAGACGTTGATCGCACACCAGAAACCGTAGAAGTGGATGGAAAGAGATACTTCAAGGGCAGAGATATTTTCTCACTCATTCTTCCAGAGGGAGTGAATCTGGAATTCAAGGGAAAACTAGCAGACAAGAGTCTCGATCCGAACGGGACCGAAGGACTGATAAGGATAGAGAAAGGCAAACTGGTTAATGGCGCGATTGACGAAAACGCCGTCGGACAGTCCAAAGGTGCTCTCCTCGATTATGTGCTAAGGAAGTACGGAAATGCAGAAGGAGCCAAGTTCCTCGACAACCTCACCAGACTTGCTGCTGGCGTCATCAGTTTCACCGGTTTCTCCACAGGAATAGATGATGAAGACGTCCCAGGAGAGGCGAAGGCCCAGCTCAGGGAAGTGGGAAACGAGGCAGTCCAAAAAGTCGAGAAGCTCATAGAGAATTACAAGAATGGACTCATTGGAATGGAACCCGGAAAGACCCTTGAGGATACTCTGGAATCAATGGTTATGAAGGCGCTTTCACAGGCAAGGGAAAAGAGTTCTGAGATTGCTTCCCACTATCTGGGTATGGACAACTCAACTGTCATAATGGCAAGGTCAGGGGCGAGGGCGAACATGATGAACCTCGCGCAGATGGCCGGTATCATTGGGCAACAGAGTATTAGAGGTCAGAGGCAACACAGGGGGTACACAAACAGAACGCTGCCACACTTCCAGAAGGGAGACATAGGGGCATACGCAAGGGGTTTCGTCAGTTCATCCTACAAGGAGGGGCTGAATCCGACCGAATATTTCTTCCACGCGACAGGTGGAAGGGAAGGGCTTGTGGATATTGCCGTCAGAACTTCAAGATCAGGGTACATGCAGAGAAGATTGATCAACGCTCTTGAAGACCTCAAGGTATCGGAGGAAGGAAAGGTGCTCGATACGGAGGACTCAGTTATTCAGCTAGAATATGGGGAAGATGGAACAGACCCATCGAGATCATTTGAGGGAGATTCCGTTGACGTGGATTATCTCGTCAAAGAGATATTTGGAACGAAATATGAGGGGGGAAAGAAATGACCATCCTTGCATGGAAGGACACACTCAAGAAGGTTAAGGAGATATTAGAAAAGGCCCCTATCGGATACTGCCTTGACTATGAGATTCCTGCGGACAAATCGATAAAAGAAGCTCTAATAACGGTCACGGGAAAGACATTCGTTGCAAAGGCAAAGATATCAAAGATTGCTCCATACCAGAATGAGAAAAACGTTCTAAAGAAGAAGAAAGACAAGCTCAAGACACTAATCACGATAGAGAAGATCGAGGAAATACAGGATGACATAGTTAACTATGAGGAGGTATCCGGGGGCTCAGTCGATAAGGTGCTCTCATATGCCGTTATTGTCAAGAAAGAGGAGGCAAAGATCGAACTTCCAGATCACATGGAAGGAAAGCTGAACAGCGAGGTCAAGAGCCTGATCCGTCAGGTAGAGAAGGACGGGAACAGTCTGCCGGTGAAAATAGCGGAACAGCTGACTGCGGCAAAGAAGCATTATGGTATTGGGGAGAAGGACTTTGAAAAACTGATTAAAGCCACTCTGGAGAAGTACAAGGAGACAGGCGTCGACCCTTACGAGGCCGTAGGAATAGTGGGAGCCCAGAGCATCGGTGAACCTGGAACGCAGATGACAATGAGAACTTTCCACTTTGCAGGTGTCGCAGAAATGGATGTCACACTCGGTCTGCCGAGGCTCATCGAGATCGTCGATGCAAGAAAGACTCCGAGCACTCCCTCAATGACCATTTTCCTCACAGAAAAGGCAAGAGGGGACGAGGACAGAGCAGTCTCGCTTGCCAGATCCATAGAGTCAACCACGCTGCTCGACGTAGCAGATATAGAAGTCAACACGACAGAGGGGTATGTCCTCATCCTGTTGGACAAGCAGAAGATGCAGGAGAGGGGACTAAAGCGGGAAGAGATAATGCCGAGGCTAAAGAAAATTAGGATGCAAAAGACCGCAATCTCCGAAGAAGAGAACAAGATCAGACTCTCTCAAGAAGAACCATCGTATAAGAAAATTTACCAGCTGTACGAGAACCTGAAAACATTCCAGGTCAAGGGGCTTGACGGAATAAAGAGGGCAATAGTTAAGTTTGACCAGAAGGCAAAGGAATGGGTCATCTACACTCAGGGCTCAAACCTTGCTGGAGTGATGGAACTTAAGGACGTTGATTATACCAGGACAAAAACGAACGACATCATAGAGATATCTCAGGTCCTAGGGGTCGAGGCAGCTAGGGAAGCGATCATCGAGGAGAGCACCTCAACACTTCACAACGCAGGTCTCAATACCGACATCAGGCACCTAATGCTTGTTTCTGACATGATGACTTTTTCAGGAAACGTCGAAGCGATCGGAAGGCACGGGATCTCTGGAAAGAAGGCATCAGTTCTGGCAAGGGCGGCATTCGAAATTACGAGCAAGCATCTGCTGAACGCCGGATTGATTGGAGAGGTAGAGAGGCTCAATGGCGTCGCAGAAAATATTATAGTGGGACAACCAATAACCCTTGGTACGGGTGCAGTAAAACTTTCGTACAGGAGAGAAGAGTAAATGGACTTTAACTGGGAACTTGGAAGGTTGAAGGAAACAGGAAAATTCGTGCTCGGAGAGAAAGTCACCGAGAAGCTAGGAAAGAAGGGAAGTATAAAGGCAGTAGTATTTGCCAACGAGCCTCATTTGAAGGAAAAATATGATGCACTCAAGTCGCCTAAATTTGTCGTACCACTAAACTCTATTCAACTTGGTAATATTTTTGGGAAACCATTCCCGGTTTCCGTTGTTGGTGTTATAGACTCCGGTATCTCTCAGTTCAGGGAGAATGAGTAAAGTTGGGAGAAATAACACTGGATACACGAAGTCTGGATCTCATTCAGCTTTTTGAAAAGGCCACCGGGCTACCTGTTAAGGACGTCATGGAGGCAGACGATGTTATCTTCTATGTCCTAGAGAAGGGAGGCACCTATAAGCTGTTCACCAGCGATGACAAAAAGAGGGCACTGGAGAGGATCAAGGAGAGTCTGAAGAAGAGAGTGAACGTCCTGGATTACTCCCCTGAACCCGAACAATTTTTCAGGAACCTTTTCTATCGATACAAGGTGGTTTCCCTCAACATCACCGCAGGGGAGAGCGGGTATGTGGTGAATGTTAAGGTGGATCCGAATTACAAGGCATCTGCCATAGGGAAGGAAGCAAAGAATCTGAAGACAGCGATGCTTCTTGCAAAGAGACATTTCACCTTGGCTAGACTTTACATTGAATAGATAACAGGCTGAAACTTTTCAGAATTGAATCCTTCCAGAATTTTATGAGTGATAGAACACTTCGAGGTTTGGTAGACCTACCTACTTTTAGGGTCGTTGAGGTCTAAAATTTCAACTACCTTCTTGGAGGATGTTGCTCCGGAAATCAGTCTGACGCTGGATTGTGGAATAGAATAATGTTTTGAAAGCTGTCTGATAATATCAATATTTGCCTTGTTCCTTTCCCTCTTTTCCGTTGTAGAAACGATCAGGACTCCCTCCTTTTCCTGAATCGGCGCGTTACCCCTTCGAACGGTGATTTTTTGTCTCATTTAGATTCTACTCCTGGTCCTATGACCGCATTCCATTTCCTGATAACATAAGAATCTAACCAGACCATTCAAGTAATATGGGTCACTCTTAGCAAATTCTTTCACTGCTTCTCGAGAGGTTAAAATAAGTACGGCACGATCGACCGGATCACTTAATGCACCTGCCATCAATAAATCTCCCTTTGCTTCACTTTCTTTTGCAAGTGCCGGGTGAGCGCTCATGAATCGGTCACGCCTCGGGATGAAATTATCAACGACATCGTAGAGAAGAATGTGGTGCACATTTACAGATGAGAGACGAGTTATTATAGAGTTCCTACTCATTATTTTGCAATGAGGTAAAATTGGGAGTTATTTACAATCTTGACTCTTTTCTTTTCCCCTAGTTTTCCTGTCTTAATTATCACAGGATGATAATCCTGATCTCTTCCGAGGAAGGCGCCATTCTTTCCAAGTTCCATCAGTCTGATTTCTGTTTCTTTTCCGACGAATCTTCTGAGAGATCTCTCCGAAACATCTCTGTGAATCTCGTTTAGGATCTGGCTCCATTGAGCTGTTTGGTTCGTAGGAGGTATCTTCCACCCATATGCCGCTGTACCGGGCCTCGGAGAATACTTGGTCACGTTGAGGATTTCAGGTCTCACTTGCTTCACAACATCTGCTGTTGCCTTGAGGCCCTCGACCGATTCATAAGGAAAACCAACAATCACGTCTGTGCTGAGGATTCCCGTCGGGAAGGCATTCCGGAATTTTCTGACAACGTCTAAGAATTTTTCTATCCTGTACTGTCTGCCCATTTTCCTTAGAATCAGCGGATCTCCGCTCTGAAACGGTATGTGCAGGAATCGGTACACTTTTTCTGATTTCATCACTTCAATCAATCCGTCTATTATAGAGCTGGCATTTTCTGGTTCCATCATTCCAATTCTAACTTTGAAATCGCCTTCAAGGCTGACGATCCTATCGATAAGATCTGACAGCGTCTTCGATTTGTCTTTACCGTAGGAACCCGTATCCAGAGCGGTCAAGCGAATTTCCTTTGCTCCCCTCGCAACCATTTCCTTTATCTTCCAAAGAATCTTTTCCTCATCAAAGCTCTTGAGTCTTCCTCTTGCGATTCTTGAGATGCAAAACGAACATCCTCCATCACACCCTTCGGCTATTGGGATCCCGACGCTCAGGTCCCCCTCTTTGAGGATTGGAAGACTCCCATATGATGAGGAGAAATCTATCCTTCTAACACCTTTAGATTGAGGATGGGTCAAACAGCCAGAGACAATGACTTCCTTCCCCTGTTTCTTTAGCTCATCTATTCGGTTTTTCATTTTGTCTTCAGTATGTTTTATGACAACGCAAGTAGAAATCAGAACTGAATCCGCAGACTCAAGCTCTCCCACCATCTGGTTCCCTTGGGAGATTAGGGAAGTGGCTATCATTTCCCCCTGTGCTTGGTTTAGAGTGCAACCATAGTTTTCAAGGAAAAACTTCATTTTTATTCACTTTATTGAATCCCTAACATACCGATATAGAAAATTCTAACGTCAAGATTAGGGCTAGATTTGATTTTGATTATTTCAGTCGAGAGGCTGAGTTTTACTACCATATTGAATAGTGGTTGCAAATTTTAAGGAAAAATCAAACGTAAATGAACTTGCGTCCCAAAGATGGCAGAATTTGAATATTCTTAATTACTCACTTCAAAGATAGTAGTTTAGTAGAAGAAATTATTTTCAGGTAGGGTGATCTCTTGAATCTAGATGAGCAAATCTATGAGTACAGTCTCCACATAAATGATCTTTTGAAAGATAAATCAACAACTGAGGAACTCAAAAAAAGAATAGTGGATTCATTGTTTGTTTCCTATGGAGCAAGAAATGCGGACGCAGTCCAAATATCCAAGCGCGCACTCCTGCCTTCATCGGGAAAGATTGATGCTCCAATCTACTACGATAAGAGGAAGGCTTCTGTTGACATTGCGACCTACATTAATGGTTCAATGACCAGATATCTGGACTACAACGATACCTATCTTTCCAAGGAAGCACTGCATCCATCAGACAACGTACCTCCACTCTTGAGCTATGGTTACTCTTCTAACGAGAGCGGAATGCAGGTTCTCAAGGCCCTGGCAACAGCTTACCAGGTGGTCGGAGCCTTGGCAGACGCATATTCAATCAGGGATAGGGGTTGGGATCACGTCACATATATCTCTATCTCGTCGGCGGCAGGTCTTGGAGTGCTAAATCACTTCGACAAGTCAAGGTTCATCAATACCCTCAACCTTGCGCTCAACAACAACATTTCAATGAGACAGACAAGAGCAGGAGAACTCAGCATGTGGAAGGGATGTACTGCTGCAAATGCCTCCAGAAATTCGGTCTTTGCTTCCCTGCTTGCAAATGAAGGGTTTACGGGTCCTTCTCCAATATTTGAAGGAGAAATGGGCTTTTTCAAGCAGGTCACCGGCAACATTAAGGTCGATCTGGAGAAGAACAGGATCGTAAGGACCATGATCAAGAATTTTCCCGTCGAATATCACGCAATGAGCGCGATAGAATCCGCGTTGTGGATCAAGAATCAGCTAAATGGCGAAGAAATATCAGAGATTCATGTTGACACGTTCTCCGTTGCCCACAGGATCATTGTGAAGGATCCAGAAAAGCTCAGACCTAAGACAAAAGAGACAGCGGATCACAGTCTCCCCTACATGATTGCTTATACCTTGACTTACGGAGAACCAAACACATCTTCCTTTGAACCCAAGTACCTGAACGACCCGTCAATTCTCAGACTGATAGATTCAATGGACTTTGAAGTCACCAAGGAGTACGATGAGATGTACCCGGAATATCTTCCTGTAAAGATATCCGTTAAGACAAAGGCTGGAGAACAGCAAAAGGAGGTCACAGTTCCGAAAGGGCACTTCAAGAATCCTTACGACTGGAAGGACCTAGAGAACAAGGGGCACAGGCTCATAAAGGACCCTGAAAAGGTGAAGAGACTGATAGAGTTAGGTAAGAATTTCGACAGGGCATCGACTAGGGACTTGCTGGAAGCGGTGAATTTCGAATAGAATTTAGTTCCTTACAACTAAGTCTAAATCATTAATTAATCCTATTTTATTTCCATCTATGAGGAGACCTGTTGAACACGGAAACATCTTCAGCTCTATCATACTAGGTAGTTCTTCCGTTGTTCTTGCGATACTGACAAGGGGCTATTTCATTTCGATTCTCTACTGGGTTCCAATATGGATGGGGCTGTTTCTGTACGATGTGCCATTCAAAAGGTTGTGGAAATCGCAAATTGATACGGCATGGATGATCATCCTCGTCGCTGCATCCATCGCATCTATCTACATTGATTATCTATTGATAGTACCGTACGCGATTTTCTTCCTCACCTATGCCTTGAGAATATTTCTTGCCTCCAAGAAACTGTCATATCTCGGGACAGTTTCAGGCATACTTGCATTTGTGATACTCTTCGTTGAAACAATCGGACTTATCGCAAATAGGGAAATTCTGTTGATGGGTTCGCTCTTCGTTTACATGATTGGTTCTGAGTTCACTGTCAGGGCTAAACTGTCAAGTGCAAGGTACCTTTTGCTCTATGATCTGGTACCAGTAGTCTTGGTCATTCTAAATCCAGTTTTCCTGGTTTTTTCATTGTCCGTAGCTAGAATTCCTGTAGCGTTGAAGACCAAAGGACTCCGTCCAGTTGGTATGACAGAAACAGTCTTATTGCTATCGGTTACGATTTTGATATCGTTGTTTTACGTTTTGAGAGTTTGATACTGCTACCCACTTGCGAAGAAAATGTCGAGGTTTCACTATTCTCACATCCACCTCAATCAATCAGAGAGAAATTAGATAAAGTTGGGTAATCAGTGGTTAGAGAGGCTCACTTTTTCTTTTTCTGATTCTTTGCACTTGCGCCATCAAGCTTCCATGCTAGGTTCGGACGCCAAACTCCTTTTTTCCACTCCTTCTGTCTCTTTGCAAGCCAAACGGCATTTTCAAATAGTGACTCATCCATTTCTTTTCTCATCCCTGCGACTATCTTCTCTAGCCTTGGCCAGATGAATCCGATACCACTGAAATCAAAGTAAAGATCTTCGTTCAGCAGTCCGTGGCTAACTAGAACCCCTTGCATCTCGAAATTGACTAGAATGGCCATAACATTGTTATTGCCTATGCTACCCTGAGGATATTTCTTCTTGAACTCCGAATAATCTTTGGCAGAGAAATCCTTGTTGAACCAATTCATCGCCTCCTGCATCTGCTGTGTTGACATCGAATCAAGCATTTTCAAGAAAATGTCGGCATCATTCTTCGTGACCCTGGTCAAAAGGTACACCTCCAGTTGATCGCTTCTGCTACTATTTTTGAATTATATTGCATGGTTATCCTATTTCTGGCAATATTTATACTTCATGAAATTTCATCCGCGAAAATATTAGTCTGGTTGCTGATCATTGAAAGAGATCAATTTGCCTCTATTGTCACAACGGGGTGATGTGATCCGAAAACGATTAACCACCGTAGGAGATTCGAGTCTGGGGTATAACATGCTCGTCAGGTCCAAGCTGGAGATTTCTTGCACCGAAAATTGGGAGTCGTTGCTGAGTTCTTTCTCTTCGATCATACCTGGAGGGACTGTTGAAAATTTCGAAGGCGTTTCATTGATCAATTCCGGTCTTCCCTCTCCAGAGTACAACAGTGTTTTTGCTTTTGACAAACCGGTCAATATCGAAAAGCTGATAGATCGAATAAAAGAACTATATGTCGCTTCTGGACTGCCCTGGCGGCTCATAACATTGCCGAATATTGTGGAAGATCTCAAACCCCTGATAGAAGAGATGAAATTGAAGCTTCAAGAGGTGAGTCCCGGAATGATTTTGGATCCGTTACCAGACAAGATTCCTGAATCTTCAACCGGGTTGAATGTCAGAGAAGTGAGTTCTTTGAAGGATCTTAAAATGTTTTTGGAGGTCAGTAGTCTGAGCTTTGGACACGGATTGTTTTCGGACGATGGTAAAGATGTGAACATTCCACTTGATCAAATTGGTTCCTCCATACCCGGGGCAACCCTTTACATAGGTCTTTTTGGTGAAACCCCGGTTGCAACCTCACTTCGTTACAAGACAGGAAATCTAGCAGGCATCTACTTTGTCGGAACAGTGAAGAAATTCCGAAGACGGGGATATGCAGAAGCAATAACGTGGAGAGCTATAATGGATGGAGCTAAAGAAGGGTGTGTCTGGAGTTGTTTGGAGGCTACAGAAATGGGGCATCCACTTTACGATCATATGGGATTCAAGAAAGTGACAGAGTATCAGTTGTATGGATTATAAAAGGGACAAAAAATGTGCAATAACTGGTGTTGTATATCCCCTTGAATTAGATGGGGCCACCGAGATTTGAACTCGGGTCACCAACACCCCAAGCTGGTAGGATGGTCCAATCTACCCTATGGCCCCTTCAGTCAAATGGTAAAATTTCTTCTAGGAGTTCCGCGTTAGAAAGGATCATTCTTCTGCAACAGTATCGTGTGACATTCAGATCGTCCAGGATACCGGAAATCTCTTCAGAATTCGCTTCCCTGTTCTTCGATTTCCTAATTTCCTCCACCTTGTTCGAGAATCGAACATAATCGGATCCGATGACCCTTCCACAGCTGAAACACCTGACAGGAATAATCATTTTTTCACCTGTAAGACTTCTGTTTCTTCTTCCTGGCCCCGCTTCCTCCAGGCTTCTTCGGGAGTTTCCTTCTCACATCACTTACGAGCAGGCTCCTATCATAATCTTTGAAAATCTTTTCAAGCTCCTGGTCTTTGAAGAAATCGACCAGCGCTCTGGAGATGGCCGTTCTAGCCGCTTCAGCCTGGCCTATCACTCCTCCGCCTCTCATATTTACTGCAATATCGACCTTGGAAATCTTGTCTCCAACAAGCATGACAGGTTCCATCATCTTGAGTTTGGCAAGTTCAGGTTGGTATATCTCGACTGGAACCCCGTTTATCCTTATTCTTCCCTTTCCTTCCTTGATTGTTGCACGTGCAACGGCCGTCTTCCTGGCCCCGCTTGTCTCAATTACCATCTACAATCACTTTTGATCCCAATTCTTTGCAAACATCATACAACGTTATGACATTCGCAACATGTTTGTTCTGAAATCCTTCCAATTTTTCAATTTCTTTTCCGGTGAACTCTTTGGGTACCCCGATGTAGACACTGAGTCTCTTGAATGCCGATATCCCTTTTGAACTCTTCATTGGTAGCATTCCTCTGACCGTCCTCCTGAATATTCGGTCCGCCTCCTTGGGGAACCTTGGTCCCTTTCTGACAGATCCCACGTCTCTTTCCATCTTGTAGTGCTCAATGGTGAACCTTTTCCGGCCCGAGACCACTGCCTTCTCTGCGTTCACTATTATAATTTCATCTTGCTTTGTCAGGAGTTCCTTTGCAAGGTAGGAAGAGGCCCTTCCAAGTACCAGATTGCTTCCGTCAATTATTCTAATTTCACATCACCCTATTATCTTTACTTTGGTGCCTTTTGAATTCTCGCTCATCAATTCTCTGAGTGTAATAGCCTTTCCGCCTGCCTCTTCTATCTTGGACCTTGCAGACTTTGAGAAGTACAGTGCAGCCACCTTTACGGGTTCCTCGATTCTTCCCGAACCCAGTACTACTCCAGGAACTACAACGGTCTCGTCTGTGGCAGCGAAACGTGAAATCTTTCCAACATTTACCTCGACCAGATTGTCTTTCGACTTTCTGATCCTAGTCGCCACATCGCCCCAGAATCTTGAATCGTTATCTAAGGCAGTCTTCTTCATCTCTAACGCAAGTTTTTCCCTTTCATCCTTTTCGTTTACACCCATTTGTTAAGCACCTGGGTCGGAAGGTATGATATAACTATTAATAAATGTTATCTGGACTTTACTAGTTCCAATGCATTTTTCAGTATTTCGACGCTTGTAACTGTCCCGACTCCCCCCGGTACAGGGGTGTAGTCCACCAGTTCATTTTCTCCATCAAGTTCGAAGTCGCCTCTAACCTTTCCATTTACCACGTTAATCCCGATATCCACCACAGTCTTCTTCGACTTTATAGTGGACGCCTTCAGGTATCCCGCCCTTGCCACAGCAAGGAATACAACCTCATTTTCTTCTATCAACTCCTCCATGTTCTGGGTCTTGCTGTGCGCTACTGTTACGGTAGCGTCCCTGTTCAAAAGCATCTGAGACAGTGGTCTGCCGACAGTCACTGACCTGTTTATTACCAGTACCTTCTTTCCCTTCAAATCAACACCATAATGTTTCAGGATGTCGAGGGAAGCCTTTGGCGTTGCAGGGGCTATTCTTTCTAGGCCAAAATAAAGCCGTCCAAGATTCTGATACGTTACGCAGTCGACATCCTTGTCCGGATCCAGTGCCTCCGAGACCATTTCGTTGGAAATGCCCTTAGGGAATGGTCTTCCGATGATTACCGCATCTAAGGTCGAATCGGTATTGAGCCTCTCTATCGTCCCCAACAATTCCTCTCCCTTGATCACAAGGGGGGTGAAGTTCATTCCTACTCTTTCGGCATTCTTCTTGATATTGTTGAAATATATTATTGATTCCTGATCTTCCTCATAAGCGACCGAGGCCGTGGTGATCTTTCCGAATTCGGAAACACCCTCTCTAACTTCTTGGAGCATTTCTTTGGCAATAGGTCTGCCTTCCAAGATCATAAGGGAGGATGTGCTTTGAGGATTAAAGTTCATCCGAAAGGATGAAATGCAGCTTCAACAACAAAACGCTTAATTAGGGATTTTCACTTGACCACCGAATGGACGAATTATCAGAATGGATAAAGTCTAAGGGTGTCAACACTACAAATGACATCAAGATACCTGAGAGATTGGTTGACCAGGTCATAGGTCAGGATCAAGGTGTCGAAGTCATTAAGAGAGCAGCTAAGCAGAAGAGGCACGTCATTTTGATAGGAGAACCGGGAACAGGGAAGTCTATGCTGGCTCAATCCATGACAGATTTCATTCCAAAGGAAGAGCTGGAAGATATCCTGGTATTTCATAATCCAGAAGATGCAAATCGTCCCAAGATAGTGACCGTACCGGCGGGGAAGGGCAAAGAAATCACCAAGGACTACCAGAAGAGGTCAGATCAGGAGAAGACCGAGAAACAGAGGAGTGTCAGGATCCTGGTGATTTTCATAGTCGTAATCGGTCTCATATTTGCATTCATTAACTATCCCAGCAGCCACACGATTGACTCGACCCCAATTTTCCTCGCAATTATGGCAGCTGCATTTCTCTATATTGCTCTTAATATGGGACCTGTGTCAAGGGAAGACAAGACTCTAGTGCCAAAGCTGCTAGTGGGTCACGACAAGGACGATAAGGCTCCTTTCGTGGACTCCACGGGAGCTCAGGCAGGAGCACTTCTTGGAGACGTGAGGCACGATCCGTTCCAGTCTGGGGGTCTTGAGACACCAGCTCACCTTAGAGTGGAAGCTGGAAATATCCACAAATCAAACAAGGGAGTCCTTTTCATAGACGAAATCAACACTCTAAGGATGGAGAGTCAGCAGAGCCTTCTTACTGCAATGCAAGAGAAGAAATACACCATTTCCGGTCAGAGTGAGAGATCTGCCGGAGCGCTCGTACAGACGGAAATGGTGCCGTGTGACTTCATTTTGGTCGCGTCAGGAAACCTCGATGCGCTTCAAGGCATGCACCCTGCGCTCAGGTCTAGAATAAGAGGATACGGCTACGAAGTATATATGAACACCATGATGGACGACACTGAAGAAAACAGGGAGAGAGTGATGCGGTTCGTTGGTCAGGAAGTATTGAAAGACAAGAAGATTCCAGCATTCGATTATACCGCAATAGCAGAGGTCATAAGGGAAGCTCAGAAGAGAGCTGGAAGGAAAGGAAAAATCACACTCAGGTTAAGGGAAATGGGTGGCCTAATAAGAATCGCAGGAGATCTAGCCGTACAGTCTGCGGCAGCGGTCGTCAGCGCCGAGCACGTCATCAAGGCCAAACTGAAGGCAAGGCCGCTCGAACAACAGATCGCGGACAAGCACATAGAGGCCTACAAGAACTACAACACCTTCACCAACGAAGGATATTCTATAGGAATTGTGAATGGCCTTGCTGTTTTTAGTGCCGGCTCTGGCATGGCTGAGTATTCCGGCATCGTGATGCCAGTGGCGGCTGAAGTGACACCTGCTCAGGAAAAGGAAAGCGGTAAAGTAATTGCAACCGGAAAACTTGGCGATATCGCAAAGGAAGCTGTCCAGAACGTTTCTGCTGTCATCAAGAAATATACCGGCCAGGACATAGCGAACCACGATGTGCACATTCAATTTATAGGCAGTTACGAGGGAGTAGAGGGTGATTCCGCAAGCATCACAATAGCAACCGCAGTAGTGTCAGCGATGGAAGGAATTCCCGTTGACCAGTCGTTCGCAATGACCGGTTCTCTTTCAATCAGAGGGCAGGTCCTTCCCGTTGGAGGGGTGACTGCAAAAGTTGAGGCAGCAATAGAAGCTGGATTCAAGAACGTCATTGTTCCAGAGAGCAACAGGGGCGATATAGTTCTAGAAGAGACGCAGAAGGCCAAGATACAGATTCACGTAGTAAAGACTATTAGCGATGTGCTGAACCTCGTGTTAGCTTCAACTAAGTCTAAGAATTCGTTGCTTTCTAAGTTTGATTTAGCGGTCTCTAAGGGACAGGTGTTGATCAATCCCAGTTGATCTCACCTATTATTTTTTAGATTCCTTTAGTGAAGTTGGTCCAGACAGTTTCGACAATTGCTCCCTAGTGAGGGAGGACAGGATTCTGGGCAATATACACCTGAACGTCGCGATGAAATATGCAAGGGAGAATTTTGAGAACCAGAGGATGATCAGCAAATCACTCTGGAACGAAATACTTCTCTACCTATCTCTCCAGAGGCAGGTTTACAAGGGGTTTGAGATAATCGGAATCAAGAAGTATTCAGGAAAAATAATCAAAGTGGAGTTTTCAGAGAATCCAGGGAGAGTTCCTGAAATAGATGTCAACTCTTCTAAAAAGAAGTTCTGGAATGTGGACTCTATAGAGGAACTGCTTGAAAAAATGGCCCTCTTCCACATTGATAATTTCTGAACTGTCAAATAGAGAATTTCCTGACTAACCCTTGACTCTCACGACCATAAAACCATCATACCCTTTGCCACTAACAGTCTGTATAGCAGTGGATTCCACTCTCTGATCTTTGGTGACTAGTTCCCCCCCAGCTGTCTGGTTCCCCTTACTGATAGATCACCATCGCTGCCTTCAACCACTACCCATCTCTTACCAGATTGTCTACCACAAGGATTGAGCAGGGGTGGGAGTGGTTTACAGTCCATTTGAAATAAACCGGATTCCTTTCTTTGTCAGAATCTATGAAGACAAGATCGAATGTACTCACCTGTTTTTGAGACAAATTGGACAGGGTATCTTCTGCACCTCCAATCAGAATCTGCACCTTTTCCTCAAGTCCAGCATTCCGAGTATTCTCCATTGAAACTTCAGCGTGTCTCCCGTCAGTTTCCAGGCTCGTAACTTTGCATCCCTTCGGGGAATGCCTTGGCAAGCCATAGTGAACCGTAATCTCCAAGAGTGCCGATTTCCAGTACAATCCTTTCCTTGATCAACTTGACAAGCAGGAAAAGCAGCTTTCCCAGAGTTGGTAGGACGTTGATAAAGGGGAAACCCTCTCTCTCCTGTCGCTCGAGGGCATCAGAAAACGACTTCTCTTGTCCAACCAACTTTCCGGTGAAATAATCCTCAACCTTCATCAACAACTGAGAATCCATAATGCATCTAGTAATTCTAAAATAAACTGGTTCTGTCCTCAATCTCGTAACAATAATCAGAGATCTGGTTCACTATTGTTTTGGAAAGTGGTTCCACATGTTTTTATAGGTTTTCAACATACCTTTCCCACTACGCAGGAATTTAAATGATAATAAGAGGTAATAATGAGTACAATCTGGAACAATATCTTGATCCCTTGGTGCTGGAGTGGTTCACTTCTAAATACAACGATGCCACTACCGCACAGAAGATTGGGATTCCTCTAATTCATCAGAGAAAGAATGTACTAATTTCTTCACCAACTGGAACGGGGAAAACCCTCTCCGGTTTTCTTGTTACAATAAACGAACTTTTTCTTCTTGCGAAGGAAGGAAAGCTCGAGGATAAGATCTATTGCGTATACGTTTCACCTCTCAAGGCACTTGCTAATGACATTCACAGAAACCTGGAAGTTCCCCTGGAAGAGATAAGGCAGCTCGCAGAGGGCAAAGGGATCCACATACCGAAGATCAGAGTCGGAGTGAGGTCAGGCGATACCAGCCAATATGTCAGGCAAAAGATGAACAAGACACCTCCACACATCTTCATAACGACTCCCGAGTCACTTGCGCTTGCACTGTTTTCTCCGAAGTTCAAGGAGAAATTCAGGAGAGTTGAATTCCTGATCGTCGACGAAATCCACGATCTCGCATCCAACAAGAGAGGAGAGCTACTTAGTCTGATAATTGAATTCCTTCAACACACAACCGGTACCATGACTAGAATAGGGCTTTCTGCAACCACCGAACCCATAGATGAAATTGCAAGTTTCTTGGTCGGGAATGTCGACAAGTTGGATGTGTACATTGTTGAAGCCGAATCCAACAAGAATCTGGATATGAGAGTGGTCTGCCCCGTCTCAGACCTCTTTTCGGCTCCTCAGGAGCAGATAAACGAGAGGACGTACGACATAATCGAAGCCATGGTCAAAGAACACACCACCACCTTAGTTTTCACGAACACTAGAAGCGGAGCTGAAAGGGTATCATCGAAACTGATAGAAAGAGGTATACTTGACCTTGAGGCCCACCACTCGAGCTTGTCAAAAGAGTCACGTTTCAACGTCGAGGAAAGACTAAAGAAGGGCGAGCTAAAATGTGCAGTCTCATCTACTTCACTGGAACTTGGTATAGACATAGGAAGTATTGACCTGGTGGTTCAGGTTGGTTCTCCGAAGGGTATCGCAAAAGGTCTTCAGAGGGTTGGTAGGTCCGGTCACTCAGTTTTCGCTACTGCAAAGGGCAGGATCATTCCAATGGATATAGATGACCTAGTGGAGTCACTTGTCCTGGTCAAGGAAGCCAAGCTGAAGAAGCTTGATCGAATAGCGATTCCGAAGTATTCGCTGGATGTCCTGAGCCAGTTCGTTGCAGGGATATCGCTTGAGAAGAAATGGAACGAAAGCGAGGCTCTGGACGTTGTCAGGAGAACATACTGTTACAAGGATCTTAGTGAAAGCGATTTTCTAAACGTGCTCAATTATCTCTCCGGAGGATTTGAGGAGGGTAATGTTTATTCCAAGATATGGTGGGACAAGAAGGAACACACCTTCGGGAGGAAGAAGAGCACTCGACTCATATATTTCACAAATGCAGGTACGATTCCGGAGGAAGCTGATTACGACGCGTTCTCAGTCGATAACAGGCACCTTGGATCTCTGTCTGAGAAGTTCGTTGAGAAACTTCACAGGGGGGACATATTCGTCCTAGGTGCCAGAACATATGAATTCCTCCGAATGAGGGGGAATAAAGTTTTCATAAAGGACGCCTCTGGAAGGAAACCGACCGTACCATCCTGGGTAGGAGAGATGCTCCCCAGAACTTTTGACCTTTCAATTGAAGTTGGAAAATTCCGAAAGAATCTTGAAGAAAGAATGAAGAACGGAACCGCTGAGGAATTTCTCAAGAATGAATATGCGGCTGATGAGAACAGTGTCAGGAGTGTCATTTCATACATCACAAACCAGATGGACTACGGCGTCCCCACTCACGATAGTTTGTTGATCGAAGGGTATATTGACAAGGCCGGACAGTTTTCAGTCATTTTCCACTTCGCTTATGGGAGGAGGGTGAACGACGCACTCAGCAGGATAATTGCGTTCAACATCTCAAGGAATTTCTCCGTGAATTCTAGGATATCTCTCACGGATGATGGTTTCATGCTGACCTTTAACCGGAAGGTCGAAGTTACGAAAATACAGGACCTGTTGCAAACGATAAAAATTGGAGGCTCCCTGAGAAATGCGGTCAAGTCCACCGAACTATTCAAGCAGCGATTCAGGCACTGCGCCACACGTTCCTTCATGGTTCTTAGAAGATACAGAGGTAGAGAAGTCTCTGTGGCCAGACAGCAGCTCAGAAGTGAAAAGGTTCTCAACATACTCTTTTCAATGGAAAATTTCCCGATAATAGAGGAAACGTTCCGCGAAATAGAAGGCATAGTCATGGACCTCGGAAACTCTGAGAAGATCCTAACTTCCATCAGGGACGGCGACATAAAGGTCGCTTCGAGGGATTACACCAGATACCCCAGCCCGTTTGGTTTCGGCATAATATCCACCGGTATCACCGATGTGGTGCTAATGGAGGACAAGAGTGCAATTATCCGGGAATTGCAGGAAGCTCTCCTTGCAAAGATGGGATTGGAAGGGAGCTCCGAAGTGGACATAGAATCTCTGATGAATTACCAGGAATCAAAGCAGCTGATGGACTCTAATAACGGAATCATTGAATTCCTCCGCAAGGCCGGATTTGCTGACATCTATTCGACCGTTTCCTTTTCACCTCTCAAGAAAGTGGATGTTCCAGAAGACTACTTCAAGACAGTTTCCGAATACCTTACAAGTGGGGAAATTGTACCCGTTTTCACGGGAAAAACAACCTACACGCTCAAGGAAAACGTACCATATCTCGCATCAGTCTTCAAGCAGGAGAGCGAGGATAAGTTAGATTTCAAAGATGGAGAAAGCACGAATTTGATCGCCAAGAACAACAACCTCGATCCAGGGGCTGCGCTCATTGTCCTTAGAAAGATGGAAAGAGCATACACCGCTTATTTCCTGAGACACGGGAACAGGGTGAAGTGGTACAACAGAAAAGTCGACACGGCAGAGAAGGTGGAATCTGTGAAGAGAGTAGTGCTCTGGTTGTTGTGGCAAAACGGGCCTCTCACCTTCAACGAGATCGTAGACAGAATAGGCCAAATGAACGAACTTGAGGAAGTTATCGAAGATCAGACCACCAAGAAAGTGATCGTTTCAGGGCGATTCTTCCCGAAGGTCGACAGGCAATACATTCTGTCAGAAGATCTGAAGAAATTACGATCGACAGACGAGGTAGAAATAGGACGCATTAGGTTGAACAGGTCTTTGGAGAGAAGGGGTGAGAGTTATTTTGATAGTTACCTCGTTGCCAGCTCAGAAAATTCACTGGCTGTTAGAGGGTACTCAACTGAGGAAATTAATTCAAAGGGCATAGTTTGGGGTCATTTTGCAGGGCCGATAAAGGGGTTCTTCGACGAAAAGTACCTGCCACAGATGGTCTCACTCAACAGGATTGAAGAGCTCAGCAGAGAGGACAAATACGTCACAGATCAGATAAAGAAGGGAGGGTACGGAGTGGAGGACATCGAGGAGACCACTTTCGAGAAACTGATGAAGAACAACTACGTTGTTCTGAAGGGTGGTAAACCGGTGAACGTAAAGGTGGAACCACAGGAACCTGTAGAACTCCTCGAGAAATTCATCTCAACCTACGGCCCGATCAGCATCGAAGAAATCGTTCAGACCTTCGGGGTGCTGGTGAGAAAATACATAGGAAAGTTGAACGTCAAGAAGATGGTCAGTGGCCACTCTACATACCTGTACACCGATCTGGCGTTTTCAAAACAGAAGGCAGTCATAAGCACAAGGGACCCGCTCTTCCTCATGAACAGGGAGAGGATCGAGGGTGAAACAGGGGAAGGAATGACTTTCTTCCTTCTTGAGGACGGGGCTGTTCGTCTGGGTATTGAGACCGCAACAGAGAACGGCATCCTGGAGATTTTCGAAATCACTGGAGATTATGCGGGTAATTTTGAACAGGTAATGGAAGTTGTCAATGAAATTTCAAAGATAGAAAAATTCGATTCTCTGGTGATCAGGAGAATTCCATTTCCGATACCAGAAAAAGAACAGATGGATATTATTGGTTACTCAATGGTAAGAAATTTCATGGTAAATGGAACGACCGTTGACGACCTGTCCATGGACGAGGAGCAGATGATTCATTACCTCGTGAAGAAGCATCACTTTACAAATGGATACAAGCACTCGGATCCGGTCGTTGCTTTGGATTCAATACTTGGCTACAAGGGGAATTTTGAGCTCATGATGAAGAGTGACAGAAGCATAGATCTCGAAAAGTTGGTGATGAGCAACCTGGCAGTTCAAGGTTACCTGGTCGACGGCTCCCAGGGCTATCTCAGCAAGGAGAACGTTGCACTTCTTGCTTCGATTAAGTACAACTCCCTCAGCGACAATGCAAAGAAGCTCTACGAGATTATAAGAAAAATGCCTACTCTCTCAAGGGAAGCAATTGTTGAACGGTCCTGTTTTACGATAAATCAAACACTGAACTACCTGAATGAAATGTTGAAAAAGTGCATAGTATACAAAGACAACAAAGGTAGGTATCAACTCACCCAGATTCTTGACAACAGCGAATCCGCAATGGACAGAATATCAAAAGAACTAGGTATATTCAATGGAAGGATACTGTCCAATATCCTTGGCCAATCAATGAACGGAAATTACATCTCGAGCTACCTCTCAACGGGGATGGAACAGGGGAAATTCCAGAGAATTCTTCCACTAAAATCCAGGGACGAGATAATGTACACCTGGAAGCACGAGAGCTTCTCCCCTCCGACAAGAAGTGAGGATGTTGTGTTATTGCCAAGGACACTCCCTATGGAGCACGTTTCCCTGATACTCGGATGGAAACCGCAGGGAAAGATGGTCCTTCTAAGGGACGGGTACGATCCTATATTCTTCAAAGGGAAGAGATCAGGAAACAAGCTCTCCATTACTACCGAACTCAGGGATGAAACGAAGAAGAGGATTTCGAAATACCTTCAGTCAATCAATATCAAACTGGAGAGACCTGAGAGCGATGAGGTCACTGAGAAATGGTACGAGCAGATGATACCCAAGAAATACAAGTGATCAGAGAACCAACTGCTTCTCTGCCGCATCCTTCTTCTGCTTCTTTATGTATTCTTCAAGCTTTCCCTTGATTTCTCCGTCGTAGAGGGCAATCATCCTGATTGCAAGTAGAGCCGCATTCTTGGATGAGTTTATGCCAACAGTTGCCACGGGTACTCCCGGAGGCATCTGCACAATGCTCAAGAGCGAATCCAACCCATTCAGTGTCTTGCCCATGATTGGTACTCCTATCACAGGTAGCTCGGTAAGCGCAGCAATCATTCCCGGAAGCGCTGCGGCACCTCCCGCACCAGCTATGACAACCTCAACCCCGGATTTCTTCAAGTTAGAACAATAATCTACCAGTCTTTCGGGGGATCTGTGAGCTGAGTACACTCCGTAATCCACTGCAATTCCGAAATCCTTTAGCGTGACTATTGCGTCTTTCATAGTTTCCAGATCGCTTGTGCTACCCATAACAACTGAGACTTTTCTCATTACGCTCGTAGAGTAATGTGAGATAAGAATATATAAATAATGTGTTCACACGCTCCAAAGCTTCCTCTGGATGGGCCTGAAGTGTATCTTTGCCGAGGCCGTTATTGAATCGGTTTTTGCAGACTGCATTTAGATAGAAATCGAATCACAATCCAGGGAACTTCGAATTTGGATTGCCCCTTTGAAGCTGCCAAGTCTAATTTTTGATAGAGAGTCCTGTGCAAATATGTTGTAAGGCGCAGATTAAAAAGACAAAAAATATGAATACATTAGTTCAATTTTAATGAAATGGTATCAAAAGATGAGGTATTCGAGGCATTGAAGACTGTCAGTGATCCAGAGATAGGGGTGGATATAGTGAATCTGGGTCTTATCTACAATCTAGACATCGATAACGACAAAGTCAGCATCAGAATGACTATGACTGCACCAAGCTGTCCTGTCACTGACTGGATTCTTGTTGAGGCACAGAGGAGAGTGGAGGAACTCCCTGGTGTGAAGCAGTGTGATATAGAGCTCGTATGGGAACCACAGTGGAATCTGGATATGATCTCTGATGAAGCAAGAAAGATGCTAAATATGTAATTTGAGCCGCATTGTCGTTTCTGACACACATTTAATTGTCTAGAAAATTTCTTGTCTCATAGAAATCTATATGAATGTCATCTGAAAATACAGACTTTTATTTGATCGTTGGGTGAAAAATAGGAGAATCATCAGTTGACCTTATCAAAGATCAAGCTGATGCTATTTATTCAGGCTGTATCTAAATTAATTCCTTCCGAATTCCTTGGTTACGACCTTTATGTCTGCTGGCCTCTTCGCAATGTGTCCAAGTTTGATTCCGTAGATCTCTCTGATCCCGTTCGTGTAGGCTGTATCCAGCAGTCTCTGGGAAACAATTCCCCCGGTAACAATCTTGGTGTATTTCTTGTCGATTGAAGCGAATTTCTCTATGACCTCGTTGAGCGGTAGCTTGCCTATCAGTTCCCACCCGTCATCATAGAACCTGACTTCCTTTCCCTGAGACGCTTCGTCAAGAATTTTCATGTATGCTTTTGCACCCGTAGCTTTCTGTCCGTTGTCTGCAGAACCATTTGGTCGGGGTTCTGCTGTAGCAACGACTTGTATGACCTCCTCTTCCCTCTTTTTTGGAGCAGACTCGGTCTTAGTGTTGAGTATCTTGAGTTCTTCCTGCATTCCGTGGGATGCAAGGTACTGGTCAAGGGGCGATTTGTCCCTGAGAGCCTTCACCACTTGTTTGTATGTTAGCTCTTCCACCTCGAATCCGCTAGGCGCTCTGGCAACAAAGTCAAGGTCAGCGACCTGAAGTAGTTCCTTCAGAATCAGGTCTCCCCCTCTGTCTCCATCTAGGAATGCCGTGGAAGTCTTCTTTCTCGTGAGATCAGATATAGTCTTTGATATGTTTGTCCCTTCAACGGCAATCGTGTTCTTGATGCCGAATTTCAGAAGATTCAGTACGTCGTTCCTTCCCTCAACCACAACAATGGATTCGCTTGCGTTCAAGTTGGGTCCTCCCGGGAGCTTGTCGGGGCCATATGCCGCAATTTCAGCATTCTCCACCTTACTCCTTACGGTCTGGACCAGGTCTTCTCCTAGATTCTTGTTGTTCACAAGCATCTTCTCAAGGATCTCCTTTGCCCTCTCGACGACCTTCTCTCTCTTGGCTACCCTGACATCCTCTACACTAAGAACCTCTACCTTCGCTTTGCAAGGTCCGATCCTGTCTATCGTCTCCAGGCTAGCAGCTACAATGCTCGTCTCAACCTGGTCAACCCCAGATGGAATGTAAACAGTTCCCTCAGATTTACCGTTCTTTGATTCGATATCTACTTCTATTCTTCCTATTTTTCCTGATTTTTGCAAGTCTCTTAAGTCTAGTTCATCACCCAGCAAGCCCTCCGTCTGGCCAAAAATAGCTCCCACCACATCGGGTTTTTCTACTATCCCGTCGGTGACTATCTTTACCTTCATGAGATACTTGGTGATATTTGGGTCTATATTCATCGTTTATCACCTCTATTTTACTGTGAAAGTAATTATTTGAAACCCTCACGAGTGGATTAATAAAGGGTGAAATATAATGTTATCGTTAACTAAATTCTGACTCAAAACAGACGAGAATCAGGTATCCCTGACCGGGTCTCGAACCGTGCTTCTTTGTGCAATACCATCAATTCATGTCTTTTGATCATTTCACTTTGTAACGAAGTAATTATATATTCTTATTGGATAGTCCAGTAAGTTTTGAGAAGGTGTTATACGTGGAAGAACTTAAAACAGGAACTACAACGTTGGCGATGGTTGTAAAAGGTGGATTAGTAATCGCCGCAGACCACAGAGTCACAGCAGGTTACATGGTTGCTCACAAGGTTGGGAAGAAGGTTTACAAGATTGACGATTTCATCGGAATGACCACTGCAGGACTTGTCGGAGACCTGCAAACTCTCGTCAGATACCTAAAGGCAGAAGCTGAGCTGTACAAATACAAGAAAGGAACGAGAATATCTGTCTCAGGGTTATCTACCCTACTGGCGAACATGCTGAACCAGACCAAGTTTGCACCCTTTTACGTTCAGATAATACTTGCAGGCTACGATACCGCCCCGCACGTCTTTTCGATAGACGAAGCTGGAGGCTCGGTAGAGGACAAGTTTGTGAGCACAGGATCCGGATCGCCATTTGTGTACGGCGTCCTTGAGGACGGTTACAGAGACAACATGAGCAGGGACGAAGGAATAGACCTTGCCATAAGGGCGGTCTCAACTTCGCTCCAGAGGGACGCAGCTACGGGAAATGGAATGGACATAGTCACGATCACCCCAGACGAGGGATACAAGGAACTTTCAGAAGAGGAGGTTCAGAAAAGAATAAAGAAACTTAAATAGTCACAATTTTTATTATTTTTGTTTTTAAAGAAGGAATTTTTAATGAAATATGAAGAAATCATAGCTAACGCAAGGGAAAACTTGGAAACGATTTTTCCAGGACTAGGGTACACTAGCCTGGATATGGAGGGAGCAAACGTGGTTCTCTATTCTAAGGAGAGCTACAGATTCCTGGAAGACCCAGAGAAGATAAAGAAACTTGCTCAATCCATTAGAAAGAGGATAATAATCAGACCAGACAGCTCCTCCCTGGTTGATGAGAAGGAAGCAGAGGAGATGATAAGAAAGATCCTTCCGGAAGATGTCTCAATTTCGGACATATTCTTTGAGCACGATTCCGGAGAGGTCATCATCGAGGTCGACGATCCGGAGAGAATTCAGTTATACAACTCCCAGATCATAGCGACTATCAGAAAGGATGTGAAATGGGCGCCTAGAATAATGAGGACACCGCCCATCAAGAGTGCGACCATAAAGATGGTCAGAGAGTTCCTGAAGGCTGAGTCCGATGAGCGGAGGAAATTCCTGAAGAACTTGGCAAAGAGGATAAGCAGAGATCCTCTCCCCGGAGAGAATTTCGCCCGTCTCACTTGCCTCGGCGCATGGCGTGAAGTTGGAAGGGCTTCGTCGCTTCTGATGACGAAGAATTCAAAGATAATGATAGACTGCGGGCTCGACCCGGGCGCCGTTGACACTGACGACCCGGCAAGTGGCGCACCTTATCTCGGAGCACCGGAGCTGTGGCCACTCAACTCAGTCGACGGAGTGGTGTTGACTCACTCTCACTTGGACCACAGCGGATTCCTCCCCTATCTGTTCAACATAGGGTATGACGGTCCCGTTTATATGACGGCACCGACGAGGGACTTGCTGCTCCTGTTGCTTATGGATTACGTTAAACTCGGAATGTCAGAGAACAGGAAGATACCCTACAAAATGGAAGATGTCAGGAACTTGATAAGGCACACAGTCACTCTCAACTACAACGAGACAACGGACATATCTCCGGACGTCCGGGTGACACTCAGAAATGCTGGACACATCCTGGGATCCTCAGTTGTACATTTCCATATAGGGGAAGGCTTCCACAACCTGTTGATGTCTGGCGACATAAAATACATGAATTCCTGGCTGTTCAACGCTGCAGACAGCAGGCTTCCTAGGGTGGAAACGTTTGTCACGGAGAGCACCTACGGTGGCCGGAGCGATTTTCAGCCCAGCAGACAGGAGGCAGGGGAGAGACTTGCTCAGATCATAAGGCTGGTGACCGAGACAAAGGGGAAGGTGCTGATACCTGTTTTTGCAGTCGGAAGGAGCCAGGAGGTAATGCTCGTAATTGAGGAGAAATATAGACTGGGGGAGATTCCGAAGGTGCCCGTATATCTGGACGGAATGATCTATGAGGCGACCAGCATCCATACAGCCTACCCTGAATTCCTCAACTCCAATCTGAGGGACATGATAACCCGCAAGAAGGAGAACCCATTCCTCTCCGATATTTTCACAAGGGTCGATGCGCCTGAAACGAGGGAAAACATCGTTAGTGACGTTGGCCCACTGGTGGTGCTAGCCACTTCCGGTATGATGAACGGTGGACCGGTCATTGAATACTTCTCTAACTGGGCAGACGATGAGAGGAACTTCCTGCTGTTTGTAGGCTATCAGGCGGAGGGTACACTCGGAAGAAGGATACTGTCGGGGACAAAGCAACTCAATGTGCGCAGGAACAACGGAGTCCAGGAGGTCAAGGTTTCAATGAGGGTAGACACCGTGGATGGATTCTCGGGCCATTCTGACAGGAGGCAGCTCATGAAGTACATAGAAGCCCTTGAGTTCAAACCGAAGAGGATTCTAGTAAACCATGGCGACGCAAGCAAGGCCACGGAGTTCTCGCGAGCACTTTCTCTGAAATTCGGAGTGGAAAGCTATGCTCCCTATAATTTAGAGACCGTGAGATTGAGATAATTTGCGAGGAATTTTAAATATATCTTCTTTATACGGTTAAGGAAGGATGTAGCAATGGTCAATTTCAAGGATATACCACCAGAGATGTTGATAAGGGAGATTTCTAACAAGCTATCAGAGGAAATTCAAGAGCCAAAGTGGGCAAAAGAAGTGAAGACCGGCCAGCACAAGGAGCGGGGACCGAACGAAGCTGACTGGTACTATATCAGAGTCGCATCCGTTCTCAGAAAGGTTGCGACGAACTCACCCATAGGGATAGAGAAGCTCGCCTCTCAATACGGAGGAAAGGTGGACAGAGGATCCAAGGCACACCACGCCGGAAAGGGATCAAGAAAGGTATTGAGGTCTGCACTGCAGGACCTTGAAAAACTAGGGTATGTGCTGAAAAGCAAGAAAGGGAGATCCGTTTCTTCCTCGGGAACTAAACTGCTCAATTCTGCAGCAAAGAACGCTTCAGCGGCATTGAAGGAAAAGGTTCCTGCAATTGAGAAATACATCTGAGGGTTGAAAGAATTGACCGATGATAGGGAAATAGAAGAAATCAAGAGAAGAAGGATGATGGATCTCCAGAACCAGGCAGCCGCTAGCCAGGATGCTCAGGAAAGAGAAGCAACCCAACGAAGGGCGGCTGAGAAAGAGAGACAGGAAGCCATAAAGAGATTCGTGACTCCAGAGGCTTACGAGAGACTGACCAACGTCAGGCTCGTGAAACCAGAACTGGTCGAAAACGTGGAAAATCAAATAATAATGCTTGCCCAGTCGGGTCGTCTGAACAGGCTGGTCACAGACGCAGAGGTGAAATCCCTCCTGGCAAGATTATCAGAAAAGAGAGAGACAAAAATAGAGAGGAGATGAATAAATTTGGCTAGAAACAAGCATGTTGCGACGAAGAAGAGACTGATGGCAAAAGTGAACGAGAATTCCAGGGTTCCTGCCTGGGTTATGATGAAGACAAACAGGAGAGTTACCACCAATCCGAAGAGGAGAACGTGGAGAAGGAACAAGCTGAAGGAGTGAGATGAATGGCAGAGAAAGAAGTTGAGATGACAATATCACTGAGGGAAGTAGTTTACGTTTCAAGAAAGAGAAGGAGTTCTGCGGCGGTATCGCTGCTAAGAACAAAAGTGGCACGCTTTATGAAGGTTCCTTCAGATAATGTTTGGATTGACGATTCGGTCAACAAGTTCATCTGGAAGAGGGGAATCGAAAAACCTCCAAGGAAACTGAGAGTGAAGATATTGAAACTGGAAGAGGACAATTCAGCTGAGGTACTTCTTCCAGATCAGGCATGATTCAAGTTACAAGGATATTCAACTCTCCTTTTTTGGGGGTCTATCTCAGGACCTGGGAAGACTATACGCTGGTGCCAAGGAACTCCGATAGAGATTTCAAGAGCATGACTTCACACTATCTCAAAACAGAACCTATTGAGATGACCATCGGTGGCTCGAATCTTCTCGGTTCGATGACCGTCATGAACTCTAACGGAATGATTTTCAGCAATATAGTATCAGAAGAGGAGCTCAAGAACATCCCTAAGGACGTCAACTATGCAGTCCTGAAAGACAACCTGAATGCTGTTGGGAACAACATTCTTGCTAACAACAAGGCCGCACTCATACACGAAGAGTTCAGCGATGAGTCTGTCAGGACAATTGGAGAGGTTCTAGGGGTGGAAGTTGTTAAGGGGAAATTCAGGGAAGTCAGGACTGTTGGGTCCAGCGGACTGATCACATCATCAGGACTAGTCATACCTCCTAATATGACAGATGATGAGATTGATGAACTCGGGAAGTTATTCGGTGTGAAGGGAAGGGTAGGAACCGCTAACTTCGGCAGTCTGTACATCGGGGCTTCCGTCGTTTCAAACAGCAAAGGTGCACTGATAGGGGAAGACAGCACTACAGTTGAGATTTCTAACATTGAAGAAGCACTAAACCTATGAGAATAGAGAAGTGCGCTGGGGTTTACGAACCGGAGGACGATTCCTATCTCCTATTGGGCATTGAAGAAATAAAGGGCAGGATATTGGAAATTGGTTGTGGGACGGGTATCATAGGGCTGAGCTATGCCAAGAGTGGATCAGTTGTCACCCTTGTGGATATATCTGACAAGGCAACAAGGTGTGCGAGAAATAACGCAATTCAGAGCGGTCTCTCGGTGAATGTTGTCAGGACAAATATGTTCGATGGAATAAGGGGAAAATTCGACTGGTGCGTTTTCAATCCTCCTTATCTTCCCTCAGAAGTTCCTGACGACCCAACCTGGACGGGTGGCACCAAAGGAAATGAATTGACCTTGGAATTCCTGAAAAAATTCAGTGAATATTCCAACCACGCTTTTTATATTGAGTCCTCATTATCTCACACAGAAAAGGGACAGTTCGAAGGACTCTCCTTCCGGATTGTGAACGAATTGGACTACGATTTCGAAGTCCTGAGCTTGGTGAAGGTCACCGTAAATGCCCGCTATTGATGATGAGATCAAGGAACTCGAAGCAGAGATAAAGAAGACACAGTACAACAAAGCTACGGAACACCACATCGGGAGGATCAAGGCAAAGATAGCGAGGCTCGAAAAGGTAAGAGAAGAAAGATCCAAGAAGGGAGCAGGAACAGGTTTTTTCATAAAGAAAGGAATCTATCCGAGCATCGGCCTGCTGGGTCCGCCTTCGGTAGGCAAGAGCAGCATTCTGAACGCGATCACAAACGCAGAAAGCAGGGTCGGAGCCTTCGATTTCACCACTCTCTCCATAGTTCCAGGTGTGATGGAATACAGGGACATGAAGTTCAGGATACTTGACTTGCCGGGGGTCATCGAAGGTGCGCACGAAGGCAGAGGAAGGGGGAAGGAGGTCATTTCAGTCCTGAGGAATGTGGATCTGATCGTTGTCGTCCTTGATCCTTTCAAGTACGATCCGTCTTACATCATCAAGGAGCTGCAGAGAGAAGGTATCCGGATCAACCAGAAGCCTCCGAAGATGTCCATATTGCTCAAAGACAAAGGAGGACTGAACATTACCAAAGTAGGAAAATCCGAATTCGATATTGAGCTTCTAGAATCCATTAGCAGGGAGTTCGGGATAATAAACGCAGACATAATACTGAGACAATCCATGACTCCGGATGTTTTCATAGATGGTCTGCTTGGGAACAGGGTGTACATCCCTGCGATTTTCATCCTGAACAAGGCAGACACTCCAGAATTCCAGAAGGCGTATGAGTTCCTAGAATCCCTCAACCTCAACCCAATCCCAACCTCCGTTACGAAGAAAAGGAACATAGGTCTACTGAAGGAGAAGATAGCCGGGAAGGTCAGGATGATCAGGGTGCATCTCATACCTTGGAATGCGCCTGCAGATGAGGAACCGATGGTGGTGAGAGAGGGAAGCACGGTCGAAGACGTTTGCAAGGCCGTTCACACAGAATTCGTCGAAAAATTCAAATTCGCCACCATTACTGGCAAATCCGTGAGATTCCCCAATCAGCGCGTGGGTTTGCAGCACAGGGTACAGGATGGAGACAGTCTCACCGTGTTCCTGAACAAGGGTTAAGTGGACTTTAAAAAAGCAGTCAACATACAAGGCCTGACTAATATTTTTATAGCCTTTCCTGATGAGGGGAGAAGCCGACAGGTAGTGAAAATTTGGCAGACAGAGTACTTGCATTCGTGGACTTATTCGTGGATTCCCAGAGAATGGATGAGGTGATTTCCTCCCTAAAAGAAATAAAGAACGCTGTCCAGATATACGAGGTAACAGGTGAATTTGACGTTATAGTATTAGTGAATGTGGCTAGCATAGAAGAATTCAGGGATTTGCTCAAGAACAGACTAATGAAGATAGGTGGGATAAAAAGCACAGTCACTTCAATAGTGCTGAAATCACACCGTAATCACACGCTTGAAGTCCCGGAATAATTGGATATTGTAATATTTTAATTGTTGGATGCATTGAGATCGTTATGGCTATCACTTTAGGTATGTGGGCGCTCTTGAGGTCCAGCCTGTAGGTGTCATCATGCTCTCAATCGAAGACCTGTTCGTCGTTGCAGTCGTTTGGGGGGTAGTCATAGTATTCTCTTGGTTCTTTTCGAAATACCTCTTCACAGTATTCACGGGCGGCAAGAGCAGGCTCGACAAGTTTTTCAAGCCGATAGAGAATTTCATATATACTCTATCAGGAATCGAAAGTACCAAGAACATGGGTTGGAAGGAATATTTCAAGGCCCTTTTCTACCTGAACGTAGCACAGGCGGTAATCGCCCTCTTCATACTGATGTTTCAGGCTAACCTCCCACTCAATCCGATGCACTACCAGGGGATGTCTTGGTCCCTTGCGCTCAATACAGTTCTCTCTTTCTCCTCAAATACAAACTTACAACACTATAACGGCGAGACGACGCTCTCATATCTGAGCCAGATGTCCGCAATTCAGTTCCTTCAGTTCACTTCAGCAGCAACAGGATTGGCTGCTGGAGTAGCGATCTTGCGAGGATTTGCCGGCAAGGCAAGAACGATAGGTAATTTCTACTTCGACTACGTAAGGTCACTCACTAGGGTACTATTACCGCTCACATTCATTGCCACCTTGGTCCTGATAGCACTTGGCATTCCGCAGAGCTTGGGTGGTTACACATCGATTCCAACGCTCCAGAAGGATGCTTACGAGATACTCTATAGGGGACCGATCGCATCCCTCGTTTCCATAATGCAGCTTGGAACAAACGGTGGAGGGTACTTCGGCGCCAACTCAGCTTATCCCCTCCAGAACCCGAGCCAGATAACAGATTTCTTGGAATTGGGGATGATGATGTTCATTCCCACCGCAACTTTGTTCATGTTCGGGCGAATGGTAGGGGACAACAGGGAAGGAAGGACGCTATTCCTCGCCGCATACGCCATCTATGGAATTGATTTGATTATCGCTTTTCTTCCAATGGCTCACACTGGGAGGGGTTTGGAAATCGGGTATGGAGGAGCTGCCTCGGTGTTCTGGACTGTCACGACAACTGCCTTCACTACGGGTTCGGTTAACGCATCTCTGGCAGCATTCAATCCTGTTGTCATTTTATCAGGATTCATAGGTATGCTTATACAGGGAGCTCCAGGGGGAGAAGGGATCGGAGCAATGTATCTGATAATGTACGTCATAGTCACCATTTTCCTGGTCGGTCTGATGGCAGGTAGGACTCCGGAATATCTGGGCATTAAGATTGAGGGGAGGGACGTGAAGCTTGCAGTAATGGCATTTCTAACTCACCCAATAATCATCCTTGTGCCTACTGTCCTTGCCTTCGCAATAGGAGCAGAAAAGGCGGCCGGACTAACGGCAAACTCCATAGGTTTTACTCAGATATTTTATGAGTTCACGTCTTCAGCTGCCAACAATGGTTCCGACTTCCTCGGAGCATCCGGAAACACAATATTTTTCAACGTGACGACGGGGATCGTAATGTGGCTCGGAAGGTACCTTCCGATGCTGTTCATGCTAGCAATAGCAGACAGCGTGGCCGTGAGGAAGAGAACGCCAAGTCAGGGCCTAAAGACCGGCACCATAAGTTTTGTCGTCATTCTTGTGGTCAGCATTTTCATCCTGACCGTTCTCACATTTTTCCCGTTCCTAGTACTAGGACCAATCCTTCAATTCCTTGAGAGTTTCAAGACCAGTCTCGGGGGTGTCATCTTTGCCCTCTGATACGAACGCGATTGTTGAAAACGAATTGCACTGGTCCTCGATAATAATCGACTCACTGAAGAGGCTGAACCCGTGGGTACTGAAGTCAAACGTTGTAATGTTCATCACCGAACTCATGTTCTTCATAGTTCTACTGATGGCAATAGACCCCACTCTCATCCCTATAGTCTCTAGCGGTCGGGAGCAGCTGTTCTATTCTGAAGTCGCCCTGATACTTATAATAACGGTGTGGTTCAGCACACTTTCAGATTCAATAGCGGAAGCTCAGATCAGAAACACTGCATCCAGTCTCAGAAAGATGAAGGAACAGATGACTGCAAAGAGGCTGCTGTCGTCAAACAGAAGCAATTTTGAAACGGTTCATTCGGACGATCTTCGGAAGGGAGACCTGATCCTGGTGGAACACGGTGACAAGGTACCGATAGACTCGGAGGTTCTCGAGGGCATTGCGATGGTTGACGAATCTCTATTGACAGGCGAATCGGCAAACGTGAGGAAATCTGTGGGTTCCACCCTTCTCGGTGGTTCATTGGTTGCAACGGACAGTCTAGTAGCCAGAGTGTCGACAAATCCCAACGAAACTTATGTCAGTAAACTTATCGGTCTTGTGGAATCTTCTTCTAGACCAAAAACACCGAACGAGATTGCACTTACAATTCTCATCGCCGGATTCTCTGCCATATTTACAATAATTGTTGTGACTTTGCTCTTCCTCGGAGTGGAGCTGAAACTTGGCATAGACCTCGCCGTTGTAATCGCCCTCTACGTCTGCCTGCTTCCTACGACAATAGGAGCACTTCTACCCGCAATAGGAATTTCGGGAATAAACAGGATGTCTGTCAAGAGAATTATCGCAAAATCTGGGAAGGCAATAGAGGCATCAGGCGACACAGATGCCCTTCTACTGGACAAGACAGGAACGATAACAAAAGGTATGAGGAAAGCTGTAATGTTCGTGCCTGCAGGAAACCACACGGAGAGGGAAGTCGGTGAAGCGGCGCTTCTTTCATCCTGGGAAGATGATACTCCAGAAGGCAAGAGCATAGTCGAACTCGCATACAACCTCGGCTTCGTGCCTCATCAATTTGGATCCATAGAGCGGTCAGAATTCGAGGAATTCAGCGCTGCTACCCGGAGAAGCAGCGTGAAGATGACCGGCTCTAACGAATTTCAACTCCCGAAAGGTGGAAGGGGGATACTCCAGAGGAAGAGGCTCAGGAGAAAGTTCGCATCAGGAGACGAGCCGCAACAGGAACTGGAGATAGTGAAGGGCGCCCCAGATGCTATAATAGATTACGTGAAGATTAAACCGCCAGGATATGACGAGATGCTGGAAAAGATATCCGAAGATGGTGCAACGGTTATGGCGGTTGCAGAGACAGGAGATGTCATCGGGTTCATAAAGTTGAAAGATGAGGTCAAACCTGGAGTCAGGGAGAAGATAAAGGCCCTCAAGGAAATGGATATCGAGGTGGTCATGGTGACAGGGGATCAGCCGACCACCGCTGGTTTCATATCGAAGGACGTAGGAATAGACGACTATATTGCAAAGGCAAGGCCAGAAACCAAGTACGAATTTGTCAAGGAAGAACAGAAGAGAGGAAAGATTGTATCGATGATTGGAGACGGGACGAACGATGCTCCCGCACTCTCAGCAGCAGATGTTGGATTGGCCATGGCGTCAGGTACAGAGCCTGCAAAGGAAGCAGCCAACATGGTAGATCTCGAGTCAAATCCTTCTAAGATAATAGACGTGATCATGCTCGGTAAACAGATTCTGATGACGAGAGGGACGGTCACAACTTTCAGCATAGCAAATGACATAGCGAAGTATTTCGTCATAGTGCCAATAATGTTCGCAGCACTGCCAGAACTGGGTGCGCTCAACCTGATGCACCTCACCCCACACCTCGCTGTCATTTCCGCGCTCATATTCAATGCCATAATCATACCAGCCCTGATTCCCCTTGCACTGAGGGGGAATACGTTCAAACCGTCCAGCACGATGAAGATTTTCCTGAAGAACGTGACTATCTACGGACTTGGTGGAATAGTGCTCCCGTTCATCGGAATTAAACTCATTGCGATTCTCATAACTGTTCTCAGGGTGACGATATGAAAGGAGTAAAGAGCCTGTCCACAAATGTGAGACTCGCCCTCATATCGTTGCTGATATGCGGTCTCGTATTTCCCATAGTCATGACCGGAATAGGTCAGGTAGCACTCCCGTGGCAGTCGAACGGTTCACAGGTTTATTACGATGGAAAGTCAATTGGTTCCGAACTCATAGCACAGAATTTCACCGTCCCAGTATTCTTCCATCCCAGAAACGACTCCGCTTCAGGGGTAGACCCGGATATAACGTTGAAAGACGCAATGAGTCAGGTACCGAGGATACACAATGCCACCGGTATCTCCGAGTCCGTGCTTAATGCTACACTGCTGAAGTACAGGCAGTACACGCTGTTCTTCTTTGGAACGCCATATGTCAATGTTTTGGAAGTCAACCTGTATCTAGTGAAAACGTACCCCTCCATTTACAGCCAGTACGACCAATGATCCAGGTCCGGACGGCAGTGATTGATTTTGTTTTGTAAATAACCTAAAACTTTTAAGAGTAGTTCGACTGAATCGAGAGGAAATGTCGGAGGACAGCAAGGAAGAGATCAACACCACTGCTACAATTACAATCGAGACAGTAAGCAACTTTTTCTTTGCAGGATCTCGGGAGGTATCATGTTCTGCTTGAATGGGCTGAACCATGCTTGATACTAATATAATTTGCAGTTAATGAGATTGGTACATTTTTCAAATGCTACTGGTAATTTTTCGAAAGTGGAACGGTAGCTCTATCAAAGCTGTACGTGTGAAACAATGAGGTGGAATGCCACTGAATAAACAGATTTCGACAAGATGTAATAGTGGTTCGAAATTATGATATTTGCGATGGAAATCAAAGTTGGGCAGAAATCTACGTACAGCAGATCATTTACGAGGGAGGATGTTATTTCATTCGGTGAGTTATCCGGCGATAAGGGCATACACCACGTTCAACCTGACAGTCTGGGGAGAATTATGGTTCAGGGACTTTTGACCGCGACAATCCCAACAAAGATGGGTGGAGAAATGAACTTCATCGCAAGAGATTTCTCGTTTCATTTCATTAAACCGGTTTACGTCGGGGACTTGATAAGCTGTGATTCCGAGATCACCAAGGTGGACAAGGAAGAAAAAGTGATGAGGCTGAGAATAAGCATGAACGGATTCAACCAGAATAATGAACAGGTCTTTGCGGGACAGGTCGATGGAATCATACGAGTTTGAAGATATCATTCCAACGGGTCCACGGAAAGTCAAATGGAGAGATGCTATACACCTATCAGCAGTTTAACATCAATTAGGCTTGGTAGACTCCAACTGAATGGCTGTGGGGTTGGAAAGTGTAGAGCTTTTGACGTTTCTCGTCAAAAGTTAGAGTATGGCTGTCATATTCGGTTTTTACCTCCTGAACAATCTCCAGAGTTTTTTCATCAAAAACCTGTACGACTCCAGGATCTCCGATGCTGCAGTAAATCAGGTTCTGCTTCTCGTTGTTCCAGAGGACATCAGGCGGTCCTGCCAGAGCAGCCTTGCCCGCTAGCTCTTTCGAATCGATATTGAATTTTGAAAGGGTAGCGTCGTCACTCGCAACATAAGCGAAGCTTCCAACTATCACCAGTCCGTGTGGTCCCTTTTGATCGATAGGATAGAATCCAGTTCGACTGAAATTCTTTCCTGAAATGAACTCAACCCCAGATGGCTCCATAATGTTGATGAGATAGTGGTCGCTTGCTTTCCTATATGCGCTCCATCTCGGTCTCCCGTTTAGCTTTACTGAAGCCAAAACCTCTCCCGTATTCTGGGAATGAAACCTTGCATAGTTATCTCCTACGTCGGCTGTCATCAAAATTCCCCTTTCTCCGTCTACAGCGAGTCCATTGGGCTTATTCCCAGTTTCAAATTTTAGGATGACATCGGTTGAGTTCCCCTCTATTGACAGAATATGACCCGCAGATCTAGATGCTGCAAATATTCTGTTATTGATAGTGTCGAAAATCACTCCACTTCCTCCCGCACAGTCGGGTATATTTTTTACCCAACGCTCCTGTTGACCATCAAACACTTCAACGGTTCCGGAGCTTGTATGTGCAACGTAGACTCTGCCTGTGGTTTGATCGACATCCCCATGATCAAAAGAGCAATTCTCCTCAGGTGGTAGTTCTATTTTCTTTAGAAACTGTAGCAATTATTTCCCTTCCCAATATGTAATGTATCATGGTATCACTTCTTTGCGTGTTCCAGTTTAGTCTTTCCTTCCATCCTTCCCTTCACGTAGGTATACATTGCGTCATAGAATGGAAACTGAAGTTTCATATTCTCGTGGTCATCCTTTGCTATCTCCCTGAATCCAAGGGCAGCAGCCTCTAGACCAGTCGACTCAGGAGGCGCTTCCGGGATGTGAGCGTCCGCTCCTCTCACTATTCTTGCGAACTCGAGCAGGGCAGGATCTTTGAGATTGTATTTCTTAATTATTGAGTCAAAACTTACATATTCCTTCCCATTTTCTTCGTAGTGGAAGAGTTCTGCTCCAGGAGCATCGAAAGGAATGGCGTTTTCTGACTTTGCAACTTCCATAACTTTTTCCTTTGCCACAAACAGAAATTCGGGGTTTTTGTCTACAAATCTTGATATGAGCCATGGACAGGCTATCCTGTCTACTTTTGCCTTTTCTCTTGTTACCCATTTCATAGAATTGAGTAGAGAAAATAAGGCATAAAACCCTTTCTTTGGCTCGAGCGAGACAACCTCACTTAAAATTCTGCTCATTGACTTTTATTTCAAGCACATTGCTCCCAGTCGTAAACCAATCAGTAGAAGTTCTGAGTCCTATCCTAGGATTAATCAAGTTGTCTTTAAAATTCTGAAATCTCATAAACCATTCTGACTATGCGAGCGCCGGGATTTGGACCCGAGGCATGAGCTTGGCAAGCTCACGTGTTACCAGGCTACACCACGCTCGCTGAATCCTCCATTAGTATGGAAATAAAAACCTAACTACGAAATTGTTGAGGGATAAGAACCTTAATCTGGCGTCGCTTGTGAACTGTTTTCACAATCTACACAACGTTCTAAATCGAAAAACCTATGGCCCAGAGACTAGAGATCAAGGATGGTATCAAGCCCCCGCCTGAGACCTTTAATTTCTCGAACCCTGCGCACAGCAAGTAATGTTCCTTCGATATATGGCATTGCGCTGGTTCCAGCATCATATCTTATGCTGAGTTTCTCGTCTGGTCTTCCGAATAGTACTTCGGCTCCAATTACTGTACCGGGAAGGCGAATGGAATGAACCTGTGTATGGTCGATGTTCGCCCCTCTGGCTTCCTTTATTCCTGTAACACCGTCAACCGGAATTTCGCTTTCCGGTCTTCTCACTTTAGATAAACGAAACGCTAGCTCTCTCGTCATTCCGCTTGGAGCATCTATCTTCTTAGAGGAAGCAAAATCGATTATTTCCCACGACGGCATGTACTTCGCAGCTAGTTCTGAAAAATGCAACAAAAGTGCAGCAGAGATTGCAAAATTTCCCGCTGCAATAACTCCGACTTCTTGTTTGGAAGCTTCCCTGTCAATTTTCTCATAATCGACGTCTGTCAGGCCAGAAGTCCCTACCACTACACTGACGCCTTTCCTTATTGCGGTTAGAACGTTAGACTTCACCGAATCTGGAGAAGTATAATCTACGAGTACATCTGTTCGTTGCTCCAAAGCATTCTTCACAGTGGGTTTTATCTCTACTGAGAGACCCTTAATACCCAGCACAGTCTCGACACTTTTTCCGCCCGAGGAACGGGAAACTGCGCCCACAAGAGACATATCTCCTGAACTGTGAATGGCGGGTATGAGTGACCTACCGACCCAACCTGTTGCTCCGGCTACGCATACTCTTATCTTGTCCATTGCCAACTAATAATGTTCAAGACTATGTATAAGTATTCATGATCAAAACAAGCATGACGTCACTGACCGTGCCGGTGATTCCCGAATCATCAGTCAATTTCACCTGCTAGAGGCTAGTGAATAATTTGGAGTTTGTAACTGGCCATTATTCCACGACAGACTATCGAAAAGCTTTGTCTCCGCTTCATAGTTTTTCCCCAATTATATATCTTAGCAGCTCGGGCCAGGCCAAAATCTTGTCTGGGTGTATTGCTATGAATTTTATGAGATGTTGAAAGTCATACTTTATACACACAAAGCGATCATGTCTCGGGCCCGTGGGGTAGTTTGGATCATCCTTTTGGCCTTCGAAGCCGACGACCCGGGTTCAAATCCCGGCGGGCCCGTTAACCAGAAGAATCTTGGCAGAATTTTCTTCTCAGCTAACGGCTTTAAAATCTTGAGGATTGGCCAATTTGTATACGTTTCCAGATTTGCGATTTGGTGTCTTCAATGGATCTCTATTCTTATTGAATCGTCCACTATCTTCAAAATTCCTATTCTATGAGAAAGCATAGCCGCTTCTTAAAGCTCTCTAGGTCAGAATGAATCAAATGTCCGTTTCAGACTAGAATATCATCAACAATTTCATCACTACCCAATACAACGGTGAACCGATTTTTCAGTATAATAACTCAAATTTCTAGGTAGTTTGAATAGTTACAAACCCTGCGTGATTAAAGCAACAAGCAGCCCACTCTCAAGACCGAAACTTGTCTAATTTTTTGCTTTTATTTTCTTGGACACATGTTGATCATCCTGTCCTTTTAGGATTTTATGAGAGAATTTACTCATACAGCCTGAGTGAGTGCTTTTGGTTTCGTCTTATCAAAATTCTTGAGTTCAAAGATGTATATAACAGCAGTTATAGCAGCTGCAATTATCAGGCCATACCAGAACCCTAGAATGAAATGTTCCCCATTGTGAAACTGGACAAGTGCTGCTCCTACCTGTTGGTGTGTGAATATATGCCCAGGTCCAATTTGATAGTTGACATCCCAGTAAACTGGGAAGAAAGTTTTGATGATGTAACCAAGACCTGGAAAGTATTGGAATGGGGTACCTGGTATTCTACTGAGATAGAATAGACCTATAACATAGTACATAAATGCTGTCTCTAGAGCAACGAATATAGATGTCAACTTAACCATTCTTCGTTTTCTAATCTCCATCAACAATCTAACAAAATAATATATTTACTCTCTTCCGAGAATGTTGCTGTATTTAATGAATGACCTGCCGTGCGTGGATTATCCTAGGCCCAGCTGGTATCGTATAAATATGGTTAGGCTCGTCTGAAGTCCCACTGACTCCTAAAATCGTGGATAAATCCCTGATTCTATCCGTTTTACATAGCTTGTTTCCGAAATTATTTTTACGGATACAATAGAAGCGGTAGTATGGAGAATAATGTCTACTATGTATTGTAAGTACTGCTACTTGTGCTTATGAACACCTATGATACACATTTGAATTTAGATAAGTACGGGCGAAAATTCTCAGATTTGAGAGTATATGAATAGGTCAACGATAGCAATAATTGCAGTAGTAGTTGTCGTGATAGTTGTCGTTGGAGCAGTAGCAGCGGTAGTCCTTTCGGGGAACAACAACCCACAGCCAGCAAAGGTTACTCTCTCAGAGTCTGGATCATCTCTTTTGTATCCAGTTTTCAACTCCTGGGCAGGTAACTATACCAATGCTACGATTACAACGCTTTCAACTGGTAGCGGGACTGGAATTTCCAGTGCCATTACAGGGACAGTGGTGATAGGTGCATCCGATGCATACATGCCTTACAGTGATGCTCAGAAGTATCCGTTCGTGATGAACATTCCCATAATGATCTCATACCAGTACATAGCATATAACATCCCCGGAGTGAGTGAGACCTTGAAACTGAATGGAAGCATAATTGCAGGAATCTTCATGGGTACGATTACGAATTGGGACAGCCCTGCCATTGCAGCACTCAATCCCGGTGTGACACTACCCAACCATACGATTATTCCAGTACACAGGTCAGATGGTAGTGGGGATACCTTCATGTTCACATCGTTCCTGAGTAAATCAAATGCTACTTGGGCCAAGCAGGTCGGAGCAGCAACTACCGTGAACTGGCCATCCGTAGCAGCAGCACAGACTGGAGCTCAGAATGCTGGCATCATAAGCACAATGACATCGACTCCATACTCGATAGGATATATTGCCGCAACATACCAGGCCCAAGTGCAGTCAGCTAAATTCGGTGTGGCACTTCTGGAAAATCAGGTTGGTCAATTCGTTGCACCTACGGTTGCTAACGTTTCAGCTGCTGCTTCGCAATATCTTACCGAGATTCCCGCAAATGGGACGGTAGCACTACAGTACGCTCCAGGCAGCAACTCATATCCGATAGCAGATATGGAGTACATAATAGTAAAGCAGAACCAGACGAGTGCATCTATTGCAAGTGCACTGAAGTCGTTCATAACATGGGCAGTGAGTCCGAACGGAGGATCGGCCGATAAATACCTGTCGGTCTTCAATCTTGTAGCCCTTCCATCTAATGTTGTTCAGAAGATCATCAATCCTTTGATAAACCAAATATCAACTGCTGTATCTGGAGCTACACTTGTTACATTGTCAGAGTCTGGGTCGAGCTTGCTCTACCCGGTCTTCAATTCGTGGGCAAAGAACTACACCAACTCGACGATAACAACCCTTTCTACAGGGAGCGGGACTGGGATATCGAGTGCCATTGCAGGGACAGTGGTGATAGGTGCATCTGATGCATACATGCCTTACAGTACTGCAAGCAAGTATCCCTACGTCGAGAACATTCCTATTGCGATTTCCTATCAGTACATAGCATACAACATACCCGGAGTGACCACCACACTCAAGCTTAATGGTGACGTGATAGCTGGCATATACATGGGTACGATTACGAATTGGGACAGCCCTGCCATTGCAGCCCTTAACCCGGGCGTGACTCTTCCAAACCATACGATCATACCTGTGCACAGATCTGACGGAAGCGGAGACACCTTCATGTTCACATCGTTCCTGAGCCTATCCAACAGCACATGGGCAAAGAGCGTTTCTTATGGAACAGCAGTGAACTGGCCATCCGTAGCAGCAGGACAGACTGGAGCTCAGAATGCTGGCATCATAAGCACAATGACATCGACTCCATATTCGATAGGATATATTGCAGCAACTTATGAAGCACAGATTCATTCCGCAGGATTCGGGGTCGCAAATCTCGAAGATCAGAACGGACAGTTTGTAGGTCCTACGGTTCAGAATGTCTCGAATGCAGCATCGCACTATCTCTCGGAGATACCTGCAAATGGGACGGTAAGACTGCAATATGCTCCTGGAAACGATTCCTATCCAATTGCTGACATGGAGTACATAGTCGTGAAGACCAATCAGACAAGTCCGGCAATTGCATCCGCTTTGCAAGCTTTCATAAAATTCGCAGTGAGTGGGAATGGAGGAGCTGCAGCAAACTACCTCAGCGGGTTTAACCTGGTTGCGCTGCCTTCATCTGTAGTGACACAGATCGTTTATCCGCTTGTCAACAAGATTACGGGTTAGGAAGAGATGAAAGCCACAAACAGAATCTTTAATTTTTTCACTTTCTTGATGGCCATCGTACCAGCGGTGGCCCTGATTTCTATTTTTGTCTTTGTTTTCCAAGAATCATTACCATTGTGGAAGTTTAGCGGCCTTTCTTTCTTTACGACCTATCTTTGGAACCCGGGATTTCAGTACCAGCAACCGATCATTGTTCACGGAATCCTAGCTCCTCCAGGTGCTCAATTTGGACTCGATCTATTCCTACTGGGCACACTCAGCACATCTGCCCTTGCCATTCTCATTGCATTTCCAATCAGCTTCCTGATAACCCTGAACGTCGAGCTCTACCTTCCAGCCAGAATCAAGAAGTTCATGGTATCTATGATCGAACTATTCGCAGGGATTCCAAGCGTTGTCTATGGGCTGTGGGGAATAATCGTACTCGAACCGATCCTGTTCAGAAACGTAGAGCCGTGGATGGCACAGCATCTTTCCTTCATCCCAGGTCTGAAGGGGGAAATATACAGTGGGGCTGGATTGATAGCCTCAGGGATAATTCTAAGTTTCATGATCATACCCATTGTAACTTCAGTCATTGTCAACTCTTTTGATTCCGTACCAAAGGAGGTCAAGGAGGGCCTCTTTTCTCTGGGAGCGACTAAATGGGAGGTCGGAAAGTATCTAACGACAAGGTACTCCAGAGCCTCAACGGTGGGCGGTACCCTTCTTGGTTTGGGGAGGGCGCTTGGAGAAACTATGGCCGTACTGATGGTCAGTGGGGCAGTGACGAACATCCTTCCCACGAGTTTCTATTCTGCAACCAACACTATGTCAGCAGCAATAGCTTCACTACTTGACAGCGCACTTACCGATTCGACGAGGATGGATTTAGCCGCTCTTGCAGCACTTGGAGTCGTGCTTATGGCGATCTCACTCACAGTGAGTTTGATAGGTAGAAAGATAGCAGGAAGAGGATCACTAAGGGGGTACGAGGGTGACTAGCTCCTATACGGGTAACAGGCGGGAAATACAATGGAAAAAGATCGGTTCTAGAAAGTTGAAGGATACCATAGCAAAAGGGCTGAGTTACGTGGTCCTTGGAATGATGGTGGTAATCCTGGTATCTATCTTCATCTACATACTTGATTCCGGTGCATCCCACATAACGCTGACTATGCTGATTACTCCCGGTAATACAGCAACGGGCGGAATTCTGAACGCAATTGTCGGTACCTGGGAGCTCGTCGGTATGGGACTCCTTTTTTCACTCCCCCCGAGTGTCCTGGGAGCTCTCTACGTTGTGAACGGAAGATCCAATGGAACACTCTCGCTGGTAGCACGTCTCTTCACGGATGTGCTGACGAGCGTTCCATCCATAGTAATAGGACTCTTTGCATTCATCGTTCTGGTACAGAGATTGGATATGGGATATTCACTGATAGCGGGAGGTCTAGCACTCGCTGTCATGATGCTACCGTACTTGATGAGGATAATAGAAATTTCCTTCAGGAACATCCCCAAAGAGCAGATTGAAAACGCGTACGCGTTAGGCGCTGATGACATCAGGGTCGCTTCCAGAATATATCTGCCCCAGGCAAAGGTAGGGATGCTCTCTGGGATACTCCTCGCAGTGAGTATCGCAGCAGGAGAGACAGCACAACTACTCTACTCCGCAGGGTGGAACAACAACTATGCCACAGGTTTTACGCATTCGGGAGTGGGATATCTCACCTATGTAGTCTGGAACGGCATCAATTACCCGACAACCTACTCGCATTATCTTGCCTTTGTTTCTGCAATGATTCTGATACTCAGTGTGACGGGCTTGATTGCGATTTCAAAGTATATTGGAAGGAGGCAATAGATATGGAAGAAAAGGTGGAAAAAATAATTGAGATTGAAAGGCTGAAAGTTGAGACAAAGAACAAGGTGATACTCGATGGAGTAGATCTCAACATTTTCAAGAACTGTGTGAACACCATAGTTGGACCATCGGGAAGCGGGAAGAGTACCCTACTTAGGTCGCTGAACAGACTACTGGATATGGATCCGAGTATGGATGTTTCTGGTGATGTACTATTTGAGAAGAGAAACATCGTGGACATTGATCCCGTTGAGCTGCGAAGGGAGATTGGACTTGTCTTTCAGAAACCCAATCCTTTCCCAATGTCTGTATATGATAATGTTGCTTTCGGGTTGAGAATACAGGGAAAGAAGCTGAAGAAGGATGAAATGGACAAGATGATACACCAGGCCCTTGAGGACGCCGACCTCATTGAAGAGCTGGGCGGGAACCTGAAACAGGGAGGAACCTCTCTATCTGGGGGACAACAGCAGAGACTCTGCATAGCAAGGGCACTTGTCCTGCGACCCAAAGTGCTGATGTTCGATGAACCAACAAGCGCACTTGATCCAATAGCAAAGGGGAAGATAGTGGATCTCATCAGAGCATTGAAGCAGAAATACACAGTCATTCTTGTGACCCATGATATGAATCTGACCAGGAAGGTGTCGGATTATACAAACCTGATCTACGAGGGTAAGTTCGTCGCGAAAGGCACGGGTAGTGAATTCTTCGAGTCAGAGATCGAGGAGGTCAGAGATTTCCTGACCGAGGCAGACTAGAATCCTGTTTCTTTATTTTTTTATTTGATTTTATCTGGTCAGGAAACATCCCGTCAGCTAGTACGATTTTGCAACCTTGGCCGTATGCCTGGCATTTCTGCAGGGGCAGGAAAGACAGGGACTGCAATAACAACATTCCTATTCTCTCTGCTGCTTCTGACAGTTGGGCTCAAAGAGATCCTCTTCGGGCTTGCAGTGTTTTCTGTATTCCTGAAGGAGACCAAGAAGCTCAGTCTCGAAGATGCATCTCAGGACAGGATTGTAATACCACCCAAGAGTAGTTCGGAATTGGAGAACACAAGTTCTGTCGGCGGTAGGTAATTTCAGATATTTCTACAATTGGCTTCATTATAGAAGCCAATTCTGATTTTTAAGACATTACGACGTGGAACAGTTTGTATCTACCTTTCAATTTGTGCTGAACGGTTAAATTTCAGGAAACAACCATGCAAGAGTCGAGGTCAGAAACCTCTTCAAACTGCGGACCGACTAAATACAAACAATCATAACGAGAGTAGTCAACTGGTTTAGTGGTGACATTCTCGTAATATTTTTAATAGTTCTCTGGACTGACGACACGATGAAGGCATTCGAACCTGGATTTATCGGAGATCTCGAGATCAAAAACAGAATCGTAATGGCGCCAATGATATCCAACCTTGCCAATTCCGATGGCTCCAGCAACGAGAATCTTGTCAGGTATCTGGAGGAAAGGGCGAAAGGAGGGACGGGGCTGATAATAACGGAGTACACATACGTTGACAGTGTGAATTCTAGGGGTTCTAGAAACGAGCTCGGCGCTTTCAGTCCGCTATTGATACCCAAGCTCCGCAGGATACCGGAGGCAATTCACCCCTATGGTGCAAGGGTTTTCATGCAACTGGTTCATGCAGGGGGGAAAGCGCTGCTGGACGAGAACCAAAGGCAGCCCATGGCTCCATCGTCAGTGGATTATATGGGTAGAAAACCAGACGAGATGTCAGGAGATGACATTGAAGGAGTGATAAGAGCATATGAGAAGGCCGCACTAGTAGCAAAGAATTCGATGTTTGATGGTATTGAAATTCATGGTGCACATGGATATCTTATGCATCAGTTTCTATCTCCAGTTTTGAATGTTAGGGAGGACAGGTACGGAGGCACGTTCGAAAAGAGACTGAGAGTCCCCCAAGCTGTAATCGATGCTGTGCGTTCTGTCACTGATTTACCAGTGGGGATAAGACTCAGTCTGTATGAAGACGATCCAAATGGTTGGAATGAAGAATACGGACTCAGGATAATCGATTCTCTAAAGGGCCTTGACTATGTTCATTTTAGCGCTGGCAACTTTTATCCACCCGGTTCTTCTGCTTCTTTCTATTCTCCAGAGACTCACATATTTCCACGTTTGAAGAGAAAACCAAAAATCACGACTATGCTGGTTGGTTCTGTCGTCGATCTGGAAGGAGTCGAACGTGTTCTGTCCATTTGCGACTTTGTAGCGGTAGGAAGGGGACACCTCGCGGATCCTTTCTTTTCATTCAAGATACAAAACAATCCCACTTTATTGCGCCCTTGTATAAGATGCAACCAGGGTTGCAGGGACTTGTCATTTGGAGAAGTCAGGTGCAGCGTGAATCCGAATGTTGGATACGAGGGAAGAACAGAAATGAAACTGAGCGGAGACATGGCGATAAAAGGTGCGGGAATCCAGGGATTAGCGGGAGCCATTTATGCTGCAAAAAGAGGTCTGAACGTCACCATTTATGAGAAAGAAGAAAAGATAGGGGGACAGCTCAACGAAATTTCCGATCCATTCAAGAAGAAAGCATTTGCTCCTCTGCTGAAATACTACGAAAATGCGCTCAAATTCTACAAGATAAACGTCGTGACCGATGAAACTTTTCTAGGGAAATCAATTGATTGCCTGCCTCCGGTATCATACAGAGAACCACCCGAGAGCGGAGAATCGTTTGAAAGCAACGTTTATGCAAACCAGGACTGGTTCATTAAAACGGCAGAGAAAAAGAAGATAAGGGTTGGAAAAGAAAGCTTGAATAGTCTGGATCGCGGTAGAAAAATGGGTTACGCCTCACTTGCCGAGAGCAAAGGCATCGAATTCATTGAAGGAGAAGAGTTTGATTTTAGACTTATGGTGAATGACCAATATGACATACTGAAGGCGATGAATCTTGGAATAGGGAAAGTAAGGCAGTTCATACTGGAGTCAGGGAACGATTTTGTTTGAATCATTAAGAAAATTTTCTGGAAGATGATTCAGAAATATATATTGTTCTGCATTTCATCATGAAGTCATGAATCATCGCGTATGCCCCCAGTGCGGTTCAGAGAACATAGATATGGAAGTAGGTTACATCACTGGAAAATACCGGTGTGCCGACTGTGGTTATGTTGGAAGTGTCATTTTTGAGTTTGATGACAAGAATTACCAGAGATTCTTGAAACAGCTCAAGGAAGACCCGAGTAGATGACAGATTGCATGCACTTTAGAATACCCTCTCGTTGCTCCCTTTCTCAATATCCAGAATCATAGAGCTTGGAATGATATCGTTTTAACATATGCGAGCGGGAATTCCCCTTTCACGAGATAGATGATGAAAGCGAGTGAAAAGTTTATTGGTTCTACCAACATATTGCAATGTCCGCTGGCAGACAGAAGTGAAACAGGTCGGATAGCATATTGCTTCATGCATACCTGCATCCGTAAAGTCAGATGGCTTAGCATGAAGGAC
>JAJZYT010000029.1 GCA_021797915.1 Thermoplasmata archaeon | reverse complement strand
ATGATCTGAAACTATCAGATCGAAACTATCATTGCGATGTCTGCGGTCTTGCAATAGACAGGGACCTTAATGCTGCAATAAACATTCGCAACATCGGACTGATAAAAGTAGGGAAGGGCATTCCCGAATTAACGCCTGTGGAAAGTGCTACGGCGGCGGAACTCTCAAAAGGAGGTCTACGAGTTGCCACTCTTTGAATCAGGAACCTCCAATCCTTCGGATGGAGAGGATGTCAGAACGATTTTATACACAAAACATCTTTAGGTCTACTTTGCAGGTAGATTGAATGGCTGAACAGAAAGTAAAGAATGAGAACATAAAGTACATAGTTAGACTAGCAAACACAAACCTTGATGGCACCAGACAGGCTGTGTATGCTATTTCGAATATAAGGGGAATTGGTTACAGGACCGCCGAAATATTGCTGAAGAAGATGAACATTCCAAGGAACGTTAAACTGGGGGAACTGGAAGACAGCAAGATTGAGGAAATTAAAGAGACTCTTGAGAAGAAATACAGTGAAATCTATCCGAGCTGGACGCTAAACCACCAGAAGGATATCCAGACCGGAGAGAATCTGCTGAAAGTGGGACCCGATCTTGGAGTTGCACTCCAGGACGACATCAACCGGATGAAGAGGTCTAGAAGTTATAGGGGTACGAGACACGAGAAGGGCAAGAAGGTAAGAGGTCAGAGAACAAGATCAAATGGCAGGAAGGGACTGGCAGTGGGAGTTATGAAGAAAAGAGGAGAGGCGGCGGCACCTGCAGAAGTCGGGGCAGCCCCAGCTGCAGCGCCTGCAGCTGCACCTGCGCCAGCAGAGGAACAGAAGAAGTGATGATTTATGGGAGATCCAAGAAAAATTAGGAAGAAATACGAAACTCCGAGACATCCTTTCGAAGGCGAGAGAATAAAGGCTGAGAACCAGATCGTCGGGGCTTATGGCCTGAAGAACAAGAGAGAACTGTGGAAGGCAGAATCTGAGCTCAGGAAGTACAGGACCAACGCGAGGGATATCCAGGCGAGTCTGAGACTCGGAGACGCGAGAGCGATTGAACAGATAAAGAGTATGGTAGGGAGATTGTCAAGATACGGAATAATCAGCGAGAGCGCCACTGCAGATGACATCCTTGCACTTAACATTCAATCCTTCCTGGAGAGAAGGCTCCAGACATTGGTTATGAGGAAAGGGCTTGCACGTACTCCGGGTATGGCCAGACAGTTCATAGTTCACGGGCACATTGCAGTAGGTGACAGGAAAGTTACAATACCTGGCTACAAGGTCCTGAAGAATGAGGAGGAATCGGTCAGCTATGCTCCGAATTCTCCGATAGCAAACGAGCTGCATCCGATGAGAGTAGTCGGGCAGCAACAGGGGACTGCGCCTGAACAACAGCAGAAGAATAAGGAGGAAGCATAATGGGAAAGTTAGGGGTCGTCAACATTTACGCTTCACAGAATAACACAGTTATCACCGTAACAGACATCACGGGGTCCGAAACACTTGCAAAGGCATCTGGAGGTATGGTTGTCAAGGCAGATAGGGATGAGAGTTCGCCCTACGCAGCCATGAAAGAGATCGATCTTATCGTTGAGAAACTGAGGGAGAAGGAGATCACGGATGTGGTCATCAAGATCAGAGCCCCAGGTGGGGCGAAGAGCCACAACCCAGGACCAGGTGCTCAGGCTGCAGTTAGGGCATTGGCAAGGGCAGGAATAAAGATTGCAAGGATAGAGGATGCAACACCCATTCCCCACGATGGAACCAAGAAGAAAGGGGGGAAGAGGGGAAGAAGAGTATGAGCGAAAGTATCAAGATACTTGAAGAGGGAGATTCGTTCATCAGGTTCGAGCTGAGCGATGTAACTCCAGCATATGCGAACCTTCTGAGGAGAACCCTCATAAATGACATTCCCAAGCTGGCCATTTCAAAGGTCAATTTCCATCATGGAGAGATCAGGCAAGAAGGGGAGAAGGTCTATTCATCCCTTACCTCACTCTTCGACGAAGTCATTGCATCGAGACTCGGCATGATTCCACTGCCCACAGACCTGAAAATGAATGAAAGGGAAAATTGCAGTTGTGGCGGGGCCGGATGCTCGCTCTGCACGGTGAACTACAGCCTGTTTGTTGTTGGCCCAAAAAAAGTGATGAGCGGAGACCTGGTCGCAGTCGGAGACACCGAGATGTCGCCGAATGACAAGGAAATACCCATCGTGGAACTGAACGAAAGACAGGCAATGATCCTGGATGCAGAAGCTGTCGTTGGACGGGCAAGAGAACACGCCAGGTTCCAGACGACCAGCGGAGTGTCGTACAGATATGGAAGGGAGCTGAAAGTCTCAGCAAAGGAACTGGAACTCGATGAAATCATCAAGCACTCTCCCAAGAATGTCCTGAAGAAGAATGACAAGGAGGTCGTGTTCACTGCAGATTACCCATCAAAGTGGATCGGCAAGCTCTACAGGATGGATTCGTTGGAAGTAAAGGAAGACGAAAAAAGATTTATATTCTATTTTGAAACTGACGGTAGCCTGAAACCAAATGAGGTCCTCGAATATGCGCTTTCCAGAATAAAGGAAAGGCTCTCAGGTATCGTGGAAACGGTTCCGGGCGAATAAAGAGACTGGTGACCAATAATGGTGTTGGATTCCCTAGCGAAGAGCCTGCGTGAAGCGCTGAAGAAGATCAACAGGAGCTCTCTCGTAGACGACAGGCTAGTGGGAGAGATTGTGAAGGAGATGCAGAGGGCACTTCTAATGGCTGATGTCGACGTTTCTTTGACACTTGACATCACAAACAACGTCGAAAAGAGGGCAAAGGAGGAACCCGTACCAAAGAATTCCAACCCGAGGAATCATCTCATTAAGATCATTTATGAAGAACTGCTGAGGATCCTGGGAAAACCGAGAGAATTCCACATAAAACCAGCCACACTGATGCTCGTTGGACTGTACGGGCAGGGAAAGACGACGAGTGCGGGAAAGATTGCAAAATTCTACATGAAGCATGGCTACAAGGTCGTTCTCATTGCTGCGGACACACAGAGAGTCGGGGCATACGAGCAGCTGGAACAGGTCTCAACATCCGTGGGAGCAAGCTTCTTCGGCATCTACGGGGAGAAAGACAGCAGGAAAGTTGTGAAGGAAGGGCTTGAAAAGTTCAAGGACTGGGACGTAAAAATCATAGATACGAGCGGAAGAAACGCCATCGATTCTTCGCTGACTAAGGAAATTACCGACATCAACGGCATTGCCAAACCAGACGAAGTTGTGCTCATTTTGGATGCGACGATCGGCCAGCAGGCAGGAAAACAGGCCAAGGCATTCAATGAGTCCGTGAGGATTACTGGAGTTTACATTACAAAGTTGGACGGGACAGCGAAGGGAGGAGGTGCACTCAGTGCAGTAGCAGCTACCGGTGCCCCCATACTATTCATAGGAACTGGGGAGCACATGGAGGATATGGAATATTTCAACCCTGCAAGGTTCCTCTCAAGGCTGCTTGGAATGGGAGATTTCGAGACCCTGATGGCCGCTGCAAAAGAGTTCCAGAATGAAATAGATGAAAACTCAATAGAGAAGATGTCCCAAGGTAAATTCACGCTCAAGGAAATGTACGACATCTGGGACCAGATGAACAAGCCTGGTCTTTTCAAGAAGTTGTTCGATTCACTGCCAATGGCAGCAGGCGGGGCAGTCAGGAAGGACGCGGACGACCAATTTTTTGATGAGTCTGAAAACAAGCTGAAGAAATACAAGGTGATCATGGATTCCATGACATACTGGGAAATGGAGAACCCTGACGAGATCAAGGGTTCCAGGGTCGAGAGAATAGCATCAGGATCTGGTTATAATACGACTGACGTAAAAGATCTGCTCAAGGACTACAAGAGAGTTAAGGACATGGTCAAGAACATCAGGGGTAACAGGAAGATACTCAGCATGATGAAGAAGCAGTTCAAGGGCGCGAATCTTCCAGAAGACTTGAGCAATCTGTCTCAGTGACTGAACCTCTCAAAATTTATGCTGAAAAGTCAATTCTAATCTCTTTGCAATTTTCATCTCATTACCAATGAGTTAGAGAGACTTCCGCAAACTGAAAATGCTATGTGGTTATCTTAAGTAGTCGTTTGAAAAGGTGTTCCACCTTCGGGTGGTCCATTCTTGCGTACTTTTCAATTGCCACTTTTTGATCCGATACTTTCTCTAGAAAATTTATAAGGAAGCTAAATTCACTCAACGAATGTCCAAGATAAACTGTATCGACCTCTCTGCCTCCTTTGGATTCATCTAGTAGGGCGAGAATATCTCCGTAGTCTTTCACTAGTTTGCCTCTTTCCCAGTCCTCATCTTGAGAAGTTTTGCTATCTATCCTATTTGATCTGTCCCAAGCGGCTTTTATTTTGTACATAAGTAGCAGACTCCTCGTGGGAACCATCACTACAGTCCTGTTTCGCAGAGATTTCTTAACTGTCTGACCATCCAATTTGTCAAAATTCAACTCTTCAGTGAGTCCCTCAAATCTGTATCTTTCCTCTTTATTTCCGAAATCCAAATAGATTGGTCCATAATTTGTTCTTTTGAATATAGTGTGATTTTTTCCAATAGATTTAGACCGAACGAAGCCACGTTCTTTGATCAAACGAAAAGATATCTCCTTTCTCGTCTTGCTGTTTGCAACCAGGTCGATGTCAGTGGAACCATACCAGCTGTTGTAAGAGTCAACCGCCCAACCGCCAACCAGCACTAATTTGGGAGAGTCTACGCTTTATTCATTTTTGGATACTGATTTCCAAATGAAAGTCAGTTCCTCCAATGAAGCTTCTATTAGCCCAAATGACTGCTCATAGCTTGGCATAATAATCGACCATGGCTCTTGTCAAGTCGCGTGTACTGTATCCTGAACCCGCGAGGTCAAGAATCGTTTGTTCGGGAGTTGTCAGTACAATTGACTCTAATTCTCTTGTACC
>JAJZYT010000015.1 GCA_021797915.1 Thermoplasmata archaeon | reverse complement strand
CCGCCAGCAACCTTTGAAGTGGGAAGCTCCCTGAGAAAGCTGGGAGAGGAGGTCACTTATATATCCGCAGAATATTCTCAATTATGTCAGAAACTACCTACATAAGAGATCTCAAAGGTTCTCCCTCACTCGAGGTAGTAAATTTAGTACTTCAGAAAGTTTCAAAAGGGGAAAAGATAACATCGCTTGCAATCGGCGAACCCGTGTACAAGACACCCCAAAAGATAATGGAAGTCGCCTTCGAGAGTATGAAGAATGGGGACACCCACTACACATCTTCATACGGTATACGAGAAGTAAGAGAAGCAATAGTTGAGAAAGTCAACAAAAAGAACAAGATTAAGGCAGGATTGGAGAATTCGATTTTCATAATGTCAAAGCAGTCTATCTACGCATCACTAATGGCCATAGCAGGGAGCAGATCCAAAGTTTTGATACCTGATCCCGGATATTTTTACACCGAACCAATACTTCTCGCAGGGATGAAGCCAATAAGATATACCTCGAGCGAGGACCTATCGTTCAATCTCGACAATATTCTCTCTCTGTTGGACAATGATACGGCGGCTGTCATGATAAATTCCCCTGGAAATCCCACCGGAAGGGTAATCGACAAGAAAAATCTTGAAAGACTTTACTCCGCGTGTAAATCAAAGGGTATCAGGATAATCAGCGACGAGGCGTACGAAGATATTGTGTACAATGTGGAACACTTTTCAATCGGCTCCCTTGAGCCTGTTCCAGATTTAGTCATATCAATATTCAGTCTGTCAAAGAGCTATTCAATGACAGGTTGGAGGGCAGGATACACTATCGCAAACGAAGAGACCGTCTCCAATATTGCAAGGGTCATAGAACAGTCAACCACATGTTCTCCGCCATTTATCCAGAAAGCTTCTGCATTCGCTTTGAAAAATGGGGACGAATATATAAGAGAATTCAGAGCTGATTTCAATAAGAAGAAGGAGCACGTTGAAAAGAGGCTCAATGAGATTAGCCAGTTGAAGACATATCCGATAGAGGGTGCATTCTATGCTTTCCCTTCATATAAAGTAAAGATCAAATCCACAGAATTAGCAAAGGCGTTACTGAACGAATATCAGGTAGCAGTTTTGCCCGGAATTGCGTTCGGCGGTGCAGGAGAAGGACACTTCAGAATTTCTTTCGCAGGCTCATTCGAAACTATCGATCTCGGAATTGATGCGTTAGGTCGTTTCCTCGATTCAAGAGCTAAGTCTTCTTCCTGAGACACTCGAGGGATTTCCGGAGTTTCTAAAAGTGATCAGTTCAGTCAATATTCAGTACCATCAGTAATTTTTGAAATCTTCATCTGAGCAACTAGAAACGAGAGGCCCTCGAATTGAAATTTTTCCACGGATCTTTATTCGGGCTCCTTCACTTCCTGAAAATTGCTAATTTGATCTCTGTCATTTCCTCGATAGCGAATCTTATTCCTTCCCTACCAAGTCCACTGAGTTTCATTCCACCAAATGGCATCACATCCACCCTAAAGTCAGAGGTATCGTTGACCAAAACGGCTCCAAATTCCAGGTTCTGAACTGCCTTCATTGCTATGTCCAAATTGTGTGTGTAAATGCCGGCCTGTAATCCATATGGAACGTCGTTAGCCATAGTAATAGCTTCTTCGAAATTCTGAATTGGCTGAAGGATTGAGACGGGGCCAAAGATCTCGTTGTGCCAAAGGGTTTGGTCGTGTCGCACCTTGGTGACAAGTGTGGGTAGATAGAATCTCCCGTCTCTCTTGCCCCCGATTAAAACCTCAGCTCCATTTTTCACCGCGGAGTTGACCTCTTTCTCTACCCTGATTGCCTCACTCTCAGCGATCATAGGTCCTACGTCAGTGGTATCGTCCAATGGATTCCCAACCTTCAACTTTGCGACTCCTTCGACTAATTTCTTAGAAAGGTCATTATAAACATCCTTATGGATCAGAATTCTCTGGGAATGTATACAATTCTGCCCTTGGGACTCCATAGATGCATCGACTATCGCATCGGTGGCAATTTCCAAGTCTGCATCGTTCCACACTATGACCGGCGAGTTGCTTCCTAGTTCCATGGAATACTTCTTTATTCCCGCTTTCTTGATCAATCTCTCAGCACCCTCAAGGCCTCCTGTAAATGTTACCTTCTTTATTTCGTCAGATTTAAGGAAGTAATCGGTGACTTCTCCTCCTCCAGGACCAATTACCGTCTGCATTGCATTTTCAGGCAATCCGGAATTGTTGACTAACTCGTTAAGTTTGTACCCAGAGTAAGGAGTGAGGGAAGCAGGCTTATTCACTATAGAATTTCCAGCAGCGAGAGCAGGTCCGACTTTGTGTGCTACTAGGTTAAGAGGATCATTGAATGGAGTGACAGAAAAGACCGGCCCTATTGGTACCCTGTTGTAGAAAGCCCATCGGTTCTTGCCCCGTGATTCCACATCCATTGGTATGGTCTCTCCATAGATCCTCTTGGATTCTTCTGCAGAGAACAGCATTGTTATCGAAGCTCTTCTTGCTTCTCCTCGTGAGTACTTTATTGGTTTGCCAGCTTCATTGGATATGATCCTTGCAAACTCTTCTCTCCTGTTAACAAGTTCCTTCGAGATTTTCATAAGTGCTTCGTACTTTTCAAATGACGGAAGTTCCTTCATCTCTTGGAAAGCCTTTTTAGCGTTGTTCAAAACTGTTTTTGCATCAGGTAAATCCGTATCTTTTAGTTCAATAAATTGATCGCCACTAAATTTGTTTTTGACAATCATAATCCGAGATAGTTTTTTCAGAAATATATAGTATCTGATAACGGTGTACTTGGTATTTTTGCCCTCAGGGAAATAAATAGTATTCCCGATTCTCCACAACTCTTAATTGCGTCGAATTCGGGAATGATTTCATTGAAAAAATGTTTACGAAATCCCTCTAATTTTCATCCAATTGATCTCAGGATTCCACCGTCAACTGGTAGCATGGCGCCTGTCACATATTCAGACATTTCACTTCCTAGGAATATAATGGATCTCGCGAGTTCTTCAGTCGTCGCCATATGACCCATGGGTATTTCCTTTTCTATGTCTGCTATTGCTTGTTCTACCGTGATACCCTTTCTCTTGGAAGTGTCTGAGGCTACCTGGTCTATTCTGGCCGTTTTAACGTAACCCTGCAGTATTCCATTTACCCTTATTCCCTTGGGTGCAAGTTCGCGAGCAAGGGTTCTCACGAGTCCATAAATAGAAACTCTTGCCACGTTAGAAAGTGCAATATTTGCAATCGGTTCCCTTATTGCGAATGAACTTGTGAAAACCAGCCTCCCCTTTGTGCTAGATTTCAGCATCTGCTCAGCTACTCGCCTAGCCATATAAGCAGGGCTGACCATTAGCAGCCGTCCACCATTCTCCCAGTCTTCATAGTCTTGTTCCATGAAAATTCCAGGCTTTGGGGATCCCGCTACGTACACAAACGTATCAATTCCACCCAAGATTCTGACTGTTTCTGAAACTAGATTGTCCATATCTTTTTGTCGTGTCAAATCGCAGATTACCCCGTGTACTTCTCCTAGTGGTTTAAACTGCTCTAGAACCGAATCCAGTCCTTTTGCATTCAAATCACTCACTACTACTCGAGCGCCTTCTTCAAGGAACTTACGAGCTGCCCCTGTCCCAATACCTCCTCCACCTGCACCTGTGACAAGAACTCTTGCATTTTTTAGTCCAGAAGTCATTGGCATAGTTTACCAACCTCCTACTCTATCCATCAAAACTGACATTAAATTCATCTCTAAATCTACCTCAATGTAAAATTGGCTCGCTTTATTTAATCTTAGTGGATTTCTGCTATTTCATGTACCAGAATAAAGCTCTTGTACTACCTCTCCAACTATTCCAGAGAAGTCTCAAATCGACATTGGTTCGAAGTTGCATTGAGACTTTTTCAAAAAGCGGGGAGCTGCTTTTCGCCCTGCAATATTAAAACCTGGTAAATCTGATTTAGGTTCCTCTCCTGAGAACTAGTCACATTTGAAACGTCCATATTTCTAGGTATTCTACGAAGGAAGAGATGTATTGTCATACTCGCTAAATTGTCCGCAAGTTGAGCAGCTTTCACACGGTCGCTGATAGTTTTATTCGCTTGTAGGTATACGATGCTATCTCCATAAAGACTGCAGACGTAATAATGAGAATGAAAATGTAGTAAATATCTACTGCAGTGGTGGTGTTAAGGAAAGCACTGCGTATCCCGTCCACAACATATGTAAGAGGATTCAATTTTGCAGCAGTTGCAAGTGCTCCAGGAGTTTGCGAAGTAATCGGATAGAAGACCGAACTCGTGAATGTCACGACGAAGAACATGACGTTGCTTATGACGTTGAACACTTGATTCGATCTTACAGTAGCACCCAACGCAAGCATGATCGAACCAAAAGTGAGGGTACCGAGCACGAGAAATATGAAAACAAGCAGGAATCCGAATAAGGTGATCTTTAAAGATATAAATGGAATCGCGACCAGAATCATGATAAGGGCACCTCCGAACGTTACAAGTATCATCGCGAGGAGATTACTCAACTGGTATTCGAATCTAGAAAAAGGCATCGAAAATATCTGTTCAAGCATTCCCGTTCTCTTATCTGACCAAAGCACCCAGCCCGCCATCGATCCCCCCATGAGGATCTGGTCTGCAACGACCCCAGGAGCTATGAATGTCACATACGATAGGTTCGTGCCTCCGTAATTGAAAGTGTGAATTATGGAACCCATCATAAGTCCCATTATGAGGAGGTATCCGACAGGTAGCAGTATTAGGAATGATATTGTGTTTATATCTAGGGCAGATCTGATGATTCTGTATGTGAGTCTAATTATGCTATTCATTGTGGTGTTCACCTACCACTTTGAAGAAGACGTCTTCCAACTCTGTCTTCTTAACGTTCAACCAGAGAAGGGAACTCGTTTCCTGTCTGATATAGTCATTGATTATCTCCATAGTTTCAGGAACCTTGTTTGTCACTATCTTAATGGGACGGTCTAAGCTCGTAGATGGGTCGACAACTCCACCATCCATTTTCTGCTTAAGTTTTTCCACAAGCTTTATGGGATCTTTATCAACCATTACCTCAATGGTCCTTTCTCCCTCATAACTAGCCTTTAGGTTTTCAACGGAATCTACCGCATACAGTTTCCCGTGATTTATAATGCCTACTCTGTCACAAAGAAAGTCCGCTTCTTCAAGGTTGTGTGTTGTGAAAAATACTGTGGTGCCCTCCTTAGCAAGTGATTTGAAATAAGACAACAAACTCCTTCTTGCTATCGGGTCCAACCCGATTGTTGGTTCATCTAAAAAGAGGAGTTTAGAGTCATGCATCAACTCTCGCACAAGTTGCAATCTCCTTCTCTGACCAATGGAAATGTCAGCTGCCATCGTTTTCCTGATTTCGCTCAGGTCGAATTTGGAAATAAGTTCCTCCATCTTCTTCTTTACCTCGACTCTCGGTATGTTCCAGAGAGTCCCATAGATGAGCATGTTGTTTTCAACGGTTAGATTCCATTCGTAGCTGGGCTGCTGCAGAATTACCCCGATCTTTTTCCGGATCTCCAGGCCATACTTGGTCACATCCATCCCAAGAACATTTACAGTTCCTCCAGTAGGTCTTATCAACGTGGTCAGAACTCGAATGGTAGTAGTCTTTCCAGCCCCATTAGGTCCAAGGAAACCGAATATCTCTCCTTCTTTAACTTCAAAGTTGAGATCATCGACAACATACTTCTTCCCGTCGTATGATACCCTCAGATTACGGACTTCTATTGAGTTCATTTTATTTATTCACTATGAAAATTTACTATAAATACGTAAATGGATATGATGCGGACTTTGTTTGAACATTACTTTAGGCAATCCTACCCCTAGGTATCTTTCCAAACTCCCAGAACCCGCCAAGAAGAGGAAGTCGGAGGAATTTTCTCTATAAAATCAGCCTGCCTATAGTGTTGTTGACAACCAAGTGCCCTGTAAAAGTTCCCTTAGTTATACGCACTGTAACGTCAAATGATGTAACAATAAAATCTAGTATTTTCCCGACCAAAATTTGAACGCGAATCTTTAAACGGAGAGTTGGAATAACAACAGATGGTAGCTCTTCAAATTGGATGGTGCAAAAATTGCAGCCATAAAATTGCACTTCACCCGAAGAAGAGCAGCTGGATGCATTTCTCTCTGGGAAGGGGTTACTTGTTAACCCTTAACTGTTATGCCTACGCTGGCTCTACTAATACAAGCTTTGATTTGGGGGCATTCAAGCAGGGTCAATTCAAATGTGAATGCGTTGAGCCAGCACTAGACGAAACCAAAGAAATAGAGAAAAAGCGCGTACTTTGGTGACACGGCTCAAAGGCAAACTTCAGCACCATACACCTCTCAGTCATTGCGTTTTACTCTCAAGATAGACTTGTCATGTGTTCTCAAGGCCCTACTATTAAGATTGATCACTGACAACGAAACGACATTTAAAGGGAACGGTCTAGACATCTTTGAAAACTTTTTGTCATACCTGGGATAGAAACTATAATCTGCGAAAAAAAACTGTCGACCCCACAGGTGATCTAAGTTGATAATTGGAATTCCTACCGATGACGAGGTTAAAGTGTCAGAGCATTTTGGAAGGTCTAAATTTTTCCTGATTGTTAAAATCGAAAGTGGAAAGCTTATTGAAAGACGACTGCACGAGAACCCACACAACAGAGAATCTGACGACCAAATGGGACACGGAAAGGTGCTAAAGTTAATGACCGACAACGGAGTGAACAAAGTGATATGCACAAACATGGGCCCCAGAATGGTTGATAATTTGGTAAAACTGAAGATAGCAATTGAGAGATGTAGACCGGAATCCAGCATAACTGAAGTTCTTGGAATAGAAGCAGTTTAAAAATTGTACTACAGAAAAATAGGATATATTCTTATCTGAGACTGGGGTAATTTAAGCTCATTCGACTAAATTCGAGTTTAAATGTAGAGCGTTAGTTTCCAGTATACTTTTTGACAAAATCCGCTACATCTGTTCCGTTCAAGTCTATGACCTTTGAGAAGTTTTCAAGCATACTTACAGAAGATTGGAAATTAGACTTCGTCAGTTGTTCTATGTTAATTCCTATCGGAACTCTTATTCCTTTTTCATCTATAGTAGCAACAATTTCGCTGTAAACTCTTAGGGAATTAATTATTGAGCGTTTGGATGACTCTGCAAGATCGTTGTTTTCCAGTATGTAATCCTTTGCTTTATCCGGCAGTTCAACAGCAAGAAAATCAAGAAGGTTGAGATCTGCAATGCTTCTCACGGGTCCAAAACTGAATAGTACAGTGGCAGGTTTAACACCCGCAACATCACATTGCTTGTTATATTCGCTTATCAGATGAATAGCCAGGGTGCTATCAAAAAGAAGCTGGGTCGTAAAGAACTCCGCTCCTGCGATTGTCTTGAATAGCATTCTCTTTGCCTCATCCTTACGCTCAGGCAACGAAATATTTCCTATCGTTATCTCTTCTCTATGAAACTCCTGCCAAAGTCGCCTTGCTATTACATTAGCTTCTGAAACACTCGGTCCGGGATACCTATGATGCCTGGTGTTTCCTCCAACGAAAATAAGGTTGCTGATCCCGAGTGAATGTGTCTCCTTGATCCAGTCCACAAAGTTTTCATAGTTCTCGATGTGGGCTACGACTTTGTTGACAAGGGCGTCTATGTGAAGTATGTCAGCAGTACCTCTTGAAAGCATTCTCGTGTATATGCTATTGTATCTGGGTTTACCCTCATGGTTCTCTTCGACTAACTCCGGGACGCTGACTGCGTTGAGCCTAGAAAAGGAACTGAGGGCAGTCCCCAACTCTTCTTTCCTGTTGTTGAGATTTTTCATTATCTTGTCGTCGTGTGCTTGATCACCAGTTTTGCTGTCCCTCAACGGAATAGCTGTAAACACCAACGGCTTTCTTGATAGAAGGTTCTTGAAATTACTCTGGTCACTTGCCATTTAATAACTGAAACATTTTGTTATATAAGAATATCCTAGTTTTGAAATTCAATTGTACTAGAGAATTTCAAGAAGTTGGTCAATAGGAGTCTATATATTTGTTATATCTTCTCATTCATACTTGTGAAGCCAAATACTCTCACGTTCGACTGTTATGGTACTTTGATTGATTGGAAAAGAGGAATAGTTGATAATTTTAGAAGATTTTCACGTTCAGGAGATTCTAATGACTTAGACATTTTCAATATGTATGTAGAACTCGAGTCAAAAAATGAGAATGACTACTCGACCTATCGTCAGATACTTTCCACAACATTTTTAGCACTAGCACACAAACTGAAATTGAACCCAACTGAAGAAGATGCAGAAAAGTTTGCTGATAGCATATCCGAGTGGCCAGCTTTTGAAGACACCGTTTCCACTTTAAAGATTCTCGGTGAAAATGGCTTCATGAGAATCATCCTTTCGAATATTGACAGGTCCCTGCTAATAGGCACGATAGAAAGAAGTAAGATGCAGGTGGACGGGTTCATAACTGCAGAAGATGTCAAATCGTACAAACCTCAGACAGGTCACTGGCAGGAACTATTGAGGAAATACCATTTGCAGAGGGAGCAGGTGATACACATAGCTGGGAGCATCTACCACGATATTATCCCTGCATCCAATATGGGATTTGAAACAATCTGGGTAAATAGATACAAAGAATCCCCGAGAGATGGAGTCTACCCAACCCATATTGTCCAATCCCTCTCCGAAGTCTTGAAAATCTTATAATTAAAAAGTGAAAAAACTGAAAAGAACTTCATTCTCTGATCTCTAAATCATTCGCTATCTCTCAGCTCATCCTCAGGAATGCAGACTTAGCATGTCCGGCGAGACCCTCTGTCACACTCTGCTTATAGGCTCTTTTTGCAAGGTTCTCCATCGCTTTCTTGTCTATCACTTTCTGGTATGTAAGAATCTTGAGGTAAGCGCCGACCGATAATCCACCGGTATACTTCGCGGCCTGATTAGTTGGAAGAGTGTGATTTGTTCCTATCAATTTGTCAGAGAAAACGACCGGAGTATTTTGGTTGAGGAAGAGAGAACCATAATTCCTGAGATTTTGGAATGCCTTTCTTTCGGATTCCTCAGAAAGGTGCAATTCCAGATGTTCTGGTGCATATGAATTAGCAACCTCAATGGCTTCATCTATGGTGTCACACAGGAATATTGATCCCTTTTCTTCCCAGGATGTCTTAAGAATCTCTTTTGTGGCAAGTGAATCTATGAACTGTTCCATTCTTTCAATCACTTCCTCTGCCAGTTTTCTAGATGTTGTGATGAGGGAACTTCTTGCAGCCACATCGTGTTCAGCCTGAGCAAGCAGGTCGTACATAACTTTCACGGGATCAGCAGATTCATCAGCAATTATCAGAACTTCACTGGGTCCAGCCAGAAGGTCTATACCTACGCTACCGAAGGCAGTCTTCTTGGCGTGGTTTACAAACTTGTTTCCCGGGCCGATCACCTTGTCAACTTTTTCGACGCTTTCGGTTCCATACGCCATTGCAGCTATAGCCTGAATTCCTCCGATGTTTAGGATTTGAGTTGCCCCAGACTTTGCTATTCCATAAATAACCGCAGGATCAGGTTTCCCTTCTCCCGGAGGAGTTGCCGCAATTATCCTCTTAACTCCAGCAACTTTTGCAGGTACCGTCCCCATGAGTGCGGATGAAAGCAATGGAAATCTTCCTGCGGGAACGTACACTCCAACCGACTCTATCGGTATCACTCTCTGACCGAGTACCGTTCCGCCGTTGTCCACCCTCAATTCCATGTCCTTGTACATGGAGAGTTGAAATTCAGCGAATTTACGTATCCTAGAGATGTTAGTGTCGATAAGCTCCTTAACATCGTCAGGAACTTTGTTTATCAGATCTTCAATTTGGTCCCTCTCCATCACTAGGGATTTCAGATCAACTTTGTCGAATTGTTTAGTGTACTTCTTTACCGCTTTGTCCCCATCTTTTCGGACTTCTGAGATCACATCGCTCACAAGTTTCTGCAAGTCTGTTTCTTCTTTCTTGGTTTCGAGTCTTTCGACTTTCAAGTTCTTAATTGGCATCTTTTTCACCTATTATCTAATTGAATGTTTCTACTTCTTTTCCTGTCGTACCCAAATTCTTCTTTTTCCTGTAAGACCAGATTCCTAGAGCAACGAATATGCCCCCGATTGCTAGGACAAGTATCCAGATACTTGCAACGTTAAGTGGATATGCCGGGAATGGGAAGAATACTCCATAGACCGCAAATGCATAGACAACGGTTGCAACCAGTGGGAATATGGCAAACGGTAAGATCTGTTTCGCAGAAGCCTTGAGAGTTCTCTTACCCCAGACTGGGAGAGAGAAATTAGCTATTATGTGAACTATGTATAGAGAAGCGCCGTTCATGGTTGTAATTACTGCAGCAGCGATAAAAGGACCCCAAATGATACCTCCAACGAGTGCAATAATCAATACTATGATCATCTCTACAATTATCACCTTGTAAGGGGCTCCAGTTTTCTTTCCAACCTTTGAAAGACTCTTGGGGAAGAGAATTGAATCTCTTGCCATTGCAAAACCCGTTCTGCTAAGTGCATTCCCTTCGGCAATGCCGTTAGAGATGAAGCTGTTCAGAGTCAGAATGATGAAAACTATAAGGGCTACTGGTCCGCCATATTTAGCCACAACTATGAATCCAGGATTTGACGCTGAAGCAAAGCTTGCCATATTGTTCACTCCCCAACCAACCGTGAAAGCGTATGTACTTAATATGTACGCACCAGCGGCCATTCCTATTGCAATCAAGATGGCCTTTGGAACAGTCTTCTTCGGCTGTTTCATTTCTTCAGATAGTGTGATCACCGAACCCACTCCCACGTATCCGAGGATCGCGAAAACGGTGGCAAAACCAACTTGGCCGAAGCTATGACCAGTGAAGGTGAAAGGGATGATTGTATTGCCTGGTCCAACTTTCACTATGATTATTATGGATATGACAACAAGGAAAATTACCTCAAGGACTCCTCCTATCATAGTGTAAAACAGAGAGGGTCTCAATCCGCTTAACAGTAGCAAAGTGATCACAAGGAACGGGATAAACATCAGTGGGATCCAGCCAAGAGGATTTGTAGCCAAAACCGGAATCAATGGCTGCAAGACTCCTGCAAAGAACAGGATTGAAAAGCCGCTGACGGCTCCTAGTAAATTAAAAAGATAGAGCCAGGAGGCATAAATTCCCACTCCGGAACCGAACCCAGCCGAGACGTATGCATAGTATCCCCCTGCGTGTGAAATTCTCTTTGAGAAGGAGTAGTTCATATACATTGCAGAAAGAACTCCTATGACCGCTATGACATAGGTTATCGGAAGCGAAGCTCCGAGTATTCCTGCTTCGACCACATAAAACGAGGCGGCAGTGGCTGCGGGAGCAACAAATGCCAAACTCTGAAAAACTCCGAGCCAAAGGCCACCTGTATTTTTTTTAAGACCGAGATGTGAATCTTCTATGGCCATAAGTTTGTAAATATTTTACATCTTATTTAAACGTGTTTGGAAGATTTAGCGGCAACACATTTAGGAAATAAAAACACATCGCTTGACGAAATAGAGAAAGAAATTTCCTCAACCTTATATATCAAGGGACCTTTGTGTTCTTATGAATACCAAAAAAGGAACACAAACTGATATTTTTGATTTCAGGTTGCTTAAACAGATGACTACGGATGCATCTCAGACCAACTCTGAATTGGGGAAAAAGATTGGAATATTCTCTCCTTCGGCAGTGAGCAAGAGGAAAAAATCCCTCGAAGAACGCGGACTGATTAGTGGCATAAAGGCATCGCTTAACTGCGAGAAATGTAATCTGGATTATCCGGTCGTAATTTTTGTAAGAGGGAAGTATGGTTTGAATTACGTAGAATCCTTGGGCGAGAAACTCAAGAAACTGCCGGGAATTCTTTCGATTTACAATGTCAGTGGAGACATAGATTTCGTGGTTTTTGGAGTTTACAGGAACAGGACAGAATATCTCTCTGTGTTGGACAAGCTGTACGAAATTAAAGAGATAGAGAGAACGGATACTAGACAGATTTACAATATAATCAAGGACTTCGACTATTCAAACGCGATCAACCTGAACAGTGTGATCATCTCTCAATGAATATTCGCTTTTTTGCAACCTTAAATTGGTAAATTTTCCCAGTCAATCAGATCCTTATCATCAGGGCTTCTGATCTCTAGGTAGCCCAGCATTTGTGTAAACAGCTGATCCTCAACTTCAGTCTTATCATCTTTTAGATAAAATGGCTTGTTTAGAAGAGCGCCAATAGCGGCAAATCCCATTACAGTTCTTTGTTTTTCCTCATTGGTTGAGATATCTTGAATCTGGTGGGCAAACTCTTTGTTGACTTCATCACCCTTCAAATCTTTCAGAAAGTCATTGACCGTTTGGCCCAGTAGTTTTGAATGTTCCTCTGCCAGGAGTATTTTCACCTTAAACGTGGGATTGAAAGCTATATGATCCCCTTCAACCTTGAACCATTTAATTCCGTCGGTTTCAAAGAACACCTTCGCAAGCGTTTCAGCTATCTTTTTCGGATTGGAGAAATCTAAGCCATTTGTGAGGTTATAAATCACGATAGAACCATCTTCTGAGGACTTTCTCGAAGACTGAATTAACGAAATAAGATTTGCATCTGTTGACATTGGATATGTTAGGGAAAGTTGCTATTTAAAATATTTCAACCCGACTGTTTCTTAAGATGCCAAGGGTCAATCGCCTAAATTTCAGTGATCTAGTTAGTCAATAGATCCAACAATACAGGACAGAAACGTTGATTAGTGGTACAAGGATAAGCATAAAGGACGCACAAATTGAGGGAAGGAAGGGTCAAAACGTGATATCAAGCAAGGACAATTTTGGAGAAGTTTTCGATGAAGTAGTAGGCAGATTCAGTGTAATGAAGGATTCAAACAGGCTGGGAGTCAATGTGTACAGTATTATGGCTACCACCTCTAAAGGGGAAACATTTGAACATTATTTCAGAGGTAAGGGCTCTCTACAAGAACTACGGTCGCTTAGCAAACCAGTGGTTGGACTGGCCCTAGGAATAGCAATGGAGAAAGGATTACTCATCGGTAACGAGAAGTTAACTCTAGAGACTCCGGTCTGGCCCTACCTGAAGAGACTGGTGAATCTTACCAACAGAGCAAATTTAACGAGATTGGAGAATTTAAAACTGAAACATCTTTTGACTCATACTATCGGGCAAGCAAAGGGTTTGATGTTCAGCAAAGACATCACGAATATTCCTCCAGGCAAATTGCTGGATTACATTTTGAATTCTGACTTGATTAGTGAACCTGGAAAACTTTTTGTCTATTCGAATGTCGGACCTTTCTTGATTTCTGTAATTATCCAAGAAGAGTTGGGCATCAATCTCTCCGCTTGGATCAGTGACATTTTGTTCAAGCCAATGGAAATTGAGAAGTTTGAATGGAAAAATTATGGGAAGTACTGTGCAGGCTCAACGGGACTGAAATTGTATCACGAAGATCTACAAAAGATCGCACGCCTCTTTCTTGAAGATGGAAAATATGGCTATGAGCGGATAGTACCTAAACACTGGATCGATGAGATGAGGTCCCCACAAGTTCGCTTGCAGGTTCCAAAAGACAGTCCAACATTCCTTAGAAAAAATTCCTATGGATACTACTTATGGATAGGGGACGATGGAACTTATTTTGCTGATGGAACAAATGGACAATATTTGATATTGCCCTCCAAGAGAAGAGTCGCTATCACAGTTTTAAGCGATCAGGATGACACGAGGTCAATAACAAAATGCATGGAGCCATTCCTTCGATAAGGGGAGTGTATTCAGGAAATAACTCTTCTTAGATTTTATTCAAAGAAAGGCTGGGGTACAACATTCATAAAACATTGGCGAACCAGAGATTCATAAGGTATGGTAATGAGCTACGGAATCTGGAAAAACAGGGATCAACATATATGAAAATAAATTTCAGTAGATTTAAATATGAAATGTATAATAACAGATTGAAGTCCTATGTCTAGACCAGAAAGCGTACAGCACTTTCCCTCGTTCGTTGAGAACGAATCTGATGTAGACTGGACTCTGATGACACCCCTGACAGAAAGCATTACTACAGAGGTTGTAACAGGATCCAAGTATACATCCATTGAGACGGCTTATCCGGAAACAAATAGCTCCATTTCTACGTCTACTGGAGCAACAACTCAAACGGGAACTACAACTAGGTCTAGTACAGGCACATATAGGGTCATATTCTGGAATTCGTACCAAGATGTGCGGAGAGATGGATAAATCTAAGTTGATAGAGGTCAGCTGCCTTTATCTCATACCAGGAAAACGCAGGGTATGAGGTCTCACCAAGACCAAGATTAGGCATGATATGGAAGTCAGCTGATATATTCATTAAATAAATGTTAAAGGAAAAGAACTCTAAATGAGAGAAGATATTGAAAATTCTAAAACCGTCAGATTCAGATCTGTTTGCTTGAAAATATCCTTCACAGTCCTGCCATATTTCGACACCCCTGGAGGGGATGAATGATGAAGCGTATCGTAGTTGAAGCCTCTGCTTCGTCAGCGAATTTGGGATCTGGATTTGATGTATTTGTCATTGGCCTAAATGATCCAAGAGATAGCATAGAACTCCTAGCTCTTGAATCGCAGGAAAGCGAAGTAAATCTGAACTACAAGAACGGGTACGTCATACCTGGGATAGATGTCACAGCTGCAGGTGCTGTTGCTAAGGCATTTGCAAATAAGTTCAACCTTAAGTACAAGATCATAGTGACGATCAATAACAGGATACCCATAGGAGTTGGACTGGGAAGCAGTGCTGCCTCATCAGTCGCCACGGCAGTGGCCATGAACAGGATCTTCGACCTGGGCCTTTCTGATGAGATGCTATTGTCTGTCGCAGTGGAAGGAGAGTACGCGGCATCCGGAGCGAGGCACTACGACAATATCGCAGGCTCACTTCAGGGAGGATTCAGGATAGTGCACCAAAGACCCCTTAAAACAGTGGGGTTTCCCCCGCCCTTGGGAATGATTATCGTGGTAGTTACTCCAGAAATAAAACTGCCAAATAGAAAGACAGAATATGCGAGATCGTTGCTACCGAAACAGGTTAACTTAGACAAAATGACCAAGAACATATCGTTCGCAACTAGGGTAGTAGCCGGTTTTGCAAAGGGTGATATTGCCATGATAGGAAGTGGACTCGAAGACTCAGTTGTAGAACCAGCAAGGAAGGTTATGATACCATGGTTTGATCAGGTTCGCGACTCTGCTTTGCAAGTAGGTGCAGCCGGAGTTTTTATCAGTGGTGCAGGACCAAGTATTGCTGCAGTTGTAGATGGACAGAAAATCGATCCAGGAAGAGTTCAAAGCGCAATGGCAAAATGTTTCGCTGACCACGGAATATCAGCGAAGGGTTTCATAACAACAGTTGGAGGAGGAGCTAGAATTGTTGAAGAACAATAGCGACTGGTCATTGCACTGTTTTGACTGTGGGAGAGAGTTCAGTGAAGAACCAATAACTTCAAAGTGCGATTGCGGTGGAGTTCTGGAACTGACACTTGATGCTGGAAATCCTACGTTCGAAGACTTTGAAGGAACTGGAGTTTGGAGATATTCAAGGGTGCTACCAATAGAGGATGGAACTACACCCGTAACAATAAATGAAGGGAACACTCCCCTGATCCGCCTTGACAAGATTGCGACAGAAACAGGATTAAAACTATTCGTGAAAAACGAAGGCCAAAATCCAACTGGCTCATTTAAGGACAGAGGGATGACCGTAGCTGTTACAAGGGCCAAGTCAATTGGAGCCAGGACTCTAGTATGCGCGTCTACAGGCAACACTTCTGCGTCAGCTGCTGCTTACGGATCGCGTGCGGGCATGAAAGTAATTGTGCTCATACCTTCTGGAAAGATAGCTGGAGGAAAATTGGTCCAAGCCGTGATCCACGGTGCAAGCGTCATACGTGTAGCCGGTGACTTTGATGCCGCGCTCGAAATCATGATGTCTCAAGCAAGCGTCAGGAAAGATCTCTACGTGGTCAATTCTGTAAACCCATTCAGAATTGAGGGTCAAAAAACAGGAGCTTTTGAAATATTTGAACAGCTAGGCCGTAGGGTTCCAGACTATGTCATCCTACCAGTGGGTAATGCAGGCAACATAAGTGCTTATTGGAAGGGATTTTCAGAGCTCAAGAAGTGGGGATTTTCAAACAAGACACCAAGGATGATAGGGGTACAGGCATCAGGTGCAGCCCCATTAGCCGATGCGTTCCTCCGAGGAGAAGATACCGTAGTCAGGTGGAAGAATCCTGAGACTGTGGCATCAGCTATTAGGATCGGAAATCCAGTTTCCTGGAAAAAAGCATTGAAGGCTGTAATCGATTCAAAGGGTCAGCTTCTGACGGTATCAGATCAGGAAATATTGAAATCGCAAAGGGATCTTGCTTCAAAGGAAGGCATATTTGTGGAGCCTGCTAGCGCCGCACCCCTGGCAGTATTACCTCACCTCAGAGACGTAATTGACAAGAATGCTCTCGTGGTATTTGTTTGTACCGGAAGCGGTCTCAAAGATCAGAATGTGGTGCCAATCGATCCCGAGAAAATCCCAATAGTATCAGATGTCAAAGAATTATCTCAGTTCCTCTGAACCTCGGTCTTCAGAGGAGATTGATCAGCCTAGCCAAGTTTCCTGCAGACTAGCAATATCAAGAAGACATGATTATAAACGCAGCAGGGTACAGAGAACAAGGGATGAAACCATGCTCATAATTGCAGAAGTTAAGCACCAGAGTTTCGTAAAGACTTCCTACTTTGATCAAATAATGGGACTAACAACAGGTTCAGAGAGTCAAACTGTTTCAATGCAGGAATCTACTGAAGCAAAACAGTTTTGAAAATTTGAATTGATTGGAACGCCGCATAGCGGAAACCTGTAAGAGCATCGAGGCGCTGCAACATTACAGGAACTACTATCTTATTGAGCTAACCTACTTAGTGAGGAACCCGGATTCTGATACAAGGGTACTAAACTTACCTTTCAAAATCTGTAAAGAAGGTGGACTTTGAAGAATTCTAGGAGACAAAGTGGATAAATTCGGCTCAACAAATTGGTTCATTATAGTCTTCACGAAAGAAAGTGCGGAGGGCCGGATTCGAACCGGCGAACCCCTGCGGGAACAGACCCTAAATCTGTCACCTTTGACCTGGCTCGGCAACCTCCGCTGGCCGTCAATATGTCAGGAGTATATTTCTTTTCTTCTCGAATTGGAACCGCAACAATACAACAACTTTATAATTCCAGTTCAGTTGAAATATTAATGAACTTGTGTCCCGTATGTGGAGAGAAATTCCTCGATGACGAAATCTCTACAATATCATCTCACTTCTACTCAATAGCGCTGTCAAGTGATCCTACCCATATAATGTGGCTGAACAGGAATATTTCCAAGACCAAAATGCAGCAGTACGCTCTCAATGATAAGTTCACCGAATTCTATGACTTCTCTAAAGAGGGTCTTGCGATGTGGATTAAGAAACGGTTCGTTGCAAGATTTTTCAATGATGATCCAAACGTCTTCGTGATTGACATGCAACAGCCTTCAGAGTATACCATCATGGGATACGTTACTGAACATTACCACTTCCTCAAACAGTGGGTGAAATCTTGTGCCTACATCCTTGGAAGGACGGATTTTTCAGAAATACAGAAGTATGAGTTCGACAACATTTCAGAAGAATACTTTGGTAAGGACGGTCAACCAGCTCACGTCGATCTGCTCTTGCAAATGGGAGAATCGGTGGGTTTGAAAAAGGTTGAAGTGATTAGTTCTGTTCCACTGGAAAAGACGGTCAGGGCATTGAGATACTGGGACCATGTCTGTAGCTCGGAACACTGGCTCGATGCCATGGTATCCATTCACTCCCTGGAACTCATCGCGGACAAAAATGTAAAGGATTATGGAGCAAAGTATGCGTATTTCAAACCTGAGATACTGAACGATGGGATCACCAAGGAAGCAGTTCAATTTCTGAAGGCTGGTTACGAGGCAGACCAGTATCATTCGGGTGATGCCTTGAAATTGATCGAAAAATACGCTAGGCTGCTAAAAATGGAAAGGGAAGTTCAATCGTATTTCTTGCGATCCATGGATTTCTTCTATGGCTATTTAGAGGCTAGGCACGAAAGAGGTAAGATGTATGAAGAGAAATTATGAGGGTTGTGCCCTGTGTGATGGCACATGGGGAGATTACTGGAGAGAAATAGAGGGGGAGAACACTTTTTTCTGCTGTTCCATATGTGCTGACGCATTTGAGAACATGGTGAATAGAGTCAAGAAAGAGACGGGATGGAAAAAGATAGATTCAGTATCGATAGAAGGCAACTACTCAAAGGGGAGGGATTGTGTTGCTACGAGCGGAGACAATAGGGTCGAATACTTCTTCAGACACGAGGATGGAGTAATAACAGAATTTCGGGTAAAGAGTTAGGGGACCAGTCCTGTACCATAGTCGACCCAGAGGTCTTCAGAATATATCTTGAAACCGAGATTGGAGTAAGCCTTGACCGCAGGTGCGTTTTCCTTGTTTACGAACAATATGGCTTTGTCTAGGTTGCTATAATGGTCCAGCATAGAGGACATCAACTTTTGTACGTATCCCCTATTTCTGCTTGCGGGATCGGTGAAAACTGATGAAATCACGAACCAGTCTTTCCAGATCGCGCCGAGTGTAGCTGCGCTGACAAGATTGCCGTCAGCAAAATAACCGAATATGGTGCTGTAGTTCAACAGATTCCTGAATTCATCGAGTTCCATGGTCTTGAATCTTGTGTTGTCCCACTGGGATATCATTTTTGCATATTGGGTGTATTTGTCCTGCGTCAGAAGTCTCACATTCTCGTCGTGTTTGCCGGAAGGTCTCTCGTTGATCATGCAGTACTCCCTGTATACATTCGGGGCATCGTTGAATATGTGGGCATTCTCATTGTTCCTGACATGTATCACCGATGTGCTCTTGTCCACGTACTTGAGGAGGTGCTCTGTGGACTCGTTATCTCCATACAACCAAATATCTTTTATTCCTGTAGAGTGATAATAATTCAGGAGTATACCAGTTATCTCCCCTCCGTCCTTAGCGTATAGAAAAGAGCTATTCCCAAGAAGAAAATTGAAGTTGTCAAGGTCAAAAAGCATATAGAAGTTGTCATAGTCATTCTTTAGGATCTTCATCAACTTCTGTTTTTCAAACCATCCTTCGAGTTTCTTGACCTCTAATGCCATCAATTCTTCAAGCACCTAATCTGACAATATTTAACTATTTTGTTGTGATAATGTAATACCTATGAATATGCTTCACATTAGCGAAAATTCCATGGTCGCGCTTCAGGAGGTTAAGAACGACCTGAATGGGAAGTTCCACTGGAAATTCTCCAGTCCAAATCTCGAAAAGTCAACTTTCCATCTTCTGAATGTAAATGGGAAGCTTCTTCGACCTACACTTGTGTTCGTGGGTGCAGAATCAGTCGGACTTAATTCAATGAAATTCGTTGACCTTGCAATAGCAATAGAATATCTCCACATTTCTTCCCTAATACACGACGACATAATTGACAAGGATGAGATGAGGCGGGGAATAGAGACAGTTCACAATAAATATGGGATCGAAAACGCGATCCTGGCGGGTGATGCGTTGATCGCAAGGGCGGTCGCGCTATCGTCAGCTTATGGTGAAAATGTGGTTAAGAAGATTGCAGAGGCAGCCTTCCTCATGTGCGATGGGGAATCTATGGATTTCTGTACTCAGAGAAGAAACTTTGACATGAATCTCGAAACCTATATGGATATAGCCACGAAGAAGACCGCGTCTCTAATCTCCACATCCATAAGCATAGCTGCAGTCACCGAGAAGTTGGGAGAAGGTATTATTGGTAGGCTCTCCAAGGCAGGAGAACTTCTTGGAGTGGCATTCCAGGTCAGAGATGACGTAATCAATTCAGTGGGTTCCTTCGAGCTCGGGAAGAGACCTGGTAACGACGATAAGAAATTTAACAGACCAAACATTGTTTCTGTTTTCGAATACAGTGGACTCGGAAAGAAAGAAGCAATTGAGAAGTCGATACAGATTATCTCCAAAAACGTGAGGGATGCAATACAGGAGCTATCTGAATTCGAGAAGATAAACTACATAAAGAAAATCATAGCTGCATATTTTGACGAAGAGGACTTAAGAAAATATCTATAGGTTCTATCTATTGATGACCATGGAGTATGTCTTGGCCATAACCGGAGCTTCAGGGATAGCTTACGGCATAGATATTTTAAAGAAACTCCCGTCCAAGAAGGTGCTCATCCTTTCTAACGGGGCGCTAGAAGTAGCAAAGCATGAGTTGAAAGGGAACGTCAGCGAGAAATCATTGAAGGGCTTTGCAGACGAATTCTATGAAGAGGGGGATTTCGAGTCTCCCGTAGCATCCGGCTCTCACAAGTTCGATGCCCTGATTATCGCTCCTGCATCGATGAACACAGTCAGCAAGATCGCAGCAGGAATATCCGACAACCTTATCACGAGAGCAGCCTCCATCGCACTCAAGGAGAGAAGAAAATTGGTGATAGTCTTCAGGGAGATGCCACTAAGCACGATACACCTAAGGAATCTGCTGACGCTTTCCGAAGCTGGAGCTTACATTCTTCCAGCAAGTCCCGGGTTTTACCACAACCCCTCTAATCTAGATGATCTTTACAAGTTCGTGACCTCGCGAGTAATGGATATTGTGGGAGTAGAAAACAGATTGATAAAGAGATGGGGAGATTAGAATTGCGATTTCAATCCAACCAAAATAAATGAATTTACGTTACTGACGCACTTGACTTTTCTAAGGTATTCTCGAATTCAATGGACAAAATTTATTAACGCTCAGTCTTTTTCCTTCTAATGGTTTCTTCACACTGCTTAATCTGCGGCACCGTTGTTGTGTCAGGTCTCTATTGTCACAGTTGCTTGTGGGAAATCAAGAGAATCAGGCTCAGAAACGAGGCGGATCTCAATTCGTGGATGGAAGATAACATGCGCTCGTTCAGGAAGGCTTCCTTTTACGAGAATATCAGGACTCTCGAATCCTTCAGTAATCAGTGATGTTGAACTTTTCCTTGAACTCCTGAAATTTCTGTCTGGTGTCAATTCCATATTTATGAGAAATAGCTTCCATGGTTTTGGATTTAGAAGTATCCCATTCCTCGCTTAGGAGGGTCATTCTCTTCTTTTTCTCCGAGAATATTATTTCCTCCCCCTCCCTTTTAAGTTCCCTAAGGAACTCGTAGTCTTCTGTCATTTATCGTTGCACCTCTTTGAATCGTACCTAGGGAACGCGACATCGTACCTGTTCACCGAGTAGAGGAACCTCAGGTAGATGGCTTTCTTCTCTCCTTCTTCACCTTCTATGTTCATGATCTTCTGTTCGATCTCTTCCGGTTCCGACTTATTCTTGAGTGCTTCCAAGAGTACCAATGAGATCTCTGAGTAGAACCCCTTCCCTTTTGATGCCCTCTCCAGGAAATGGAAGGCACGTCCTACTTCTCCTCCTATCATTTCCGTTTCATACATCTGGAAGTATGCCTGTTCTAGCATCTAGATCCCTCCCACAATGAACGAAGTGATGTGAGGTATCAGGCTCTGGGCGTACGAGAACACTAGGAAGTACAGTACACCAAAGAGGACCGTGAATAGTGCCGAAGCATAGAGGAGGTAGTTATTGGGAACCCTTTCCTTTGAACCGTTTCTCCAGAACATGTACATCATCACCCTACCGTAATAGTAGAATGATACCACCGAATTGATTACAGATATGATCACCACTAGATACGCCAGTGCAGTTCCAGTAGAAAGCACGGATAGGAAAAGGAAGTATTTCCCGATGAATCCAAGCGTTCCTGGGAATCCTGCTAGTGAGAGCAGAAGAATGGACAGGGAGACCGCGAAAGCAGGGTTCCTCTTCCACATGCCCGAGAAGTTCTCGATGTCGTAATTACCAAGGCTGTCCATAGCAAGGAAGGAGCCTCCCTTCATGAATCCATAAGCAAGGACGTACATGAAAAGACTGATTATCGCAAGGCTGATTGCGCTAGTTCCTGCGACAAGGAATATGACTGAAAGATAGCCTGCCTGCGCGATAGATGAATACGCAAGCATCCTCTTCACGTTGTTCTGTGATATCGCAACCACGTTCCCAAACGTCATAGTCAGGATCGCAATGATTGCAAATATGATCTTCAGGTAGCCATAGAACAGCGGAGATGTGAAGAAGATGTTGAGGAGGACTATCAGGGTCATGATCTTGGAACTTGTGCTAAGGTAGGACGATACGGGGTTTGAAGTTCCCGTATATGTGTCGATTGCCCAACCATGCAACGGGAATATTGCAAGTTTGAATCCAAATCCAAATATCAGGAGTCCCATGGCCAGGAAGTAGACGCTCTGGAAGCCCGGGGCCGCTCCAAGGGACATACTTCCTGTCGATATGTAGTAGAGTGAGATCCCGAAGATGATTATCCCGGTCGAAAACGCTCCAATTATGAAGTACTTAATTGCGGCCTCGAGTTCACTGTCAGATTTTCCATAGGCTGCAAGCACGTAGGTCGGTATGGAAACACCCTCGAACGCCACGAATATGAACAGCAGATCGAACGACGAGATTGCCAGAAGCATGAAACCCAGCGATATTAGGAATATGAAAATCATCAGGCCAGGTTTCTTGGTGGATGGAGATTTACCCATTCCAATTATTGAAAGGATACCAGGGATCAGGATAGCTATGAAGAATAGCTTCGTGTATCCAGAAAGAAATATTGGTGTACCTTGGATCTCGACACTTTCAGTGTATTGAAGCACAGTCAGGATCAAAGAAGCAGCCGCAAACAGTGCTCCCAGAGTCACCATGACAGTTCTCTTCTCAGTGATGATGCTGGCGAACAGGACGACGAATGCCCCTACAAACAGCAGGAACACGTTCCAGAGGTAGTTGTAATCACCTAGTACTAACATCATTGTATCCCTCCCAGGAATTGTATCACATGGATGTTGAAGGTGTGGAATATGAGTGCCGGGTAGATCCCTAGAAGGAATATCAGTGCCAATGGAAGTATCTCCACCAGTAGCTCCTCCCTCTTCGCCTTGATGTTCCCGAGGAATTCATTGTAGGGTCCGAACACAGTCTTCTGTAGGGCAAAGACGTGGTAAGATGCTGTCAGCACAACCCCTATCAGAACGAATATGAGATAGTACTTGAGTACGGCAAAACTCCCCAGCAGAATCAAAATCTCCCCGACAAAACCAGAGAACCCAGGGATTGCAACAGATGCAAGGAACGCAGCGATAATCAGGAAAGAGAGTGCAGGAAGCTGTCTCGCCAGTCCACCCAACGAGGGTATGCTCCTCGTGCCGGCAGTCTTTTCAAGAGTATCCACGAGAGCGAAGATCATTGATATGATTATGCCGTGTGATATCAACTGGAACACGGCACCGTAATAGAGAAGCTGTGAATCCAGCGGGTTTGTGCCATTGAGATAGAGGAACCCTCCGACAGCGATGGTTATGAAGGACATGTGACCGATGCTTGTGTAACTCATCATCCTCTTGAGATCCTTCTGGTAAAGTGCAACTAGTGCAGAATAGATCAGTGAGAATATCCCTAGTGCCATGAGTGCAATCGGCACGGCAGAATTTCCCGCAAATGAAGACGTCATGAAAATGGGTGAAAATATGACCAAAAGTCCAAATGCACCCATCTTGGACAGAAGTGACGAAATGAACACCGTTCCTTCAGACGGCGCTTCCACGTACGCATCAGGCAACCAGGAATGCAGAGGCGCAGATGGGAGTTTTATCAGGAACGCGAAGAGGAACCCGAAAATTATGAATGCCTGATAGGAGACAGGAACCACGTTCATCCCTGCGGTCAGTGTTGACATTGCGAAGCTGGACGCACCCTCGGTGAAGTACATCGTGAATATTGCTAGCAGCATGAAAACGGATCCGATGTGGGTGTAGATGAAGAACTTCATTGCGGCATAGTTCTTGTTTGATCCACCCCAAATTCCAATAACGAAGAATGAGGGTATCAGCACCATTTCCCAGAAGATGTAGAAGACTATGAAATCGCGGGTGGTGAAGAGACCCACAACTGAGAATAGCAGGAACTGAAGGAGCACGAATAATCCAGGAGAACTGGCATATCTCAATGGAATGAATACTCCTACGAATGATATGAGTAACAGCAGGACAGAACTCACGAAGTTCAACTGGAAAGTCAGAGTGAGGATCGATAGTGTTCCGTAAGCGAAGTTAGTCATGGTCATGTTGTTGGAGATGACAAAAGCAAAGACGAGTGCTGCGAACAAAACTGTGAGATATCTCGCAGTCTTTCCTCTAGCAACCATGGATGCAACCATTATCAGTACAAGCGCAAGTAAAAGGTAGCTGAGTTGGAATATCATCTTCACACCCCCATCAGTATTCTGAGCAGCAATAGTGAAAGGATCAGTCCTATGAGAATTATGAGTGCATATTGCCTGGCCAGACCGGTCTGTATCTTCCTCAAAATTTTTCCGGAGTTCTCGAACACGTCACCCGAAAGATTCACCAGACCACCGATAGCTCTCCTCTCGAATCCATCTGAGACTGCGGAGAGTCCAAGTATTCCCCTTTCTGCGATCACGTTCGTAAAAAATACGTCCAAGTAGAACTTGTTCTTTACGAGAAGGTAGAAATCCTGTGCTCCGTTTGCAACCGTTTTTGGTATTGCCGAATTTCTTCCCCATACGTAGTAAGCTAGCCCCATTCCTAGAAGCATGAGTATCACCGGAATGAAGTCCATAAGTTTGAGGGGAGCGATTCCAAGAGGTACAACAACGGATGCTGGATTGAGGAACGTGTAGAAACCCTGCTGGAATATTCCAAATATGACGCTGAATGCGGCCAGTATAACAATCGGTATCAGCATGATCCAGCTCGATTCGTGGGCATGTTCGGCTGCGTTGCTTCTCGGCTTCCCGAGGGCAACCTTGAAGAACATCCTGAACGCGTAGAGGGTCGTCAGGAAACCGCCTATAGCAAGCAGAGCCCATACAAATATCGAGACACCATAGCTCGCGGTGATGATGCTATCCTTGCTGAAGAACCCGGCAAGGCCGGGGAAACCAGAGAGCGCAAGGGCCCCAACGAACATTGAAGTGACCGTGATAGGCATCTTCTTCCACAGTCCTCCCATCTTGTTGATGTCCCTTACGTTCATGACTGCGTGAAGAATTGATCCTGCGGCTAGGAAAAGGAGTGCCTTGAAGAAGGCGTGTGCTTCCAGCTGATAGATCGAGAGACCTATGCTTGTCGCGCCCAGTCCCAGTCCAAGGGCTGCTACCATGTATCCTATCTGTCCAATTGTCGAGTACGCGAGTATTCTCTTGATATCATTAACCACCAGTCCAATC
>JAJZYT010000005.1:4478-82468 GCA_021797915.1 Thermoplasmata archaeon | reverse complement strand
TTTCGTTCATTGAACATGGAATTTTGGACAACTTGCAGGGTTTCAAGGAGATCAGCATAAAATAGAATCAAGACGGAGTATATGAAGAAAACAGATATCGCGACGAAGGTCATCACGGGCCCGATGGGATTTGAACCCACGACCTACTGGTTAAGAGCCGGTCGCTCTGCCGGTCTAAGCTACGGGCCCAGCGATGGTTATCACTTCAACGACATAAATATTTCCGGCTGTGGCTCACAGATTCGAATCACTTCCAAAGCATTGCCTAACTGCCAACTGACGGGCTTGAAATTAATTCCCCTCGTTTAGAACGTCTCCTTTGCTTAAAATGTCTGCTATCTCCGGTCTCAAAATTTCCGGAGGAATCTGTTGGTTTGTCTTTAGCAGCTCCCTTATTTTCGTCTGGCTAATAATCAACCTTTCTTCCATTGAGTGGGGGCAAACGGTTTCTGAAGTTATCCCCCTGCACTTCTTGCAGTAAAAGGTGTCTTTGAATCTAATAGGAACCATCCCCACATCCAGCTCTTCGAAAATTTTCTGGGCCGCGTAAGGTTCGTAGTAACCTCCAACCCCCGCTTGGTCTCTGCCAATAATATAGTGCGTAGCCCCATAATTTCTTCTAATGATCGCAAGGAAGACTGATGCCCTAGGTCCTGCATATCTCATCGTGATAGATAACGATCCCATCATTGTTTTTTCGGGCTTGTGATAATTCTTAATGAGTGAATCGTAAGAATTGAGGATAACATCGGCCCTGTAGTCTCCCTTCTTCAGCCTTCCAACAACTAGGTGAATGAATAATCCGTCTATGCCTGGCAATTCCAGAGATACCTTTTGCAGGTATTCATGCGCGACATGGGGTGGGTTTCTAGCCTGATATGCAACCACGTTTTTCCAGCCCTTCTTAGAGAATTCCTCCCTGATTTCGGAAGGATGTCTCTCATAGCCACCGCCTGGCAATACCTGTTCCTTGAAAATTCGGACCTTTCCAGATATTGCGGTATCTGCATACTTTTCGAATAGATCCTGAACATTGGGATGTTTGAGATCGGTTGTGCCATAAACGGTCTCCGCAATGTCTTTCTTATTTAGTTTGAACTTGGACTCTATGGACATCTCTCCGTATGGCTGTTGTTCTCTGTTCAAGAGAGCAATCTGATCACCTTCCTTGATTTTCTCGTTCTGAGATTGGTCAATTGCAAAAATGATTGGAATCGTCCAGGGTAGTCCGTTTGATAAACTTCTTCTCTTCAGAACAGATGCGACTTCATCCTCTCCCATGAATCCTTCCAGTGGGCTATATGAACCATCGGCAATCTTGAGAGAGTCGTAATAGAAATCAATGAAAGGTTCGATTTGTACCATTCCCTTCAATCCATCCAAATGCTTTTCCTGATTGTTTAGGTCTAGGGAAATCTTCAGTTTTCCTCCATACGGGGAATTTACCATGTACGCATCAGATGAAGTAGATACTTCTATGTTTTCATAATTACCCTTAATTAACTAGTAAATTGTCTGAACAATTTATCAAATTTAATTAAAAAGTGAAAGAAACTTTATCTGGTTGTCCCTATTTTTCCAAGAAAATGAACCTCTACTGGTGGGGAATCTTTTCACTGAACTTACTGCTATCTGCAGGAATGATGTTGACTTACCTGAGTAGAAGAGGAAGCAAGAACGATGCTTTAAGTCCAAAAGAGTCTGACTCGACAGATAAGAGGGTTCTCGTAATAATTCCGGCCAAAGGAGTCGATTACGAGCTGGACAAGAATCTTGCTTCTATCCGGGACCAAGATTTCGAAAAGTTCGATATTGTCTCAGTGGTTGATTCTGAAGAAGACCAGGCTGTATCCTTCCTAAAGAGAGAAGGAATAAAGTTCATCATATCTACAGGAGACTGCGCAAAGTGTAGCGGTAAAGTGAAGGCGATTTGCTCAGCACTTGTTAAATTCCCCGAATATGACTATTATGTGATCGCCGATTCAGACATTAGAGTTCAACCCAGCTGGCTTTCAGGCTTAATAGGCCCTCTATCTGATACGACCATTGGTGTTTCAACCACTTTCCCGATCTTCTTTCCAGATGGAGGTTTCTGGACCAAAGTAAAAATGTTTTGGGGACTGGTAGGGCAGTCGATGATGGAATCTAATTTGACCAAGTTCGTTTGGGGGGGCTCAATGGCATTTCGTGGCGCCCTCCTGGACAAGGAATCACTCAAGTTCTTTTCAGAATCGGTCTCTGATGATATTGCAATTCTGAAGATCTCAAAAGAAAAGGGACTGAAGATTTCCTACGTTCCAGAATCAAGACCGAGGATATATTCTAACGATGATTTTCCAACTTTTCTCGAATGGTCAAGCCGCCAAACCGCGTTCTCAATTTATTCCACAAACAATACTTTCAGGTTTGGAATAATCTACTACACAGTGGCTGCTTATCTAGTCATATCTTCTTTAGTTTTTGCAGTTTTTGTGAATGGTATTTTCTTGCTATTCCTTTTACCCTACATTGTCAACTCTGTAAACAGTCAGATGAAGGTGCCGGTCAAGGTATGGTACTTTCTATCAGTAACTTTCATCCTTCCTTACATCTACATATGGAATCTGATTGTGGGAATGGTTAGAAAGAAGGTGCACTGGAGAGGGAGCGTCTATTCTCTATCCAAGGATTGATTTATCTAAATAGGTCTCCGCTGATCATGCATGTGCCAGGGAACTCAGAGTAGAAAACTCCTTCCTCTGCTCAATACCGTATCTCTTCACTTTTGCGAGGTCCACGCCTCTCTTTCTCGCAACATCTTCTACCACTTTCATCATCATGTAACCGCCGACAGAAATTATGGCACCGGTTCCAGCTCTCACAATTAAGTTTCCTTCTCCCTCAGACTTTCTTCTCGCTGCCATTTTGGCGAGGTGTCTATAGGAAGCATAGTAAACGGCGAGCTCCGCTTCATTCAGGAGGCCACTGTCGTACTTCTTGGACGTGATTCTCCCCATCGGAACATTCTGGAGGGGAGTTACGGTAAACTCAAATGGTCTGCCATCGTCTAAGACCGAATTGCTCAATCTGTTTATCATAGCCACTGTGTCCCACAAGTCCTGCTCTGTTTCTCCCGGCTGACCAACTTGAAGGGTGAACGCAGATCTCCAGTAGTATTTCGTTTCGTTGTATACACCCTGCCAGACTATCTCTTCCCAGCTGCCATCCACGCCTATTTTTAACGGCATAGTCTTGTTTGGCATGTGTTTTTTTGCGAGGGACTCGCTTCCAGTTTCCAGTCCGGTCTGAATACCGATCCAGTTTTTAGGACCGGCTTTGACAACATTTGACAGTTTTTCAATCAACTCAGGGAACCCTGAAGGGATCGATATTCTGCCATGAGTAGGGTTCATTCCCTTGACTCCGGGAGTGTCCATCACGTGCTTGAACATACCCAATAGTTCGTCTTCATTGGGTCTGAAGAAGTTATCGTGTTTGTATCCCCATATATCATCAGAATGCAGCCAAACGTGGGAGTTTCCCCCCAATTTCAGATTTACTTCTATCTCGGCTCGGATCATTTCCGGGGTATAATATCTAAGAGGACGGAGAGTAACCTCACAGAAGTCACAGCCAACACCGCAGCCCCTCATGACTTCAATCATTCCCTTGATCGCTGGGTTGACTATTGTTGGAATCTCTTCCAGTTTTGGGTACAGCTTACCGGTTAGGGTCCTGGATAGCAACTTTTCATCTTGTTTGTACTTCCTGTTGAACTTGTCGTCGTATTCTGTATAGCCTTTGTAGAATAACTTTGGATCTAGGGAGTCGTTTGAAACTTGCTCGAACAGTTCGGGGAATAGGTCGTCTGCCTCTCCGGAGAACGCGTAGTCGATTCCTTCCTTATCGAGTTCCTCTCTCATCTGGTAAAATTCTAGTACTCCGGGGCCTCCGATCAGAAGTTTTGCCTTCTTTCCCTTCCTTGCGACGTTGATCTTCGCAATAAGAGTTTCCCATTCTCTCCTCACCCACGCGTATGGATCTCCGCCGAACAGGACGTAATAGGACATCGTAGTGGGCCCCAGTCCTAACGGGTCCATGGTACTCACGCCAATAACTTCTGTGTCGTCCTTGATTGCACTTTCTATGCTCTCGTTCTGAGCAACGTATACGTCTTCCCTTCTGTTCTTCCTGAGCAGGGAGGCCTCCATCTTCCTCACTGCGTATGTGGTATGGACCGGCTGCCCATCTGGCAGCATCGGATATGGTGGACCCTTTAAGAACTGGAAAATAGGTCCTGGGACTTTTGAGACTGGCGCGCATGGCAGGAAATCCAGCAGTGGAAAATCCCTATACCCATACATCAGTGTGTTATCAGATATCAGCACGTACTTAGCCAATCAATTTACCTCTTATTGTGCACGGAATTCTGAAACTATTTATTAATTTTTTCTTACTGGTATATATAATAAGGGCAGTTAAAGACAATTATCTGTTTCTTGGCTCCATCACGATTACCGAGTTCCAGACGTTGACCGATTCATTCGATGGTCTTATTTTAATGTCATTTTCAGTTCTGAATCCAAGGACGACTCTTCCTTCCAGATCAGTCTCCTTGTAGATGTCGATACACGGCTTTCCTCTGAATCTTGAGTCCAAGGAATACTCCATTATCCGATAACCGTCCCTGCCCCTCAGCAATTCATAGAAGAGCTTGCTTACTCCTGGAGAAGTTACTGCGGTTGCGACTAGCAAGGTAGACATTGCACCTCTCACAACAACTTCATTGACACCAGCCTGTTTAGCATGCTCTCTATTTTCTTCCTTGAATATTTCTGCAATTATGTATGCGTCGCTCTTGTTTTTCCTGATAATCATTGAGGTAAGTATGGTCTTGGCATCGGCTGATGATGCATCGTGGGCTCCTCTCTCAGGTAAGACGATGATCTTGGACGCATTCTTTATACCCGCGTTATCCAGGTCACTTTCAGTCGAACAACTGCCTTTGACAAACATGTAAATGTTCTTTGACTGTTTTGGGTCCTCCCTATCTACTAGCACCACTTCCTTCCCATTTTCATTCAGTTCGCCTACAATTTCAGAAAATCCCTCATCATGGTTACAGACTATAATATGATCTTTCATTCTTATTCTCCTTTCTCCAATTTTTGCTGCGACGTTCATTTCGACCAAATTTGCAGCTATGGACGCAGTAAAAACCCCTAGGCTACCTATCCCGAAGACCATGATCACCATGGCATTAATTCTACCCCAGAAGCTAACGATAGGAGTGTCCCCGTAGCCTACCGTTGTTATTGTCTGAAACACCCACCAAAGGCTCCTGAATAGGGAATGAATACCTGATGCTGCATACGGATTCTCGAGGTAATACTCCGAAAAAGTCCCATAGGTGATGACAATAACGGTCGACATGATGGCTCCGTAGAAGGCTTCTGTCAACTTTCTACCGAATCTCCTCCAGAAAATGATGAACGGAACCATACCTATTGGAACCTAAATTTCAGAGAGATAATTATATTTTGGTTAATTTCGCTGGAGGTCCGTTTGGTCGAGCAATAGATTATCATCAGTTAATTCAAATATCCAATTGACTATCAACTCAAGATGAGAGTCCTAGTTTTCAGCGATATACACGCAAACAAGTATGCACTTAATGTGGTACTCAAGAGCGAAAAATTCGACGAAGCAGTTTTCCTTGGGGACATCGTAGACTACGGAAGTGCTCCAGCAGAAACCATAGACGGTGTAAAGGAGACTGCCAAGTATATTGTTTCTGGGAATCACGATTATGCCGCAGCCTTCAACAAGGACTGTCTCTGTTCCCAAGAGAACCACGAACTTTCTGTTTATACTCGTGAGAACATCACTATGAAAAACATCGAAAGGAAGGATATTGATTTCCTAAAGTCGCTACCTACTTCTCTTGAAGTCGAACTTGATGGAACACGATTCCATCTTGTACACGGGGCACCTGCCGATTCTCTCTACGGGTACCTATATCCTTGGAAAATATCGAATGAACTTCTAAGGGAACCTATGAGCTTCAGTCAAGAGCCTGGCAACTACTTGGTGGGTCATACACATTATCAATTCCTGGTCAACTATGGAGGAAACCTCATCGTTAACCCGGGTTCATCGGGACAACCTAGAGATGGTAATCCAAAGCCAGCCTATGCAGTATTTGACACACGGACGAATACATTTGAATTGAAGAGATTCGACTATGATAAATCTCCACTGAAGGCAGATCTAAAAGGAATGGTGAAGGACCAGAAGTATCTCGAAAAACTCTACAAATTGTTTGCCATATAATTTATTCTAGTTGTGATCAAAGTAAGACACGTCATTGACCCCAATCCCTCTCTTCTCAAAGACAAGATCGAGATTTGAGATCTGAGACACCCCTCTGCCAACAACGATTCCGTTATTTACCAGGACAACTTCCATCCCTGGTCTCACGTCCTCAGTGATTCCCTTGATTCCTGGGATGAACAGATTATCTCCCTTGAATATTCCCGCAGTCTCTACAACCCTCTTCCCTTGAGATTGCATTATATCTCCAAGCCCCTTCATTATGCGCATTCCCGATATTGTTCTGACCAATATTGGAACTCCCGCAAGGGAGATAATCCTCCTGTTGCCTTCGCTCTTAATGCTAATTTCATTGCTAGGAAAGTCCAGATCAAAGAGGAATCTCAGCAAGTTTGAGTATTCGGTAGATTCCTTCGACCTCTTGTTTCCCAGGATCTTGTGGGCACTTATGATTTTCGCCAGTTTTTCGGAATTTTCGAAATTGATGCTCCCAGTCACGCCTTCTGAACTATCGAATAGGTCCAGCAGTTCTCCCTCCTGCTTTGGGAGAATGAAAAACACGTTTGAGTACTTCTTGTTACTGAAGTACTCTTTCGCCAACTGATAAAGCACTTTCTTCTCCTCTTCGAACCAGTGCCCGGTCACCGGAATGTCGTAATACATCGCAGGGAAGAAAGATTCCAGTTCTCGAGGAACCAATCCGAGTGGACTCGTAACTATGACCTCCTGAATCCCCCCTAGGTACGGGTGTATGAAAGAATGCAGGATCCTGTGGGTTTTTGACCTCGAATACGGTTTTATTGCAGAGCAGGGGATTAGCAAAAGGTTATCTGCGGTCTGTTTGAGTTTTTGCACTTTCTCTCTGAAGTCAACTATCTCCGGTCTGTATATTCCCTCTATATTGCTGGCGATTATACTCTTGGGTCTATAGTCCATGAATTTGTTTGTGTAGGAATTGAATTCCATATCCATTATTCTAAGAGCTTCCTTTGAAAAATTAGAGAAACTATGTGACTCTACCACTTCCCTAAACTTGTCTTTCTCAAGGGAAAGTCGTATTAAGTCAATAGACCTCTTCTTCTCCTCTTCATTCTTTATCCGGCAATCGCTTCCATCATAAATGCCGAATTCGCTCGTACATCGTTCATTACCAAGGAGCTTAATCGGAGAATCATCTAGGAGATCGATCCCGATATAGAAAAGGACTGGGTAATCGTTAGGTAGTCCAAATGAGGGAAGATAGATCATTTTGTCAGGATATTGCGTTCTCGCATCTGTTATTGCCTTTACAAACTCTCTTGCGTTCAACTTGTTGACCCTGTTCAGTACCAAAACGTTTCCGTCAATAAACGTCCGTTCCTTTCTGGTTTCCAAATTTTGTCGCTTGAAAGGCAGATGATCATAACTGAGAACATCAGGGATCTTGAACCCATAGTATTCTCCGTATCTCCTCGTAAGAAACCTCATTTGGAACCTTCCTCCGAAAAATAGTCTGCCCTAATTAAACTCTCTGTGTACTCATATTGTCTTTTTAGCATACCTTCAAAACGTTCCAAAGTTCAGGATTATGAGACCAAAGTCTCCCTGTGTATGGATGAAACCCTGCCTGAAGTCTACGGTCCCCAATCTGTTCTTGACTTTCTTTACAAACGTTATAACGTCGTTCGAATCCACTTCACTCCCTATTTCGAGCACCATGTACATTCTCTTTATCTTATCTCTTGGAAGCTTGTTGACTTCTTCGAATATATCCCTTTCGGCGATGCTAAAATTCACAAACGGATAAGTGAAATTAGTGATCCGAACCGGACCGTACAGGTTTGTTAACATTTTGATATCATGGAGTGAGATGCCAAGCGCTGTAGAGTTATCCACAACCCGTGCAATGCTGACAACTTTCTGCCATATGTGCTTGTAATACTGATTATTGATGTCGAGTATTCTCTGGTTCTTTGAATCCGACAGAACGAATTCCGAATCGACAAATTCTAGCACGTCAAGATCAGGCTTGATCTTCTGGATTTTCTCCATTTCCCTTTTTCTGTCAGCACCGATAGGGATGATTGGGAAAAATCCGATCAATGCTCCTGAAGATCGCAGTATTTTGACCAATGGAGGTATTATAGCTTCTTGGAACCTTCCTTCGATTTGTGCAACCAGAAATATGACGTTGGCAGAATAATTGTCGAGGATTGTACTCCTCTCGTTCCTTAGAACTTCTTCTAGCTTGGGGCCGTAACTTCCATCAAATTCCTTCAGTTGAAGGACGTTGTCGACCTTGCAGTCTCTAATGCTCTCCGGGTCGTAATCAAGGCCGGAAGTAAGAGTGTCACCGTTGAAATAAGAAGCTATCGCTACACCCAAGTGTCCGACTCCTAGAACCCTTATATTGCCAAGGTTAGCTTCAGCCATTATTAGCAGCCTTGCTCAGCTGTTCCTTTTCTAGATCTCTTATTTTGTCTCTGATGTAATCTCTGACTGCGGTCCTGATCAGGTCTTCACCATCCACAGCCATTCCCTTATTAACGATTACGTCTATATTTTCCACTTCGTTCCTCGGTAGCCTAAGTGTCATTTTCTTAGACGGTCCGGAGCTGGTAAGCTCGTCAAGATGCGATTCTATAGCTTCTCTGATGAATTCAGAGATGTTCTTGAACTTACCTTCCTCTATCAGCTCGTTAATCTTGTTAACTGCCCCGAGGGATAGACGTACAGTAATTCGAGACTGGTCTGGTAGATCAGACATTTAACATCCTTATCCTGACTATCTGTCAGACATATATCACATTCCTGTTATTTAACACTTTAATTAATCGTTATTTCAATATTTATTTATTAAGATTTTTTATCTTTTCAATTTAGCAAAACTATTATCGCTTTATGTTATTATAATTTCTATGATGAACGGAAGAATGAATGAGAGGCAAATCAGGCGAATGATGCAGCAGGCTGGCATCAAATCCAGCGATATGGATGGGGTTGTTCAGGTCGACTTCATATTTCCTGAGAAGAAGATTTCAGTTAAGAATCCGCAAGTCACAATATTGGATATTCAAGGTACAAGGACTTATCAGGTGGTAGGTGGAGAAGAAGTAACGGGAGCAGCTGGAGAAGTTCCCAAGACCCAAAATTCTGACATAAACGAAGAAGATCTCAATTTGGTGATGCAAAAAACCGGTGTGGATAGGGAAAAAGCTGCCGAGGCATTAAGGAAAAATGGGTACAAGCCCGCAGAAGCAATAATCGCTCTGATGACCGGAAAATGAAGAACGAATTGAAAATCGATAAGAGAAAGATACTGGAGAGCATACTGGAGAAGCCGGCCGTGCGGAAAAAGAGGCTGGAAAAGATTGCAGAAATCGAAAATATTCTCAGGGGTCTCAAGAAGAGAGAGAAGCTAAATTTCGATATATTTCTTGGAGGTTCTTACGCCAAGGGTACGGATATCAAGGGATCGGATGCTGACATATTCTTGCTTTTCCCAGAGGAGTTCAACGCCTTTGAAATTCTGGGTATACTTCGGAAAGAGTTTCCTGAAGGAAGGGAAGAGTATTCGGATCACCCATACATTATGCTGCCTCAGAATTCTTTTTCGATCGATATAGTTCCAGGCTACAAAGCTTCTTCAGGCAAGGATCTCAAGACTGCCGTAGATAGGACACCATTCCACGTGAAATTTGTTACGGAGAATTTCACAAATGAAATGAAGGACGAAGTCAGGATCCTTAAACAGTTTCTGAAGGGAATACAGACCTATGGTGCAGAGTCATCTGTTCAGGGGTTTTCTGGCTATGTTGCGGAACTCCTTATCAATCGTTACAAGACTTTTGAAAATACCATATTGGAAGCGAAGAATTGGTCGATCCCGTGCATTCTCGATAAGGGCGAGAAGGTCTTCAGCGACGCTAACTTGGTCATCGTTGATCCAGTCGATTCAGGTCGAAATGCAGCTGCGAACGTTTCACTAGAAAACCTTGCGACATTCATCTTGGCGGCGGGACTATTCTCTTGGGAGAACTGGAATGATTTCCTTTTCCCAAAAAGTGGAGAATTTGGGCTTCCTAAGGACGCGGTAGTAGTCTACATTCCGTGCACGAAATGCAACGAGGAAGTTCTAATACCTAACCTGAGAAGGATAAGTTCAGTTCTTCGCGGTGAAGTTGAAGACAAGGGTTTTCGAGTGGTCTACTCATCCGTATTCGTTGAGAAGGGTGGTTACATTGTCATAGTCCCAGATTCTACCCCTATCGGTGAGACGGCGGTGCATATCGGTCCTCCAGTTACTAGTCCAAACGTGGCCGATTTCTTGGAAAAATGGGGTCAAGGAACGAGATATGGGATGCCTTTCATGCTGGGGGACAGGGTCTGTGTGCTCAGGGAAAGAGAGGAAAGGGACATCGCCGCTGCTATTGCCAACGCAATACCCAATATAAAGCTCTCAAGGGATTTCGATAAAAACAAGATACTAGTAATATCTGGCAAGGAACTCAGCTCTGTTCCGCCAAGAATAAGAAAAGGATTTCTCTTTCCTTCTTTGGGAAAGTGGGCAGTTCCCCAATTAAGGAATGTTGAGTGATATAATCCAGAAACCAAGGAATGCGAGCATCGTTATGACGAACGCTATTATGTAGTCCGTGTTCTTCTTCGTGTCGTGTTTAGCCCTGGAGACCAGTGTTATTGCTATAATCAGTACCACAAACAGAAGTAGCATCCCGATGAGGGTTGATGTCTGAAGTCCTACAAGAAATCCGGTGAAAGCAGCCAAGAAGAATGATGCAATCATTACTTTCCCCCTCGTGTAATCTGCAACAACGAATTTGCCTCGGTCAAATGTCTCCATTTATGATACCTCTTTCATCATTTCGATGACTACCTTGATTGGCTTCGGGGATTTAACAACTCCTGAAGCTACCAATATCCCCTCAGCCCCGAGAGTCTTGCTGATGCGAACGTCGTTCTTGTTTTTAATTCCCGCACCAACTATAAGCTTGGAACCAGTTCCCTTAAGAAGTTTTACCGCCTTGCCTATTACTTCTGGCTTTGCTGTTGAAACAGATATATCTCCTCCAATCAGCTCTGGCGGTTCATAGGCTATGTAGTCTGGTTTTAACGATATCAATTTCGCTACCTCATTTAGGTCTGCAGCGCAGACAAGTGTAGTGAGACCAAGTTTTGAAGCAATCTTGATCGATTCTCCAATCTCGTCAAAACCAATCCTGTGTTCAGAGTGATTGAGCATTACTCCCGAATAAGAGTATTTTCTCAGAAGGCCGATGGGGATGTGACCCGTGTATGGCCCGGCTTCATGGGGTTCCGCAGTCTGGGCGAACTTGGCTAGTTTGGTTTCAATCATGGAATCGAGTGGGTTGAGAACTAGAATGATGGATTTGTTGTTCCCGAACTCCCTCTCAATTGTTCTTATCAATCTAAGTGCTTCAGATCCTGTAGATTCTTCGTAAGCTTTAAAGTTAATAAAAAAGAGCAAGAATTCACCCTAATTTTGCAACTGCTTCCTCAACTTCCGAATAGTTTGGTTCCTTCTTAGCATCTTCTGAGATCCACTTGTATGCAACCACTCCACCTTTGTCAATTACAAAAACGGCTCTCTTTGAAACGTTGAGTCCTTTTACGTTGACGAAACTCTCGTGAACTCCACCGTATTGTCTGCTCACTCTCTCAGTGAAATCGCTCAGCAACTGGAAACTCAGGTTGTTCTCTTTCTTGAACTGGGCCAGCGAGAAAGGCTGGTCGACGCTTATCCCCAGGACCGTAGCATTGAGTTTGTTGAATTTTGCTATCGAGTCCCTGAATGTACACAGTTCGTGCGTACACACTGATGTGAATGCTCCAGGGAAGAATACCAGCACAGTGGGATGGCCAACGAAGCTGGATAGTCTTACCACCTTTAATTCCGTGTCAACCAATTCGAAGTCCGGTGCTCTTTCTCCAATGTTCATGTTTGCTCATTGTTTACCCATATATAAAAAACAGCTAGTTTACAAGATTATTTGTCCAGTTCCAGCTGTTCCTTTTCCTGTTTTTTCATGAGGCTCACGCGTTTGCTCCTCTCTTGGTACCGCTTCAACGCTGCCTGAAACAACTTTTTGTCTTCTTCCGACTCTACCTTGAGTTGAGGTGCATCCACTGGCTTACCACTATCATCGAGTGCGACCATGGTTACGGTCGCCCTACCAGCAAAATTGATATCTCCTCTCTCTAGGTTTTCAGCGAACACCTCAACCCCGACTTCCATAGACGACCTTCCAACAAAATTCATTCTGCCCTTCAATTCAAGAAGGTCTCCTATGTGCACCGGATAGATGAAGTCAATGTGCTCTATGTTGGCGGTGACACAATTTCGGCGGCTGTGTTTTGTAGCGACTATTCCTGCTATCTCGTCTATCATCTTCAAAATGGTACCCCCAAATACATTTCCTGCAACGTTGGCATCTGGAGGGAGCATTACCCTAGATATCGACGACTCAGTTTCCTTCGGTGTCTTTTCTTCCATGATATTACGCCTCTTCTTTTCTTTGCCCTTTCCAACTCATTACCAGAAATAGGATATTAAGTTGTCTCTTGTTGCTCCTAATCAAGAACGTTAAATATCGTACTAGAATTAAGAAAAACATCAGCCGGGTGACTCAATGAAATCTAACGATGAAAAGGTTGCAATTGTTGGGGTAGGACATTCCAAATTCGGGAAGAGACTCGATGTAAGCATAAACGAACTCGGATGGGAGGCGATAAAGCCCGCCCTTCAAGACGCAGGAGTGACGCAGAAAGATGTGGATTTCTATTCCGTTGGGAATTTTGGTTATTGGAGCGAGGAAATACTTCCGGCAGTAACAATAGGGGAGTATGCGGGTCTTTCCTGCGGAAGCTTGAAAACCGAGGCAGCCTGTGCGTCAGGGAGTGCGTCCCTCAAGATTGCTGTCGATAGCATATTGTCTGGGAACAGCGAGATTGCGATTGCGATGGGTATTGAAAAGATGTACAACTCCCCGAATGGAACGATCATCGAGTTGATAGGCAGGGCAGGGAATTACTTTTGGGAATTCGAGAACTTCGGGATGACATTTCCGGGGTACTATGCCCTCTATGCTACTAAGTATCTTGATGCGTACCATTCCAGGGAAGAAGACCTTTGCGAAGCTGCAGTGAAAGCACACCACTATGGTAGTTTGAATCCATACGCTCAATTTCAAAAAGAAACATCTGTCGAAGAATGCATGAAGTCCAAATATGTATCCAGACCACTGAAGTTGATGGATTCCTCTCCCATCACAGATGGTGCGGCCGCAGTTGTTCTCGCTAGAGGGGACGTAGCCAAGAAACTCTCAGATACTCCCGTGTACGTAGAAGCCCAAGGGTACGCTTCCGGGACAGCCTACATGGGGAGAAGAGATGACTATACCGGCCTTGAAGCTAGCAGAAGAGCCGCAGAAGCTGCATATAGAAAGGCAGGATTAGATGGAGCGGCCAACAACTTCGACATCTTTGAAGTCCACGACTGTTTCACAATTGCAGAAGTCATGGCATACGAGGATCTTGGCCTAGTAAAGAAAGGTGAAGGGATTCAGTTGCTCAGAGATCACCAGACCTACAGGGATGGAAAATATCCTGCTAATCTAGATGGTGGCCTGAAATCAAAGGGTCACCCAATAGGGGCTACGGGAATCAGCCAGGCAGTTGAGATAACGAAACAGTTGAGGGGAGAGGCAGAAAAGGGAAGACAAGCTGACATCAGAAAAGGAAGAGGGCTTCAACATAACGTTGGCGGGACTGGCCACTATGCATATGTTACTGTTTATTCCAGAGGTGATTGAATGCCAATTGACACCGTACTTGAAGACAGAAGAGTGCTTGACCTGAGATACAGAATGCCAATATCCCAGATTATTAAATTCTTTGAAGGTCTTGAAGAGGGTAAAGTCAGAGGGACCAGATGCAAAGAATGTGGAAGAAAGTATTTTCCGCCTCAGACTGAGTGTTCAACTTGCATGACTAAGAACACAGAGTGGTTTGATTTTGAAGGAGATGCATCCCTTGAAACTTTTACCACAGTTGAGGTAGTTCCTACTTCTTTTGTGAATGAAGGAAGCTACGTTGTTGCGGTCGGACTCCTGAAGGAGGGAGTGAGAATTCTCTCCTGGTTGAATACAGAGGACCGTTCTAGCATCAAGATTGGGATGAAAATGAAATTGAAGGCAGTCAAGAGGAAGGAAGGATACTACAGCTATGAATTCTTTTCAATCTGAGGTTTTCATAGCAACGTAGCTGTCAATTGGATCAGTTGAAAACTTTCTCCTCCTCAAGTTTGAAATCCAGTGCGTCCTTCTCTATCTCACGTTTGGTGCTGCCGTAATTCCTATCGGTAAATTCTTTGATGAATTCGTGTTGTATTATCAGCTTCATCACCTCGCTGCTTCCAGTCCATATGAGTCCTAGTCTTGAATCCCTCAGTAGCCTCTCGACAGGATAGACGGTTGTGTATCCAATACCGCCCAACATCTGCATAGAATCGTTTACGATTTTCCACATGGCCTCCGTGGACTGAAGCTTCGCAACAGAGACGAGTTTCCTGACGTAAGCGAGGTCAGTCTTACCAACCTCCATTTGATCGGCCGCCTTGCTGGCAACGTAGACCATTGATGAAGCGTTCTGTAGCAACGCAACGCTTTCTGCAAGTTTGAAACTTATTCCTTCGTGTTCGATGAGTTTTTTCCCGAACGATTCTCTCTTCAGTGCGTAAGAAGTAGCTACCTCGATCGCAGCTGTGCCAACGCCGATAGACCCCGCTGCAGTGGTCAGCCTCTCTGGGACCATCATCCTGTTAAATATTTCGTAGCCTCCGTTCAGTTCGCCAATCAGGTTTTCTTCTGGAATCTCAGCATCCTTGAAAACTAACCTTGCAGTTCCCCCTCCCTTGTTCCCCATGAGGCCATACATGGTTTCGACTTTCAATCCAGGGGAATCCCTGTCAAGAATGAAGGCACTAACGCCTCTCGTCCTCGACTTTGCGTTCTTGTCTGTAATTGCATATGTGACAAAGAAGTCCGCTCCCTTCCCACCTACGATGAATCTTTTTTGTCCATTCAGCAAATATTTGTTTCCCTTTTTCTCTGCACTGGTTTTCATCATACCGAACAAATCTGAACCACCAGAAGGCTCTGTTATCGCTTCAGCGCCGTACTTTTTACCGCTCGTTATTCCCCTGAGGTACTTATCCTTCTGATCTCTCGTTCCAAATCTGTGGATCGGCTCGCCCACGATAGTTCCGAGTGAATACATACAACTCAGGGTGAAACCAAGGTATCCCATCTCCTCAACGGCAGAAGCTTCACCAACCCAGGAACTGCCTCTACCTCCATATTCTTCAGGAAATCTCAGTCCTACGGTCCTTTCATTGGTAGCTAAATCTATAAACTCTCTTGGAAATACAATTTCTTCGCTTTCAATCTTTCTGATCAATTCGTGAGGTACCGCCTTAACTACTCGCCTAACCTCGTATTTTGTCTTTCTTTCTTCGTCGCTCAGCAGAAAATCTTCCATTTTATTCATCCTCTAATCATAGGCTATTGTCTAGCTGCTATAATCTAGTAAAATAAAAACAATATGAATTTACCTGACAAGCAATAATTTCTTTCTATGAATTCTATTTATTTGAATTGCTTCGGCTCAGTTAAATATTTTTAGTTTGAAAAATCTTAGTAATCGATACGTTTATTTATAGGATGCCTTTTATTATTGTGCAACCGACATCAGAAAGTGACCGACCTTGGTTAAAGTTATATGACAAAGGAGTTCCAGCAGATATTGAATGCAAAGAAGTGAAACCCTACGATTTCCTAAAACAGAGTGCAGCCAGAATACCTGAACATCTCGCTGTTGCTTTTTTCAACTATAAGTTGAGCTACAGGGAGCTGAAGGAAAGAACAGATTCTTTTGCATCGTTTCTGAAATCGCTGGGTGTTAATGCAGGCGACAAGGTAGCCGTCGATCTTCCTAACTGTCCTCAATATATCATTGCGTTTCAGGCCATCAACAAGATTGGTGCCGTTGTAGCTCAAATTTCCCCAACTTATTTTGAGATAGAGATAGATCGGATAATCGGAGACTCGGAGTCAAAGGTCCTCATCATATTCGATGATCTTCTTCCAAGAATAGATGGAGTGACCAAGAAATACCCAAATCTCGTTGTAGTGGCTACGAGAATAGAGGACTATCTGCGCTTTCCACTCAATTCTCTCTACACATTACAGAGAAAGAAGAACAAGAAATTTGTCGATATCCCAGAGAAATACAGGAAGTTTGAAGAACATCGATCTTTCCAGCCCAGTTCAGAGGAGAACAACGATACAAATTCACTTGCGGTTTTGCAATACACTGGAGGTACGACCGGAGTACCAAAGGGAGCTATGCTTTCGAACAGGAACCTGGTGTGTAACACCATCCAGTCGGTAGCATGTCTTCCAGGTCAAGGGTTCGGCAAAGACGTAATGCTCAGTGTTATTCCCTTCTTCCACGTTTTTGGAATGACCGTAGCCATGAACTTCCCGATAAAGATTGGTGCATCAATTGTCCTCCAACCAAAGCCAGACATAGATGGCATTTTCAAACTGATTAAGAAATATCACCCAACCTTCTTCCCCGGTGTGCCAACCCTATATGGAGGTATTCTCCTTCACAAAGAGCTCCAAAATGTCGATATGAAATCCATCCAGTATTGTATATCAGGCTCTGCGCCGTTGCCAGTGGAGATAATAGAGAAATGGAATAAAGTCACAGGGGGGCATCTTGTTGAAGGTTACGGGCTCACTGAAGCTTCACCAGTCACTCACGTGAATCCTCTGTTTGGGAAGATAAAGTCAGGTTCGATCGGTCTACCAGTTCCATCCACTTACGCGAAGATCGTTGATCTGGAAAACGGTACTAAAAATATGCCTGTTGGTGCAGAGGGCGAACTGCTGGTAAAGGGTCCACAGGTCATGCAGGGATACTACAAGAATCCTGACGAGACAAACGGAGTCTTGAAAGATGGCTGGCTTCACACCGGGGATATTGCGAAGATGGACGAAGAGGGATATTTCTATATCGTAGACAGAAAGAAGGATGTAATCATAGTCGGGGGGTTCAATGTCTATCCGAGGGAAGTTGAAGAGGTTCTCTATCAGAATCCAAAGGTCAAGGAAGCGGCAGCAATTGGCGTGAAGGATGCAGCCCACGGTGAGGTTGTCAAAGCCTTCGTAGTCCTGAAGGATGGACAAAGTGCGACAGAACAGGAAATCATTGACTTTTTCCATAACAAGATTGCGAAGTTCAAAGTTCCTAGGTCGGTAGAATTCAGGAAGGACCTTCCAAAAACATTGGTTGGAAAGATATTGAGAAGGGAGCTCAGAGAGTCAAAATAACGATAATCCATATTTGATCTGGTCATCCACCACTATTTGAGACGCGTGAAGGAAGGGGATAGAAGTTGAGTTAATATTCATGCACGGTCCACCACCTGTGGGGAAACTGATGGTAGCAATAGAACTCTAGAAGTATACATGATTCAAATTGTTCCACAACCATATCTCTATTCAGGAGGTTAGATTTATCTTTGATTTTGGAACTCCATTCTTCTGGCAATTAGTAGGGAAATTCAGAAACGAAATGATATAGGCAGCTGTGGAGGAAGACACAAACACCATTTTCACCATGCTCTGCTACAAGGGTCTCAATGACAAATATGGAGGAAATATAAGGAACCTTATCGAATCAAAAAGGGGCATGGTCTGTTCTGTCCATTTCATTGTAATAAAGAAGAGATACTAAGAAGAGTGAAAATTAGATCAAGGAGAGAATGGGGTAAACTGAATTCAGGAAATGAATTGGAAGATTTGTTGAGGAAAATACTACCTGTTTGGAAAGGTGACTGGAGATAGATCCCTGAGCATCGATACTTCTATTCTCACTCCGAGGGAGGCAGCTCTCAAGATAGCTTCCCACTACGGAGCTACTCAAGAAGAAATAATCTACCGGACAGTCAATTTCAATAGGAGTTTCTAATTGAAAACAAAAGTTTGAGAGGAACGCGGTTTAGAGTGTCATATTGTTAATCATAAGTAACTCTTACCCATTGCCGTTCAGGTGATATTCCCACAAGCATTCCACTTAAGAGAGTATTCTCGTGTAGTTCTAAACAAACCCCGCCTTGGTCTCAAAAACCAATGTGGACAGAACTTCCATCTCGTGTTCTTCGTTGTGGAAAAGCACAGACAGGGCCATCGAATCCCTGTAGAATTTCTCAATTCCAAAGTCTTCCAGATATCCGTATCCACCGTGTATCTGCAAAGAAGTCTTGCTGATGTCTTTGGCGAGCGCGAGTGCCTTGTGCTTTAGGAACATGGCTTCTTTCCTGCTCGGAGAGGTAGATATCAGTACCTCGAAATAGCGTTGCAGAATCTCCGTCTCTGCTATGAGTGAAGTCAGCTCGAATGCGAGCGGTTGGAAATCCTTCAAATAGTGTCCAAATGCAGTTCTCACCTTGGCATAATCCAGACCCTTTTGTGAAACTGCCTTACTCATTCCAAGCGAAATTGCCGCGACTGGGATTGACAGTTGATAGTACAACTTTTCAAGCTCTTTTCTTCCTTCCTTGCTCAGCACCTCATAGTCAGATGAATTCACATTTACTGCAGAAAAGCCTATGCTCCTAAACCCTAGTCTCTTGAGTTTCTTCCCTGCTGTGAATCCAGACTTTAGAAGTACAAGCTCTCCCGTATCCAGAAGCGTTACAATAAAATCAGAATCGCTTCCAACCACGAACTGTTTCTCACCCTTGATCTTACCGTCACTCAAAAGAAGGCTGCCATTCTGCCCTGGACCGACTAGTAGATCAGAAAAGGTCACTGTCCCAGATTTGGAACCGTTAGCAACAGCTTCGGTAACTTCAGGATCCTTTACGAGGCTCAAAAAGGAGTTTGCGAGAAGTGTCTTAACGGCGACCGCGGGAACAGACTTTGCAAGATTCTCAAGAACTACTGATAGCGTCTTGACATCTGCAACTTCTTCTCCAGACTGTCCCATCATGGAAAAGAATCCCTGATCTGCGAGCAACTTAACGAATTCCTTCCCCATGCTCTCATTTTCAAATTTTATTGAGTTGTTTTCCACATATTTCGCATTAAAATCTTTAACTGTATTTTCAAGAATTTCATATTCCTCTTCCATCTAGGTCACGCTCCTCCTTCCTTCAGCATCATCCTCGTGATTATAAGCTTCTCTACCTCTGTTGTTCCTTCCCAAATGTCTAGGATCTTTGCGTCTCTGAAGAATCTTTCAAGGTCAGAAGTCAGTCCATGAAGTGACATGAGTTCAATAGCCCTTTTAGTGGCGAATACCGCAGTCTCTGCAGCATAGAACTTTGCCATGCTGGTCACGATCGGATTTGGTGTGAATTTGAATAAGTAGGAAGCCGCCTTATAGGTGATGTTCCGAGTTGCTTCAACTCTAGTAGCAATTTCCGCAATCGCGAGCTGCAAATTCTCATTCAACTCCCCAGTTTCCGAAACTGGAGCATACTTCTTTGAGTATTCTATCAGTCGATCCAGTGCACCGTGGGCTATTCCCAACCCCTGTGCAGCAACGTATATCCTGCTGATGTTGAAGAAGGTCATGATATAGTAGAATCCCTTCCCTTCTTCTCCTACCATGTCTTCCTTGGGTACCCTAACGTTGTCGAATATGAGTTCTGCAGTGTTGGTGGCTCTTACTCCAAGCTTTCCGTGCAACTTATTTATGGCAAATCCTGGACTCTTTGAATCGACAACGAACACGCTCAAACCCTTGTGCTTCTTTTCCGGGGACGGAGGTGGGGAAGTTCTAGCAAGTACTAGGAAGTGGTCGGCAATCTGTCCATTGCTTATGAACATCTTTCCGCCGTTCAGGACATAGGAGTCTCCATCAAGTCTGGCCTCGCACTTAATGCCTGCAACGTCTGACCCTCCTCCTGCCTCAGTTACGCCAAGACCTAGGGTCCTCTTCCCTGCAAAGACCGGGTTCATGTACTTCTCCTTCTGGGCATCGTTACCAAAGAACATAAAAATCTCTGCTCCAAATGCAGAAATGGTAACGGATATACCTAAACCCGGGTCCCTTCTTACGAGCTCTTCGATGGTAACCAGAACTTTCCAGGGATTTGAGAAATCCAATACCTTCTCTTTTTTCGAGATAGCTACTATGTCTGTAGGAAACTCTTCATTGAAATCGGATTTTTCAGCAACTTCTTCCGTGAAATACTTGTTAGCAAATTCCTTGGCCCTTACAACGGCCTCTTTTATATCGTCACTCAATTCGAAATCCATTATTACACCTTCTCCATTAGTACAGAATATCCTTGTCCTCCACCAACACAAAGCGAGGCTATACCCCTCTCCTTCCCGCTTGCTTTCAGTTGACGAGATAGAGTTCCCGCGAGTCTCGCACCCGAGGCTCCGAGAGGGTGTCCTATTGCTATCGCGCCTCCCTTGACATTGACCTTGTTCCTCGGAATGTTGAGCTCTCGCATCGCGTTAAGAACTACTACGGCGAACGCCTCGTTGATTTCCCATAGATCGATGTCTTCAGAAGTCAATTTAGCTCCTGCAAGTAGCTTCTTTGATGCGGGTACGGGTCCCTCACCCATTAATGATGGGTCGACTCCAGCCCACCCAAAAGCACTCACCTTTGAGAGGGGTTTCAATCCGTATTCTTTCACTTTTTTTCCAGACGCCAACATGACAAGCGAGGCACCTGCATTTAGTGGAGATGAATTTCCTGCAGTTATGACTCCTCCTTCTTTAAACGCAGCAGGCAGTTTTTTCATTTGTTCAACCGAGCTATCCTTTCTAACGCTTTGGTCTTTATCGATAATCTTGGTCTCGCCCTCCGATTCTACTTCAATCGGGAGTATTTCGTCCTTGAAGAAACCGCTATCCTGTGCTTGAGATGCGTACTTATGGCTCTCATAGGCGAACGTATCCATTTCGTCTCTCGGGATACCCTTCAGCTTCGCAAGTTTCTCAGCGGTAAGCCCCATATAAAAGCCGGTCTTCATGTCATATTTCATGTACTCCGGTCTGAGCAGTAGCTTAAGGTTGGGGCTGACCATCGGATTGTCACCAAGGGGGACGTGTGTCATGTGCTCCATCCCTCCTGCCAAGACTATTTCCGAATTGCCCGTCATTATCTCCATAGCGCCTATACTAATTGCGTTCAGTGAAGACGAACATGCTCTATCTATTGCCATCGCAGGAACTTCGACCGGAAAACCTGCCAACAAAACAGGTTGCCTGCCTCCATACATCCAATTCTCTCCAACCTGTAAAGCAGATCCTAAAATGGTGTCGTTTATTTCGGTTGGCTTCACACCTGTCTCTTTCACCGAATCTTTCATAAGCGCTGCAAGAGCTTCGTCCATTCTTATGCTGTTGAACACATCCTTTGTGGGATCGCTGGGTTTTGACTTTGAGAATGGGGTCCTTTTGTAATAAACCAAAAACACTTCTTTATTTTCCATAGATATTACAGTTTTAGATTAATGACGGATATATAACTCTTTTACGGTTCGGCGGTGCCATTGTGCGACACTTAAATTTGTTTAGTAATCTGTATGGTTATTCATTTATTTCTAGTGACTTTTTATTAATAGAAAAGCACAGAATTTCCGATTAGAACTGAGCTAGTTATCCCTAATGGTGAAGTGGCCTTCTCTTTAGAGTTCCAAATAGAGGAAACAGGAGTACACTCTAAAACTGAAATTTTGAAATTGACATTGAAAAGCAAGGATAATATCTGAAGAGTGCATTTACGAATTAGTGGTTTGTAATGCCATATGACATCGTTGTACTTATTAAACAAATACCGGATCTAGAATTAATAAAAGTAAACCAATCGACTGAAGAACCCATAACCGACGGAGTGCCTTTCAAATTTGAAAATCTGAGCAAGAACTCGGTGGAAGCCGCCGTTAGAATCAAGGAGAAGAACGGTGGCAAGATCACTGCAGTTCTCTTTGGGAATGAAAAGGGAACACAGGTAATGAAAGAGGCTTATGCAATGGGAGTCGATGAAGGAATCCTCATAACCGGATACAGCGAGAACAATCCTGTTCTTACTGCTAAAGTGCTGGCCCAAAAAATAAAACAACTCCACTACGATCTTGTGATACTCGGAAATCAGTCTGCAGATTCAATGAGTGGCATGGTGGCGGGGCTCGTAGCCACCGAACTGAATCTTCCTCTGTTATCCAATGCCGTCTCAATAGAAGTGACAGATAAGATCGTGAAGGTGAGCACTGCGACAGAGAAAGACGTTATCAAATTGGAAGCCACGATGCCAGCAGTAATCTCCGTAACGCAGGAGACAAATGAACCAAGATTTCCACCGGTACTACAGATCATCAAAGCAGGAAAAAAGAGCATAAGCACTGAACAGTCGACTGTTAAGATAGAGAATACGTCCAAGATTATCTCCAAGAAAGCTCCTAAAAGCGAAAGAAAGAGATTGATATTCGAGGATGTAGACAAAGGTGCGCAAGAGGTCGCCAAAGTTTTAAAGGAGGCGATGAAATGAAATTTTTGATATTTTCTGATATCGAAGACAGTGCTAAACAGGTTATGAGTTTCCTGAAGGGGAAGGGAGATTTTGTACTTTACACCACAGAAAAGGGTGAGTCGCTTACAAAATATGGAGCTCAGAAAATCGTTCTTCTGACAGGGAAACCGGATGTGAAGGGAATCTCCTCTCTGCTTTCGGATGAATTTTCAAGTGGAGGATATGACCTAGTGATGATAGCTTCCACAGTATTGGGAAGAGACATTGCTTCCCTGTTTTCTGGACAAAAGTCCATTGAAGTTATCCCTGAAATTTTTGATATCAAATTCAACAGTGGAACGGTAACTACGAAACGATATGGACTTGGAGGAAAGGCGGTAATTGAGGAGGAGTCCAAGTCAAAGTTATTCACTTTCCTTTCTGGCTTGTCGGATGATGTTCCTGGTGATGGAAGTTCTCCCATTGAAACAAAGAACATTCCAGAAGGGGTCGTCAAGATACTAGCAATTGAACAGAAGAAAGCGAAAGAAGTGAATCTGGAGAAGGCAAACATAATTGTCGCGGTGGGGAGAGGTCTAGGAAAGATTGAAGGAATTCAACAGATAGAGCCGCTGGTTAAAGCAGTGAGGGGAGAACTGGCAGGTTCAAGACCCGTCTGCCTGGATTACCACTGGCTGTCGGAGGACAGGCAGGTTGGGTACTCTGGGAGAACTGTCAAGCCGAAGGCATATGTGGCTCTGGGCATCTCAGGACAGATTCAGCATATCGCCGGAATGAGGGGATCCAAGGTAGTGGTTGCAGTCAATAAGGACAAGAATGCGCCTATTTTCCAGGAAGCAGACTACGGAATCGTAGGAGACCTTTACCAGATCGTGCCAAAAATAGTATCCTACCTATGAGAGGTTCTCAGCTACTAGCTCCGCTATGTCTTTGACCTTCATTTTTTCTTCTTTATTTGTAACCTTCCTTGCGTCGTCTAGCATCGACATGCAATATGGACACGCTGTCACAACCACTGAAGCATTTATTTGATCTGCTTGGTCAATCCTCTTGTGCGATATCTTCGTTCCAACATTCTCCTCCATCCACATTCTTGCTCCTCCGGCTCCGCAGCAGAGGCCCTTGGTCTTGTTCATCTCCATCTCCTGGTAGTTGGTGGTCACCAGGCTGATGATGTTTCTGGGAGCATCAAAAACCCTGTTGTATCTTCCGAGATAGCAAGAATCGTGGTAGGTGAATTTCTCCGTGTCATTCTTCTCCTTCATTGATATCTTCCCCTCTCTTAGCAGGGAATCGATGAATTCCGTATGATGCACCACCTCCAAGTCCATTTTGATGTTATATTCGTTCTTGAACGTGTTGAAACAGTGCGGGCAGATCGTTACGATCTTCTTAACTCCATACTTTTTGAATGTTTCAACGTTTTGAGTTTGCAGAGTCTGGAACTGGTATTCGTTTCCAGATCTCCTAGCAGGATCACCAGTGCACTTTTCTTCCGTACCTAGAATAGCATAAGACACTCCAGCTTTTTCCAGGACCTTAACAAGTGCCTTCGAAATTTCCTGGTTTCTTGGATCGTAACTACCTGAGCATCCCACCCAGAAAAGATAATCAAATTTCTGGTCCGGGTTCTTCGAAAGATCGGGCACGTTCAATCCCTTTGTCCAGTCCGCTCTGGTTGCGGGATCATTTGTCCACGGATTCTGGTAAGATTCCATGTTGGCATACATGTCTGTGATTCCCTTAGGGGCACTTCCTTGGTTCAGAACAAGAGATCTTCTCATTTCTACGATCTTGTCTACGTGATTGATCATCACAGGACACTCTTCAACGCATGCATTGCAGGTGGTGCAAGACCACAAATCTTCTTCCTTGATCACGCTATTTAGCACCGTTGGGAATGCTTCATCCGGTTTGCTTCTGTCTCCGCTCCTGAAGGCGGTTCCTTCTTCCAGAAGCGCTGTCCTTAGATCCCATATAATATCTCTTGGAGAGAGGGACTTTCCAGTAAGATTTGCAGGGCAGGCAGCGGTGCATCTGCCACACTCAGTACAGGAGTAAAGATCCAGGTAGTCCTTCCAACTGAAATCCCTGATATCTGTTGCCCCGAACTTTGTTGTCTTTTCAAAATCTATGTCTGAAAGCTGACCTCTCGGCTTTTCGTCAGTAAGGAGGACATTAAAGGGAGCAGCTACGAGATGAAGGTGTTTGGAGGAAGGAATGTATGCTAGAAATACAAGGAATATGATTACGTGGAATGACCAGACAGACCAATATAGGTTCGTTGCAGTAGTCGTCGAGATGGACGGGATGATTGAGGCAACGAGTGCACTAATAGGGGTAACCGAAGCAGGAAGATTTTCCATCACTCCCCCAGGTATTCCACTAGTGTAGCCATCGATCCTGAGTCCAGATAGAAACAGATAACTAACCATCAGACTGGCCACTAGGAAGAGGATGAAAGAAGCCTCGAAACCGTTGTAACCCTGATACCTCTTGATCTTTATCACCCATCTCCTAACCACTGCATAGATCACATCAGCTATAACGATTAATGCGAAAATATCAACAGAAAAGAAGACCACGTATTCTGGCAATCCCGTGAGGAAGAATCTGGAAGATGGATTCAGTCCTGTGAGGAAGACATCTACAGAATAGAAGGCAAATGCAAGGAACCCCCAGAACATCAGTGCGTGCATGATCCCTCCACCCAAGTCCTTGAAGAGTTTTCCCTGAAAAATTACGTTCCTGAACCCAAGATAGATCCTGCGTAAAATGGACTTGCCGATGGTAGTTTTCTTTGTAGAAACCTTAAACATGTTCCACAGCAATCGGTATATCTGAAGTAGGAAAAGAGCTCCAGAAATAAGCATGCCAATCAAAAGCAGGGAAGAGAATAGGTACATAATCAATTTCTACATCCAAACTGAATATAAATTGTCTTTCCTTTTAAGCGGCATGGGGCACTATTCCTGGAACGTCCTAAATTGAATGGGTTGTTCCCAAACTCTTCCAGAATATTAGATATCTGACCTCTTCTTCTTTTGAATCTAGTCTCTGCTTTCGAAGGATTTTGGAGATCGCACTCCAAGCTTACCATTTCCATAGCAACCAGTAAGGCAAAATGGGTCTGTCGATGTTTCCAGTTTGGATATTTCCTACTTTCCTTGATAGCTTGGCTTCCTCTTCTGCAGAAGGGCCGAGATTCCTTCTTTCATGTCTTCGGTTCCGTAAAGTATGCCAGCAGCCATTGACTCCATCTCCAGACCAGAATCATAGGTCACGTCTGAACCCCTGTTTACCAGTCTTTTTGCAAGGCTCGCTGCAATTGGAGAGGTACCCATCGAGATGGTTTCTGCCAATTTCAATGTGCTTTCATCAACCGACTCCTTGGGGAACAGTTCAGAAACTATTCCAAAGTTTTTCGCTTCCTCACCAGTTATTCTCTTTCCGGTCAGTATTAAGTACATGGCCCTCGAATTTCCAACGAGCTTGGCTAGTCTCTGACTACCTGACCACGCAGGAATCAGCCCAAGAGTGACTTCTGGTAGCCCAACCTGTGCGTCCGGGGTTGAGACTCTTATATCTCCGGAGAGAGATAGTTCGAAACCACCACCTAGGGCATACCCCTTGATCTCCACAATTACCACTTTTGGAATTTCTTGCAGTTGCTTGAATATTCTTTCTCCCTTTCTGGAATATTCCACGAAGTCAAATGCACCCGGTATGAACTGAGAAAGTTCTGCACCCGCTGAAAAGGTCTCCCCTTTACCTGTAATCACGAGTACTCGAGTTTCGTTGTCTGTCCAAATTTCCTTAATTGCACTGTCAAGATCCGTTAGGAGATCAGAATTTATGAGATTGTGTTTGGGGCGATTTAGCAGTATCCTCGTAACGTGATTCTCTCTCTTTTCGACGATCAGAGTTGAATACTTCTTTTCTTCCGTCCCCTTTGTTGTCTCAACTTTCTTTGAGGATGTTCCTTTCTCAGGTTCCGCGAATGTCTTGATTGAAATGATATCCTTCAATTTTCCCTTCTTTATAGATTCTGCAGGTTCAAACACTTTGAGCCCGTAGAAGCTGCTTAGTCCTTCAAGCTTCTTCTTTACCTCTGCGTTTGTCATACTATTAGCAACTGATATTGGTCCGAATGGTCTATTGAGTCCCAGTTTGACAGCAGTTTCTATTTCATCCGGCAGGGCAACATGTTCCTCTATTAGTTTCACTGCCTCATTGATCTCTATCGCAAAAATGTCCATTATTGTAACTTTTTCAGAAGGCTGAGCATTGGGTATAGCAGCCTTCCCGGTCGACCAGTCGTAGAAACCCATTCCAGTCTTCCTTCCCAGTTTGCCATCCTTTACCAGGTTCCTGAACGTGTTGCACTTGTTGTATTCGTCTGACAGCACTACTGCAAGATAATCAAGCATATGGGCAACCGTGTCTAGGCCTACAAAGTCCATCAGTTCGTAGGGTCCCATCGGAAGTCCCTGCCCCCTTGCGTAAAGGTCAAGTTCTTCTGGTTTTTCTACACCCCTATCCAGCACATTACAGAAGAAGAGCATGTCTGGAGCGTTTATTCTGTTAACGATAAATCCGGGAGAGTCCTTTAGTACTTTGACGGGTGTTTTTCCGATTTGTTTTCCAATTTCGAATGCTCGTTCAAAGTATTCTTTACCTGTGAATTCGGACTTTATGATCTCTACTAGTTTCATTCTGTTGGCTGGATTGAAGAAATGCATCCCCACTACTCTCTCCTTGTTTGCTACATTCTTCGATATCTCGGAGATCTTGATGTTGGACGTGTTGGTTGCCAGGATAGTGTCCCTCTTACAGGTCTTATCAAGTTTGGAAAAAATCTCCTGCTTCAACTCCACAATTTCCGGTACTGCTTCCACAACTATGTCCGCTTCTTTTACGCTGTCTTCAAAATTTGATGAATATTTTATCCTGCTCTGGATGTTTTCCTTTTCTCCAGGTTTGATGATTCCCTTTTCAAGCATTTTGGCTAGGTTGTCGCCAATATATTTGGATCCTCGTTCGAGTGCTGCGGGAATGGAATCTTCAAGTATCACCTCATTTCCATATTGGGCAAAAACGAGTGCAATTCCTCTACCCATTTCGCCCGAACCAATAACAGTCACTCTCAAGTTCTCACTTCCTTGCTTTGAGAATGCTCGATGACAACTTTTGCACCGAGAAAATATCTCCACTTATCTTGAGTTTGCCCTGCATGAAGGCCTGTACTCCGTCTAGTTTGCCATCAAACAGGTCAGTGAGTACCTGCTCGGATGCGGTGATTGTTGCGGAGGCTGGTTGTTTTGAACCTTCAGTGACACTAACCTCTCCATCCCCTGCGTGAACGCAGAACGGGGCACCATCTGAGACGTTGAATTGAAATGTTTTGTTTATAGATACGATCTCCTTCTTTAAATCAGGGAGTGCATCAAGCGATTTCACTAAATTTTTTAATATTTCTATAGAACTCATGCAGGAATTATGTTACTTTGGCTAAAAAACTTTTGGCTATTTACCCTTGAAATTCTTCTCGTCATTCAATTATTTTGATGCACTTTAATTTCTTGTACTACTCTAGCGAATTTCTAGATTCTAGCTTTTAGGAAGTAATCATAAAGGGGTTAATTAAAAAGATTTCAGTAAGACTAATCCACCTTAGAATCTTGTTTGGACTAAAGTGAGTGCATCAGTTTTAAGTAAAATTACTGCTTTTTGAATTGTCAAGCTTTTTCAAATCAGGAGGCTAATGATCCGGTCTAATGTGAGATGGCCACCAGTTGTACTTCTTAAGGACCAGCATTAGCGCAGGTATCAGGAACAACCAAGAAATCAGAGTGTCTATAAGAACCCCCGCAGTCACAGCGAAGCCAATTTCACTAATTATTCCGATGGAGCTGAATATGAGAGATCCGAATACCCCTGCAAGAATGAATCCCAGTACCAGAACTACGCTTCCATTTTCATCTATCGCTTCTGAAATGGCTGCCTCATCGCTCTTGCCACTAATTACCGCTTCCCTTGCTTTGGTGACAAGGAAAATATCGTAATCAAGCCCGACTCCGAACAGCGTCACAATGACAAACAGAGGTCCGAAAACTATGAGCGGCAACTTTAACAGGTAGTGGTATACCAGGTAGAAGAGCGAAACTGCTAGCAGAGCGGAAGTCCCGACGTTGAACAGAAGGCGAAGCGGGGTGAATATAGATGAAAGCTGGAATGCAAGAACGGCAAAAATCATGACAGAGAGAATGAGAACTATTTCGTATGTTGAAATGTTTATAGCATTTGAACTGTCAAGAAGAGATTGGGCAGTCCCCCCAACCTTGTAACTGACACCGGCTGGAACAACCTGTTTCATAACCGCATCGACTCTCGCAATAGAGTCTATCCCGCTAGAAATGTAGGAGACTGATTTAGTAGTGAAATTAAGAAGGACTGTTTTACCGTCCTTTCCTACGAATGTCAGTGACTGGTTCAGGATAGTATTCTTTGACAGTGTGCTGCCCACAATATTTGAAACGTTAACGAAAGTGCCGAAGGGGTATGTGAGTGTTGTAAGATCAGAAATACCTGAATCTTTCAAAAGTGCAGTCGTAACGTTGTTCAAGATTCCTATGTCAGTCTCGTTGAAATGGCCGTTGAGATATATCTGACTTGGGAATGTTAACAGTGCATAGCTGGGGGAAAGAGTATCCCCTCCAAAGGCAGAAGTCATTTCATAGTAGCCTGTTTTGCCCGTATTGTTGGGGATTAAGGAGAACAGCGAGAATGACGTGGGAGTAGCTTCGTATACGACCAGAGTCGAAATGAAAATGACTATGAGAACTGCGACGAGAACCTTCTTGTGTTTTCTACTAACTCTTGCGACCTTCTCAAAATTGACAATAATCTTTCTGGGTTTTATCCGCTTCTTGAACACGATCATAAAAGCGGGAAGTAAAGTAAGCGCGACAGCAAGTGAGACCGTTATACCAAGGGCGTTCACAAAACCACCAGAACCTATGATTGGAACCTTGAATATTCCGAGGACGATGTAGGACAAGATGACGGTAAGACCTGAAGTGAAGACGGCATGTCCAGCCCACTTCACTGTAGTTCCGAGTTTATCGTCCGATTTCTCCTTTGAATACCTGTTCAACATATAGACAGAGTAATCGGTACTCAGTCCCAGAATCAACATCGCACTCAGAGTTGTAACAATGAAGGAGAGTGGTGTCTTGAGCAGGATGCCAAATATGAGATATGATAGACCCAGGATGATGATCATGCTGACCCCGAAGAACATCAAGGGTACAAACGCAAGTAGAGGAGATCTGAAGTAGATACCAACAATAATCACCGAAGCAATGATCCCTGCCACAAGGGAAAATATCAATCCAGAATATGCGGTGCTCTCTATGCCGCTTGAAATTTGAGCACTGCTAGTCGAGTAAATCTTCACCGGATCGAACTCTTGTTGAATTCCTGAAAGGTAATTGGTGAGGGTATTAAGTTGAGAATTGTTCAAATTAGATTGATTGAATTCGAGAACGACCATGTATCCAGAGAAATTGTTTGGAACCAAGGAATGGAACAGGGGTGCTGATAATGAAATTCCAGCCTTTGTGTAGTTACCACTCAGAGAGTCCGCCAGGGTTCCACCAGTTGAGACGGATTCTGAAACAAATTTGGCCGGGTTGTTGAAAGTGAAATATGGGTACCCCTCGAATTGGTTCTTTAGGAACTGTTCCGTGAGGTTTAGTGATGAATTTTTGGACCCTTCTGCAAGAAAATCAGAAACGACAGTTTGAGAACTCACTCCGAGAGAAGATGAGAGAGCGTTCAATTCAGATGCAGTGTAATTAATGAAATAAGGCGTGTACGTTGCCAGTTTGTTTTCAATCAAACTCGAATAGAATACATTACTTGGAATATCGACAGACTGATAAAGTTGCTTCAATGAAGCCGATAGGAGAGATTGGTTTAGCTGCATTTCGAAAAATGAATTGTTCAAAGAATTGACCGCATTAAAATATCCGGCGAATTGTACCGGAGACATGTTGAACGTTTGATTAGTGAATATAGCTATCTGAGGATCGCTGGAGTTAAGAATTTGGCCTGTCAGATTCTGAGAAAGGAGCGTTTCATTCCCTCTCGACCTGAAGTTATTGTATGTAGCCTCAAAGATATACACATCTCCTGCCCCATAACTGGAAGTGAGGGAATAAACGAGGTTTAGTGTGATATTTTCTCTCGTTGCATTGTTAGAATATGAAGTGATGTTGAATGAAGAATGAATTGGGTAGAAAATTTCACTTTCTGTTTGGTTTAGAGAATTATTGAGCACGGTATAAGCCTGTTGAATAGAAAAATTGAGCCTGCTATAATCTGATCCATTGTAATACGGGTTCGAAGTATTGTTCCAGGTATTATAGAAGGCTTGGTAATATCCAACTGACAATGAACTGTTACCAAAATTCTTAGTTTCATTCAACAGTGTTTCTGAAGCAAAGTAGTCCCTTTGGGGGGTCGGATACGCAGCCAACGATTTGTTGTTGTATATCGTGTAATATGCTAGTGGTATCCCATACAACAGCTGGGATGTGTTATTGATCGTGTCCTCGTAAGACTTGAACAGTGTCGAATAACTCTGCACCGCGAGTGAAATGTTGTAGTGAGTCGAGTTAAAGTAAGAGTCAATGGATATCAGTTCAATAGTGAAATTTTCAACGCTATTTACGGAACTGTTGAAAGTATTGTATCCCGAAATTGAACCATTGGCCGCTTTCGAAACATCAGTATAAACGGTATACGTTGAATTTGATATGGAATTTACAACACCGTTCCCTATATCATAAGGAGATATTATTCCTGAAGGAGCCAAACTGTTGAGATCACTCTTGTAAGTCGAGTTTAACCTTTCCCACAGTTTGTAAGAGGTCACATTTTCAAGCGGAGAGGCAATGTAGAGTACGACTGCAGTTCCGTTAGAAGAAGAATTCGAACTATTGAACTGGTTATTAAGAAGAGTCTTGGCTTCGGCCGACATTGTTTGGTTACTCCCTGCAAACTCAACATTCTCTATGTTGTAATTAACCAGACTAGTGGACTCAGCAGCAAAAGGGAGGAGCACCAATAGGGCTACGAGCCAAACGATGATTATGATCTTGTACCTCTTCTTTATGAAATTTCCGAGAGAACCAAACTGTCCCTCTAACATTTATCCCAGATGTCAAAAGATTATTTCAAACTTGGTGCTGTACTCAGTCCCCTTACTTGTCTCTTCGGAATCACAACTGTCACCTAGTGATCGTTTCGCATCCTGTAAAGAAAATCAAACCTTTTGCACGAGTATCTTGTCCTGGAGAAGATGGCTGTGAATTATTCAAATAATTGAAGGAAACAACTCTTCAATGGGTTTGTAAAGAGAATAAAAAGCAATTCCCTTAGAGCTTCTATTTGGCAAGATATAGTTTTAAACGGTCATTTCATAAACTCATGTGAGGATTTTCGATAATCACGTCCACTTGACAAGTTCGTCACTAGATTTCTTTGTGAAAACATTCACAAAGGAAGGAGGAACTTCAATCAACTTAGTAAACCTAACTGAGAGTTGTTTTTCACTCGATGAATTTTCAAAAAAGTACGACGAGACAATTTCACTTGGAAAGAGATTGAGGGATAAGGGATTAGAAGTTGTGGTCAGTATCGGCCCTTACCCGGTAAATTACATAGAAATGAAAGAAAAAATAGGCATTGAAAAGACCGTGGATATTTATAGGAAAGCGTTGGATTTGGCCATCAAACTCGTCGAGGAAGGTTCTGCCAACGCAATCGGTGAGGTAGGAAGACCCCATTTCGAGACGTCAGCGGAAAACATGGAAGAAAGCAACAGCATAATGGATTACATATTCCAGATGACTGCAGACAAGGACATACCCTTAATTTTGCATACCGAGTCATTGGATTCAAGTGGAATGTGCGAATTGATGAAAAAGGCAAGAAGGAACGGAAAAAATTCACTCGTTGTGAAACACTTCAGTTTACCAATTTTCTCTGAAAACTGCGAGATAGTACCTTCGGTTCCTGCGGGACGGAGTAATGCGCGAGCCGCCCCTTGGGGGAAGACCCGATTTTTCCTTGAAACGGATTTCGCAGGAGATGAAAACAATCCAAACTTTGTTTTGCCCGCTGACTCAGTTCCTAAAAGGGTTAACATGCTCATCCAAGAGGGAGTTGACCATGACAGTATAGAAGTGTCGATGAATTTCTATAGGGAATTTTACAGGCTGGACTAAAATGATTGAAGGATCGTAAAAGAAAACAGACTAAGAGTAGTCCTGTTGATGTCCTAGTTCGAAGTGTTGTTTTTCATTTCCTTAGTAGTCCTTCTATGGGTTCTGAGAATGTTAATAGCCTCGCCGAGCAACAATCCAGTGATTAATGAGAGAAGTGAATTAATTACCATTATTGCGTAAATAGAGTTGAAAGAGGACAATTCCAGATATACCCTTGCTATCAGTGCCAGTGCCCAAATAATCAATATATAAGGGGATCTCCTGTAGTAGAACACGTTTTCTTTCTTAAAGATCTTTACATCCTTCCCGAATTTGATTCCGAAGGGTATTCCAACGGGTATGAGGACGATCACCGCCTCTGCATAAATGTTCGGCTGTTTGGTGAAGTATATAGCGAAAGCGGTGAACAGGATATAGACGGCTGGGGTTCTCAGCACCCTACCTGCACTGTACCTTCTTCCAACAAGACCTCGGACTATTCCCACTATGACCATTATGCCTATGAATATTTCAAAATAGTACCCGGCTGTGAATGTTTGTGGTGAAAATGATGTTATTGGAATTGTAGGCAAAGTTAGATCGACCCGAACCATCGATAGTTAGTTCTCAAATAAACCTTTTGAAACATCCATTTTGACCCGTTTCCATCACATCTTTGAGAGAGTGTAGTTCAGGATATTCCCGCTCTTGCAATATTCTATTTCTGCCTCAGTATCTAGCCGCACCTTCCCAGTAATAGTCTTTTCCACCTCTCCTTTTATCCGTATACTCACACTCTGGCCCTCCTTAACGTCCCTGAGTTCAATAGAAACCAGTTCGTCTCCTTTGAGGAAAAGCTGAGAAATGTCGGCTTCAATCGGGATCACTCCCATGTTCGTGAGATTAGAACGATGGATTCTCTCGAAACTCTCGGCTATCACGGCCTTCACATTCAGGAGGTAGGTCGCCTTTGCTGCCCAATCTCTGCTGCTGCCCGCCCCGTACATCTTACCCGCAAAAATGACCAAAGGAGTGTTCTCCTTTTTGTACAGTTCCGCAGCATCGAAGAAAGACATCTTCTCTCCTCCCGGGTAGTGGGCAGTGAATCCCCCTGCGGTATCTATCATCTTGTTCTTGATTTTCGGGTTCGAGAATCCCCCTCTCATCATGACTTCGTGGTTTCCCCTTCTCGCACCGAATGAGTTGAAGTCTTTTGGTTCTACTCCATTTTCCATTAGATACTTGGCAGCCGGAGATTCTACCTGGCTCATCGATGTACTATCCCCACTCTTTAGCTCCTCCCATATCCTTCTGTACTTCTGCATATCTTGCACAATGCTCCCTGCGGGAGAGATGTGATCGGTGGTCACTCTGTCACCGAATATTGCCAGTATCCTCGCGTTTTCAATCGGGATAAGGGTGGATGATACTTCAAACCAAGGAGGCTCTCTAACGTATGTAGATTTTGGCTGGAACGAGTACAGAGTTCCCGCAGGGATTTCCAAATTCTTCCACTCTTCCACACCCTCAAAGATCTTCTCCTTCCTCTCCGTATAATGTCTCTTACTCAGGAACTTATCCTCGTAATCTTTGATTAGTTTCTTTTCTGGCCATAGATCCTTCAGGAATACGGGGTTTCCGTTGGGGTCCATAGATATGGGCTCCTTCACGAAATCGATGTCTATCCTCCCGGCTAAGGAATAAGCAACCACGAGCATTGGTGATGCCAAGAAAGATCCCTGAACCATGGGATTTATTCTACCTTCAAAGTTTCTATTTCCGCTGAGCACAGCCGCTGTGTAGATCTTGTCATTCTTGATCGCTTCCTCCACCTCTGTTATAAGCGGGCCGGAATTTCCTATGCAAGTCGTACAGCCATATCCGACTATGTGGAATCCAAGGCCATCCAGATATGGTTGAAGGTTTGCTTTCTTGAGGTACTCTTCAACGACCGGACTGCCTGGAGCGAAACTAGTCTTGACGTACGGTTTCCTCGTCAAACCCAACTCAACCGCTTTCTTTGCAATCAGACCAGCACCAATCAGAACATCGGGATTAGAGGTGTTTGTGCAGCTAGTTATAGCAGCGATTACAACGCTCCCATCTTTCAAATGAGTATCTTCTCCACCTATCTTTAAAGCGAATGATCTTTGTTGTGTCAAATTCAAATTCTTGGAGAGACTATCTTCTACTATTTTCTTTATAGATTGCACATCGGACAGAGATATTTTGTCTTCTGGATTAGAAGGTCCTGCTATTGTAGGAACAACAGTGGAAAGATCGAATTCTAAAAACTGGTCATATTGCTTCTTCTTTCCATCATAAAATAGACCCTGTTCCTTCAAGTACGTTTCTACGATCTTGATGTGTTCTGCACTTCTTCCTGTCAGCGAAAGATATTTCGAAGTGTTCCTGGAGTAAGGGAAGTAGCCGACTGTGGCGCCGTATTCGGGTGACATGTTTGAAATTGTAGTCTTGTCCTGTGTGCTGAGGTACTTAATTCCGTCTCCATAATATTCCACGAACTTCCCAACTACATTGGCCTTTCTCAAGAACTCTGTTATCGACAGGACTATATCGGTCGCCGTAACCCCTTCTTTTGGTTGTCCTCTGAGTTTTACTCCTACGACTTCCGGTACTATAATGTAGGAAGGTTCACCAACCATGACGGCCTCTGCTTCGAGTCCGCCCACTCCCCATCCCAGGACAGAGATCCCATTAACCATGGTTGTGTGCGAATCCGTCCCTATAACAGTGTCTGGAAGAAGCGTACCGTCACGGTTCGCAACCACTTCTGAAAGGAATTCTAAATTTACCTGATGCACTATTCCATTACCTGGAGGAACGATCTTGAGGTTCCTGAAGTTATTCTGCGCCCACTTCAGGGCCGCATATCTCTCACTATTTCTGCTGTATTCCAGAGACCTGTTTTGAAAAATTGCATAATTGGTTCCGAACTTGTCAACTTGTACCGAATGGTCCGCTACTAACTGAACCGGGATTACCGGATTGATTTTCTGCGGGTCTTTACCCATTTTAAGGGCAGCACTCCTCATAGCTATAAGATCAACTATCAGAGGTACTCCAGTGTAGTCCTGAAGTATCACCCTCGAAGGAAAGAAGGGTATTTCCTCTCTCTTTCTTTCTAGGACCTTGATCAGGTGCTCCTCCTTCACCACTTTTCCGTCCATTTTCCTCAATAGATTCTCGAGAAGAATTTTGGTTGAATAGGGCAAGTTTTCTACTTTATATCCCTTGGATTCCAGCTCTTTTAATGGAAAAAAGTTGTAGTCTTTGCCTTCAATGGTAATCTTCGAACTCATGTAACACTAATTGAATGAGAATAATTAATCGTTATGGAGCACAAGAAACGTTTATTCAATGACCGTTGAAGGCGAAAGAACTTTTTAACGAATAATGATGTAGTATAAGATGCCTGCAACAAATAGAACCAAAAAGGCATATAAATCGGATACTGAGGTACTTAAGGGCAACCCTAGGTCAAATAGTTCCGGATTTGAGTTAAAAGATTATTACACTCCCGACGACGTCAAGGGAAGTTACAAGTCAAAGCTTGGCGCACCTGGGGAATATCCTTACACCAGAGGTATTCACCCTGACATGTACCGAGGTAGGCTCTGGACAATGAGGATGTTCTCGGGATTCGGTACCCCTGAGGATACGAATGGAAGATTGAAACTCCTGCTCTCCCACGGCGAAACAGGACTTAGCGTTGCGTTTGATATGCCAACACTATATGGATTGGACGCTAGTTCCGATAGGGCTCACGGGGAAGTCGGCAAATGTGGTGTAAATGTGTCTTCTCTAAAGGATATGGAAGTAATTTTCAAGGGCATTCCCTTGGACAAGGTTTCGACATCAATGACGATCAATGCTCCAGCAAATATACTGACTGCGATGTATGCTGTCGTTGGCGAAAAAGGAGGGGTCCCCAAAAAGAATCTTGCGGGAACAGTTCAGGCCGACATTCTAAAGGAGTACATTGCGCAAAAGGAATGGATGTACCCTCCAGAAGCGCACATGAGAATAATTCGCGACATGATGATTTATTGCACAAATAACATGCCGAAATGGAATTATATCTCTATTTCCGGTTACCACATTCGGGAAGCTGGTGCCTCCGCGGTACAGGAACTCGCCTTTACTTTGGCAGACGGCTTCGAATATGTAAAGTTAGGTATCGAGAATGGATTGGACGTTGACTCCTTCGCACCAAGGCTCAGTTTCTTTTTCAACAGTTCTACGAATTTCTTCGAAGAAATTGCGAAGTTCAGGGCGGCAAGGAGAATCTGGGCAAAGGAAATGAAAGAGACATATGGTGCAAAGAGTGAACGTTCGATGAAACTGAGGTTTCACAGCCAGACATCCGGATATTCGCTTACCTGGCAACAACCTCTTAACAACATCATCAGAACTTCTGTTGAAGCCATGGCCGCAATTCTCGGAGGCACACAGAGTCTCCATACTAATTCCTACGATGAGGCCTGGGCTTTGCCTTCCGAACAGGCGGTGGAAGTGGCACTGAGAACACAGCAGGTAATAGCTCACGAAACTGGTATCCCAGATGTCGTAGATCCCCTGGGCGGATCGTACTACCTTGAAAGCCTGACTGATAAGATGGAAGAGGAAGCGTACAAGTATTTCAAGACAATCAACGCAATGGGAGGTGTTGTGAGCGCCATCAAGAACGGTTACCTTCAAAAAGAGATAGCAGCAACAGCATACGCGCATCAGAGGAAGGTCGAAAGCGGTGAGTTGAAGATTGTCGGAGTCAACGCGTTCTCAAAGGAAAATGAACAGCCCATAAACGTTCTAAAGATTGACTTCAACGCCGAGAGGATCCAGAGGAAGAGACTAAGAGAAGTCAAGCTGAAGAGGAACGAGGGAAATGTGCAGAGGAGTCTGGATAGGCTGAGAGATATATATAGTAGAGATGAAAACTCTATGGAGAGTATAATACAAGCCGTGAAGGCTTATGCGACTCTGCAGGAAATATCCGATGTGGGAAGGGAGGTGTTCGGTGGATGGAAGGAACCAACAATAATATGAAGAGAAGGATAAGAATTCTGGTTGCCAAGCCAGCTCTAGATGGCCATGATAGGGGTGTGCTTGTGCTCGCAAAGGCATTCAGGGACGCGGGAATGGAAGTCTTGTATGCAGGCCTTTTGCCTACGCCAGAGAGCGTGGCAAGGATTGCAGTCGATGAAGACGTAGACGTAGTTGCACTTAGCCTACACAACAGTGCTCATCTAAGTGCGTTCCCTGCGGTAAAGAAATGGTTGAAGAAACTAGGTGCGGGTGATATTCAGATAGTCGGGGGTGGAATAATCCCCCCGGCAGACAGAAAGAAATTGGAAAAACTTGGTATAACGGGGAATTTTGGTCCCGGAACCCCCCTAAACCAGGTAATAGAACACGTCAGAAAAGTGGCCAAGAAAAAATGGGTAAAAGATCAGTGAATTGAGGAAGCTTTCTTCTGAAGTATCTCAAGCTTGCCCATTATCGTATAGATCAGGGTCCTTGCGTGACCTGGGGTGTTTGGGTCATTTACTATTTCATCTAGCGTCGAAATGGAAGTAGCAGCCCTCACGTCTAGGTTGCCTTTATCCTGCGACAACCTCGACTTTGCGGCCTGAATGTTCTTCCTAATATTTCTGGGTATCGAATAGTCCGAAATCAATTCATCAAGCATTCTTATGGTATCCAACAAAATTTGCGACATTTCGTCCATATAAATCACTCACTGGAATTTGACCCCCCTATCTTTGAATATACTTATAACCATCGACGTGTAGGAATCCTTTATACCATCCACTTTCCTCAGATCTTTCACTAAAAAATTTCTCATCTGGTTGACGTCGGGAAACCTGACTTTCAGGATCATATCCCAATTTCCTGTAACTAAGTATATGTCCTCGATGAAGTTTAGTTCTGAAAGGCTAGCGCTGATAGTCTCGATCTTGCTCGTATCTGCTTTTAGATGTACCATCGCAGTCACAACAGGTCCTGTCGCGCTCTCCATAATTCTCCCTTCGCTCACCATAATAACCGAGAACTATATAACTGGAATCATGAAATACTTTTTGTATCAAAACAACGCTGTAAAAGTGAAAACTGTTAGATTCAAAGAGTCAGGCCGTAACTTCTCTCCATCAATTTGCTGAATTTCCTGTATTGTTCTATGAATTCTCTTCCCTTATCTGTCAAATTTATGGAATTCTTGTTCCCCTCCATTGTGATATCCACAAGCCCTCTCTCCTTCAGCCTGTCAAGTAGCTCTTGATACTTGCTAAATGGAATGTTAACCCTCCTAAGCAGAGACGAAGTCTGCGAGTTTCCGTCATTCAGTTCTCCAAGTAACTCGAAGATAATCTGAACCTCGTTCCTGTTCTTCTTCATCCGTTGGAGTTGGCTATCACGCATTCCTTGATGATCCTCCCAAAAGAAAAGGAAGCAAGAATAGAATTACCGAGACGACGAATAACGAAACACCGATCTCCATAAACGAACTGTTGAACTTCAGAATATAGAATGCTTCCAGGACCAGGGACAAGTCCATGAGTATGAACGACCCCATCACAATGGTACTGCCTTTACTTTCCTGAGATTTAGCCTGTAAGAATGACCCCGTGATGTACAGTGAGAAGTAGATCGAGAGAATCATAAGGATGTCTTCGAAGTACGGAACGAACCAGTTCCCTGTTGTGGAGCCAGCAGAAAGTACCAGGGCACTTAGAAAGATTGCATTCGTTTTGAGGTAGCTGTAGAAGATTGTTAACATCAGCAGAAACTCGGTGGCGACGAGAGGGAGGAAATAAAATTCATCGGACCCAAGGAGTGCAACGAATAGCATCGAAATCAAAGAAAACACAAAAAAGAGTACCGGCGCCTTCAGAAGTTGCCTTCTCATTTTTGAGAATTTCAAGAAAGTCCAGGCAAATACTCCGAGAACGTAAACAGTTCCAATTCCTCCAAGAACCTCAAGCTCGGCTAGCACAATTTACAATCTCTTCGAAATATATAGATGTTTGTCAGAGAAGTCAACATATGTAGGTTCTGCGGTGGCTTCTACACGATATTTTCTAACTTCGCTGATTTCAGATGTCTAATAATTGGGAGACTAAATGGAGAGATACAGCGGATGATCGGCATCAAGGTTCAAGATAGGTTAATCTCAGAATTCACAGAAATGCCATCACAGGTTACATTCAACTTTGCCATTGAGGAGCTTGGAAGGGAGGAAGGTGAAATTCCCTCAAAGTAGAAATTTAATTTATTTTCTGACAGACTATAGATGTTCATCGACTTGTTGTAAGCCGTCTCATAGAGTGAAGTGAGATTCAGATATGCTGTTGTCCCATTAGGGTCAAAAGTGTTTACCTGAACAAAAATAGTGAAAGTTTCATTTGCTTTTATCGGGGAAGGAGTCACATAGAAGACTGAAATGGATAACCCGCTAGAGACATTATTCACGGATTGCCACAGGACTTGGTTTGAGGGTCTATAAAGAAGCATAGAGTTGATCGAGGAATTTTCTCTTACAGTCGCACCGACATACGAACTGTTCCAGGTTATTGTATCTCCGGGCTCGAATAACGAAGAGGAATTTTCATAGGGACTTTTAACTCGCATGTTTGCAAGGTTTGTCGAGTATTCGTGGTTGTCGATGAGGACCACAAAATACGTATCGCTTCTCAATAGGATGCTTCCCGTTTTCTCCGTAAGATTCTCGAATAGTGTGTGTGTATCTATATTGTAGGACAGCTGCTGAACTACGGTGATCTGTTTTGAGGTAGTTGCGAGGGGAAACTGTTGGGCGTAAACAAAAACTGCAGAGAACAAAACAACTGTTATTGCAAGAACCAATATGGTCCCCACGACTTCGGAAACTGCTTCCTCTTCTATTACCTTCTTCAATCCAGAATGAATTATTTACGACTTAATCAACCTTTATTCCAACTCACCCTCCTGAAATGCAAAGAATCAGCTCTTACCGTAAAACATAGAAACTAAATTAAAAACAAAAATTGACTTATCCCTTCCAGAGCCCAATTGCAAGGCCTATCAGAAACAGTATAACTGTCAGAGATACTGCAATTGCCCCTAGCTTAACGTCGTGGATATAAGTTACAACATAAGTGATAAACTTAGTTACTTCATAACTGAACGAAATCTTAGGAACGAAAGTCAACCCGACATAACCAGCAATGACGAAGCCAACGAGTGCAAGCACGAACGCCACCAGTCCCTTCTTAATGGCCAGCCCGAACAGCAGTCCTACGACGAAAGTCAGGGCAAAATTCAGTATGGTTGTCCAATCCAAGATCATTCGTCATCATCCTTTTTATTACGATACATCTTAAAATCACTTCTTAAACTCGTACATTAACTATTTGGTACACTTTTGAAAGTAGTTAATAAAAAAAGAAATTGAGTGGAAAGAATGAAAGTGTTTTTCTCGAGGACCTTCAACTGAATGTCGAATTCAATTAAACTCTCCATTAGAAATACTGAGAGTTATATATTCTCATTCATTGATAAATATACAGAGTTGATTAGACGAGGCAATAAGAGCCACACTTACCAAGAGACTACAACTGCCTCTCCCTTGCTAGACTTGCCAAATTCGACTTCGGCAAAACTCAGGCCGTCGCTTAAGAACCCCTTCCTTACACTATCGGGGTTGGTTTCCTTTATACCATCCAATAAACGTTTTCTGACGTGCACAGGTTTTTCCCATTCCTTGGTAATATGAATTCTGAGTGAACCTGTGTCAAGTGGTAGTGCAAACTTCAGTGAATGCTCGGAAAAAGTGAATCGACTGGTGACGAAAAGGAAATCACTCTCAGAAGGACCCAGGGATCTCCTCAAACCTACTCCAATCCCGGTCTGTCCGGTAAAAGAAAATGCTATCTCCATGTTTCCCTCCGATATCTTGCCAAATTTGTCGAACGATTCAATATTAAGTTCACTGATAGTGTCTATGATCCCCGTAGGTATAGTTATTGGGATCCTGTTGAGTGGGCTTTCACCTTCGTTTAAGAACTTGAGAAGAATTGACATTGCCACTGCTGAGTCTGAAATATGATAAGATACAGATGTTTCTTGAATCTTAACGACTTTGGGCGAATCTCTCTGGTTCCCCTTAAAGTAAAGTATCATCCCGTCTTCGACTGACTTCCTGATAAGTTTTGCCCTCATCCCTTTCTCAATGTATCTCTGCACCATGGTGTTGCTTGCTGATGAGCCGCGAAATGATTCAAAAAGCTTCTTTATATCTTTGAACCTGTACTCTCCATCGTTCATCTTGGTTCTTAGCGTCGCTTCAAAGTCACTGAACGCATCCCGTTTTTGTAAAACTTTTCCCGGCCTGAAGTAATGAACCGTCCCGTTCTTGTGGGTGTAAATCTCGTACAAGTAAACTGTTCCTCCACTCCCCGTTGCGTAGTTGATCTTCACTGTTGCATTTGCCCCACAAATTTTGCACAAAGACTCTGCTGGTTTTCTAGGCATCTGAATCACACATTTTGCCAACAATATTGAATGTTGCCGACAATATCTCGAAAACTTTCAAGTCCTTTTCCACCTAAACTGGAGAACAGAAAATGGTCTTATTGATTTCAACTTCACGGAATATACAAATCTCCACTTTTTGGTCCTGGTTCCTACAACTTCGTTTGACAGATCCTTGAGCTCGTTCATAGTAGAAATAGTTCGGGATGCCTGAATCTTGAGGGGATAGTTGCTGGAGAGAACGATCTCAAATGCGTTCATATGAGTTGCAGCTGTAAAAACAAAATTCTGCCTAGGTTCTTGCCAATCATAATCAAACCTTACTTTCATGTTTTCATTCGGGAAGAGAGGTCTATTCAGTCTTATCAAAATTCTCTTTTCCCTTGGATTGTCTTCAATAAGTAGAACCTTTAGGTCCTCATTATTTGTCAAGTCAATTGCCTTAAATCTCATTTTATCATAGATAATGTCTGTATCACCAAAAATTCGGTACGGCAGAAAATACAGTGGCCAGGTTTTGTCATTTCTAATGTTATAGACAGAAACATGGCTCCTGAATAGTGAATCTTCATTTGTATCGCCGAGGGAGAACTTAACTGAGTCGAAAACATAGCTGAGTCTGTCCTTAAATATGGCATTGAGGAAGTAGATCTGCCTCCCTTTTCTGACTTTCTCCAGCATGCCAATCTCAACTAGCCTGTGGAGATTATCTCTAAGAGTGTCTGAGCTTATTTCCTGATACTCCTTTTGGAGTCTCTTCTTGATGTCCCGCGTCAGAAACAATCCATCTTTGAAATTTTCTGAGTTTATGGTTTCTATCAAAACCTTTTCTATAATCCCCTTCTTGAATGTTCTGGCATTATTCGGGGTTGTATTGGAATAGTGGACGGACCCATCGTGATGATAAATGGTGTAACTATACCTAGTCTTATAGTTGTTCAGAACCCACTTCCTGGTTATGAATGACTTTCTCTTGCAGAATGGACAGATCCCCTCTTCTTTAGAATAAGTCATCTACAAACAATCCCAACGCATATTAAAAGTTAGAAAATGAAAAAGAGAGAAGAACTTATCCTCCACCTGCAGCAACTCCTCCCTCGATAATGGGGTTTATCAACGTAAAATAGACGCTCAAAGCGAGTCCGATTGCCAGAGTAAATATTTCAATCATTACTCTCCCTCGAATTACAAATACAGTCTGATATTTTTATACTAACGGGAAGTTAGAAAGTTATTCTAACTCTCTGGTGGTATTAAAGACCAACCAGAGTATGACGTATAGTAGAGTAATGATTGGGAAGACAGCAAATACTTTCAGCAGTCTATGCAGAACTGTTGATTCATCACTCAAGCGGAGGGGCCATCGAAGAGAGAGCCCGATTTGGGCTCTCTCTGCCTTTAATGATGGAACTCATGACGTATACAATGAAAATAAAACTGCAAATGATCAAATGTTCACGGTAAAAGACAATTACGAGTTCAAGCCTTTATATCATTGTCAGGAAAATCAGGAGAACTTTCAGAATCTATGCCTAACAGAATTCGTTTCATTATTATGTTCTTACCCAAAAAATCTTTCAATAAGAACACGTGTCTGGAAAGTCTCAGTAAATCAGGTTTTATGAGATTATCCATTATTGATATTTTAGAAGATATTAACATTCATAATATTAGAAGGTTTCGAAGTGGAAGAGCAGTGCAGAAATAAAATCATTGAAAGTGCGAAATTTTTTGATGACCTTGAAGTCAATAGAGCTGCTGGGAGGAAAAGGGAGAACCTCAAACTGTTAATCTCCTTCAGTAAAGTGAAATTTGATCATTCCTCGGTGGGTTATTATAGAGTAGCCCGAAACATTTTCATTTCAGGGCTTCCATATATGCTTTACTTCAAGAATCTAAGCATTGGACGTGTCAGTGATGATTTTGAAAAGGCCAAAGAGATTGCCAAAAAAGTACTCATAAAGCATATCGAAGACAGAAGGGAAAGAATCAAAGATTTGGAATTGATCTGCGATGGGCCTACTGAATTAAGATGTATTGAAATCAGACTGGAATTACTCGAACGTGCTCTCACTATACTCAGGGGCGCATAAATGCTAGAAAATCAATGTTTCGCGCACTTTTCGAAGTCCTTGAAGACCTCAAAATATATATTGCATTTAGGCATTTCTTTACACTTCTGGAGTACCAGATGAAAAGAAATGAAGGATGTCGTTAGGAAAACACATAAGAAAATTTGGCCACTTCAAATCGCGGAAGATGAAGCTGTATCTCCAGTCATCGCCACTATACTCATGGTTGCAGTCACAGTTATACTGGCAACAACCGTTTATATTCTCGTCTCACACTATACGACTCCCTCACCATTAATTGGAAGCATAACAGAAGAATCCTTTGGAACAAATACGACAACGCTAATGTTGAACTTAGCAACTCCTTCTAAGCTGAGTGACCCATCAAAATTTCACATGCAAATGATAAATGGAAGTGACAAACCCACCGGTGTTGGGTGGACAGTTGAAAATGTTACAATTACAAATCCAGATGGGACAGTCCTTTATATGAACACTTTCACGAGCAGCGGAGACACTTGGTCTTCTAACGGAGCGATTCCCGCAAACGGTGCAACGAACATCCAATCTCAGGCAATAATTTACATAGTTTTTCACTCCACTGGAGCCCCAGTGAAACTTTCAGGTCTGCAGATTGACATTACTTACAATGGATATATTGGCTCCATAACCGGCACTTTAAGTTGATTGGCTTATTTTTAGTCTTTATAATAAGTACAAATTACCAATAGCACCGACTATAAGTTGCAAATGCCTTTATGGTAAATTGTATCAAGAGAATACGAATTACGCTCTGGATGTATTATATTACTGAACACGAGGTTGAAGCAAACTTTGGTATGAAAATGGCAATAGATGCAGTGAATGATGCCTTTAAGGAATACTTCAATAATACTGCGGGAGTTGACTCTCGTAATCGCACTATTTCTGAATCCAGCGTGCTAAGTACTATGCCCGCATACATGAACAAATATCACATTACGGGGTTCAAGACTTATGTTGTTACAAAGGAGGGTGCAAGGTTTGTGGTGTTGTTATTTGACTCAGTTTCGTCCGAAATGATAGCCGTAATAGAGGCCAATAAGCTTGGGCAAGTCAGGACTGGGGCAGTCACTGCACTTGGAACTAATATTTTGCATGGCAAATGTTCCGTATTTTCATTAATTGGCTCTGGATTTCAGGCAGAAACACAGCTGGAAGGGATCTTAGAGATAGGCGATCCCTCACTAATAAGAGTGTATTCACGTACTCCCGAGCATGGAAAACAGTTTGTCAAGAAAATGGAACAAAAGTACCACTGTGATATCTCCTTCAGTGAAGACATGAGATCAGTCCTCGAGGGGGCCGACGTTATTTCATGTATCACTTCCTCAAAGGAACCACTAATAAGTGACCTATCGTTTCTTGAAAGTTATCACCTGAACATTGGAGGTGCAAACGTACTATCTCACAGGGAAGTTTCACAAACTGTGATGAGAAGCTCGGATATTGTGGTAGTAGAACATCTTGAACAGGCGTTCAAGGAATCTTCGGAAATTTCTGACTTTGTAAACGAAGGAGGAAAGACAGTTGAGTTCAAAGACGTAGTTGGAGAAAGTCAAAAGTATAAAGGAAATAAAAAGACAATATTCAAGACAATGGGGATTGGCTTGGAAGATATCGCTTCTGCCTATCACCTTCTTAAGAATATGGATCTGTTATGATGGAACAAACCAAGAAGTCCAGCAATTGCCTGAGAGTTAAATAAACGTTTGCAATTCATTTCGTAAATGGAGAAGTATGACCTAGTCGTTGTTGGAGCAGGAATTTCAGGGCTCTCATCTGCTTATCACATCAAGTTGGACAACCCCGACTTGAGAATCTGTATTCTTGACAAATGGAGTACCTACGCCCAGGGGAATACTGCGAAGAGTGATGCTGCATTCAGGGACGTCTTCACTTCAGATACAAATTATAAGCTTGCTTCATCTTCGATCTCGTTTTACAAAGATATACAAGACAAAGGGTTCAATCTCGGAATGCATTCTAACGGATACCTGTTCTTGATGGACGAGGAGAGGTTGAATTCGGTAGCAGTCAAAAAAATTCTAAAGAGAGTAAGGTCAAAGATAATCACTAGAGAAGAAATCGCAGATCTTGGTATCCAAGTTGAACCAGACCCTGAGGCGAGCAAGATAATGAATCTCAGAAATATTTCTGGTGGTCTAGTGGGTGAAAATTGTGGGATCCTTGAACCCGACCTTTTGGCCTCATATTACTTCCAGCAGTTAAATAAACTGGGAGCAGAGTTTAAATTCAACACGAAGGTGGAAAAGTTGAATCTAGCCCCACGATCCAGGTTGAACTTTCCAGGTGAGCCTTTCATATGGCAAGACAAGGTGGTCGAGTCACTGTACACGTCTGCTGGAGACATCTCGGCGGATCAGTTCCTCCTGGCGACAGATGTCTGGACCAGTGATCTTCTTAGCCCGCTGGGAATTGATGCCTTCACACAACCTAAAAAAGTTCAGGTCTTTCAACTGCAAAGTGACGGGATTTCAAAGATGATTTCAAGAAGGGTTACCGGAATCGAAGACATTTTTCCATTCACTATTCTTCCCGGTCCCGCCATTGACCTTAGACCTGATCCCAAATCAAAGACTTTCTGGGTATCGTACAGTGAGGGTGTAGGAAGAGCTTTCGGTCTTGAAGAGGATCCAATCGCTGATGCAGAATATTATTCTAATAACCTTCACACAGTCCTAAGAGAATACATACCAGCCTTTCACGACGCACGCATGCTGGCAAGCTGGGCAGGCTTCTATTCCATGAACAATATGGATGGAACATACGTGCTGGAAAAATACATGAATCTCTCGGTTGTAAATGGAAGCAGTGGAAGTGGCATAATGAAGGCGGATTCAGCAGGTAGATTGGCTTCTGCGTTATTCTCCGGAAGAGAAAAGGCGAAACTTTACGGGAATGTGGAAATCGATGTTGCAGACCTAGGGGTCGCGAATAGGAACGTAGATCAGGAAGAATTAATAATCTAGCAGCCGAATATCTCTCTCACCTCCTACGCGATGTGAGAAAAGGATATTCACGCCAGAATGATAGTGGATCATGCCCGTTACTTTAGGGAGAAAACGTTTTGAAGTAAAGAAGTTAGAAATTGTGGGGAAAAGCCTTAAAGACAATATCCTAAAAGACCCAGTAAGGCGGGAGATAATCGTGCTCGAAAGAAATGTTAAAGAATCTACTCCTGCATTGATCGGTCTTGCGGGATTTTTTGGGAGCTCAAATAGCTTCTTAAATCGGTCATATACAGGGCACGATTTCTTCAGAGCTCTCGAAACTATTTCAGAGAAGAAGTCAAGCTCATTCATTATACTCTTACCGGATACAATGACCTCTTACTACGGCAATCAGTTTGTCAATTCCTCTGCCGTGGGGAATTATGAGGACTTCATAGTGAATGATGTTGTGGGTCTTATAAAACGCAAGTATGGAAACAGGAAGATAGGTCTTTTTGGAAAATCATCGGGCGGGTTTGGTTCTTATAATCTTGCAACAAAGCATCCTGATGTTTTTGGTGGATTTGTGGATGTTTCTGGAGATTCAGGATTCGAGTATTGTTACGTGAGAGACTTTGCTTCAGGAATCACAAAACTCGAAAAAATGAACCCGCAAGAATTTCTGAAATATTTTAATAAAAAGCCTCATCCCGATAACCTGGACTTCGGTGTGATGAATGTCCTTGCGATGGCAGCTTTCTATTCCCCGAACCATAAGTCAAAGATTGGATTCGACCTGCCTTTCGACTTAAAATATCATACCTTCAGACAGGACGTTTGGAACAGATGGCTTCTCCTTGACCCACTACGAAATCTTGAAAATCGTTTAGACAGTCTTCGGCAACAGAAAGTGATCCTGCAGGTAGGTAACAGAGACGAATTCTCGATAAACATTGGAATGAAGGGAATGAGTGAACTAATGAATAAGCACAAAGTAAAACACGATTACAAAGAATTTGACGAAGGACACTTCGGGCTGGAATATCTCTACGAGGAGTCAATCCCTTCACTCATAAACGCTTTATCTTGATGAAAGGAGTTCTCCAGAGGTCAAGTATACTTCTCCATCAATTCATTCAACTTTTTTAGAATCTCTTTGAGGGTTGCAATGTCTTCACCAGTCATGCTGCTGAAGATGGAGTTGATGCTGCTGTACTTCAATTTCTCCATTTCCTTGCACTTAGCGATCCCATCAGCTGTGAGTTTCAAGACATAGCTTCTCCGGTCTGGTCCCCTTTTCCTCTTCACGAGCTTGAGGCCCTCAAGACTATCGATGGACGAAGTTATGAGTGCATTAGAAAGACCAGAAGACTCGGAGAGGTCACTCATTGTTGGCTCCTTTATGCTCTTGCATATGTTGTGTAACACTATGAAATCTCTAGAGTTCATTTCTTTCAGATTCGCATTTATGTCGTCCAATATCTTTTTTCTCAGTTTTCTCATTGAAGTAAGCTGGTCAAGGATGAGAGCATATTCATTCTTCATTTCTGCCCTCTTTGACCGGAGTCAGGATTTCCAGAGGAGATCTTTGTAACTTTCTTCCCGTTAGTGTAACCCTCACCATGTACATATCTTCCACCACTGAGGGCAGACAGTACTGCGCCAGCTATGGTCATCAAAATTGCAATGTATAGAGAATCCTTCAAACCTACCATGAATGATGGGCCAATAGCATTGGGGAAGAATGACAGTGACATCAGAGACTTCAATGCAGTTGGGGGTATCAGATTCAACATTGCAGATGGAAAGCTGGCAGCTGGATTTATTCCCAGGAATGCCGCAAAGAGTGCTCCGGATGGAGGAATTTTCGAGATTGCTACCGCAATCTGTAATGGGAGTCCTATTGATACAGAGGTATTAAGCAGGGATGACGGTAGTTTCAGTGAGAAAATCGAAATGGCGACTGAAAAGAATATTGCCATGCTTATAGTCTGACCTATATTGTTGAATGTAGTTCTCATACCGCTTCCAGCTCCCCTGCTTTCTTCCGGCAGAGAGTTCATGACTGCTGTAGTATTCGGGGCTGCGAATAGCCCACTTCCAATCCCATTCATCAAAAGAATTCCCTCAAACTGCCACAAATTGAAGTTGTACGGGAGAAGGGTCAAGAGATACAGCGAAATGGCTGTAATAATCATACCTGTGGTGGCAAAGACTCGAGCTCCATATTTGTCCGTGAGAATTCCCCCGATAGGTCCCAGGACTATGAAACCAACCATCAACGGGAGCATGTAGATTCCAGCCCAGAATGGAGTGGAGGAGTATGAAAAACCGTGAAGTGGAAGATAAATTCCTTGGAGCCAAATAATTACAAGAAACATGATAGCTCCCCTTCCTAGAGATGAAACGAAATTTGCAAAATTTCCGTAACTGAACGCGCGAATCTCGAATAAACGCAGATCGAATAACGGCTGCTTGACTTTTAATTCTAGAAAGACGAAGGTAACAAGCAGAACGACTCCCACAACAAACGATGCGAGGACCCAGGGGCTTCCCCAACCCATAGATGAATTTCCATATGGAACCAGTGCATAGGTGAAGCCAAGACTAATAAGCACCAGTCCACCGCCAAGGGCAACGTTACCTGCTATGTCCATTGGTACCTTCACTTTCTTCGGGATCGCTTTGAGTTTGAACACAGACCATAATGACCCTGCTACTGCAAATGGAATGTTGACAATGAAAACCAAATGCCAGTTGCTTGAAGCTAGCAGCCCTCCAGCTATAAGACCAATCAGTGAACCTGCAATGAATGATATTTGATTTATTCCTAGTGCGCGGCCTCTTTCGTTCGGACCAAATGAATCGGTGATGAGCGCAGTACTGTTGACCATGAGTAGTCCACCGCCAACACCCTGCACCATTCTGAAACCTATCAACATTTTTGCACCGTTGTTACCAGATCCGTCCGGGATTATTGATAGCAGGATAGATCCAAAGGTGAAGATCACAAAGCCTAGTGTGTACAATCTTGTTCTACCGTATAAGTCAGAGAGCCTCCCGAAGGTCACAAGCAAGGTCGCAAGAACGATGCTATACCCCATCATCACCCAGAGCAGCATTATGAACTCTCCGGGTGCGGTAGGATCTATATTCAAACCCCTGAAAATTGTGGGCAGGGAAATAAGAACGATAGTCATGTTTATGGCCCCCATCAAACCGCCTAGAGTTGTGTTAACCAAAACTGTCCATTTGTATTCCATCTCTCAGAGAATTATTTTAGTTATAAAACTTTTACTTCAAAAGTATTTAAACAATCCAAAATAGACGTATTGAAAAACGAGCTGTGGACTGGAAAAGGAACCCTATAAACAAAATTAGCAAGATTCGTGCTTCTGTGCAGTTTCGAAATACAGAAACCAATATCTTTCTGCTAAATATATCGAGATAATGAGGGCTTGTATACTTACTATAGGAAATGAGATTCTGAAAGGAAAAACGGTGAACACGAATGCGGCTGAAATAGGCCGTTTTCTCTACTTTTCGGGTTATGAGGTCTACAGAGTTTTGACTGTCCCGGACGTGAAAGAAGAAATTGGAGAAGGGTTCAGATCCCTGATAGGGAAGTGCGATGTCATTGTTTCTTCAGGTGGACTTGGGCCCACATTTGACGACATGACAGTTTCATCGTTTGCTGAAGAGTTCAAAATTTCTTTGGTATTGGATGAAGGAGTATATAATATCATAAAGAGCAGAGCTGATAGTAGGAGTCATGAAATGTCCAAAGAAAGGGAAAAAATGGCTTTGATACCCAAAGGCTCGAGGATAGTTAAAAACGAGTTAGGTTCTGCACCGGGCATCTTCCATGTTGTTGGAAATACTAAAATATACATTCTGCCAGGTGTGCCTGCGGAAATGCGGTCAATGCTAAAACTCATAGAGGAAGAAATCAAACTGAAAGACAGTTTCCATTTTGAGGAGTCCGTATTATTAAAGGGAGTATTTGAGGCAACTCTAGCTCCTTATATCACAGCTATTATGAAAAAGTACGATGGGGGAGTATACATCAAATCACATCCGATGTTGAGCAAAAAAGGGGAATCTTGCCTTGAGGTGGAGGTATCAGCCAAATCTGTACAACTTGAGAAATCAAGGAAGCTTGTCAAAGAAGTAATAATGGAGATCAAGACAGCTGCACTGAAGATTGGTCAAGGCTAGCTGATATTGACCACAATTTAAGCTACTGAAAGCCAGCTCAGCTCATAGATTTGAATCTAAATAAATGATTGACCCCCCTGGACTGCATTGAGTTAGAGAAAAGCCGATTGAGTACAATGCATAAGCACAGAAAATACAGTTCTATTGAGTCAAATCTAAACTATCCTGGAAAAATCAAAGCCGCCAAATGCAGTTTCTTTCTCATCTCGCTTCAGGATGAAAATCGCCTTATTTAACAGTACCAGTTTTCTGTCAGTTTTCCCGCAGTCAAGAGCATCTGTAGAACGAACAGAGGACCTTTTCAGAACCAAGGATTTCTTCCTTTCTAGTTCTTTGATCAAGACAGACTTGTTCTTTTCTTTAGCGGTCTCAAGGTCCGCTCCAGCAACTATTTTCTTAATGTACAGTAAATAAATGAGGTTTGAAAAGAACACGTCATTTGCAACTTCTAGATAGCCTTCTTTTCTATGACTGAACTCGATGCTGTGCAGCGAAACCATGAGTTTCGTGTCATCTTTATATCTTTCGTTATCCTCTCCCAGTACTCTCAGCAGTTTACGATTTGCAAACACTACTTCGTCAATTGCCAAGTTCTCTTTCCTCCTTTGTATTCCGCAATTCCAGGTCCCTTGACCCAACCTCCCCAGTCTTAAAATTTTGGTATATCAAATCGCTTCTTTCTACACCTTTCATGGGCTTGACGATAAACGGTTTTGATTTTATTCTCGTTTTATCCGCTAAACCGGTAGGGTTTGACATTTCCCAAGCTACCCTTAAGTCTAAAACCATAGTCCAACTTAGCTTCTTGAGACTATTGCTATTAGACCACAAGTTATGGGTAGGCATTCCGTCGTGGGAGGGGGATAAGTTCCCGCGACAGATGCCTTTCCCAAGCCCTAGATCCTCTCCTACCGCTAATGCAGCTATATTACCATTCCTTGATACCTCATACTCTTGCTGCGCGGTCCCTCGTAGTCCAGCTATCGTACTTGAGGGGTCAGATTCCATTTCTTTTCAATATTCGTGGGGGGTAATTCAACATTATTAGAGAGTTCGAAAACTTTCGAACTCTGTAGAAGTGTCGAAATAGGTAATGAGAATTGTCATATAGGGGGAATAAAAATGTTTGAACTGATATCTTTGGTGATTGCTTTTGGAAGCGTCGCTTACTTCGCAATTGCCCATGCTTTGAGCGGGGCAAGCTTTGGTGGCGGATAGACCAATCATTCTTTCTAACTATCCTACATTTTTTCTAATTTTTATACTATATGTTAATATCGTTTGATGGTGCGTTCTTTTGAAGAGGGAGTTTGTCCCATATGCGGTTTCAAAGCGAGGGTCACTCATTCCTGGACGACGAATCGAAAAGGAAATCGTTATGAATACTTAGTGTACCATCATGAAGGAAAAGTTCATTATTTAAACATAAACTCAGCAGGTTCTCGGATGATAAAAAAGGGAGAACTTGAAGATGCGTTAATAGGTTTACTAAACTCTCAGACCTTTAATTCCGGAGACTTTCAAATAATCGACGTTAGAAAATATCTTGCTCAAAAATATTCAAACTTAGGATTCACTTCAATACAGTATGCGCTAGACAAATTAGAAAAAGCAGGAATAGTAGAGAAGCAAAAGAGAGGGAGGAGTCTTTTTTATATCAATACTATGGATAAGAAAAGACTTAGCTTCGTATTCGATACAATTGAAATTTTCCTAGGAGATGTACTAAATGACGGCATGTTCAGAAAGCACTCGTTTTCGTATGAGATTAGGAATGATCACGCATGGTCTATTTCCTTTATGCCATTCAGAATTACTGCGGATACTGGTATAACTTTCACAGAATTGAAATACAAGGCATTCGACTTTTCTAATTCGAAGGATCTAAAAGTAACTCTTCTTGAAGATACTCCTCTGGAGAAGAGGGTGCTTATGAGATTCCCAATTCCCCTCTTGCCAGGAGAGAGAAGAAAAATGAGAATTGAATATTATGTCCCAGAAACGAAACAGAACTTCGCAATTTGGTCGGCCACTAACATGACGAGACTTGATTTTACCATTTCTGGTAACAACCCGATCAATTTGATTGCGTCCTTAACCTCTTCCTCCAGAAATGAAACCCAAGACCTTACGAATCGCTTGGCGGAGAGTGAATCCCCAAAATGGAAGTATATTCACAGCATTTCATTAAGAGACGTAGAGGCATTTTCGGTCCTGCAGCTCAAGTGGACTCTCGATAAGTCAGTCGTATGATTTGAAATAGAAAGTTGAATATCTGAGGAAATAATTGACAGTCAGATGGGCCGAAAATCCATTCAAAGCGAGTGCCAAGTGTGCGGCGGGCAGGCGAGAAAGATAAATTATGTCACAAAGTCCAAGGGAAAAACTTACCATTATGCTCGATTCATTCATTCAGACGGCACGTCGCACTTTTTTAGAAAAGATGTTGTCATTGGATATGACAGTCGACTTAATTCAATCTCAAACAATTCCATCGCAGATTCTCTTCAGGAGATCGTTTACAAGAGAATGAATGGGAAGGAATTTAGGTTCAAAGATATAAAGTCAATGCTCGAAAATGTCTATGGCAGACCGATAGGTCCTACTACAATCCACAGGAACATCAAGAAGCTATTGAAACTCGATCTCATCAACCGAAGGACAGAAGGAAGTTCATACTACTATAGTAGGAAAACAGAAGACCCATCCGCACAAGACACGAAGGTGAGCACGATGTCCGTAGCTTTCGATTTCACTAAAGAGGTACCTTCTGTTGCAGTATTCGCCCACGTTGTAAATTCAGGGCTTAAAATTGTAACTGGGATGCCTCTGCCACTTCCAGTTGGAGTCGTTGATTCTCCTGATCAGATAAATTTGATTGCCTTCGATGAGACTGGAAGTATCCCTTTGTCGAAGGAAAACATTGTATACTCCTTTGCAGGACAGACAGGACTCACAATTACTTTGAATAAACCGCTGCATAAAATGGACGAAAAGAATCTCTTCTTGAATTACCGTTATCAATTTGATAAAGATCCAATTAAGCTGCTCATTTCTTCTAACGTGGACTTCCTGAAGATATACTGTGTGGTTCAAAGAGGAACTGACGCTGAAGTCAAGAAAAGGATGATGGATGGATTTAAAGTCATTGATCCGTTGATTGTTAAGAGGACAGGGTCCGAGTCAGGCACGGTCACAGTATCTGCAGTTTTTGAAAAAGTCTCAAGGGGAGACACAATTGTGATATCTGTCGGAAGGTAGTTGTTGAGAGACCTTGAATTCTGGAGTTTTCTGGAACCTTCATTCGCAATGCATTCCATTTATTCATTCGTGGATATGCTCCTTCAATGACGGTCCCAATTCTTGTTTACAGAGCGCACCAATTGAAAGCAAATAATTCTGACTGTTGAGGTTCTTCAAAATAAGGTTACTCTCTTCTACCGGTTCTGGTTTGGTTTTCCGGAAGATCAGGATCAAGGTGGGACGCCCGAGCTGGGATTCGAACCCAGGTCTGAGGCTCCGCAGGCCTCTAGGATAATCCAAACTACCCCACTCGGGCATCAAGGCTTTCGGATACCTTTTCTAGGTATAAGATAGATTCCAAGAACTCGTTGATGGTCTTCCTCACGTCGTTCGTTTGACCTGTCACGGAACATGAATACCCATCTTTCGTCTTCTTACACTTTATGTATCTCGAGTGATCCGCATTTATTGCCCTTATGATGTTGTCTACCTCGGTTCCTTTCAGCTTTAACCTGACTTCAATTTCCAGGTTTCCCAGCTCCTATTACTCTCGGACTAGAGTTGAGAGAAGTTATCGAGAATATTTCGTCTATTATAGGTACCTTTTTGTCGACATCTATCAGATATTTTCCTTCTGAGATGTCAGATATTTCAGCATTGATGTTGTTGAAAAGGAAGTTCAGTTGGATCTTTTCCCCAACGGAGGGCACTACTTTCACCGTTGGATTTGTCCTGACTTCAAGCTGTATACTCTCAGTGAATTCTACCCCTTCTCTGGAGTAGAGAATGGTACCCTTTGGCACATCATCCACCTCGACGTTCCTGTAGGCAAGTCCTACCCTTGAGAATGGTTCTGCCGTTTCCATGTCGACGTCCATTATTTGTATGCTTTTTATATCTACCGTCTTGCCGGAAGGGTATGCTCTCATGACCATGTGTTTCTTGATTTGACCTCCCAATAAGAAGCCAAGGCTGACAGTGCCAACTCCTTTCACTTGGAAGCTCTGGTCCAACACGACTAGGTTTTCCTGCTTTGGTGGAGTCACTGGGAGAAGTGAAAATCTTTCGACATCTTCGTACTTTTGGCTCATGGCGTCAACAGAGATTCCCATCGCGCCTGCTATCTTTTGTATGTGTTCCAACACCTGCGGTGCCGCTATTACACCAAGATTCTTTATCCCTTGATAATCAAGCGTGAGAAGGAATTCCCCTACACTCTTGTCTAGTTCATTCACCGCCAGAATTGCCTTATTTGAAACAGACGCAGCATTAAGTAGCGTCTGTATTCTCTCTGGGAATTTGAATGGATAGAGAAACGTAATTTCGTTACCGGATATCTTGGTATTGTAGAATCTTATATCCGTCTCAGATCCCTTTTTCGCGAGAGACTTAAGGATGTCTTCATCACCGTAGAACAAAACTGTTTGATTCACAAGTTTAGAATTCACTGCTTTTATATATTTCATTCGTTTTTGCAAGAGGGTGCCAATTCAGATCCTTCTTTTCCTCTGTCTGAATTTGAATTTACAAATCCTATGATCTCTTCTATTGTGGGCAATGCTACTTCCATATTCTTTGCCTGTTCCTGGAGATACTGCTTGCCCTCGCTGCTTATTTCGTAATACTTCCTGTTTTTCCCTTCCTGACGTTTTCCCTTGTACTTTATCAGTCCCCTTATCTCCATGTTCCTCAAAACTGAGTAGATTTCACCGTTTGAGAGTTTCACCCCCAGTCCCCGATTGATTTCTTTTTCCAGGTTATATCCATAACCAGGTTCATTCCAGAGTGCCCTCAACACTATAAGTGAAATGAATCCTTTGAAGGTTCTTCCTCTCTTCTCCTCTTTCATCGATGCTATTGACTCAATTATCTGTAATATATAAGGTTGAATCCAGCCTGTGACCTTTTTGGTCTTAATTCTCTCTCCACCTTGATCTCTTGAGAGCTAAATAAGTGAGCGCACCCGTTATGGCGAGTAACACTATCCAAGCTATTGAAAATCCCACAACTCCCGGGTTAAAGAAACCGGTCTGGCTTTGTGCGATTTCGGATGCATAAGTAGTTGGCGAAAGGTATGCCAGATACCGGTATGGATATGGGATGTAAGTTATGGGGTAGTAGACTGGTGGAATGGTGGTCAACAGGGGGGATAAGATACCGGAAAATCCCCAGGACTGTATGATGTCAGAAGTGAATGTGGACAAGTAGAATCCAAGTGAAATCGAGAAAGTGAAAATCGTCGCCATATCTAGGAAGATGATGAGCCCTCCTAGCAGTGTTATCTTTACAAAAATCACGTTCAAAATAACCAGAAACGCGAGAGTTGGAATAGAATAAACAATCTCCGATATCGCCATTCCCACTATGTAAACCAGAGAGGTAGTGGGGGAACTAACTATCATGTCTTGTAATCTCATGTCATTCTTCAGGTGGGATAAGTCCTGCTGGAGTGAAGTCCCGCTAGAAACCATGTTCATGATAAGTGCACCCACAGCAGCGACAGGTAGAAGTGCCCCCTTGCTCGCAAACGTGACCACTGCCAGAATGGCTAGCGGTGCCAGAAGCGTATTTATCAGTACAACCGGGTAGTTTATCATTGCATACACAGAATTGACCAGTATCGAGGCGAGTATTTGGCTACCAATCTTCCTTTTCATTCTCCCCTTCCTCCCCACCAACGTACTGTTCGAAAATGCTGCTGAGAGATGCCTCCTCGACTGTGAACTTCATCTTGTTCGTCACCAGATACGGCATAAGCCCGTAGATCTTCGTCGCAGAACCGTAAACGAACGTCTCCTTTTCTGAAACGGGGTGGACCTGTAGTTCATTGTCTTCTATCTTGAAATTATCCGAATAGACTTTTAGAACATAGGGAAGTTTCACTTTGGCCCTCAAGTCATCGATCTTCCCAATGTCGACTAGCTTTCCGCTGTCGAGAATCATTATCTGGTCCCCGAGTATTTCAGCCTCTTCCAAGTAGTGAGTCGTGAGGATTATCAGTCTATCCTTCTTCATCTTGGAAAGCAGCTGCCAGAGCTCTTTTCTGGAAAGATAATCAAGCCCGGTCGTGGGTTCATCAAGAAAAACTACAGGAGCCTCGCTGGATATGACAGTAGCTACCATCAACTTCCTCTTCTGACCTCCGGAGAGTTTTCTGCTCTTCTCCCGCTCCTTTCCTTCTAGGCCGAGTTCTCTGAGTGCTTCCTTCCCTTTCTCGTTGGCTTCCCTGTAAGAATAGCCTCTCCACATCAAGTAGGAGCTGACTGTTTGCAAGGGTGTCAGCCACGGAAGTGGGCGTGCTTCCTGGGGGACCACCGCTATTTGTTGTCTCACCTCTATTGCCTGACTCACCACGTCCATTTCGTTGATGAACCCGCTTCCAGAAGTCGGCATTAACTCGGTAGACATGATCCTGACAAAGGTAGTTTTCCCTGCCCCATTCCTCCCAATTATGGAAAAGATGCCGTTAAGATTCAGGTCCAGAGTCAGGTTCTCCAGAGCGGTGTACTTCTTATCGTATGTCTTCGAGAGATCAGAAGTTTGAATTCTCATCGTCTACCTTCTTGTCGCGATGCCTCACTCTATGATGATTCAGACTTTCTTACAATCCCCGGGTATTTCAGGACTTCGTCCACGATCGACCTGAAACTCTTTGAACTGCTGCTCTCAGGGTGAGATAGCACCATAGGAGTGCCGTCATCGCCGTCTTCGACCACGGATGGTTCCAACGGCATGGAACCAAGGAAGTTTATGCCGAACTCTCTTGCAATGTTTTCCCCGGACCCCTTCTTGAAGATATATGTCGTCTTTCCACAGTGTGGGCACACGAATCCGCTCATATTTTCGACGAGCCCGATCACAGGGGCGTTTAGCTGTTTGGCGAAATTGATTGCTTTCCTGACATCTATCATGGCTACTTCCTGAGGAGTCCCTACGATCACAAATCCAGTCACCTTGGGAATTAACTGAACGATAGAAAGAGCCTCATCTCCCGTCCCGGGTGGAAGATCAAATATAAGAAAATCAAGTTTCTCCCAGGCAATGTCCTTCACGAACTGTTCTATCATTTTGTGTTTCAGGGCACCCCTCCATATGACAGGGGTGTCTCTGGATGGAAGGAAGTATTCTATTGAGATGACCCTCAGGTTGTTGCTATAATTGACAGGGACGATTTTCTTGTCATCGTTCATGACCGGTTTATCATCCACCAAGCCAAGCATCTGTGGAATATCTGGCCCATGCATATCCGCGTCCACGAGCCCAACCTGAAAACCTCTTTCAGACAATTCTACTGCCAGATTCGCTGAAACAGTGGATTTTCCCACTCCACCTTTCCCACTCATTACCACCAGCACATTGCTGATGTTCTTGATGTTCTCGTTCTCCGTGCTGATCTTGAAATCTACTGGAGCTTTTGGAGGAGGTTGATTAACTTTTATAGATCCAGGCATAATTTCACCTGTACCTTTATCGACGCAACGAATAATAACTCTTCTTTACCATTTCGAATTTTGTATCAGATAGCTTTAATATAGATTTGATATTCAAAATAAATGAGGTACCTCGTCGTTGCGTTAATAGTGGCTTCCCTGATGCTGCTTTCTGGGTTATCTCTGACTAGTGCATCTGGGATTAGCTCTGTAACTTCTTTCGACGATTACAACAGCACAACGAACGGTATTTCAAACTTTACCGTCCATGTCAACAGTCAGACGGTTGATGTGTTCAAGTATGTCAATGTCACCGGAACATCTTCTAGCTTAACCCAACCTTATGTCAACGACGAAAGCGTGATTTCCCTCTTTTGGCAGGGGTTGAGTAATGTCACTATCACACCTGCGATTTCTTTTTCGTCGGTAGGCAATTTTTCATACTCGTCGTCAGTCTTAGAATATGTGTATTTTTACCAATCAAACTATCTTGGAACACTATTCACGACTGGTAAAATATCGGAAAGCGCGAATCAACTATCAATAAGTGGTTCGAGTTTCCTCCAACACTTTGCCATCTCGTACATGAGCGCGCCAATATCCAACTTCAATTTTAGCCAAAACAGCATGCAATTCAACGGTTACTCTTTCATCGGTAACTACTCCAGCTTTGGCTATGCAAATGGTGAAATCAAGGACTACTCCTTAATAAATCAAGACTCATCTGTTGCGATAATTTCAAACATTTCCAGTTCTGAAAGTACTCTCTTATCCTTCAGCACCAAAGATTTTTCGGTACCCGGTAGTACATGCATTCTGGCTTCAGATGGACTATTCCCCACAATGTACCTCCAGGGATATGATAGTTCTATTAACATAACTCTCTCGGACGGATTCAGTTTCGGCAATTCGGATCGTGAATCGTTGCAGGTGGTTAATTCTAACTACGATCCATCCCCGCACTCCATCATCCCATTTTACGAAGAACACATCCTCAAGATCAATAGAGGGGCCGAAACACTGGGGTACGTGGACATATATGGCAGAGTGTCAATCGTAAACTCAACCCTTGAAGTGAATTCTCCAATCAGTTTTGTGTTGATAAGATTCCTCCCCTCATTCCATTCTACAAACGGTCAGCCCAACAACAGCAATGGCCATCTTGGTAACGCATCGACGGAAATTTTCATAAATAACCAGGCTTATTTCGTTCCGTTTTCGCCGAATGTGACGTCTCAGAACCTATCTTTCGAACGCGGTGTACTGGATTTCCAATTCATACAGAACAGTTCACAGAAGTTCGTAATTGTCATTCAGGGCAACTATTCAGTTTCGAGCTTCTCACTAAAGGGAGTGGGATCCAACGGGGGAAATTTCACAGTGACTCGAACTGCGAACGAGACGATAATCTCTTTTACCACCAATGGAACAGGTCAAGGCACCCTTTCCTTATCCGTTGTTCCTTTTGTAGGAACCTTTAGCAAAATACCACTAATCGGTCTGATGGTTTCGACGTCCGCATTAGTGATAGTTGTCGGGTCATTGATAATTTATTCAAGGAAGAGATGGATCGAAAAACTCGAAAAAGAATAATTAGGAATTATTCTTGGGGTATCATGGATATATACAAGGTTCCTCTTGCGAAGAAGCCAGACATGGAGAAGATTCTTGCAATAGATCAAGTGTTCAGACTCTCGATCACAATAAAGGATTCATCGATACTGGGGGAAGAAGGATACCAGTATCTGATTCTAGAGGGAACAGAAGATCGCCTGAAAGTCGCGAGAGGAGAGCTTTCAAAAATATCGGAGAAAGTGGACGGAGCTAAGTCCAAGAAAATAGAAGAAATGATAGAGAAGGAAAGACAGAACGTGAATGACAGCTTTGGTTCTATTTTCGGTTAGATGCTCATTGTACTAGCGGATGCTGAACTAGAGCTAGTTCCCGAACTATTAAAGGAGGAAGAGGAGGTCAGGAAGGTACTTAAGAGGGTAGGCAAAGACAACATACTGCTAGATAATTACCTAATGGGAAACTCGATCAGGAAAAAGCTCCCCAATGAGGCAGGGAGAATTGGTTTTCCCCACATTGCTTATACATTTGTACGGTTAAACGAGGAATCCATCATCAATGACTCATTGAAAGTACAATATGCCATTCACACAAAGCAAAATGTGATCATAGAACAAGATGATTTTAGAAATGTTGGACCCGGATACTCTGATTTTACCGATAAGGTGGAAGAAATACTATCAAGTCCTACCAAGAGCATGACACTACTGGAGTACCTTGAAGGAAATGGTATCCTTGGGAATACTGCAGTCTTGCATCCGAAAGGGTCAACTGGGCTCGTGATGAACTGTGAACTCAATTATGTTATAGGGGGGTTTCCAGAAGGGGATTTTAAATCCAACCTTGGAAATATGAGGAAGTTCACCATTTATGAACACGAAGTGACTGTTCCAGCCATTTTGGAACTGCTACACTTCAGGCTCTTCCGCCAGTAAGAGAGTTCATAAAATTCTTCTTTTTCTCTATCATCATTTCCGTTCCAATGTCATTTCTCATCGAGTATTCACCTTTAATCATGGAAGAGAGGTCATCAAACCTTCCATTTACCTCCTCGAGGTCTTCTCCCTCAGAAAGCAATGCCAGCGACCTCGATGACGTTTGCTCCAACATTTTTCCTTTTAGGTTCACCGAAGCATAAAATGTCTTGATACCCTTTAACATGAGCGCTTCTTCATCGAGCTGGATTGTGGATGGAACTGACTTAGTGCCATATCCTTTAGGAACTAGGTATCTAAGTACATTTATCTTATTTTCAAATTCCAATTTAGGGACTTTATTGTGTAACATGGAAACAGCGATATCCATTATAGAATTCTTCGTGAGAGACAGGGCATTCATTGCCTCAGGATCACCGAGTCTTGCATTAATCTCAAGAAGTTTTGGTCCCTCCGCGGTGGCTATGAAACCTCCGAATATTGGACCTACGTAGTCAACCACCTTTTCAGAAAATCTAGTTATGAGTTGTTTCAGAATTGCTTTAGCTTCCAGAACTGTTTTAGGATCTATAAAAGGCAGTCCCCTTTCCGAAAAGCATATGGCACCCATCCCTCCTGTATTCGGTCCCTTGTCGTCTTCGAACGCTCTCTTGTAGTCTTGTACAATGGGCAAGAAAACGATTTCTGTGTCGTGGACAAATCCCTGCAGGCTAAATTCTTCTCCCTTCACTTTCTTTTCTATCAAAAGAGTCTGGTTTTCAGAAAGTAAGTAATCTTGCGCGATCTCAATCCCTTCCTTCTTTGTCAGGAAATGTACTCCTTGAACCATGACTCCCTTCCCCCCAGTAAGTCCATCAGGTTTGATCACAAAATCGTAGTCGATCTGTTCGATGAAATCCTTCGCCTTCACAGGGTCCGAGAACGAAGTGCTCTCTATATTGCCCTCCAGTCTATTTTCCGTCATGAAACGTCTGCAGAAGGCTTTGGACGTTTCAAGTCTGGCAGCAGAGGATGATGGTGCAAAAACCTTTAAATTATTTTCAAAGAGGATGTCTGATACACCACTAGCAAGCGGTGCCTCCGGGCCAATAAAAACATAATCGGGCTCGACTCTCAATGCATTTTCCAGAACCAACTCCTTGTCGTTTTCATTGCCAATAATTACTTCCTTCGCTATCCTCATAAGACCTGGATTCCTGTTTGGTGAAATCACCACCAGTTCCGTTCCGGACTTCAGTATCGAAAGACCAATTGCGTGCTCCCTTCCTCCTCCCCCTATGAGGAGTGCCTTCAACCTGTCACCTTATCTTCCTGATTAAGGTCTTCCTGGGGTTCGGGTACAATTGGGACTCCCTCCGCCTTAATCCTCTCTTTGAGCTGCTTTCCGTATTTAGAGAAGAACGTTCTCGTGAGTTTTACCAATCTTCTCCTTCCTTTGGGAACAACCTCCACTAATCCCAATTTGCTGAGATGGTCCAACTCCTCTTCTGCCTTCCTCCCACGAAGTCTCTCAACGTGCGATATGTACGTTCTACCTTTCCTGAAGAGCAGACCAATGATTTCGAGTTCTCCCCTGTCTATCTCACTCTCCGAGTATTTGAAAGCAACTTCACTATATTTGTCCCGCACCCCTATCTTGTATTTCCTTCCTATGATTTTGAGTTCGAGGGAAGTATTATCATATCTCTTCTTTAACAATCTTAGTGATTTCTCAACCGTTTTCAAGTCCAGAGACAGTGCGGTTGAGATTTCATTCTTTGCGAGAGGAGTAACAGTCGCAATCAGGAGAGCTTCCATTCTGTTAGAGACTTCGTCTTCCATTGTCCAATTATGATATGAGCAATTATAAAACTTGCTACTACTAGCACTCATAGCTCCGGTCTGGAAAGTAGAGGTTGTCCCGAGTAAGCCTCCTTCTGTTACCCCTTCCGGGTTGATGGCATTTGACTCGTGCGCTCTACCTGTTCCTGTGATAGCTGTCTTCGGAACTGCTTGAGCTTGCTCCTATCTCTCCTCCTCTGTCTCATCATATTTTTCGGGAACGTCCCCTCCGAGAGGTTCATCCTTAACCGAAGCTGTGTCATTTCTTTTGAGGCGAAGCAGGTCTCTCGACCAGGGTTTTATCCAGATTGCTACCTGGAGGGAGGACTTTCCTCACCATTTCTGGCGATGGCCATCCTGGGACTACCATCTCTAAATTTACTCTCAGTATATATCATTCACCGATGTTTCGGAATTAGAGATCAGATGACAGTTAGATCTCGCACGACCTCAGACTTCCCATTCTTGAACTTTACAATGAAGTGCGAGCAGTTGGTAAAACGCACTCCGTTGGAATCGTTCACATACATTTCATAAAAAGATCTGATGAATGCTCCGTGTGTTATGACTACAATCTTCTTACCTCCAAAATTAGTTGTGGCTGATGCTACGAACTCACTCACCCTTTTTATAACGGAACTTACAGGCTCGATCTCTCCCAGGTCGTCAATCTCTCTCGAAAGTGATTTCATATCTACGTTGTACTTTTCTTTGATCCGTTCGGTTGTCAGGCCCTCTAGTACACCATAATGCCTGTCCCTGAGTTCCATTTTGTGGCCGAAAATTGGAACACCGAGTATTTCCGATATAACTTCAGCAGTTTCTATGGCCCTCTTCTTATCGCTGGATATTATAAAGTCAAAGTGAAAAACTGACAAAGATTTAGCCAATTCTCTTGCTTGTTCTCTTCCCTTCTCATTGAGGGGATCGTCCCCGCTTCCAACCCACAGCCCCCTGACATTGGCATCAGTCTGTCCATGCCTTGCTACCGCTATCGTGACTTCGGATTCCATCTGAACGAAATCATACGAACCTTATAAAACCAAACGATGCAGAAAGGAATTGAAGGGAATACCTCTCAAGAGAGTCTGCAAAAAAATAATAATACGCTAGCCATTTCCATTGGAGCCAAACATGGGCCCGTGGCCTAGTCTGGATAAGGCATTGGCCTTCTAAGCCAATGATCCGGGGTTCAAATCCCCGCGGGCCCGTTTAGAAATTGTAAGCAAAGAAATATTAATAGGGAAAGAGATTAAAGTTCTTATAGACAAGAGGAGAATATTCAATGTCGAGTCAAGAAAGACAAGAGAAGAATTACAACATAGATTTTAACGAGATCAGGGAACTCTTCGGTGGGTCTGGATTTACTGAGATTAATTACTTCAGTCCGGATAAATACCACTACTGCCTAGTGTTCAGAAGACAGGATCAAGCGCAGGACGATAAGCCTGACCTGAAGAGTGATCCTTCCAGCCCGTCAGTCTCTTCGCAGGAGAATGAAACGGGAAGGAATCCATAGTGACAACCAGCAACAGGTCGGATTTTACAGTTTCTGACATGACTTCACACAGGAGCTATCCGCTTATAGCAACTTCGATCGGTCATTTCCTTAATGACGGTATGGTTTTTCTGGTTCCTGTGATAATAGATTTGATCGCAGCAGCACACGGTATTGACCCTGCTCTTATAACGGCATCTTTGGTTCTTTTCTACGTGTCCACTGCAATTAGCGCCAATATATTTGGTAGGACGATAGATCGCAGACATTTACAGTCTTGGGGGATGATTATCGGTATATTGATTCTCTCTTCTGGACTACTTCTCTTTTCACTAGCACTAGGAAATATGTTTGTCTCATTTTTTGTCATAATTTCTTCTGTTGTTTCTGGATTCGGAGCTTCGTTCTATCATCCGACAGGTACGGCAATTCTCCAGTCCTACTACAAGGGAAATAGGCTTGGTAGATATCTGGGAATAAACGGGTCTGCCGGTAGCCTTGGTAGGGCATTATATCCTTCTCTCCTGATTCTTGTGAGCATCCTACTACTGTCCGATATATCAAGCGCAGTCTTCTTTGGAGTAGTCGGAACAATTTTGGCGGTTGTCATTTACATGTTCATGAGGGAATACGTTAGCAGAGAAAGGACTGCGAGAAGTACCTTGTCAGCGAGGAATCTACCATCTTCAAAGGGAAATAGTAGTACCTCGACGCTGAAATCTACCATTCCAATGGGAATAATACTTCTAACAATCATGTCACTAGTCAGGAACCTAGCATTCTTCAGTATAGTATCGTGGATACCCGAGTACTTCACTTTTGTAAGAGGATTGGGGACCTCCCTAGGACTAAGTACTATGATGACGCTGATGTTCTCGGGCGGAATCCTGGGGCAGCTTTTGATGGGTCTGCTTGTAGAAAGATATAATAAAAGGATGATATTGGTTGTTACTACTGTATTCTCCGTCTTGTTCATGTTTCTTTACCTAATGACGACCGGTCCTCTTTCAACCATAACTCTTGTTCTGTTTGGATTCTTTAACTTCAGTGGATTCCCAATATTCATGTCAATGATATCTGATTATGTCCCTAGAGGTTCGACTACTGTGAGCAATGGATTGGTCTGGAACTTAGGTGGAACAGCTGGACAAGCCATAGGCCCTCTAATAATTGGAATTTACATTACTGGAAGATACTCTCACCTTCCAATAGCTTTCGAGACAATGTTAGTTCTAGGTTTGCTATCTGTACTGATAGTTTTTGCCCTACCAAAACCAGCTAAGGAATCAAAAGCGCCACTCTTTGCCTAAAAGTATTTTACTTCATTTATTTCTTTTTCAATTACAGGGGGCCAGTTATAGCTACATCAACGTTGGTATACCCAATGGGATTATTCTCTCCATTACCAAGGATGTTTCAATTATATGGAATTATGACTATGCAATAAAGAAACACTGACTAATATATCGGTACATATACTAGGTTCTTCAATCCGATAGTGACCTGTGTATCTTGGATAGCAGGCGTATCTCATGTCCATATGCAGTTCATTTTTTTTTTGACTTCTCGTACTTCAATATCCAAGGGCCAGTTCCATGTGGGTGTTTTTCGTCAGTTCCTCGTTTCCCCTTTTTAAGGGGGTATGTCTCTGGGTTACAAGTATTGAACAAGAAATCCATTACAGTTCCATTAAACGGAACAATCGATCAGATTAGGAAGTGCTGCTTGATTTCTTATGAATCAGAGACTATTAATATTGAGTCAAGAACGCCTCTTAGGGGAATTTGGTTGTCAGCCATCTTTAAACGTGAATTAGTAAGTTCTTGTAGTTCGCTATTGTGTTAGAAGTATTGATCCTTAAAGTAGAGATTATGCTTGTTTGGATATATTTATGAAGAATTGAGGTGAGAGAAATAAGCAGTTTTACATTGAGAGGTGAGCTATTCATACGTCTCGCTCACCAAACGTTTATATTTCTTTTCATATTGGTATGCCATGATAGACAAGGCGAGTCCTTCTTCCTCTTCCCTAGAAGTGGATGCACTGACCAAGATAAGACGATTTTCTCTTCTCTCCATCGTTGGATTCCTCATTGCAACTGTATCGATTATCCCCGGTATTATCCTGCTGTCCAGCCTACGCTCAGTCACCACTCCTACTACCAGCGCTACACCCTTTCTGCTATCTGGTAGCCCAGTTCTTGCAGCGGTATTCGGTGTGGCGATAGTGAGTGCCGTAATACTCTTCGTGGCGTTCCTTTCCCTAAGATCCGGTTACCGCATACTGAAGGGAATCTCCACAGATTTCAACTCTGCCTATACAGGCACAACGCTCTATATAGTGGGTCTGGTGATCATAGTCCTTGGCTCCCTGATCATTATTGCCACCGCTGTCGTAGGACTTGCTGCGCTCATAGTGGGTGTGATAATTATCTTAGCTGGAGCCATCATGGCGTTCATTGGCACAATACTCGCTCTGATAATTGGAACGTTCCGTCTCAACTCCAGATATGGCGGCTTTACCCTACCTGCGGTTCTCTACGTCGTCGGAATATTCTTCTCCCTATTCAGCTTCATAGCAGCGATCCTCATGTACACCAGAACCGGGAGAGCTATTACCAAACTGAAAGGTGGACCGCAGTGACTGCGCCTGAATCCTCTCCTACCATTCCCTCTTCCATTGGTGAGAAGTCCCGCCTGGATCTTGCTGCTGTTCTTGTCGCAGTCTCGATAGTCTCCTCCATTGCAGCTGTTTTCCTTTACCACTCATTGACTAACACTTTTAGTCCCTCCTCCCAACCTCCGCTCGCCTATCTTCCTGCTTACTCACTCTATTCCCTGAATACCTCGCAGTCCGTCTCTGTCTCCGGCTCAATCGACGGAGTTGCCTATAACCAGATAATCACGATCATACTGACATTTGCATCGGGGTTGCTCATTGGTCTTGGGTTGAAGAAAGGGTTTACGGCACTGATCCTTGGGATAGTGGGAATTGTGATAGCAGGATACGTTGGAATAGCATTCGTTCCAAAGATATCTCTCACTTATGAGTTTCACAAATGGTCTTCCCTCTTTCTCACGTACATCTCAACGGTGAAGTTCGGGGCAGTTCAACTCACTCTATCTATTATACTCTTCCTCATAGGCCTCGCAATAGGGCTCTGGAAAGGGTGAAAAATGTCGGAAAAATAGTTAGGTTAACCATGATGAACCTACGACTATCGTTGATGCAGTTCATCCTTTAGATATTTCTCATCCTCTTCATGGCACACTTTGCAACGGGTGTACCTTTATGACAACAAAGTTGCAGCATGGAGCCGTAACCACATGGGAATTATCTCCGTGTTAACCCCTCTGATTAGTGTTGTTGCTTCTCTGGTAATCTGAAATCTGTTCATCCTGGATTATGTACACATTCTGCTTGGGGCAATAAGGACTGGAGAGGACGTATTCTTTGGAGTCATCTTCCGACTAATATTTAGAGAACTGAGCCCAGATATCAGAGCTTCTGTCGCAATCCGGATAACTCCGGTCACGCCCTTCTTCGTGTCTACTACATCAATACTCACGCCTCTGGTAAGCTACTATCTCGCTATCTGTAAAAATGTACAGGATCCGACTAGCGGTCTTTTCAAATGGATTTTCATAGTCGGAATTCTGTTTGTAGTTACATGCTTCCTTACAGTGTTTCCAAACTCACTCCTTATAGCACCTTCTGGGAAAACTGATGATATAACGCTCTAACAGCTTTTCTCACGAATAAGTAATGGTGCTTTGTTTCAACTACCTTTCCAAATTGTGATGATAAGCCTGATGGCGGTCATTGTTGTCTTCCACTGACTAAGCTCTGAGAATTGTAAGAACACACGAATCTTTCACATGCAGGATTCGCAGTCAGTAGCCTTGAGGGGAATAGATTTAAAAATGGAATTATGTTAAATGTCGAGGGAAGTCGAGTGGAAAGAGGACTTGAGATAACGTTCAAAGTAGCAGACAAAAATGAAAAGCAGATTACGGAAGCGCTTGCCAATCTAGTGGGTAACGAGTTCTTGACCAGGATCGAAATAGATTGGAGGATATTTCACGTTAAACTTGAGAATGAAAGATTCTACAAGGTTTGTTTCACTGGACAGAAGATGTCGAAACTTCACCCCATCTTGGAGAAAGAAGTGAGAGAAAAATTTGAAGCACTCTCTAGGAGCAGCAAGGAAGAAATTTTGAACTTGTATAACGCAGAGGAGAAAAAGAAAACATTCAGGAGACAGTACGCCAAAGAAGTGCAAGAGGAATATGATTTATGGCAGGACAATTTTTGGGCATATTTCTGAACGGGTTCGAGAATCCCAAACAACGTATTAATAGCTAATCTCATGACGAGATGTGAGTAAGCCCAGGATATCAATGTTGCAGGCTGCTTCCATCGGTCTAGGTAACATCATCGGTGCTGGTATATTTGTACTCGCTGGAGTCGTTATCAAAGATTCCGGGCCAGGAGCAATCATTGCCTTTGCCTTTACTGCCTTCCTGGCAATGACTGTCGCGTTCAACAGTGCTGAACTCTCTTCGAAGATAATTTCGCATGGAGGGCTCTACTCCTTCACGAAGGTTACGATGGGCGATTCCCTAGGTTTCCTCGTGGGGTGGCTCAGAGGAATATCGTACGCGATAGCTGGAGCTGCTGTGACGCTAGGTTTTTCATCATACTTGTTGTCATTCTTTCATTCACAGTCAGAGTTTCTCATACTCGCTATCTCTATAATTTTCCTGATAGCCATTATGGCAGTTGACTACGCCGGCATAAGTTTAGTGGCCAAGATCGAACAGATTCTGGTCTTTGTCACTACTGCAGGGTTGGTCTTGTTCATAATAATTTCCTTCCTCTATGGTAAATGGACTCCCTCGCACTTCACTCCTATTCTTCCACACGGACCGATGAGTATAGTGGAAGCTGCTTCTTTGGCATTCTTCGCTTATTCCGGATTCAACACAATTGCTACACTCACACCAGAGGTGGAGAACGGAAGTAAGAACGTCCCGAAGGCAATAATGATATCGCTCGTTGTTAGCACCGTTCTCTACATTCTTGTGGTTCTCGGAATGTTGGCGATGATGCCTTGGAGACTCTATGGAGTATCTGCGGATCCTCTTGTAAGTGCCCTTAGCTACTCCGGGGCCCCACTTTTTGTATCGGTGGCGGTCAGTGTTGTCGCGCTTATTGCAACGGTCACCGTAACCCTTTCGCTGGTGGTTGCAGGCTCAAGAACACTTCTGCAGATGAGTGAGGATGGTCTCTTTCCAAAATGGATAGAAGGAAAAGGAGGTGACTCACCTAAGAGAGCTGTAATAATAATCGGAGCACTTGCCATACTCTCTCTCTTTCTTGGGAATCTGCAATATATCGCTCTGGCATCAAATTTCGGTGTGATATTTTCGTATTCGTTGACAGGAGTGGCCGTGGTTATCATCAGGAAGAGAAACCTGCCGGGTAAATTCAACAGTCCCCTCTTTCCTTATCTACCTATACTATCGGTTTTCCTTTCAGCGGTGATAATGTTTGCTCTTGGAACCCAGGCTCTATATCTCGGCAGTTTGATGATTCTTACTGGAATAATAGTATACTCTTTCCAGGTCAGGGAACATAAGGTACAAAGTTCTTGAGGAAACCTGTTCTTGACTCCTTTTAGAAATCGAGTATCCAGAATTTTTGTTCCCGAAAAATGGCAATGAAACGCATAGCATGCTCAATGCAATGTTGACAACAGACGTGTACTAATTTGTTTAAAATTATTTCCTACCATACTCTTTTCTTGTCCTGCATCGTACAGGATATTTAGGTTTATTATAGAGAGTCCCTATGGGTAGTTTACTCCAATTTCAAGAATTCGTAGAGCAATCTAACTCCATAGCCTGTCGCTCCCGCAGGTAGATAGGATCTGTGAGAATTGTTCTTCTGTGTCCAGGCAGTTCCAGCTATGTCCAGATGTACCCAAGGAGTATCTCCCACAAATCTGCTTAGGAACGCACCAGCTGTCTCAGCCCCTCCCTCCCTTCCGCCAGTATTCTTTATGTCTGCGACCTTGCTCTTTATCTGGTCCTGGAAATCAGAATCTATTGGCAACTCCCAGACTTTTTCCCAGGAATTCTCTGATGCTTTCTTGATTCTGTTCTTTAGAGGTTCGTTATTGCCCATGAGCCCTGCATAGTTATTCCCCAGTGCGACGACACAAGCCCCGGTGAGAGTCGCAAGATCTATCACTTCCGATGGTTTGAAATTCTTGGTTCCATAACTCAAAGCATCAGCAAGCACCAATCTTCCTTCGGCATCAGTCGTTAAGACTTCAGAAGTCACTCCATTGTAATGGGTGAGTATGTCGCCTGGTTTGTACGCATTTCCACCTGGGAGATTTTCCGTCAGAGGTGTCATACCGATGACGTGTTTCTTGATTCCTAATTCGGAGATGAGTTTCATTGTCCCAATAACGGCAGAAGCACCGCACTTGTCAAATTTCATTTCGTCCATTCCTTCTGAAGGTTTGATTGAAATCCCACCGCTGTCGAAAGTTATTCCCTTGCCCACGATCAATGTTGGTTTCTTATCTTTTGGACCATACTCAAGGATTAGTAGTTTGGCTGCCTCCTTTGCAGCTCTAGATACACCCTCCAATCCTCCCATGCCAAGCTTGATGAAGTCCTCCCTTACAAAAGACTTGGTAGTTACGCCTTCAAGTTTCCGTGCAGTCTTCTCAAAAAAGGAAGGAGTTCCAACGGAAGGAGGTAGGTTGGCGATGTCTCTGGTAAAATTCACTGCATCTGCTAACGCAATTGCTTCCCTTATTGCCATTTCATTGGACTTAGTTTTTATGAGTATTTTGTCCACTTTGGCTTTATTCTTCTCACTTCGGTACTTGTCGAAGTCGTAAGCAGCGAGAGAGATAGAAAAGATAACTTCCTTTGTCTCTTCAGTTGATCCCTTTGGAAGGATGACTTGTATCACTCCCTTAGGAGTAGATTTGACTGCGTTGAATGCAGAAGAATAGGATCGGCGAAGCACTTCTTTATCAATTGCTCCCTTCTTTCCCAGTCCGATAAGAATAATTCTCTTACCGAGCTTATTATCGAAGATATCAAAAGTATCCCCAATTTTTCCAGAAAATCCAGACTTCTTTGCATTGGCCAAGGCAGAACTCTCCCTAGTAAAATTCAGAGTATCAGCCGGAGTAAAATCTTCGAAAACGGGTGCAATGATTGCACTTACCTTACCGGAATAACTTTCAGAGAACTTTTGAAATTCCATTTTCAAGTATTGTATGATTCAAAATAAAAGTTGTGTGAAAATTCGTCGACAGCAAGTTTGACTTGTATTTTCTTGGAAAATGGACCAATTGTGACAACTAAGACCTTAATCAAAACCGAATCCGATAATAGAATTAAAGACGTATAACTCTGACGTTTGTATGACAATAAGCAGACAATTATTTATACTACTATTCTATGTTATTAATAGCAATGGCGAATATATTGTCTGACGGATTGAGCAATAGTGTTATAAGCCAAAGGTTATCCGTCAAGAGTTACAGCGAAGCGATATCTATAATCACCATAGTGGACTTGGGTGTCATAGTTCCATCTATTGTATTGTTTCTCGCATTCAATTTTAGGTCTCTCACTGTTTTTGGACTTCCATTTCTAATAGTCATACTTTCCTTTTTGTTGTACCTACCATTGGCTATACTTTCTGCTTCGTTCTACTTCGCAAAACACGCTGCCAAGCGAGAGAACAAAGTTTCTAAGGGAAATGTACTTCCAATTCTGTTGTTTCTGATCCTCACCTTTACAATACTAGGCATCTACATCCCATTTATAGAGAAATTAACTCTCATCATACCATCCTTCGGTTCACTCAATATTGTTGGGTCTGTGATCGTGGTAGTTAACCTGATATTCATCATAAAGAATTTTGCCAGGAGCATCAAGGAGTAGTGCAGATTCTGGGTCATCTGAAATATTCTCGCTTATTATATAAATAAGAATGATGTACGGTAGTCTGGTATTTGCAAGATACCAATACAAAATGTTATAACTGATTAGGAGTTCTTTAGAGAGCAATGTATCCTAGAACCGACGAACTACTGCTATTACTCGCAGGAATTATGTTACTCGGTTTTGTAGGAGAAATAGCGTTTCGAAAAAAGAGAATACCCGACATGCTGCTCTTATTGCTGATCGGTATTCTGATCCACTATTCTGGTATCATTCCCGGAGTCTACATATCTCTATTGAGGCAACTTCTCGGCTTTGTCGGTACAATCGCCTTGATACTTATTGTATTTGGTGGACTTCTCAAGCTGGATCTTCAGAAATTTGGTCATGCATTGTCAAAGGGTATTTGGATCGCAGTTGCTGATTTATTATTTGTTATTGGGCTATTGACTCCCTTGTTGTATTTTGTTTTTAAATTACCGCTACTAATTTCACTACTGATTTCGACAATTCTGAGCGAAGCAGCTGCTCCTTTCATCATCCCTCTGTTGAACCGAATAAAAATCAACGAGGAGATGAGACACTCAATAGAGGTTGAAACCATATTCAACTCGGTGTTGAATGTTATCGGTGCCCTTCTTCTTTTGAGCATTATAGATCAGCAAAGCTCCTTGGTCGGGGTGGTTGGAATAGCGAGCTATCTCTTTGGAAGCGTGTCCGAAGCGATAGTCCTAGGAGGAGTCTTAGGAATTATCTGGTTGATCATCTTGAAACAGGCATCTGCGCCTCACTATTACATAGCGACCATTGCAGTTCTATTGGGCATCTGGGGTGTGTCTGACTACATAGGTGCCTCTCCAATTCTTGCTGCTTTCGTTTTCTCCATAATTATTGCTAACTCAGGACCTATATCCAAGATTATTAAGTTGTCCGGAATAGTTGATACGGCGCAACTTGATTATTTCAACCAAGAGATTACTTTCATTTTACTGACTATCTTTTATGTCTATACAGGAATCCTAGTCAATATATTTGACTTTCACGCCCTCTTTTTTGCACTGATATTTGTCGCAGCCCTTGTAGTAATTCGGTTTTTTGAGGTCTACGCGATTAATGGGGTTACAAAGTGGTTTGGCAGCGACAGTATGTTAGTGGCAACCTTTGTTCACAGGGGCCCAACTGTCATTGTCCTTCTAGGCATAGTCCTCACTTCAAATCCAGCAATCTTTAGTTCATTTGGAAACATCATATTTTATACTGTTATTCTAGCAATTCTTGCAGGTTCACTCAGTTTTACTGCGATCTCAAGGAAGTATGCAAACAGCGCAGTAAGCAGTGCCGCCAACACTTCTATTCAGGGTGAAAACGCAAATCCTAAACTGAAGCAGCAGTAATCTTCCTCTACGAATAGAGTTTTTCCAGATGTCCTTCTCACTTTTGCTTCCAGCTGAATAGTTTTACCGCAACTGCAAACAGGATCGCTGAACCAAGGAGCAACCAAATTATCTGGATTGTGACGGTTGATATGTTTCCGTAGTCCAGTACAGAAATCAAAGAGTTTATGAAGTATGTGAGCGGCAGGAATTTTGATATTGTAACCAGGTAAGCTGGGGCGAAGTTCAATGGAAAGAAGACCCCCGACAGAAACATCATTGGAAACATCACAAGGTTCCCAACTACTGATACTGTTTCTTCGTTATCAGAGACCAGCCCCGCTAGGATGCCGACACTGGTGAAAAAGACCAAACCGCCGAAAATTATCAAAGCAGATGCTAAGATAGTCTCGATGTTTAACGTTAGGGAAGCACCGAAAACGAATATGCCTATCGCAACCAGTACGACATCAGAAAGCACGAGCATAAGGAAGGAAAACAACATGTTGGCTGTTATCCACTCTGACTTAGTCAAGCCGCTGAAAGAGAGCTGTCTGAAGAGTCTCTCTTTCCTATAGTTAGGAACTGTGTAAACCATGTTGAACATCGTGCTCAACACGGTAAATCCAATCAAACCAGGTACGTAGAAATTTATGGTCTTTCCCGAGTTTCCGAGTGCAACTTGGGAAGAGAGAACCAGTTTTTCAGAGGCATTACTAGCCTTGAAATTTATCTGGGTAAGGATCCCATTGATGGTCTGATAATCCGCGCTAGCCACAGTTGGGTTGGTATGCCCCTTAAGAATTAAGAGTCCATATCCATAAGCATAATTTGTTGTAAAGTTTGAAGGAATCAAAAGCGCAGCCTGAATGGAATGAGAATTGATGTAATCAGATAGATTCTGGTTTGCACCGATCACTTGGACCTTAAAGAGTCCAGATGAGTTAATCGCATCAACAACTTCCCACGATATTGCAGAAGGACTCTCGTTTTGGACAATGAGCGTGGATGGGGAATAAGAAGAACCAGAAAATATTGCACCGAATAGCAATATGAGTATCACCGGGAATGCAATCTGAAAGAAGATGGCAGACCTCGATCTCATGTACGACTTTGCGTGCAGTACGAAATAAGCGCTAATTCTACTCGGCTTCATCTTCCTCTATCTCCCCGACCATTCTTACAAATACGTCTTCAAGACTCTCCCTCTTTAAAGTGAAGTCTTCAAATTTGGCTTTTCTTTCATAAAGATAGTTGATTATCTGAGTTGCATCTTTGATGCTCTTCAGATTTACTTTGATGTACGCTCCTTCGCGTTCGAATTTGTATCCTCCGGTAGTCAGAAGTGCTGAAACTTCTCCATCTCCTCTAATGATGAGTCTGTCGTCCTCGTGATGTCTTTCTATTATTTCCATCGGCGTACCGGAATCTATGATCTTGCCCTTGTTCATTATGGCCACTCTGTCTGCCAATAGTTCTGCTTCCTCCAGATAGTGAGTAGTCAGGAGAATGCTCTTCCCCTTTGCCTTCAATGTTTTGATAACATTCCAGATGTTCCTTCTTGCCCTTGGGTCTAGTCCCGATGTAGGTTCATCGAGGAACAATATTTCCGGGTCATTAACCATTGAAAGCGCAAGACCAAGTTTTTGTTTCTGACCCCCAGACATCTTTTGAAATGGGGTAGAACCTTTATCTGAGAGATCAACCATTGCGAGGATTTCATCAAGGTCGGTAGATGCCCTCAAAGTCCCCTTGTAAAAGTTTAGTGCCTCTTCCGGAGTGCTGTTGTAGATAAAGGAAAAATCTTGAGGTAAGATGCCTAGCTTGTATATTAACGATTTACTCCGCTCGGGATCTTGCTCCAGTACACGCACGTCGCCGGAGGTTCTATTTCTCACTCCCTCTAGAATTTCAACTGTGGTGGTCTTCCCCGCACCGTTTGGTCCCAGAATGCTGAATACTTCTCCTTTGTTGATCGAAAACGAAATATCATCGACTGCGTTTAGATCTGAATAACTTTTGACTAGATTAGATACGGAAATCACTGTCTCAGTCATTTGTTCCTTCAGTAAGTACGGATATTTAACAACTCATTAATTAGATCGTAGACGAACAAGTGCAGTAACCAAGAATAACATAAGAGGGAGATGAGTTACGCCTTTACTGCTAGACCGTCCCAGAATTTCTTCTCATAATCAAGCATTCCAGAAGCCCCCTTTTTGAACCTGTCTTTGGCCACTTTGTCGTTTATGTGTTCTCCCAGAACATTCGCCATTTCTTCTTCGTGATGTTCTTCAAGTTCCCTGTGAAAAGTGAAATATTCGATGTCCATGGATTTCAACATTGGAAACTTCTGTTTTGCTTTCTCGAGACCCGGAAGCAGCTTATCCCACATCGGAATGGCCATGTTCTCAAGTCCGTATTCTGCTCCAAGCGCGGTGAAATAATCACTCGCAAAGTATTCCCTCATCTTATCCAGCCACTGTTTGGTGGAGGGTAACTGCTCGCGGAAAATCAGTTCTTCTGGCGACATCCCTATACTCCTCAGGTACTTCCTGTAAAGTAGTTCGTGCCTCTTTGCAGGGTCCATATCCCCAAGCTCTGATACTAGAATCCTTGTCAGGGACTCTGCATCATTTTCGTTAGGTGTATTAACGAGCAGAACCGACAGGATGGAAACCCATTCCCTGGTAAAGTGGTAAAATTCTATCGAGAAGTTCTCAAACTCCTCATAAGTAATCTCTCCTTTGGAAAACCTATCAATAAAATCGTTGTTCGTTGCTGGGTGTTTCTTTACCATTGAGTAGATTTCTTGATAAAAAGAGTCATCTGCATTATTAAGGGCCATATAGAAGTTATACTAAGTCTAAATTAAAGCTCTTTTGGTTATATTCCAAGAATCTTGGTTTGGACCGATTTACCTTTGGAATCTCTGACTACTTTAAGCGATGCCACATCAGAAGAATCCCCCTTCAATATGCGAAGGTTATCATGCTTTAGATCAGGCTTGTTACCGCTTCTAGAAAACGCCACTACTTTTGCACCACTTTCAAGAAGCAGCTTGACGACAGCTTTTCCCTGTCCCTGCCCTGCGCCGGAGACCACTCCAACTTTTCCCTTAAAGGATTTGGAGAAATAATCCATGGAAGGCTATG
>JAJZYT010000005.1:0-4378 GCA_021797915.1 Thermoplasmata archaeon | reverse complement strand
GCCACTACTTTTGCACCACTTTCAAGAAGCAGCTTGACGACAGCTTTTCCCTGTCCCTGCCCTGCGCCGGAGACCACTCCAACTTTTCCCTTAAAGGATTTGGAGAAATAATCCATGGAAGGCTATGAGAATTGCAATCTAAATGATTTTCTATAATAAAATTTCAAAAATTAAGAATGATTCACTTGGTAGCTACTCACCAAATATGACTCGTCTGTATATTGCAAGCACAATCCCCGAGAAGATCAAAACGGTGCCGAGCGCCATTCCAACCGTCATCGCCTGTGTGACTGGGTTCAGTTTTAATGAGATCCCGAGCAGCACCCAACACATGAGAGTCAACAGCGCGATCGCTATGTAGGCTCCGGTCGGTATCTTCTTGAATTTCTGGTCCGGAAGCTGGGAGCTGGTTCTCGCAGTACCGACAGCCAAAAAGCTTGTGGCTCCTCCAGTAAGAATCAACTTGCCGAGAGACAGTAAAGACGTGTGCGCCACGAAGTATGAAAACGAATAACCAGTGAGAATCACCGTCACCACCAACCCTAGAATGAATATCAGAAAAGATGTGGTAGATGACTTGTTTCCTATCTTCAATTTGCCTTTCTTCCATAGTCTTGAAATTCCCATCACGGTCCCGAATGTGACTATAAGGGGTGGAAGAAGAACCTCTGCTACTACCAGCGGTTGTATGATAACTCCCGGTGAAAACGCACCCCAGATGCTGAATATTATCATGTAGACGATACTTATTATCCCCAGCGAAGTCGTGATCGGTCTGTGAAGAGGATGAAGAGAATTCCCTCTATCTAGGAAGGGGATCAAGAGGAAGTAGATCAATGGCAAGAGCCCGAATATTACAGAAGCCGTGAGGGGACCCATCACGTTCTGAAACATTCCAAAGTCCAGTGCTTTGTACAAGAAAAGCAGGAACCATGGGGGATAAGGAGGTATCAGAGCGGCCAAGGCACTTGTTGGTGAAGGGCCAGGATAAGGGGATATGAGGATCGGAGCATTGGGGAACAGTCCCACAAAACTCGGGATCAGTATAATGAAACCCATTGTAAACAGACCGAGTTCGATCAGATAAAGGAAGTTAGATGGATACCATGGCTTCATGTCGTGTGTTTCCGGAGTTGTGGCTGGGACCTTATACTTGCTTGCCTTAGAAGATGGAAGCATAGTATTCGCTTCTGCAAGGTAGAAATGGTATCCAAATAGAAGTGCAATCAAAGCTGCCATGATGATGTGGTACCCCAAGAACTTCGAAAACAAGCTGGTAGTTGTACCATTTCCAAATCCAATAGACGCGAGCCAAGGTCCTAACACTGGAATAAGGGACGCTATTCCTCTACCAACGTCCTGGGCATCGACGGAAAGGACATCTCCCGTGAGCGAATATCCGAAATATCCAGCACCTATTGTGAGAGCAAGCAGAAGCACTCCAATAATCCACTGCAATTCCCTTGGTTTTTTATACGCTCCAACGAAATAGTTCCGGTACATGTGGACGTAAACAAGAACAATCATTGCATAGGCCCCATACAGATGGGTACCAAGAATGAGTTTACCGAACGGTACAGTGGTTAGTACGTACTGTGTGGAAACGTATGGGTCTGCCGGATTGTAGTAGAGGAGAAGAACCAGTCCCGTCAGAACTTCGTAGGCAAACGCGATAGTGATCAGTGCACCAGTCCAGTACCATTTCCCTCCCCATGTTCGCATGTAGTCGGGCGTTTTCCTTAGGGGGAGTCTATCAATGTGAGTTCTGTCCATCAACCAGTCTGTTGGACTTTTTACATTCTTTCTAACACGATTTATTCTTTCTTTTATCGATGTCATTTGAACTCCTCATACCACCGTAAAGGGATTCCCAAGATTTGTAACTTCAGTAGTTGTTCCGCTTATGGCAGTCTCACCCTGTAGATCCGAAGTCCTTCCGTAAATTGTCGGTCCAACCATGTTTGATACCGATAGTTCATCTGTACTTGAGTCCCAAACCAACTTGACCATTGGCAGGGGGTGTGTTGTCGGGCCAGTCAATACGGAGGCACCGCTTGCAGGATCATAGGTACTGCCGTGGCACAGGCAGTGAAATACCCCAGTATAGGAATTGCTCCCGACAGTTATGCTCTCAACACCGTTTGGATAGAATCTGAGCTCGGGGAAAACACAACCGAGATGTTGGCAAATGGCACTATAAGCGACAATCGATCCATCTTTCCCTACTCCAGCATATGAAGTATACTTGCTGCCGTCGGCAGGAACTGTGACCTGAGTGGCGCTGATTTTGATAGGAGCCCCACTCGCATCACCCACATTAATTATATTGTTTGGCGTGCCCTGAAGCGGATAGTTGAATTGAAGGGCACTGGGGTTGTTAACACTTAAGCTTGAAGCGAGTAGTGGATTCCCATTAGAATCTACCAGTTTCAGATTTGGAAAATTAGTTATACCCGCTTGCGGCGGAGTCAATGACTTTAAAACAACTCCCAGAGATAAGCCGGCGCTGGCTACGATCGACGCAGTGACCATTAACTTGAGAAAATTTCTCTTCGGTTCATCGATCCCCTCATTCATCCGCTGTCAAATTCAAGTATACTATTTTAACCTTTTTAGTAAACCTATAAATTTTAGGGATAATACATTGTAATATGGAATGGATAAAAAAGTCCTTGCTAGGCGCAGATTTCCTAATCTTTTTCATAGCTGGATTTTTGTTCATTCTTTATAACAACGAATTTGCGAACTATATCAGCATAGCCGCAGGCCTCTTTTCAATACCACTGAGTTTGGTATTTTTCAGAAATGAAGTGCATCAAGATTTCAAAACTTCAATAGTTCAATTCTCCATCCTTGTTTCTGCTTTCTTGTTGTTGATAATCTTTTATTACATCACGGACCCTAGCTGGGCCAAATTCTTGCCAATAATATTCCTGACGCCCGTGACAATAGAAGAATTCAATTTTAGATATTTGATTCAAAGACTCTTGTTTCGGAATATGTCGCCCTATTTTGCGCTTTTCTTACAAGCTCTGATTTACATGGTCTATTATTCGAAATACGCTATCGCAGACCACGGAGCAGCTTATCCTTTCCCCTTCAACCTTCTTCTATTGACCTCGGTTCTGGGGATGGGGATGGTTTACGGGCTCCTCACAAAATTCTCGAAGAATTTCTTGCCTGCAGTGACACTGCACTACGTGATCTGGGCTCTGTTTCCACTGCTTGCACATTTTCCCGGAATAGCTACGACCCTTCTTCCAACCTGATGAATTCCCTGTCGAAAGAGAGAACGTATTATATAAAACTGAATCCTTTCTGATTGAATGTTAAACACCATAGATCGGGGGTTGGAAATGGCTCTTTATCTCTCGATTCCACTGGGCACGTCTGGACCGCCTTTCTCTGATGAGAATGAACAAGTACCTATGGATTTGCATTTTAGTGCAAAAGAACTTTACTACGACTTCTTTGTAAAGGAATCTTTAAGAAATTATTATGAGATTTACAAGTACTTCAATCCTATACACTTTGGAAATTTTGTATTACTTGAGCAGAGAGTAGAAGTGCCAGAGCTGGTGCCCATTCGGAAGAACATATCTTCCATTCCTACAATTGTGCTGGGTGGATTATTCTCGCAGAAAGGGAATGTGATGATGGACTTTAGATTTCATAAGTCTGACATTCAGAGAGTGGGTGAACTCGTAAGGCTTCTCGTTTCAATAAACGAAGACATCAAAATAGTTAAGATGGAGCAATCCGAAGGGCTCAGGGCTAAATATGAAGAGATGGAAACTAGATCCCCAATGACTGTTGTGGAATTCAGTTATGTGGACGAGAGGGACAGTGACCGCATTCTGGAGTGGAAGGGGATTGTTGATCCGAAAGGGGCAGTCTCTTACAGTCTAGATGGGACAGGGGAAGTCAGCCGAATGGATGTTTCAAATGCTCCAATAATGCCATTGCTTCTTTCAGTTTTGAGGGATCGAATCCCAGTGGTCGGGTACTTTGAAAAGAGGAAGAGGAGTGAAGTTCACTCGATGATGATATTGCCCACATTCCTGGTGAAGCATTTCCTAGTACGGTACTTCAATGAGACCAAGAACCTCGCAGGAATAAATCTCCTCAAAATTGAGTCCTATAGCAACGTCAAGAACCGTATCTAGATCCGCATAACCTTCATCCAACTTGATAAATTGAACAGGAGTGTTCACAGAAACTTTAATCTCAATCTTGAGGAAATTGAACAGTATCTCTGGATTCTCAAGACAGAAATCTTTTATAGGTCGTTAAGTCGTGAAGGTAGTGTTTGCCGTAGAAATTGCAGCATACTCGACGATTGCGCTGATGATTTGCATTATCATCTACGTTGAATACT
>JAJZYT010000028.1 GCA_021797915.1 Thermoplasmata archaeon | reverse complement strand
AGTCTGTGATACAAAAGACAATAGATCCGCATACCAATGGTAAGGATAACAATTCATTTAGGAATATTCCCGATTCTCTCTTCTTTCCATATTCGTCGAGACAAGATTATTATCTGTAAGCTTATCTAACCTTAAGATGCAGATAAGGATAGTCGTGTCGATTTTTGTCGTCCTTCTTCTCCTTTCAGCTGCTTTATACGGAGTAAACGGTACGAACGGTCAAGAGATTGGAAAGAAGTCTGCAATAGTTTGGATGGGACTTGAGCTGACCAATGAAAACATAACCGTGGATTTGTCGAGTCTCAGTATTCATCGATCAGACTTGACAGGAGTTTCGTACGAGCACTATATGCTAGACTCTACTGGGGACATGATTGCACTATTTCCTATAACAAATGTTACGGGGAAAATCCAATCTTTCGGTCTGAACACTTTCCCGATGATAATTAGTGACAACCTAAATGACATAATCTTTCTTCTTAACCATCCTTCAAGATTCATCACAGAAGCTATACAACAAGCAGAAGAATTTGATTACACTGGCTACAATATTGATTTCGAACCAACCCAGAGTGCTAACGATACGACAGCTCTTGAATATTCTCAGTTTCTGACATCTTTCGCGAATGCCCTCCACTCAAGTGGTTTCGAACTCACTGTTGACATTGCTTCGTGGAATACTTTCTGGAATTTTCAATATCTCAACAACACCACTGTCGATATTCTCTATGATATGGATACCTATGATTCACCCGCAATAAACTATGGAATTGCTTTTCAGAACGGAATCTCCCAAATATCCCTTAGCAAAATTGGAATTGGATTGATTACAGTGAATGTGAACAACAACTCAGTTTTGAACAGTTCTTCGGTTGGATCTAGGTTCAAGTATCTTGAATATTATAATGCAACCAACGTGGGAATTTGGGACATGCCGTTAAACGGTTACTGGTGGACAGATCTTTCACAATTCTTACATGGAGAAAATACTGGAAAAATGATTTATAACTACGTGCTTGCATTTCTCTTGATTTTCGCAGTTGTGCTAGTTCTCATTTATTACTTCGCAAAGAGATCTAAGAAGAATTAAAAACCTTTGATAGACGTTCAGTTGGATTCAATCTTGAATCTTCCAATTTTCTCCATAATTCTTAACAGTTCTTGCGAATATGGAGACTTATCAAAAAGATCCGTTTCAGTAATTCTAGAGTGCTTTCCATTTGCATGGATAATCCTACCGTGCCCGAGATAGAATGCGACATGGCCCTTGAAAAATACCAAATCTCCGGGAAGAGCAAAGTCGAAATTCTTGACTGTCTCTGAAGCATCTTTTTGCTGATCCGAATTTCTTGGAATCTCCGTTCCTGAGAAACGAAAAAGCCTCTGGGTGAAACCGGAGCAGTCAAATCCAAAATCAGATGTACCACCCCAGAGATATGGAATGCCTGCAAATTTTCTTGTAAGTCTGATAGGAACGAATCTCTCTTCGATAGAATGCAGATATCTCTTTGGTATGTTGTAATATTCTACGTCTTTATTGCTTACATAAGAACCGAATGGAAATGACATCATATCGTTTCTGACCTGATGCGACAACTTGAAATGCCTTTTGGTCCAGTCGTCCAATATGGCACTCTTAACGTAACCTACAACCCCATCTACGCTCTTGACTTTAGAAAACTGTCCCATGTTCTCCAAGACTTCAACACTCTCTCCATAGATCACTTGAGAATCTCTTTCTGAATCGGTAGACGGTTTTGTCCAGATATCTGCTACGCTTGTTATGACCATCATCATTGCAGTTCAATCAAGAGGTTTCTAAAAAATATTGCGCCCGTTTTGGCTCGAGATGTTTTACTTTTCTCCTGAGATTGTGGTAAGAAAGTCTGGCAATTCGATCACATTACTATTCTTGTTGAGATTGACGAAACACACAGGGCAAGCTGTGACAATCTTCTGAGCTTTTACTCTTTCTAGTTGAATGAACCGATCTTCAGCCACCCTTTCTGCTATTTCCCCATACAATAGTTCGTCAGGACCACCGCAACAATTCGTATTTTTCCCGTTTCTAGTTGGAAGTTCTAGATCAGACAGTTTTGACAGAATTTCAACTGGGGAATTGTTTTCCTTGCCTCCCCTCACCAGAAGACATGGTTCGTGGATAGTTGTTTTGACGTTAGTTTTGTTGAATTTTGAAATGTCGAGTAAGTCAAGGTAATACACCACCTGCAGGTCGAAGTTCTTAACGTATTTTGGATATTTTGAACTCAGAATATCATGAGTGTGAGGGTCCAATACAATTAGTTTCTCGATTCCTTTCGATTTAAATAGAGAATAGACCCTGTTTGCATATTCTGAAAATTCCTTCTCGTATCCCAAGTCGTATAAAAAAGTGCCAGGGTATGGCTCGTCCTCACCCAGATAGGAAAAAGAGATGCCAGAATCTTTTAAGAGTCTCACGATGTTTCGGAGTTCCTCACGCATACGATCACTTAAGTCTCTGTCAGCTGACAAACCAACAATCTTGATGAATGAAGGATGATTTGAAATGAATTCTGAGATTCTATCTGAGATTTTCTTCCCTATTTTCTTCTTCATTTTTCCCAGCGTCACGCTATATGGCATAAGTTGAAACATGTTTCCAGTGTAGAAGAGGGATTTTGAATTACTATCGAATGCGAGGTCTCTTGACCAGTTCGCACACTTCTCTCTTACCCCGAGTGGATTCATGTACTTCATCGTAACATTTACTATCATCTTCGCAGTTTTCTGTTCGTTTTCTGGGGTGAAAGTAGCGTAATCTGCTATAAGTCTTCTTGACAGTTCACTTACCTTCCCTGCATTGACTCCAGCAGGACATACTTGAAGACACGCGTTACAGCTAAGGCAACTGTAAAACGAGTCCGTGAATCTAAGGCTCAACTTACCATTCTTCGGCAATTCTTTCAAGATATAGTTTCCAAGGTCAACCCGCCCCCTTGCACCGTAAATTAAATTGTATCCCATGGAAGGAAGTGTGGGACAGACGGATTCACAGAATCCACAGTTTGTGCATTTCCCTGCCTCCTTTGAAAGTTCTTCAAGAGTTTGGATTTTGTCAGTCAAATATCTTTCCCCTGTTCATAAGATTCTTAGGGTCAATAGCCAGTTTTACTGCCTTCATCAAGCTCAAAGTTCCGGGTGAGTTTCTCATCGTGAACTCTTCCTTCAATAATTCTTTTTTTTCGATTCCAACCCCGTGTTCCGCAGATACGCTTCCACCATGACTAACTGCGATCCTTCCTAACTCCATTTGAAAGTTGTCTACTCTTCTCATTTTTTCCACGTCAGCTGGATCTGAGAAAATGTTGGCGTGAATATTTCCATCCCCAATATGTCCGAAGATTGAAACAAATATGCCGTGCTTCTTGATGGCTCGTTCGATTTCATTCAGGGCAGCAGGAAGTTCTGAAGCAGGTACTACCACATCTCCAAGAATCAGGTACTCAGAAGCAGATTTTCTTTGAGAGAGCAGGGTGGAATACAGTCCCTTTCTGGCCTCATACATTTCATTCATTTCCCTCTTATCGGTCGTGAGCTTGAGAGAGATCGGATTGAACTCCTTTAGAATTTCCGCAGCATCATTCATTTGTCTTTCTAGGGATTCTGCGGTAGAGGCGATGTCAATCATGAGCATGTAGTTTGTTCTTTCTGGGTACCCTATTCCCTTAGCTACTCTCATGGATTCTAACGATATCCTGTCCATAAATTCTGCAATCAACGGATTGATACCCTTCGCCTTCAGTCCAGCAAGCGCTTTTCCCCCGCTTTCAATTTTCTCATAGTAAGAGAGGATCCTTCCCGTCTTCTCGGGTTTCGGCCAGATCTTCAAGATTGCTTTTGTGATTATTCCAATGGTACCTTCGCTTCCTATCATAAGGGAGGTGAAATCATACCCTGCACTTCTCTTCAGAGTCTTGCCGCCAAACTGAACTATTTCTCCGCTTGGAAGAACCACCTCCATTCCTAGGACCCAGTCCTTGGTTACACCATACATAGCTCCTCTGAGTCCACCGGAGTTTGTTGAAATAGTCCCTCCAACTGTGCATATCCTCGAACTCGCAGGATCTGGGGGATAGAAGTGGTCAAAGTTGGAGAGATGTTCATTCAGTGTGTCCAACCTCACTCCTGATTCTGCCACTACATATCTGTCTTCAATTTTTGTTTCCAATATCTTATCAAACTTTGCGAGGCTGATGACGATTCCTTTACCCAACGGAACGGAAGACCCCGTAAGTGACGACCCGCCTCCCCTTGAAACCATCAAAATGTCGTGGTCATAACAGTATTTTACAATATGAGATAATTCCATTACGTTTTCAGGGATCGCCACTGCTAGTGGTTGTTCTCCATGAAAAGGGGACGCGTCCCTCATGTAGGGAATCAGTTCTTCTTGTGAAGTGAGGATATTTTCTCCCGAAATTTTCTTGAGATCAGAGGTAATGTCCATCGGAAACTTAATTCGGGGACGATTCAATAATCTTTTGATGTCATTCCTAAGAGTGGATTAACCACCTTAGAGATAGTGGACTTCAAAGCAACATTAGACCTGTTGGTGAGAGTGACTAATTATTTAACTCAGAAAAATATAATTAGCGTATGAGAAGAGTTTGGCTTATTGTCCTGATCACCTTTCTCTTTGTGGTCACAGTTTCTATTGGTGGCACACATACTGGGTCAGGATTTCACTCAACCAGCAGCGGATTCTCTGAAATTCCGCTATCAACGACATCTTCAAGCTATTACAACCGGACAGCAGCAGTTGATTATGGTATGCTGATATTCAAGAATTATGCACATACTAAATACTATCCAGCTGGGATAAACGAATCTGTAATGCAAAAGAATCTAGATCAATTTGGATCCGAAGATTGTGCCCACTTTGTTTCAGAGTCACTTATTGCGGGTGGCTTCACCGTCCTGGCGAATAATCCTCCTGGTGATAATCTCACCACATACCAGAGTGGATTCCCTGGAAGTTACGGGATAGTAGGGGTGTACAGGCTTGCAGATTGGCTTGCTGGTTATGATCTTCCAGTATTCCCAGCCAACTCTACAGATGAACAAGCTATCGGTTATGAGCCAATACCCGCCTCTTACGCCGGCACACCAAATGCTTCTGTCTTTTACGTGTTCAACTATTCTATGTTCCCTTCGTACTTCCTCTCACCTGGAGACGTGATAGTAGATGGCGGTGCTGGTAATGGTCACGCCATGCTCTACATCGGAAATGGGGAAGTTGTGCAGACAGATCCGCACGGGATGTGGAACTACAGCCCCGCTGTGGACTCAAATATTTCTTTCTATGGGATGTTGACCTACCTTGGAAAGAATGTCACTTCTTTGTATATTCACATTCCAACATTCGTGAACCCAAGC
>JAJZYT010000014.1 GCA_021797915.1 Thermoplasmata archaeon | reverse complement strand
CTGATAGATCGAGAGACCTATGCTTGTCGCGCCCAGTCCCAGTCCAAGGGCTGCTACCATGTATCCTATCTGTCCAATTGTCGAGTACGCGAGTATTCTCTTGATATCATTAACCACCAGTCCAATCAATCCTGAGAGTATTATTGTCACAACCCCGATGTAGAGTACAACGCTCAGTGAGACTGGGGTGAAGATGGTGTAAGTTCTCGCTATAAGGTAAACTCCTGCAGTGACCATCGTGGCAGCATGGATGAGTGCCGAGACGGTCGTAGGTCCCTCCATTGCGTCTGGTATCCATACGTGCAGTGGGAACTGGGCGCTCTTTCCGATCGCCCCTCCAAAGAGGAGCAACGAGACTATCGTCTTCTGCCACATTAGGTGGATCGAACCGAGTCCCGCAACTGAAAGTGCTCCGCCGGAGGAATAAAAGATGGCTGCACCTATTCCCGCAATGAAGAAGACGTCACCGACTCTCGTGACAATGAATGCCTTCTTAGCAGCGGATGCCGCATTCGGTTTGTAGTACCAGAACCCGATGAGCAGGTAGGAACAGAGTCCGACTAGCTCCCAGAATATGAATAGCATAAGGAGTGAAGATGCCAGGATGAGGCCGAGCATCGATGATGTGAATAGGACCATTTCTCCAAAGAAGACGTGCCTGTTCGGGTCTTCCTTCATGTATCCTACGGAGAAGAGTATGATCAGGAATCCCACGAATGAGACCATCAGGGCCATTATCATCGATAGACTGTCTGCGTAGACTCCCAGGGGGATGATTGCAGGTAGGGAGGGAAGCCAGTTGAAACTGTACTGTACAAGTATCCCCTTCACCGTGTAAGCGAACATCACATATAGTGAGATGAGGAACGAGATGAATATCAGAGATGTCCCAAGGTACATAGAGTAGTTCTTCTTGACGAAGCCTACCCCTATCACGAACGGGAATCCAGCGAGCGGAAGTCCAAAGATAAGGAATGTCAGAATTATAGATAGATCCATTTTACCACCTCAACAGTTTCAGGACATCAAGTCCAGCTGACTGCTTCTTCCTGAAAACTGCGACGAACAGTGCCATCGCGACTACAGTCTCAGCAGCGGCAATGACGAGTACGAATAGGGTCATATCTGCTCCTGCTGGATTGCCGTAGTAACTGGATGCCCCTATCAGATTCACGAGGCCAGCGTTTATCATTATTTCAACTGATATCAGTGCCTTGACGACGGTTCTCGAGCTCAAAAATGAATAGATCCCGATCGCAAGAATTGCAATGGAAAGGAACTCGACCGCTCCTATGTTCATCGGAGCAGAGATGATACTAGATAGATCCATTTTGTTCACCCCTCTCACCTAGGTACATTGCCCCTAGCATGGCTGCAACGAGAAGGAAAGTGATTATCTCAAACGGGAGTAGGTATGTAGTGAACAGCGACTGGGTTATCCCAGGACTAGAACCTGTCCCAGTGTTCACAGGGACTACGCCGTTCGGGAATGCTCCGAACTGTATGAACGTCAGCATTAGCAGGAAGAGGAGCACGGAGAGCACCAGTGCAAACTTATTCCGCATCTTGATACCTCCTTGAAAGCATAACTGAAGTCAGGAGCAGCGTGATAATTGCACCTGCATAAACGAGTATCTGGATGGCTGAGATGAAGAAATTCTCTAGATAGAAGAATATCGCTGCAACGTCGAAGACGAGGAAGGTCAGCCACAGCGAAGAGTGAAGTAGGTTCTTGCTGGATGCAGCTAGAAGAGCTGAGACGATTGCAGCAAGAGAGAGTATGTAAAAGATGATCATTGTCTCTCCTCCCCCCACAACTCAACCTCTTTCTTTCCCAGTTGTTCGGGGGTATACCTCGTGTTCTTTCTCACGAAATGAATTTCCTCGACATCAGCCTCAAGCGTGATCGCACCAGTCGGGCATATCTCCTCGCAGAGATTGCAGTGGATGCAGGTTGAAACATCAACGCTCGGGTAGATCTCTCTCTTGTTCGGATATTTCTTGTCTGTTTCTGGTTTCTTAACGAAGTGGAAATCAACCATTCTTATCGTCCCGTTGGGGCAGATCTGTTCGCAGAGAGTACACCCAATGCACGTCTCAGTGTTCAGGTAAACCCTACCAGTTGTTCTCGCAGGGTACTCGAGCTTCTCCTCCGGTACCTGTCTTGTCACCTTGGGCTTGAAACCCTCGAGGAATATGGTCCAGATTCCCTTTATTATTCCTCCTATCCCCTGTAGGGGGCCGGGAGTCCTGTCAGCATCAGACATTTAGAAAACACCTCCCGCAAAGAGTGCAAATCCAACGCTTATGAAGAGGTTGACGATGCTCAGTGGAAGGAGGTACTTCCATCCCATGTCCAGGAACTGGTCCACCCTGACCCTGAACACCGATACTTGGATCAGGAGGAAGATGAGCATGAAAACTCCAGCCTTGATTATCAGCCAGATCGTTCCAGGGAATATTGGTCCTTCCCAGCCTCCGAAATATATGGTAGCTATGACTAGAGACGCAAGTGCGGTACCGGCAAAGCCACCCATGTAGAATATTCCGTACCTCATCCCACTGTATTCAGTGCTATATCCGCTCACCAGTTCGCTAGCGCTCTCTGGAAGATCGAACGGTGGAAATACCTGTTTGCCGAGAACGGCTAGGAAGAAGATTATGAACCCAAGGAATTCCGGTACTACAAAGGGTATGTGTCTTTGAGCTATAACGATGTCTTGTGCATTGAAGCTCCCTGCAAGTATTATGACCGATATGAGGGAAATTAGCATCGGGACCTCGTAGCTCATATCCTGTGCTGCAGCCCTTAGGGCTCCCAGCATTCCATACTTGTTGTGAGAGGAAAGTCCTCCGATGATCTCGCCAACTGGCGAAATTATCATGGTCGCAACAAGGAAGAGGATTGTGTAGTTGAAATTGATGACCATCAGGTTCAGGAGTGAGACATTCCCGAATGGTATGATCATGAATCCGATTACCACGGGAGTGAAGACGAGGTATGGTGCCACCCTGTAAGCGGTTTTGTCGGCTGCGGTCGGGATAATGTCCTGTTTTTGAATGAGTTTGAAAACGTCAGCAATGAGCTGAAGAGATCCCCATGGTCCGAGTCTGTTAGGTCCGATTCTGTTTTGGACGTCAGCCATATACTTTCTGAAGACGTAGATGAGGATGACCACCACCAGCATTGCCAGGATGAACACCAGTATCACTTCGACAACGGCGACGATCAGGTACGCTATCCAGAGGCCGATGGGATAACCATGTGATGTGAATGGAACGAAATCTATGTGAAGGAATTTCAGTATTCCATAGAGGATACTCATAAGGAAGAAGAATAGATTCATCTATCCACCTCCCCGAACACTGGGTCCATGGAACTCAGTGTAGCGGTCATGTCGGCGATCTTGTATCCGATCAGCATTGCCGGAGCTGCCGATAGGTTGGCAAAACTTGGGCTCCTGATCCTAAATCTGTATGGAATAGCAGAACCGTCTCCAACCAGGTAGATGCCAAACTCTCCCTTCGGTGATTCCGTTGGAATGTAAGACTCACCGGTTGCCTTTATCCTGACAAGCATAGGTTTCGAATATTTCTTGTTGTAGAAATCGCCTGCAGGCAACTTGTCGAGGACCTGTGCGACTATCCTTGCGCTCTGGTGCATCTCCTCTATCCTGACTAGCATCCTCGCATACACATCCCCGGCCTGTTGTGATGGGACGTCGAAATTGATCTGGTCATAGTGAAGGTATGGTTTGTTCTTTCTCAGGTCCCACTTCTTGCCAGCTGCCCTGAGCATCGGGCCTGTTACGCCATATGAAATTGTGTCGTCAAGGCTGAGTTTCCCCGTTCCCTTTGTTCTGGCAACGTAGATGTAGCTCTTCTTGAATATGTTCTCTATTTCAGTCAGATTCTTATCGAAATCGGACAGCCACGTCTTTATCATCTCCAATGATTTTGGAGTGACGTCTGAATAGACTCCACCGATTGCGAAATAATTGTAGAGCAATCTGCTCCCTGTTATTTCATCTAGAATTCTGAATATCTTTTCCCTCTCCCTGAAACAGTAGAAGAATGGAGAGAGCATTCCCATATCGAGTCCGTGTGTGCCGAGCCAGATAAAGTGCGATGCAATCCTGTTCAGTTCAACCATCATCATTCTGATCCAGAGGGCACGGTCCGGAACCTGAATGTCCATCAGCTTTTCCGCGGACAGAACAAAGCCGAGCTCCATGTTGAGGGCGGCAGCATAATCGAGTCTATCCACGTAGATCTGCGCCTTGGGGTAATAGCCCATTTCTGATAGTTTTTCTGCATTTCTGTGAAGGTATCCAATGACTGGTTGCGCATCAACTATGACCTCTCCATCCAGTTTCACCTTGACCCTCAACACTCCATGTGTAGACGGATGCTGTGGGCCAAAGTTGACTTCCACTATCTTGTCTTGCATCTCAATACCCCTCCTTTTTCTCAAATGAGACCGTATCATCTCCGTCTTCCTTGAGGTTGACGTACTGCTTCTTTTCCATCGGATAGTCCTTGCGGAGTGGGTGCCCAACCCAACCCTCTGCCAGCAAGATTCTCTTGAGATTCGGATGACCTTTGAACTTTATTCCTAAAAGATCCCACGTCTCTCTTTCGTGCCAGTTCGCACCTTTCCACAGAGATGTCACCGAATCTATTTCACCATCTGTCTTCGCTTTGACAACGAGCCTCTCCCCGCTCTTTGATGATAGCAGATGATAGACCACCTCCAGGTGATCCTTGTAATCTATTCCAGTGATCATCAGCAGATAGTCGAAACCCTCATCCTTTTTTTCCTTGAGGAACTGAAGGATGTTCTCCTTTGCAACGTAGATGATCTTCACTCCGTCTTTGGAGGAAGCCTCACTCTCTACGGGTATCAATGTTTCACCTTACCATCCGCGATCCTATCTTGTAGGAGCTTCAGAGCCTTAATCAGTGATTCTGGCCTTGGGGGGCACCCATATATGTAAACATCCACAGGGACAACCTGGTCCACTCCATCTACCACGGAATAACCTCTGACGTACGGCCCACCAGCGGATGCACAGGCTCCCATGGAAATAACAAATTTCGGGAATGCCATTTGATCATAAAGTCTCCTTACCCTCGGTGCCATCTTCTTTGTAACAGTGCCAGAAACTATCATGAGGTCCGAGTGTCTGGGAGAATCCCTGAAAACATCCGACCCAAATCTTGCCCAGTCGTAATCGGAACCCATAGCGCTCATCATTTCCAGAGCACAGCACGCGAGTCCAAATGTGAACGGCCAGAGTGATTTTCCCGTACCCCACCTGAGTGCCTCGTCTAGCGTTGTAACGAGAATGTTATCAGACACTTGACCACCTCATATATCCTTTCTTAGAAGCGTAAAATAGCCCACCAAGCAACACCGCGATAAACAGGACGACATCTAGGAATATTCCAGCTCCAAGTGCCCTTACCGATCCAGCCCAAGGGAGGAGGAGAACGAAGTCCACGTCAAAAACGACGAATGCCATTATGAAGAAGTAGTATTGTATTGGAAGGGGCGACTGGAAGTCACCTACAGATACTTCTCCGCATTCGTAGCTATCGTGTGTGTATCTGCCGTACGATTTTGGCGAGAAGTGACGCGCCGTTCCGAGTAGTATCGCGAGAATTATAGGTACAATAATGACTGCCAGAGCAAGGGCAGCCAGTTCAGGGGTCATGCTCATCTACAGATAAGTGATTTATCAAATTTATATGTTGTCAAAGTTTTGTTACGGTTAAGTGCTAAGAAACCCCTGAAACAGACTTTCTCTCCGGACCTTTTGTCGCCTCTTTTTGCTTGTACTTGACAAATGAGTTCGAGGCCAATAATTGTCGAAGCAATTGGACTCCGAGTGTCGGGTCTACTCCCTTCGGGCACACCTCCGAACACGCTCCCGAGAAGTGGCATCTCCACACCCCGTGTTTCGAGTCGAGAACGTTCAGTCTCTCGTTGAATCCCATGTCTCTGTTGTCTGTTATGTACCTATATCCCTGGGTCAGTGACTGGGGTCCGAGGTAGAGTTCGTCGGTTGCATTCGTGGGGCACGCGGATAGACACATTCCGCAGAGTATGCAGTCCGTGAACATCGCATACTCTTCGCGCTGTTCCGGAGTCTGAAGGAATTCGCTCTTCGGTTCCTCCTCTTCCCTGATAATGTAGGGCTTGACAGATTCATGATTCCTGAAGAGTTTAGAGAGGTCTGGAACGAGGTCCTTCACTATGGGATAATTGCCCATCGGGTCAACCTTTATCAGGTCCTTGTTGAGTTCGAGAATCTGCGTCTGGCATGCCAATTGCTCCTTTCCGTTTATGATCATCCCGCACGACCCGCATATCCCCATCCTGCAGGAATATCTTGCAGAGACGGAATGGTCGAGGTGCTCCTTGATGTACAGTATTCCATCGAGGACGGTCATACCCATCTGCACAGGTACCTTATACTCCATGTACTTCGAGAGTTCTCTCTTTTCCGGATCATATCTTCTCACCCGGAACGTGACCGTCTTCAAGACTTCCCCAAATCCTTTCAGTGCTAGTTCTTGCATATCAGATTCCTCCTCCGTTGAGCATCACTACTATTGTGTTGGACCCGTAGATGAAAATGATCAGAGCGACGATGAGCATTGAATAAGTTATGATCTTCTCACTCGTACCTCCCGGAAACTGTTCGGACAGTATGACTCTGAATCCGTTGAAGACGTGGAACACAAGGAATGTCAGGAGTAGCTCGAAGACCGATCCCCAAGCCAATGAAGTGTAGACGGCCTTGACGCTATAGTAATTGAGTGTTCCTCCGATGAGGATGTGTGCACCACTCGAACTGTTGTAGAGGTAGAGTATCTTGTCCGAGGTGGGTGCTAGCGCACTGATCGCAAGAAAATGCATCGATCCAAAAATGAGTATGAGAAGGCCCGTCATGTACTGTAAGAACATTATCCGTGACTCTCTCACAGGATCACCCCTGTGAAGATGAAATAGATACCTATTGCGCTAATAATTATCATGAGGACTCCAAGCAGTATCTTGAGGACGTTGTTCAATCCCTTGAGTGATTTCGGTCTGTACGGAAATTCTGGTCTGTATGGTTTCGGAAGCATCAGTCCATTTTCAACTATCGTGAGCCTTATGCCATTAAGGGCATGATATACTGCAACCAGCAGAACACCCGACAGGATGAACGGACCAAAATGCGGTCCGAATGGATAGTCAAGGAAGACCATGAGTGAGTTCCAGGTAATCGGGCCATCCAGGATATGGGATGTCTCCCACACGTGGGCTATCAGATAGAGCCCCAGAATTATTCCCGTCAGCCTGTGGAGAGAATACATCCATCTGTCCGTCCCGTACTTGAATGGGTTGAACCACGAAATCCAACCTTTCTTGTTTTCTATTGTCATCATTTCACCTCAATATACCCTCGGCTCTGGTTTCCATTTGGTGATCGTTACTGGGCGGTAAGTTATACTCAACTTGCCACCAACTCTCTTCGCAATCGTGTGCTTGAGATAGTTGTCGTCATCCCTCTTTGGATAATCCGTCCTGAAGTGGGAACCCCTGCTCTCTTTCCTCTCGAGAGCGCTGTTCACAACGACTTCAGCGAGTTCGACCAGGTTCTTCATTTCCAGTGAAGCGATCAGGTTCTGGTTGTACACATTCCCCTTTTCTGAGATCGAAATCTTCTTGCTTCTCTCGATGAGCCCCCTTATTATTCTCAACCCATCCGTGAGGTCCTTCTCGTTCCTGAAAACATAAGCGTCCTTGTCCATGGTCGTCCAGAGGTCTCTCTTGATATCGTAGGGGTCGTTATCTCCCGTATCTTTGTATGCGTTTGAAATGAAGTTCTCTGCATTCAGTCTCTCTCCCTCAGGAAGATTGTTAGAACCGCTGTCTGATAACAACCACTTCGCAGAATCTTCTCCGGTTACCTTTCCGAACACAACGCATTCGCTGGTTGAGTTGGCTCCGAGTCTGTTTGAACCGTGAACCGAGAGGCACGCAGTCTCTCCAGCAGCCCATAGTCCTGTAACTCCAGTGAATCCGGTGCGAGTGACGTCTATCCCACCCATGGTGTAATGTGCAGATGGCCTCACGGGCAAAGGAGAATCAACGGGATCTAACCCGACGTAATGATTTCCGATCTCTCTCACCTGAGATAATTTTTCCTTAATCTTTTCAGCTCCAATCGCGGAGAAATCCAAGAGAAGATAATCGAGTCCGTTAGGTCCCTTGAATCCTTTCCCGTCTAGAATCTCCGTCATCATGCTTCTGGAAACAATGTCTCTCGGGGCAAGGTCCTTTTTTGTCGGAGCATATTTCTCCATGAACCTCTCTCCCTTTGCATTCCTCAGAATGCCACCGTCACCCCTCACTCCCTCGGTGATCAATATCCCTGAGGGTACCAATCCAGTCGGATGGAACTGAACGAATTCTATGTCCTTTAGGTTCATTCCCTGTCTCAGAGCGATCGCTAGTCCATCGCCGGTAACGAGGTGCGAATAGGTTGTGTAACCGTACAACCTTCCAAGACCACCGGTAGCAATTATTCCAGCTCTTGCCTTGAATATCCTAATCTGTCCTGTCGGGATGTCGAATGCCATCACTCCCTTGAACTTGTTGTTCTCGATTATGAAATCATAAACGAATTGCTCGTGGAACTTGTCAACGTTCCCGTATTTCAGCATGGTATCGTAGAGTGCGTGAACCTCGTAGAATCCAGTTCTGTCTGCAGCGAATGTAGCACGGGGATAGGAGTGACCCCCGAAAGGTCTCTGTGCGATCCTTCCATCGTCTCTCCTTGCCCAAGGAGTTCCCCAGTGTTCAAGCTCAAGTATGTCTATCGGAGATTGTCTTACAAAAAATTCGACAATGTCCTGGTCACACAAGTAGTCTGATCCTTTCACTGTATCGTAAGCGTGAAGGTCAAAGGAATCTCCCTCATCCATGTAAAGAACTGCGGCAGATCCACCTTCAGCTGATATCGAATGCGGCCTCATCAACTGATTCTTTGCAATAATGGCAATCCGCAATTTTCCCTTACTGACTCTTGCGGCCTCGATGGCTGCCCTAAGCCCTGCTAGTCCAGAACCTACTATGATTAAATCGTAATCAAAGACTTCGACCAAATAGATCTCCAATAAGAAAGTGCATGACGCTATAAAAATTAAATTCCCTATTTAGTATAATAAACTAAATTAGGAGAACCTAAGATAAGAATATAGAGAAAAAATCTATTCTTACCTCCTTTTCACCGAATTAAGTTGCAAGAATAGAGAATGCAAATATCACGAATCCTGCTGCCACCATTCCTACTATTCCTGTCTTGGTTATGTCGGTAACTTTGAACAACACCCCGGCAATTTCTATGATGAAAATACCTAGGAAGAAGAGCGGGTATCTGTATCTGGTGGGAAGTATCTTCAGCATCGATCACAACCCCGAATGGATGAGCACGATGTTTGGGATCACTCCGCCGATCATTCCTCTTATGAACAGGTCGACGAACACGAACATTATCAGACTCGTCCAGGCGATCGCCTCGTGATGGCCATTGAGCCTTGACTGCAGCCTGTAAAGTGAATTCTTTTTGTTCAGGTTTGCGGGGCAGTTGACGCAGTCCTTGTAGCCGCCTATGAGGTGTCTCACCGAATGACAGGAGAATGTATAGGTTGTGACGGCAACTGCGTTAACGGCGAGTATGATTGTTCCCAGAGTCACCGTGATAGCACCGGTGTAGACAATTGAAACGTAAACGTCATAGAAGAAGAATGGAAGGATTGCCCATGCAGTGTACATGAAGTACCTATGTACATTTTCCACTCGGAAGAATCCTGTCTCACCACTGTATCCTCTCTTCTTTGAATCGAGTCTAACGTCGGTTGCGCAGCCGTTCGGATGATTGAAGAGGTGTCTGTGGTAATCCTTTCTGTAGGCATAGCAAGTCAGTCTGAATAGAACTACTAGTGGAAGTATCAGAACCGTAGGCGTGTAAAATGGATCTGTCAGTCCATCGAATACTGGAACTTTGTAAAGCAGTATCAGCACCGTACCCAAGATGGATATCATGACGAATGACCAGAACCTCCAGTTCGGTTCAAGGAATTCCGGCGGTATCAGGTGCCTGAGGGAAGTTTCGCTCGCCGCTCTCATGCCTTCGCCCTCCTTTGTTTTCTTGACCTCAAGAACATCGCAATGGGGTCGTATGAAATATTGACAGCCCTCTCCTTCTCCGGAATTATCGCATTATCAGTAATGTGTATCTCCTCAGGGCACACTTCACTGCAACACTTCGTGATGTTGCAATATCCAAGCCCCGCATCCTTGTTCATGAACTCAGATCGGTTCAAGGTGTCCAGTGGATGCATGTCAAGTGAGGCAGCCTTCACGACGTGCCTGGGTCCAAAGTAGTCTGTGCTGTGGTCCCTTATGACGTGACAGACATCCTGACACAGGAAACATTCTATGCACTTCTTGAATTCCTTCGACCTCTCTATATCTACCTGTGATATTCTCCATGGTTTTTCCAGGCCTTCCTTTGGGGTGAATTTCGGGATCTTCTTCAGGAGTGCCCAGTTTTCAGACACATCGGTCACCAGATCCTTTATGAGCGGGAATGCCGCCATCGGTGCGACCTTGATCTTGTCTCCCTTCAATGAGTCCACCCTGGTCTTGCACATCAGAGATGGCTTGTGGTTAATCTCCGCAGAGCACGAGCCGCATTTCCCGGCACTACAATTCCACCTGAGAGACATGCTTGGGTCTAGGTGTCTCTCGATGTACTTCATTGCATCGAGGACGACCATTCCATCTTCTCTTGGAACCTCATAATCGACAAACTTCCCCTCCTTTTCAACTGCAGGGTCTCTTCTGAAAACGCTTACCTTTACAGTATCCATCAGTACACCTCCTGCGGGATAATTTTCTTTAACTCATCTGGTATTTTCGGGACATCTCTCCATTCCAGTTTCATTCCATCCTCTCCCTTCTTGTAAATTATGTTCTTTCTCATATCTGGATTTTTTTTCGGGAAATCGCTTCTCGCGTGAGCACCTCTGCTCTCCTTCCTTTCCAATGCTCCTCTGACTATCGCTTCTGAAGCGGTTAGCATTGAGGGCAATTCCAACGCCTGAAGCAGTCCCTTGTTGTACTTCAGTCCTCCTGGGACTGCGGCTTTTTTGGAATCCTCCTTTAGACCCAATATCGCTTTCAGCGCTTTCTTGAGCGCCTCTTCGTTTCTGATTATTCCAACGTTGTCGCTCATATTTTCTTCCAGACTGGCGCCTAAATCGTAAGGGTTGGTTCCATTACTATTCGTCAATGATTTCACTCTCTCAATTTCTTTCATGACATCAGATTCTGCAAAATTTCCCAGAGATACTGTTTTGGAAAAGGATGAAGCACCATCTCCGCTTCTCTTACCAAACACGAGAATGTCTGCTAGTGAATTCCCGCCAAGTCTATTTGCACCGTGGAGTCCGCTGGCAACTTCACCCGAAGCGAAGAGTCCGGGAACATTGGTAGCCGTCGTCTCGGGGTCGACCTTTATTCCACCCATCTGATAGTGGACAGTGGGTGCAACCTCCATCTTTTCTTTCGTTATGTCGACACCGGCAAAATCCAGGAATTGTTTGTACATGCTGGGCAATTTTTTCTTTATGAAGTCGGATCCCTTGTGGGTTATATCCAGGTAAACCCCCCCGTGTGGCGTCCCTCTTCCAGCTATGATCTCCGCGTAGTTTGCCCTGGCTACGATATCCCTCGCATCAAGTTCCATTTTCTTCGGAGAATATTGTTGCATGAATCTTTCTCCTTTGGAGTTCAACAGAATTCCTCCCTCACCTCTGACACCCTCGGTGACTAACAATCCCTTCACTCCAGGTGGGTACACCATACCGGTAGGGTGAAACTGTATCATTTCCATATCCATCAGTTCGGCACCTGCCTCGTAGGCGAGTCCTAGCCCGTCTCCAGTTGACTCCCAAGAATTGGACGTGACCTTGTATATCCTGCCGCATCCTCCCGTTGCAATTATTACTGCCTTGGACCTGAAAAGATAAAATTCTCCTGTGTTGAGTTTCAGACCGACGGCACCGGCGACCCTATTTCCATCCTTGAGTAGTTTTGTCACATACATTTCGTCGAAGAATTTGATGTCCCTGTGAAGTATCTGGTCTTCCAGCGTCTTGATGATTTCAAGACCCGTTCTGTCGCCGACGTGGCACAGTCTCCTGTAAGTGTGTGCTCCAAATGCCCTCTGCATGATGGTCCCCTCAGGTGTCCTGTCGAAGAGAGCACCATACTCTTCCAGTTCCCTGACCCTGTCGGGTGCTTCCTTCGCCAACAACTCCGCCATCCTGTAGTTTGAAATGTAAACGCCTTCCTCCATTGTGTCGGCAAAATGCGTTTCCCAACTGTCTTTCGAATCAACATTCGCAAGTGCTGCCGCGATTCCTCCCTCGGCCATGACCGTGTGTGCCTTCCCCAGGAGTGACTTGGATAGCAATGTCACGCTAGATCCGGAATCGAACGCGGAAATTGCAGCCCTCATTCCTGCTCCTCCGGCTCCAATGATAAGGACGTCCGTTTCGTGTTTAATGAATTGTGCATTCATAATTTCATCAAGCTCGATTGGTTGTTCGCTCATCGTCTGAAGTGATATAAATCTTTAGCGACGTTGACCTTATTTAGTTTACTTCACCAGTTGAAAAGTGACAAAATCTGTCCTCTAGATCGCTGCGAAATCTATCTTGTTCTTTCTCCTATCCTTGCTCAACAGCACTATTCTCGAATCTTCCCTCTCCCCACCGAAATCATAGTTCATGTATCCATTCAACCTCGATGAGAAGTCCCTAATGTCTTCATGAGAAGGCATGTTGTTAATCGTCAACCTGTTCCTGGACCCTCCAACGTGCACGTATCCTTTGCTCTCGATGAAATCTGGGTCCGCTTTCTTGTCCAGCCTGTAGTATTCCTCTATGTACCCAAGATTGACGTTCTTCACTAGGGTGTGTCTTATCACGGTTCTCGTCTTCAGCGAAGGTAGCATTTCGAGTGTTCTGTTCAATCTCTCCCAGGAATCCTTGTAGATCGGGTTGAGAGTCTCCTTGAAAATTTTCTCATTCGGTGCTGCTACCGTGACATAAAGTTGTGTCGGAAGCACCTTAAGTTTTTCAAGTGCATCCGGCTGAGTGCCGTTTGTGACTACGAAAGTTGAAATGTGTCTCTCCTTTGCTTCCCTCAGGAGGTCGTCCAGCTTCCCGTACAGAGTGGGCTCGCCGGTGAGTGAGATGGCCATGTGCTTCGGTTGCTGTGCATCGAGCCATTTCTTCATGTTTGTCCTCGAATCTCCCTTGAAACCAGTGAGCAGCAGTCTCTGTGCTTGAATCGATCCTTCCAGGATATCTTCAGCTTCGTCTTCCTGGGGGATCTTTGCACCTTCCCAGCCCTGCGACCTCCAGCAGAAAGTGCAGTTCTCCGAGCACCAGTCAACGGATGGGGTCATCTGAACGCACCTGTGACTCTCTATCCCGTAGAAAGTATTCTTGTAGCACGGCCTGTTGTAATACAGGTCCTGCCTTACCCAATGGCAGAGCTTTACTCCAGAGTGGTTACCCACTATCTTGTATCCCTGCCTTTCCAATGCCTTCTTCTTGACTTCATCCATTCAGGTTAACACCCACCCCCGAAACGATGAATCCGGTGTGATACAGAAACGACGTTTCGGGTCTCATCCCCATGGCGCTGAGCTTGATAGGAACATCGATGAGTTCATGGACACTGACTAAAAAACCCTTGTTTATTAGAAATCGCGAAAATCTCTCGGCCTGCGAGTAGGTCGGAAGCGTGGAAGCTATCTTCTTTGTCCCTGTGAGTTTCACATCTAGGAAATTCCATGGTTCTGGGTTGTCAATGAATATGCTTTCATACTCATCGAAGTTCGCTTCCCTTCCATCTTTTTTATTAGCTTCTATCAGACCTTCCACATCGAACCTCTTGATGTTCCTCTTCATGAGTTGAAAGTAATCTTCGTCAAGCTCGTAGCTCACTATCTTTATTTTGTACATCAGGGCAGCCAGGATGGAAAAACCTCCAGCTCCCCCTCCGATCTCGAGCATCCTTGGGACGAATGGGAGATCGAGATCGTAAGATATCGATATGGCGTCCTTCGGCAGTACTATCTGCGGTCCTCTTTCTATGGAGGACGAAACGTCATTCAAAGTGGATCTTCTCGTCCTGAACCTCCTCGACCCTATCTCGATTTCTTCTGACGATATTGGGAATTTAGACGTGTCCACGTTCCCCAAGTCTCTTATGTAAAGTAGACCAGCCCTGTCAGAGAATGAATATACTTCTCCATCGTTGTAAAGAGTGACAAGCACAAATTGAGCAGAACAAAGAATTTAAAATAGTTATTCTTCCTCCATTGTGTCTGATCAAGAAGAGGTAATTGGTTATTTCAGGGACAATGGGTATGAGAGGAAGAACTGCACCAAGTGCGAGAAAGTATTCTGGACCGTAGACCCGAAGAGACAGACCTGCGGGGAGGTTCCCTGCGATCCTTATTCGTTCATTGGAAACCCACCTACAAGAAAGAAGTATTCGCTTGAAGAAATGAGGGAGGATTTCTTATCGTTCTTCGAGAAGTTGGGTCACAAGAGGGTCAACAGGTACCCGATTGTGGCCAGGTGGAGGGAAGACGTCTATCTCGTAAACGCTAGCATTTATGATTTCCAGCCACACGTGACTTCCGGTAAGGTCCCCCCGCCAGGGAACCCCCTCGTTATTTCGCAGCCCTGCATAAGGACAGTAGATCTTGATAATGTGGGAAAGACTGGAAGGCACACTTCGGTGTTCGAAATGGGAGGTGCTAAAGCATTCAATTTCCCAGGAAAAGAGATCTACTGGAAAGATAGGACTGTAGAACTTGCACTCCAATTCCTTGAACATCTTGGAGTGAACAAATTGGAAATAGTCTTCACAGAGAAACCCTGGGCTGGAGGGGGTAATGCAGGTTCCTCCGTGGAAGTGATGGTGAGAGGTCTAGAGGTTGCAACTCTCGTGTTCATGGACATGGTGGAGGTATCAGACGGGGATGTGGAGATCGATGGAATAAAGTACAGAAAAATGGAGAACAGAATTGTAGATACAGGATACGGGATTGAAAGACTCACTTGGCTGTCGCAAGGGACTGACACCGCTTTCGAAGCCCTCTATCCTGAAATGGTTGAGAATCTGATGAGGGAGATCAAGCTCCAGAGACCTAGCTTCCTGAGGGAATTCATTAATGCATATTCTGCGGAGGACGGTTCGGAGGTAGGTTTCCTCAATTCTCTTGATGATACCAGCAGGACGAGCTTGGACAGACTCTCCAACATCTACATTCTCGCAGACCACTCGAGGGCAATCACGATACTGCTCTACGATGGGCTCGTCCCATCGAATTCTAAAGCGGGTTACGTACTGAGAATGATGATAAGGAGGGCACTGCTTGCTAGAAAAAAAATAGGAATTCAAACCGAACTCTGGGATCTGATAGAGAGCCAGAAGGACAGGTTCAAGGATATATTAGATCTGCGACTTGAGAGTTCCGCAAGAGAGATAGTGGAACTTGAAGTGGAAAGGTTCGACGAACTGCTGGGAAGAGGGGACAGCCTGATTAAGAAATATTCCAAGGATGGAGAAATCGGTCCTGAGCAAGTTCTGCTGCTCTTCGAGTCCAATGGTCTGCCGATCGAATACGTCAGGGAGAGGTGCGAAGCCATGGGCATCAAATTCCCGGAGAAGCTAGTAAAGACGAAAGGGTTCAACAACATTCGAAGAGAACCGAAGAAGAAAGAGGAGGTTCTCAAAAACAAATATCCCGAAACCGAAAAGTCATATTACATCAACGAAAGGATACTTGAATTCAACAGCAAGGTCATCGGAATAGAAGGGAATTCCGTAGTTCTGGAAAACACGTACTTCTATCCTGAGGGAGGAGGACAACCTTCAGACCACGGAATATTGATGATTTCCGGCAAGAAGGCAACTGTCAAAGATGTCAGGCTGGTCGACAATGTGATCATTCACGAAGTTGAAGACTCGGACGGGATAAGAGTGGGGGAGAATGCGCACGGAATGGTCGATAAGGACAGAAGGAATCGACTAATGCAAAGTCACACTGCTACCCACATAATTCTTTCATCCATCAGGGATGTGTTGGGTCCGCACATATGGCAGGCCGGAGCACAGAAGGACGAGAAAGTCAGTAGGTTGGACGTGACTCATTTCAAGGACATTTCCAAGGAAGAAATTGCCAGGATCGAGGAAAGAGCAAACGAGATAGTCAGGATGAATCTACCGCTCCACAAGGAGTTTGTAAACAGGGACTTGGCGGAAATCAATTTTGGCTTTACCCTGTACCAGGGCGGTATTCCCGCTGGCAACAAGCTCAGGCTGGTGGAAATACCCGGGATAGACGCCGAAGGCTGTGGTGGAACACACCTCGATTATACCGGAGAGGTTGGATTCATCAAAATAGTGAAGGTCGAGAGAGTACAGGATGGAATAATGAGGTTCCACTTTGCTTCGGGTAGATCTGCCGTTGAGTATTCAGATTCACAGAGCAATAACTTGATGGAGATAAGGGAGCGGCTCGGCGAGGATCCCAAGAGGACATTTGAGTCCATGAGCCGTACGCTCGAGGAGACAAGGAAGGCCATAGAGTCTGGATTCGGATATGCGGAAGTCAAATTAGGAGAAAGGAAAATGAAAATTTTCGACGTACACGAGTCCATCGCAGAATCAATTTCCAGAAGTCTCGCAGCATCATCAGGAGTAGTAATTTCAAGAGAGAAGATAAGGATCGCTTCTTCTTACCAGGACGTCTCAGCTCTAGATATCATGCACATCCTTGAGGAAAGGGGGTTTGTAAAGGGAGGCGGGAACCTGAATTATGCTCAAGGAAAAGTATTAAAGCAAAATCTAAGTCTGGAAGACGTAGTAGAGGCGATTTCCAATAGTAACAGATGATCTGATATCGATTCGTTCTGCCGTGCGGAAATATTTTACCGTAACGGGGGAAGTCAAGGTCCAGGACGGAGTATACGAATTTTACACACTGGTAGACCAGAGTCTGGAAGCTGATTTCAAGAAACTTGTCGCGGACCTGAAGCCGATTGGTTTCATACCAGTTATAGGAAAATCCCGAGATCATGGATCGGACTACGTCATATCGGTTATCAAGAAGAGAAATTCCAAACCATTTGGGATATGGATCAACCTGCTCCTCCTGATTGCAACGCTCGTCTCCACGATATATGTTGGAAGGGGGCTGTATACTGTATATTTTGGAATATACACGTGGGTATCATACTTCTATGGATTTCTTTACTTTTCACTCCCGCTTCTCATCATCCTGGGGGCGCACGAACTAGGACATTTTTATATGGCCAAGAAGAGTGGCGTCGCAGCGTCTCTTCCATTTTTTATTCCCGCACCCATTCCGCCTCTCGGCACACTGGGTGCATTTATCTCCCTCAGGGATCCCCTCCCTGACAGGAAAACTTTGATAAAGATCGGCGCAGCTGGTCCCCTTGTTGGATTTGTCATGAGCCTCATCATAGGGGTGATCGGTGCCTATCTTGGGACTATTCAGAAGCCCGTTACCGTCACCAGTTCCGATGTCAACTTAGTCATCTCACTTCCAATCATCTACAAGATATTTCCAGGAATATTTATCAAGAACGCCCACCCTGTAGCATTCGCAGCGTGGGTAGGCTTCTTGGTCACGGCGATCAATCTTTTTCCGATCGGACAGCTTGATGGTGGCCACATCGCGAGGGGTCTTTTGGGGAAGAATGCGAAATACTTCAGCTATGCATTCATCATAATCCTGGTAATACTCGGAATATACTACTACTCATGGATACTCTTTGCGATTATCATTGTGATCCTTGGTCTAACACACCCACCCCCCCTCAACGATATTTCAAAGCCCGGAAAGAAGGAGGTAATGGTGGGAATAATAGCGATAGCTCTGGTTGCAGTAGCCTTCTCGCCAATTCCATTTGCAGAACACGTGTTGCCGAATTATGTAACTACAGACCTGACCGCAGGAAACAATTTCGCGGTATATGGAAATCCAGTCCTCAACAATGACTCCTTGAATCTCGTCGTAGACAACGTCAACAATTACACAATACCCTTGACTGTGATAATCAAGGCACCGGTAGGTCTGGCCACGACGCCATCTTTCAATGATTCCCTGAACCCCCTTGAAAAGAGAACGTTCAACATCACCGTATGGCCCCGAAGCGTTGACTCTATAGGAGTCTTTAATTTCTCTGTCACTGTCTCGGCGTCCACCCTTACAAAAACGTACAATAGGAACCTGACCGTAGTCACACTAGATTCGAATCTGACCGCAAACAATACGAACCCATACTACTCCAGCAAGGCAGTGTTCAGCTTGTCCTTGAGTAACCAAGGGTCCGCTGCACTCTTGGAGGTCTACAAACTCAACAGCTCTTCTGATTTCTACATAAACGGCACTTTTGGAACGTCTGGAAACGGCACCTATCTGACGATATCGGCTAACAAAATGTCTTATGTAAAAGTGGTCTTCTTCAACCTCACTCAGGCTGCGGGGATAGTGCTAGTGGATAAGTATCATCCATGGAAGGCAATGATAATATTCTACATACCTTCCAACTCTCCACAGTACAAGGCCCTCTACCAGTACTAAGACCCGGGAATGAGTGTTTGTCCCGACCTGGCTACCAACGATTTTAATAGGAAGTGATATTTCAGCACCATGGTCAATTACGACGTGATAGTTGCAGGCGCTGGAGTGTCTGGTGCTACCGCTGCAGCTATGGCGGGAAAGTTGGGAAAGAAAGTTCTGCTATTGGACAGGAACACGGATCTGGAGCCCGGAAAGAAGACGGTTTGGGGCTGGGTCTGTGGCGATGCCGTGGCTAGATCACACATCACGTTTACTCAAAAGAATCTAGGGAACACATTCTCAAATGAAGCACTCGGTCTGAAGGTGGACGGGGTGATTGCTCTCTCCCCAGACTTGGGCTACAAGTTGCCCTTTGACGGAGAGGGATACAGCCTTGAGAGACCCGTATTTGGAAAGGAGCTATTCGACGAGGCAATAAAGAACGGTGCAGAATTCAGGGGAAAGTTTAGTGTCGAGGGACCGATTATTGAAGACAACAAGGTGAAGGGAGTCTTCGGAAAGAACGAGAAGGGAGAGGCAGAAAAAATAACAGGCAAGATAACTATAGATGCCCTGGGAATAGCTTCGCTTCTCAGGAGAAAACTTCCGGAGAACCAGTACATAGACAAGGAGATTGACTACGAGGATCTGGAACTGACAGGCAGGTTCATCTACAAGACGGACGAATCTGTGGATGATCCAAAATATTATGACAAGAAGAACGCACTCATACACCTCAACCAGCAGATGGCCCCGGGTGGATACGGATGGGTGTTCCCCAAGACAAATGGAAGAGTCAATGTTGGACTCGGGGTTCAGCACAGGAGTCTTGAAGCCAGGAACAAGAAGTTTGGAGCAACGGACAACCTGAAATCGCTCATAGAGAAGTACGTGAAGTGGAACCCCCTTTTCAAGAATTATCAACTTGACAGTTCTCACAAGAATGGAGAGGGATATTGGAGCGTTAGCGTCAGGAGGCAGATGGAGGGCATGGCCTATCCAGGTTACCTGGGTGCCGGCGATTCCATGGCGTCAGCGAACCCGCTCAGCGCTGGAGGAATAGGTCCCGCTCTGATAGGTGGCGTCTTGGCTGGAAAAGCTGCCGCAACTGCTGTAGAGACAGGAGACACAAGTCTGGAGGGACTCTGGAATTACAACGTTGAATATGTCAAGCAGTATGGAAAAAGCATGGCAGGAATGGAAATATTCAGGATATTCCTTCAATCAATGAACAACCAGGACATTGACTACGGGATGAAGAACTTCATAACTTATGAGGAAGCAGTTGAGATCACGTACGGAAGGATCCCGGAGCTTTCGCTTACTAAGAAGGTGAGCAAATTTGTGAAGGGGGTAGGAGCGATAAGGGCTTTCAAGGACCTGGTATGGACTACGAACAAGATGAAGGAGCTGAATGCTATATACGCGAAATATCCAACGTCGCCTGCCGAATTCCCACAATTCAAGAAGACTGTAATAGCAACAGTGAATGAAGCCAAAGCGAGAATGCCTTCCGCACCCGTCTGAAAGTGAAATCCGCTTTTTCCACTATTTTTTCACATCACACTCAGTGATATCTATCGTCTTTAGACTGCCCATATTCGTTTCGTAGATTCATCTCGAAAAATCATTTTTTTTTGAATTGCACCTTACAGTGCTACCGTGGCTCAAAAAGGGTTTTGAAAATAGTGCCATCACTTTTAAATAATCAAGTTTGGCTGAATTTCGGCTCAAAGAAAAGTAGTAGAGATTTGACATGAAACGTGAAGAGAATGGAACTCTTGCAACTGATGGCGGAAAGAACGAAAAGAAGCCGCTGGACCAACAGAGTGAAATGAGATTGTTTCAGGTTCCATTGTCACTACAAAATAACGACAAATATCAAATACGACAACAGAGTTCCAGCGATGACTCCAGTGTTCAGGAAAGGCAGACCAGGAGCAGGTTTCTTGACATTGCCCAACACGAGATAAATCATTCCGACTATCCCCCCAAGGAGCGGCAGAATGAAGAACGGGATAAAATGATTGATCTTCAGGCCATATATGGCAGAGGCTACCACCATTATGCCCGGAAATGCTACATCACCGAATCCCAATGCCATTGCAGCGTGCTCAGCAACTCCCTCATCGGTTATTTCTATCTTCCCCACTTTCTTTGAAAAATCGGTTGGAAACACAAAGAGCATGGGAAGGTCCCTATCGATTGCGATCTTTGCCAGCCCGATCATGTGCTTGGTCTTGTAGACAGATATGTAATCGTAGATCGCAAAAGCAGCTAGGAAAACGGCTGCTGCCCACAATCCCAGCAAGAACCCCAAGACGAATGCCATTCCAGATGTGAGGAAAAATCCCGCTATGTTGACGACATACCATCTGTTGTGGAAGACGAGTGCAAGTACCATTATCGCAGGAGCGGCAATTATGATTACGTAGTATTCGTCATAGGTATTAGCTATCACCAGGCCAAGGTAGTTCCAGACGTAAAACACCATGAGGGCAATCGCCGCGACAAACAACCATTTCAGGAAATTCAGCTTGAACCTTCTTGCAAGAAAAATGAGTGCGACGGAAAAAACGATGGCCGCAACCAGGTAATAGATGACGTAACCGAAACCCGAAGTGGTGCTGCTTGCAGAGACAGAGGGTTCTATTGAATACGCAATGCTTGCGAGATAGACGGCAAATATTGACGATGCAATGAAAAGAATCAAGCTGGTGAGTTGTGCAGCAGGGAACTCGCGTTTTTCAGGCATTTTAGGTCATTTCTCCTTACAGTTGTTTAGGACAGTTATAGAGATTTCAATATATGATTTTCCCATCAATCAAGAGCAATCGGTGGTTTCTATAGATAGCTGGTGAAGTTTGAGATCTCAGAATTTGCAAAATTAGACAGGTTATATAGAAATACCTAGGTTTCAGTATAGGAAATTATGTCGGGGAAAAAGCGGACAAATTCAGGGAAATTTGAGCAAATCAAGTACCTGAATGCATCTGGTCCTTACAGACCGCTGAAGGACAGGCTAATGCTACTTGGCCAGTTCGTAGGAGACTGGGATATTGCAATGGCCCGTGGCTTGCAGGAGGACGGTTCATGGAAGAATTCCAGAGGGGAATTCCACGCGGGGTGGATCCTCGGAGGAACTGCAATCCAAGACATCTGGAAGTCAAACGAAAATGGAATCCTCGACACCGGTGGAACAACAATACACTTCTACGATCAAGAGTTAAAGAGCTGGTACAGCGTATGGATATCTCCTCACCAGTCTACGGTGCTGGCATTTGTCGGGAACAAGAAAGGGAAGAACATAGTCCTCGAGTCAAAGGTGACGAACAAGAAGATAGTGAAATGGGTATTCTACGACAAAAAGCCGGATTCATTCAAATGGAGATCAGAGAGCAGTGTTGACGGCGGAGATAGCTGGCTAGTGACTGAGGAAATGCTACTGAAGAGACAGAAGAAAAAGGAAGGGGTCGACCGTTAGACCCTCGAATCTTACCGAACCCCAATAAACACAACCTTACCAAAGACAGGAAGTATCAGACAGATCAAGGAAAAGAGCTCCCTCCTCCGTCGAGTTAGAATACCTTGTCTTGATAAGCGTTGCACTAACACAACCGAAGGTACACAACCAATCGATGATAACATTATTATAGAAGTGCAAAATTAGGGAAAGTGCCAACTGTCTCCTATTATCGGTCTCTTAAACAATCACTTTCGGAGTGTTCAGAAAAGCTGAAGCTGCTAGAACAGAGCAATGATGAGAAGGAGAAAGTGATCAAAGAGCTGAAGGAGCAAAACCTAAGATTCTCAGCGGATCTTGACAACTTCCAGAAGAGAGTGGGCGAAGAGAACCTAAAACTCGTAAGCTACGCTTCTGAGAGGATAATAAAAGAACTTCTCCCGGTTCTGGACAGTCTGGACAATGTGAAGGATGAAGGAACAATGGCAATAAGGCGACAGATCGAAGGAATACTGCAGAAACAGGGGTTAACAGCAATAGATGACACTGCCAAGTTTGATCCCAACAAACACGAGGCCATTGGAATGGAAGACGGGGGAGAGGCTAACACGATCAAGAAAGTGGTGAGAAAGGGGTACGCGCTCGGTGACAGGGTAATAAGGCAAGAGTTGGTAATTCTCAACAAAGGTGAGTAAAATGGAAAAAATATTGGGGATAGATTTAGGGACGAGCAATTCTCAGGCAGCAGTTATGATAGCAGGAAAGCCGGTTGTACTGCCAAGTTCAGAGGGGACTACACTGGGTGGAAAGGCATTTCCGAGTTATGTAGCATTCACGAAGAATGGTGAGTTGCTGGTCGGTGAACCTGCTAGAAGACAGGCTCTGACAAATGCGGATGGAACGATGTATGCGTTCAAGCGAAAGATGGGAGAGACCTACAAGTTCAAGGTAAGGGGGAAGGAATATACTCCCCAACAGGTGTCAGCATTCCTGCTTCAGAAAATAAAGGACGATTCTGAAAAATATCTGGGTGAAAAGATCACCAAGGCGGTCATCACCGTTCCCGCATACTTCAACGACAACCAGAGACAGGCGACGAAGGACGCTGGTGCGATAGCGGGGCTCGATGTCGTCAGGATAATAAATGAACCTACGGCGGCCGCTCTTGCATACGGCCTGGACAAGACGGAGGGAGAGCACAGGATCATGGTGTTCGACCTGGGAGGAGGTACGCTTGATGTCACCATCATGGAATTCGGTTCTGGCGTCTACGAAGTGCTATCCACTTCTGGTGATACAAAACTGGGTGGTACGGACATGGACGAGGCAGTGATAAACTATCTAGCGTCAAAGTTCCAGCAGGAGAATGGAATCGATCTAAGGAAGGACAAGAATGCGTACATTCGATTGAAGGATGCTGCAGAGAAAGCAAAGATAGAACTCTCAAACTCACTCCAGACTGAAGTCAACCTTCCCTACATCACCAGCGGTGCAGATGGACCGAAGCACCTCTTGATAACGATGTCAAGGGCAGACCTGGAGAACCTGGTCAGACCTACAATTGAAAGGGCTAGAAAACCGGTAGATGAAGCCCTGAAAGGTGCAAAATTATCCGCCTCAGAAATCAGCAAGGTTATTCTTGTGGGAGGTCCCACGAGGATGCCAATTGTCAGGAAGTTCGTGGAAGAGATTATGGGAAAGAAAGTGGAGAGTGGCGTTGACCCAATGGAATGCGTTGCTATCGGAGCATCCATCCAGGGAGCCGTTCTTGCAGGTGAGGTAAAGGGGATAGTACTCTTGGACGTTACACCGCTTACTCTGAGCATTGAAACTCTTGGCGGAGTCGCAACCTCGCTCATAGCCGCAAACACAACTATACCAACAAAGAAATCACAGGTGTTCTCGACAGCTGCAGATAACCAGACCGCTGTCGAAATAATAATTGTGCAAGGTGAGAGACCAATGGCTAAGGACAACACATCCCTCGGAAGGTTCATGCTCGAAGGGATCCCGCCAGCACCAAGAGGAATGCCCCAGATAGAGGTGACATTCGACATAGATTCTAACGGAATCCTGAATGTCAAGGCCAAGGACATGGCCACGAGCAAGGAACGGGGCATCACAATCACTTCCAGCACAAAGCTGAGCAAGGAAGAGATAAACAGGATGAAGGAGGAGGCTAAGAGGTATGAAGAGGAAGACAAGAAGAAGAGAGAGGAAATTGAAACCATTAACGGAGCCGAAGCCCTCGCGTACTCAACTGAGAAGACGCTCAGCGACTATGGTGATAAGATCCCGCAGGAGATCAAGGACAACGTTAACGGAAAGCTCAAGGAACTCAAGGAAGAGATAGAAAAGAAAGATCTCACCGCAATAAAGGAGAAGATGGATATCCTGACGAAAGAGATACAGAAGATTGGAGAGCACATGTACAAGAACGTCAAGAGCGAAGAGCAGCCACAGCCTCAGGCCGAGGGCGAAACGCCCCCCGGTCCGAGTCCAGGTGAGACTGAGATTCACGAAGATAAAGAAAATAAAGAACAATGAACTTCTGATTTGAATGGGCAAGGATTATTATGCCGTTCTGGGAATAGACAAGAAGGCTTCCAAGGATGACATCAAGAAGGCATACAGAGAGCTAGCGAAGAAGTATCACCCTGATCTGAATCCCCAGAACAAGAAAGAATCTGAGGAAAAATTCAAGGAGATCAGCGAAGCGTATGAAGTGCTCATGGACGATCAGAAGAGGGCCAGGTTTGATCAATATGGCGAAGAGGGGGTCAAGTTCCAAGGAGGATTTGACTGGAACCAATTCCATCACTATCAGGACATCCAGGACATCTTTGGGGATATATTCTCACAATTTGGATTCGGAGGAGGGGGAGTCGGCAATCCGTTCGGAGGCGGTTACTCCACGCAACAGAGAGAGATTCGAGGAGCGGACGCATTTGTGGAAATTCCCATCGACATCAGGAGAATCGCCAGGAACGAAAAGATTGAAGTTTACTATTTCAGGGAAATGAGGTGCGATGAGTGCAATGGAACTGGCTCTGCGACCAAGAAGTTGCTGACCTGCCAGACCTGCAGAGGAAGGGGGTACGTTGAAAGAGCCTCGAATCAGGGGTTCATCCTCTTCAGGACGACGGAAGTCTGCAGGAGCTGCAATGGAAGGGGGAAGATCCCAGAGAAGGTCTGTCACGTCTGTTCGGGTGCTGGGTACATCAGGAAGAAGGACAACATACAGATTTCGCCGCCCGCTGGGATATACGAAGAAGAAATCTACATTCTCAGGGACAAGGGAAACTATAGGTCGGGAGGGTCGGGAGATCTGAGGATCAAGTTTGATATCGATTATATGGAGTTCAGGAGAGAGCACGACGACCTCGAGAAAGACATTCAGATAGATTTTACGGAGGCAATAATGGGTGGAAAAAAGAAAGTTTCACTTCTGAGAGGCGAGAAGGAAATAGATATTCCAGCAGGTACTCAACCGGAAGAAAGGCTGGTCCTCAAGGGCGAGGGAATCACAAAGAAAAGTGGTCGAGGCAACTCAGATGTAATCCTCCGCGTGAAGGTTTCCCTCCCAAAGAAAATATCGAAGAAACAGAGGGAGTTGTTGGAACAGTTCAAGAACGAAAAGGGATTCCTCTCCGGTTTTCATTTATGAATTGAGAAGTACATCCTCTTGTTGTTCTTACCCTTATTCTCTATCTTGTAAATCTCAATTCCTCCGATCTCGGAAGTGTTCTTGACATGTGTCCCCCCATCGGGTTGGATGTCCACATCCCCAATCTTTACAACTCTGAGAATATCCGTGGGTGGCAATAGTCTCATATCGACCTTCAAGGCTCCTTCCATATTCAGTATCTCCTCCCTCTTCATTGAGAGAACAGAAACATCTTGGTTCCGGAGCAGCTCTTCGTTGACCCTATTCTGCAGCAAACGGGAGATGTCACTGTTCCAGTCTTTGAAGTTGAAGTCTATCCTGGAATATTCCGGATAGATCTGGTTGCCCGTTATCATTGCACCAAATTCCCTCATCGCAATTGATGAAACAACGTGAATTGAGGTGTGCTGTTTCATGAGCTTGTATCTTCTGTCCCAATCGATGAAGAGTTTGAGCTTCTCACCCACTGGTGGAAGAAGATCAGTCTTGTGGACTATTTCTTCCTGCTTTGTGACATCCTTCACCTCATATGTAAGAGATCCAACCATCTTACCGAAGTCAGAAGGCTGCCCACCAGAAGCTGCATAGAATATGGTCCTATCGAGAATCACTCCATCTCCGATCTGGACAACCTCGGCATCCAGCTCTTTGAGGTATGAATCCTTGAGATAGACAAGTTCAGTCCTCATCTAACGACACCTATGAATGGGATGAGGATGGAAAATACTGCGATGAAAACGAAAAATATTCCTATGAAAATGTTGGTTGAAACAAACAGCTTCATTATTCTCTTGTCAGGATCGGTTAGTGCCCTGAAGTAAGAAATTAGAAGTGAAACTCCAAGCATTAGATAGACCAGAAAGATTACCAGACGTACGTAGAAACTGAAATAGTATCCAAATTCCAGCCCAGTCAGGATTGTAATCATCACTGCCAGGAGTGCAATAGGAAAAAGGATTCTCATCGACTCCCTTGTCGTCCTGTTCACCGGGAGCATCGGTACTGCGGCGGTTGCGTAATCATCCCTGTAACGGATAGTGAGAGACCAAATGTGAAGCGGAGTCCAGATGAAAATGGTCAGGAACATCAAAATCGCAACCGCATTGTAGGAAGAGGCAAACGCATAAAATCCCGCAAGAAGTGGGGCTCCTCCGGAGTACGCTCCAAGGATAATGTTCCAAGAAGTTCGCTTCTTCGTGAGCATTGAATAGATAATCGTATAGTCGAAGATTCCAGTTGCCATGAATGCAAATGAGAGAACCGATCTGAAAATTGCCATTATTAGAGTAATCGCAACCAGTATCAGCCCTCCATAGAGAGCTACTTTTGGGCTCATTCTCCCAGATGGAAGAGCCCTGTTCATGGTCCTCTTCATCTTCTTATCGATCGAGAGGTCAAAGTAGTTCGAGATAGATTCTGAGCCCATCAGTCCCAAGGCAATATAAATCGTGACGTAGAAAAATCCTCCAATGTCCAGACTTCTCAAAATGCTCAATGAGAATACTTCGCCTGCAATTCCCGTAATCAAGAGGAAAACCCAAACCCGAGGCTTTGTCATGATTACGAAATCACTAACGAAGTTCCCCATTGAGGTGTTAGTATCAGACGCTATAAATTTATAGTGTCTGGTCGGTGCGGAATAATTTAATATCTTTGTGAAGTTAACGACGGGGGCTGGTAGATCAGCGGAAGATCGCCTCCTTGGCATGGAGGAGGCCCGGGGTTCAAATCCCCGCCAGTCCAT
>JAJZYT010000027.1 GCA_021797915.1 Thermoplasmata archaeon | reverse complement strand
ATGCTGTTGAAATAACTGTTGAGTGCCAGGTCGAATGTCTGCATCTGATCATATATTCCATAGTAGTGTTTTATCCCATACTCGAGCGGAAATCCCCTGGGATCATCGAACTCGTCTCCCTTCATCACTCCAGATATACCGAATTTCGTGTAATATGGGATGGAGGAAAAAATGTATACTGGAAAAATGAAAAGGCGGATGGGGTATGTATCGGACCACGTGGTAAGCGCCCTGTCATTCAGTGCCTTCACCTTTGAGCTCATCTTTCTGTAGAACCTATCGACCGTCGTCCATATTCTGAGAGTGTTCTGGTGATTTGCCTGAAAATAATCGTATGCGACGCTTGCAGTCTTCCAGTGACCCCCAGATTCGTTTACGAATATCGGAAAGACATTTGCCCCTACCTCCTTCATGATTCCGTATGTGAGGAGACTATCCTTTCCACCGCTCGACATTATTGCGACGGATCCATCTTTCTTGAAATCATTCCTGGTATTCAGTTCCAAGTCTATGTTTAATATCGGGCAGTGGCTGGCCTCCTCTTCGTTGGGTGACTTTGGGATGTACTCCTCTCTGTAGAACTCCTGTCCCCTCTTCAGGAGTTTATTGACATATATCTCCCTGCTGTTTATCACCATCATGTTCTTTATGAAATCGTAGTCCTGCTTGGTGATTGGGAACTCGGCCTCTATCTCTTCCGTGAAAAGGGAGTAATTCACAAGAGGGATGAGAGAGAGCATCCTGAGATCCTGTCTGTCCATTGTAACCGGGAAATCGTAGCTGAATGATAACTGGACTTCGTCTCCGTCCACTACGTACTTGATGGAAATAAGATCATCCCGGATCTCCGGGTCCAATAACCTTACTTTCTCAATCGATGATAACTTGCCTCTGGCTTGCAAAACCAGCCACCAATTCTCCTAATCTTTCTATATCAAGCAATGGAATTATTGCAGGTATGTGATACTTCGATTCGTATTCCTGTGAGGCCTGAAGGGCTTCGGGTGCAGTGAGGTTCTGTGTGTTGATTGTAATTGCAATGACCCTCTTTCCAGAGAGAAGTTCGAGGATCTGTATGACCTTCCCAACGTCTGGCATTGGATACTTCTCGAAACCATCCAGCATCCTTCTTCCAGGTGCATCTTGAAGAATAATTGCATCGGGTCTTCCCGCAGCTATGATCTCGAAACTGCCAGGGTAAGCTGGGTGCACAACTGATCCCTGTCCTTCTAGAAGGATGAAATCTGGAGTACTCTTTCTCCATGCTTCGACAACCTCATTCTCTATTGCTCCCGCTACAAAGTCGTTGATCGTAGCATCAATTACCGCAGTGTGTTCTATGCCCTGCATCCAAGAAGTCTGTCCCGTCCCAATCATCTCGGCAGTGAATCCTCTTTTCTCTAACTCCTTCATCACCATTATGGTAGTCGTCCTCTTTCCGATTGCGCTGTCCGTTCCAAGGACTGCAATCTTGAACGACTTTACCTTTTCAATCTCACCAGTGAATGGTATCTTTCTGTCCCTGAATATCTTCCTCACATCTATGATCTCAACGTTGTTCTCCTGGGCCAGTCCATACAGTTCAGGATCTTCAGAGATGAAATCATGAAGTCCATTTATGATTCCTATGCCCTTAGAGATTGCAACCTTCACAATCTTCCTGTATTCTGCTGGAAGTATTCCTCCATCAGTAGCTGCGCCTATAATGAGATACTTTGGATTATACATTAGGGAATCTTCAAGTGAAGCAACAATAGGTATGCCTTTGTTCCTCCCTTCTAGATATTCCCCTGCATCCAATCCAACTAGTTGCGAATCAATCACTGCAACTATTTTGTACCTTGATGAAAACCTCACCAGTCCGTGAGCTGTCTTTCCATAGGTAGAGGAGAATACCTTTTCTGCTAGTATGACTGCTCTGTCCATTTCGGTCAAGGAACGTCACCGCCAACCAAATGCATATGGCTGTTTATCTCGTTGTGTGCAGCTTTTCTTTCAACTTTGCTCGATGTGTTTAGTCTCGTCGATTCTCCGAAAAACAGTCTGGGACCGAACACGTACTCTAAACAAGAGACACGTAAAACGGACGTGCCGCCTGGGTCAGAATCTTCGTTTTCTTCCTCGGTCAAATTTAACTAGTCCTCCTCGGACGTCAAGTGACAGAAGAAAAACAAGTTATATTAAACTTGCGTACTGTGGGTGAAGCGTGAGCTTGCTCTTGCCAAAGAATTTCAAAAGCCAACAACAAGAAAAGAATAAGAGTTCGAAGAAAATAGAGCTAACATGTTTGAGCTCCAGGTCAAACTCAAGAATCCTTCTGTAAGCAGTGATATCGATAGTCTGCTTTCTGAGTTTCTTTTCGATATAGGTTACCTTGAAGAGAGAGGGGAGTTCAGTCTGGAAACTGTGAAGGAGAGTGTTCCCTTCAAGCTTTTCAAGGAAGTTTTCTTGTTGAGGGCTGACAAGACTTGGCCTGTCAACGAGATTATGACATACCTCGAGACAACAAAACCTACCCTCTACAGACATCTAAACCGCCTCAAGGGGCTTGAGATCATTCAGGAAGTTCAGCTCGGGAAGGAAAAGGGATATGTTATGAGGTACAATTCGCTCTCCCTTGCCTGGAACTTTGTTGAATCGAATGTGAAGATGGCTATGGATAATTACAGGAAGAGAGTCGATAATCTCCAGGCTATGTCGGAGTGAATATCAAATGATGACTCATCTAACGAAGGGATCGAGATACAAGATAGTTTCCGCGAGTTCTACTGAGGATAATGTCGTATCGGAAGGAATGCTAGAGGGGTTCCTTTCAATGGGAGAGGAGCCTGCAATACTGTTGAATATCGGAGACAGCAAGAACGAGAAGCTGAGAATAATTCCAGTAAGCACAATACTATTCATCGATGTGATAGAACAGAATGAAGTGAAAGAGAAACAGGAGAAAGGGGACGTTACTTACATAAACTGATAGGTCTGGATTTCATTGTAAATTGGTCCAGTGGGTTTCAGGACAGATTCATACAGTGTAAAACTGGTCACTTCCTGCTCAAGGAAGACTGTGTTCTCATTCTTCGAGATGAGTTCAGAGAAATCACGTTTGTCTTTCACGCGAAGAATTGTCAGGTGAGGACTGAAGGGGTGGTCAAGTGGTATCTCTCTCGTTCTTGAATTAACCTCATCTGCCAGTTCTTTCAGGGGACTTTCTGGATATGCCTTTACAAACAGTACCCTCCCGTGCTGGGCATTTGGGAATGCCCCCATTCCCTTCAAAATTATAGAGAACCTCTTTGACCTTATTCCCTCAAGGCTCTTTCGTATCTTTTCCACGCTATGAATTTCCCCTAAGAACTTGAGCGTCAAATGAAGATTCTTTCCCTCCACTGATCTGCCCATTGGTTTGTTTTCGGTTATTGCCTTAACCAATATTTCGTTTGCAGGCAGACTTATGGCGACAAAACACCGCACGAGCTACCATCAAAATGTTGCGCAAAACTTTTTGCCTTCAGTTGCATCCCAGTTTATGATCGTTAAAGACGGTCTATACTATACAAAAACCCACGAATGGCTGAGACTAGAAGGAGACGTCGCTACTATTGGCATTTCGGATTTCGCACAAAATCAGATGTCCGATATAGTTTACGTTGACTTTCCAAAGGTAGGGACAAGCATTAAAGCGGGCGAGATCGTTGGTACCGTAGAGAGCGTTAAATCAGCTGAAGATTTCTATTCACCGGTGACTGGAAAGGTTGTTGAAGTTAACAAGACTCTGGAAAAGACTCCGGAGGAAATTAACAAGAACCCTTACGATGCCTGGATTGTCAAACTCAAGATTTCCAATCCGGCCGAAGTGAACAACCTGATGAAGATGGACGCCTACGAGAAGTTCATAAAGTAAGCTACAAATGTCCTGGATTAAGAAGAGAAGATCCGAGGCCTACTATAAGAAGGCAAAGACTGAAGGCTACAGAAGCAGGGCAGTTTACAAGCTCAAGCAGATGGATGAGAAATTCTCAATCATAGAGAATGGGATCAGAATCCTGGACCTCGGGTCATCTCCTGGAGGATGGAGCCAGTACACTTCTCTTGTGAATGAGAGTGGACTGAATGTGGCGCTTGATATTATGCCAATGAGGAGAATTGGTAACGTCCGGTTCATCAAGGGAGACATTTTTCAGGATGGGATCTTCAACCAAGTTCTCGATGTTTCACCGGACGGGTATGATTTAGTCCTGTCTGATATTTTGATGCATACCAGCGGCGACAAATCTAGAGATTCTGCCAACTCTTACTTTATTGCTAAACAGGTACTGGATATCTGTGAGCACGTCCTGACAAGAAACGGCAAGACCCTCATTAAGACTCTACAGGGAGACCTGACTGAGGATTTGAGAGTTGAATTTAAGAAACACTTCAGGAGAGTCTTCCTTACGAAACCGCCTTCATCTCTTCCACGTTCTGCTGAACTTTATATCCTTGGAGAGTTTTATTCAGGCCACTGAAAAGATCATTGAATCTCTCAGTCTCGACCACTACCAAGGTATTTCCTTTCTTCCTGCTGGATATCTCTGTCGCCATGTGTCTTGCCCTTTCCTGCTCGACTTTCAGGTATCCTCCCTTGTTTAGGTAGGAATCCCAGTCCTTGGTGAATGAGTCTGAATCTGATAAGTCCCATCTTCTCTTCAGAAGCCTCCTTCTACGTAGACTCAGCTTGATCATGTCGGATAACTGGACATACTCCACAAAAATGTCCTCATAGATTCCTGATGGTATGTCTATTCCAGCAACCTCTAGTCCATTCTTATCTGCAAACTGTATTGCCGCGATGTAGGCCTCTGGAGGTATAGATGTGTCTCCAAATTTTCTCATGAAGTATTCGTAAATAATCTCGACATCGTCCATCTCAACATCAACCGGACTTTTAATGTACTCTCGAAGCCCTTTTACCTCTTCCTCCGTTATAGATAGGAGAATCTGGTCGAAATTTCCGGTGCTGAGAACTTGCTCAACCACCCTTCCAGAGTCCTTAAGCGCCTTGTTGATTCCCAATAAGAGTACTCTGTCCTGGCCGTTGAACTCTGCCTTCAACTATTCATTCTCTCCTTGATTACTTCCTTCAATTCGTCTTTGTCGCGGAACTGTTCTAACTCTGAATATGAAATTATGGGAATCTTGTATCTATTTGGTTTTTCTATTTCCCTCTTCACTACCAGAACCCCGTCCTTATCGCTGAACTTTGAGAGTTCACTGAGATGCTCAACCTTTCTCTCCACCCTAGTCATTTCCTCTTCTATACCGCCCAAGAAGGAAGACTCCGAGTCCTCCATTAGGAAGTTGACGATGGATCTTCTGATTGGATAGACGGAGAACCCTGTCCTCGTTATTTCTTTATTTACCAACCTTTCGAATTCCCTCATTTTCCGGAAACCAGTGGTAACCTCCTCCCTCTCTACATTCCAGAGGAAGGAGACGTATTCCATTATCTGTTCTCCCAGGAATTCCTCCATCTTTAGCGCAATATCAATCGATGCGGACATGCCCGATTGGTACATCAGTACCGTTCTTCTAGTGGTCCCAATCGCACTCGCAATCTCACCAAGCGAGAGGGATCTCTGCTCCCTTATTCTCTTTAGCTTCTCCGAGTCTATCTCAACGTAGAAACCACCGGGTCCTGCCCTGACATTCGGTTCCTCTCCCTCCCTCAAATATGATACAAAAGTTTGAGGGGATATGATCGGTAACGAATACCTGCTGTAGACCACTCCGTCTTCTATCCTCTCGTCCCTATTGCTAAGCGCAACTATAAGCGGATGAGCATCCAGGAATCTCGAGACTGCCATAAGAGTCCTTGACCCCTCCTCGGTAAGGAGCCCAACATTATTCATGACTTTGATAACAATTATGTTGTCTTCATTTCGCAGAATGAGGTCAAAAGAGTAAGAAAGACTCTCGTCTGCGCAGATAGTGGTATAGCC
>JAJZYT010000026.1 GCA_021797915.1 Thermoplasmata archaeon | reverse complement strand
TTAAATCTTACCAGCTAGTCCTTCTTTTCCTGACAATGTGCATATCTTGTCCGCAGAATGGGCATCTTCCTTCTGGTGTAATTTCGTATTTCTTTATCTGAAACTCATATCGCCTTACCAGCTCATTTCCGCAGTTCGGGCAGTAGGTATTCTCGAGAGGGTGACCTGGTACGTTGCCTATGTACACGAACTTCAGACCTTCTTCCTTTGCAATGGCGTGATGTCTTTCGAGAGTCTCTACGGGAGTGGCTGGAACGTCCCTCATTCTATAGTCTGGATGAAACCTCGTAAAATGGAGAGGCGTGTCTGGTCCAAGGTTATCCATTATCCACCTTGAGAGAGTTCTTGCATCTTCCTGATTATCTCCCAGCCCCTTGACTGGAACTACAAGGTCCGTGACTTCCGTGTATATACCGGCGTTTTTGAGTCGTTTAAGGGTATCAAAGACTGGAGTGTAACTCAATATCCCGATGTACTTCCGTCCGAATAGGTCGTTACCATTTCCTTTGAAGTCTATGCTTATCGCGTCGAGAAATTCGCCAAGGTAAGGAATAGATTCTGCGGATTCATAACCGTTGCTTACGTACGTGCTGAACAAGCCGCGCTTCCTTGCCACGACCCCTATGTCGTGCGCGTACTCTGCAAATATTGTGGGTTCATTGTATGTGTACGAAATACCATCCGCACCACTGTTCATTGCGATTTTGACAATCTCTTCTGGGGTAAGGTACTCCCCCATAATCTCTCTCCTCTGGGAGATTTCGTAGTTCTGGCAATAGGAACAGCTCCAATTGCAGCCTGAGCTGGATAATGAAAGGACCCTTCCCCCAGGGAGATAGTGGTAGAGAGGCTTCTTCTCTATCGGATCTATTGCTAGAGCTGCGGCCCTACCGTATGAAAGCAAGAAAAGCCTTCCGTCGATATTCTTCCTTATTCCGCAGAATCCTGTCTGTCCTTCTCCTAGAAGGCAGTATCTGTTGCAGGCGGTACATCTCACTTTACCCTGTACATTGGAGTAAAGGTATGCTTCTTTCATTATAGTTACATGAAAAGAAGGAACATATCCCTTTCCTTGATTAGTCGATCATGGGGACGTTTGGTTCTCACTTGATAGACAAATATTTCATTTGATATGGATCAAAAGAAGTTTTGCGTGTTCAGATAAAGAATGTGGGAAAACTTAAACCCTCCTTTTTTAGTGAAAAAAGAAAAGGAAGTTGTAGAAGTGACACTTTGTGAGATATGAATTTCGGTCTAAATCGGCCAGAATACCTTGAGAAGCTCGATCATTACACCAAAAATTACTGCTATGTACAACACTAGCTTGGGATCAAATATGGGACCAAGGTCCTCTTCTTCATCGAAGTAACGAATTAGACCAGCCGCTGACTGGAATCCTCCGCCTTTCTTATCGTCTGGCAACCTCCTGTGATTTCCACACCCCGTTTAAACCTTTCTGGAACTGTCTCCTACAAATTCAGCCGCTTAGGGGTCCTAGAGAAACTTAATTTTGGCTGACCGACAGACCTTCCTCCACTACAGAATATATAAAGTCATTTCCTAAGATATTTTAACCCTTGTGTAATTGGCAGGGAAGGGGAATTAAATGATGCACGACCTAAATCTTATGGTAGCCGGACCCCAGGGGAGCGGAATCAATTTCACGTCAGATACGTTTGCAAAAGTCATGACAAGGGAGGGTTATCATGTCTTTACGAATGCTGAACTCTTCTCCACCATTAAGGGGGACCACTCCTACTTCAGAGTAAGAGTCTGCAAGGACATGATTAGGAGCTATTCCGAGAGAATTGATATCCTGATACCTCTGGACGCAAAGAGCGTGATCCTTCACACGAAGGAACTGTCCAAGGAAGGAGTGATCATATCTGAAGAAAACCTGAGCGATCAGAGACACGCATCCATTCCTTACAGGGAAATACTACAGGCGGTTGCGACAAAATTCGGGAAGAGTCTTGCGGAACTGAACGTCATGAAGAATACTGTGGCACTGGCAGGTGCCTCCAAGATGATCGGATTGGACAAGGAAAAACTCAAGAAGGTCATCTCCGAGAATTTTGAATCCAAGCCAAACATAGCGGAGATGAATAATGCTGTCGTGGACGAAGTCTACGCGGAATTCACCCCGACACATACGTTTGACCTCGAGGCCACTGTCTACAAGAAGAGGATGTTCATAAATGCGACCCACGCCGTTGGGATGGGGAAGGTGGAGGCTGGATTGAGATTCCAGTCTTATTATCCCATCACTCCTGCCAGCGATGAATCGAACTACCTGGAGACGGTGATGGGAAAGTACGATTTCATTGTGGAACAGACAGAAGATGAGATTGCCGCAATCAACATGGCCATTGCGGCTGCAAATACCGGGCTCAGGTCAGCAACGAGTACGTCCGGTCCCGGTTTCTCCCTGATGGTTGAGGCACTCTCATACGCTGGTATGACAGAGACCCCGGTGGTTATTTTTTACTACCAGAGAGCTGGCCCTGCAACGGGTATGCCAACGAGGCACGAGCAGGGAGACCTGAGATATGCGATTAGCGCGGGTCATGGCGAATTCCCCAGGGTTGTCATAGCACCTGGTGATCACAAGGAAGCCTTCTACGATACAATAGATGCATTCAATATCGCTGAGAAATACCAGCTCCCGGTTATCGTTCTTCTGGACAAGGCAATGGCGATGAGCAACTATACTGTCGATCCATTTGATCTCAGCAAGGTCACGATAAACAGGGGAAAACTAATCCTCAATGAGACCAGCGACTATCTGCGATACAGATTGACGGATGACGGTGTGTCTCCGAGGTCGGTACCAGGAGTGAAGGGGGCGCTGATAACGATCGCTGGAGATGAACACGAGGAGGATGGACACATCTTCACTGAGGATGCGGACAACAGGGTGAGGATGATGGATAAGAGGATGCACAAGATGAAGTTCGTTCACGAGGAAGTACCTTCAGATACAAAGGTGAAATTCTATGGAATACCCACGAACAAGAAAGTGATAGTTTCGTGGGGATCGGTCAAGGGACCGATACTAGATGCCATGGAAATTGTGAAAGATGTTTCGATGCTGCAGATAAGGATGATGGAACCCTTCCCTGTGGAGGAAGTGATGAAGTTCCTGAAGGGCAAACGGATAATTACGGTAGAACAGAATTACAGCGGCCAACTGGCTGACCTGTTGAGGGAGAAGACCGGACTGGAAACCACTTCGAGGATAGTCAAATTCAATGGAAGACCTATCGCATTTGAGGAGATGGTAGAAGTGCTCAGTAGAAAGAAACTGAAAGAGAGGGAGGTGTTGACATATGCTTAATACGGTTAATCCACCAGCTAAGCCGCAGAACTACAAGACAAGCGTCGAGATAGACTGGTGTCCCGGATGCGGTGATTTTGGTATATTGAATGCTCTTGTGCTCGCATTGCAGGAACTTAAGATACCGAACGAGAATGTTGTTCTCACCGGTGGAATAGGGTGCAGCTCAAAGATACCCCATTACGTAAACGTCAACACAATGCACACGCTTCACGGAAGGTCATTGGCTCAGGCACAGGCGGTCAAGATCGCAAACCCCAGACTTGAGGTTATCTCAGCTTCTGGCGATGGAGACGGACTCGGAATAGGTGCAGCACACATCGTTGCTGCAGGAAGAAGGAACGTCGACTTAACATACATGCTCTTCGATAATGGCGTTTACGGACTCACGAAGGGACAGGCCTCTCCGACCCTACCATACGGAGAGATGCCAAAGAGCTTAGAGACTGAAAACCTGAAATTCCCAGTCAACCCATTGTTCCTTGGACTGGCCTCGGGATTCACTTTCGTGGCTAGGAGCTACTCCTACAACATAAAGCACCTGAAGGAGACCCTCATCAGGGCGATCAAGCACAGGGGGCTCGCGATGGTCGACATAATGCAGCCCTGCGTCACATACAACAACATCAACACAAAGGAATTCTATGATCCGAGACTGTACGACATCGAGAAGGAGGGTTGGAATCCCGCTGTAGCCAGTGAGAACGATTACAAGCAAAAAGTTTCTCAGGCAGTCCTAAAGGCACTCGAGTGGGGGGACAGGATTCCGATGGGGGTATTCATGGACTACCAGACTGAAACGTACGACCAGAAACTGCAAAAGCTGGTACCGGACTATGGAAAGAAGAACTATGTGATGGAACCCATCGAGACCTCTGGAAAACCCTTGAACGACGTAACAGAACTAATGGATTCGTTCTGTTGAATAACCTATTTCTCTATTCCTTTTCTTTACAATTCTTTAGATCATTCTTGGTGCATTCTGGCCCTCAATCAACGGTATCATTGAAATTATACTAAATTTGCTAAGGTATTAATACCTTAAGGGATTATTAATTTATGGAAATCAAAGCATATATTAACGATCAAATAGGTGCAGACTTGAGAAAGGGAGCGATTGCAAGGTTCACTTATTTCAAGGGTTCACTCAGCAACGCAGTGGAGGAGGCGATTGTACAGTGGCTGAGAAGAAATGAAAAAATAGCTGAAAGATTAAAGGTTCTGCTTGAAAAAGCATCCACTGATGACGACGTGATTGCGATTTTTCTTTTTGGAAGCTATGTCAAGAAGAGGACAGACTATAGAGACATTGACATCGCTTTCCTGCTCCGGGATTCGGTAAATGAGATTTCGGTTTTGGCAAGATATGATGACACGGATGGGGATCCGAGGTTTGACATTTCTTGCCTGAACTCGATGGGAACAATGATCAAGCAAGAAGTCCTTGAGAACGGTACCATCCTGCTATCCAAGGACGCCAATGCCCTCTACGACTTTTCTGAACGGACAATCAGGGAGTATTCAGACTTTAGGGGGCTCTACGAGTTGATGATTCATGGATGAAACACATAGATTAAGAGAAAAGTTAGGAGAGATTACTCAATACGTTAATGAAATCGAAGAAAGGATTCCCGGTTCACTGAAGGAATATTTAGAGTCAGATCTGATGCTGAAAAGAACATTTGAAAGAGATCTACAGATGATCAGCGAAACACAGCTAGAGATACTCTCACTCCTAACAAGAGTTAAAGGGACAGGAATAGCCTCCAGTGAGAATGGACTCATTGACAAGTTCAAGAACACTCTTTCGTTTAAGACCATCGAAGACGTGAGAGAGCGTAGAAGGTTAAGGAATATGCTTATTCACGCATATTCAAACACAAAATACGATGAAAATGTTTACGATTCGGCTCGAGAGTTGAAGAAAGTCAAGTTATTCATAAGTGAGGTGGAAAGCGTTGTCCATAGGACTTGATCCGAATTCGGTAGTGAATGCTCCTTGATCTCGTCAGAAACTGGGTACTAAGGAACAACTGTGACCGTTCCGGCCTACCGGACCATTTCATCTTGTAGGTAGCGGATTTGAGACTTCGGGTGGAAGTTTCTTCTGATTCTTCTCCTCTCGAACTTGAAACACCGAGGCGATATCTAAGAGTTTACTCTCTTGAGAGTTTCCATTTCCGTATTTGTCTAATGACATAGATTTATGAAATGTTTGTCATTTGAATATAATTTGACTAATTTCATTATGAGATTAACTGAGAATATTTGAGGAGAAATTTGGTCAACAGGCCAATATTGTCTCTCGTCAGTTGTTTCCATAAATAGCGGGGGATGAATTTGAACTATCGGTCTACGGGGTTATGAGCCTGTCGGGATTTCCTGGCTGCCTTATCCAATTTTACACTAAGTTCCTGATTCCAGTATTGCTTCGTTGTTGCCTGAGGAGGACCAAGAATGAGCTATAGCTCCATGCGCGCAACCCTTTGCCTGCCCTTACAGGAGTTCTTCAATTTTCTCCTGCACCTTCTTCGATAGCCATTTCGGTATTTCGCGCAGGTATTCATTGATCGTTCTCCTGCTTGACCTGGATAGTATAGCGAACATCAATTCTCTCGGAAGCTCTATCCTATAGTATATGAAGTCAATAAATGCCTTTTCAACGGTGGAAACTGGAATATGGAAATCGCCATAATCGACAAATGTATAGCCGAAGAACATCAACCTATCTATTCTTCTGACAACGAAGTTTCTTCCCTCGAACTGCCTGATTCCAACTCTCACCTTCCGTGGCGTAATGATCACAGGATTCGTTTCCTGTTCCCACACGTTCCTCAGCGAAAGAGCATCTTCGAGGCCGTAATAGAACGGTGAAAAGCCGAATCCTGACATCTGGGCATCTTCCTGGAAGGTGTACGCCCCTCTCGTTATCCTATAGATCTCTCTTCTCGAAAGCAGATTGTGGATCAAAAGCTTGTAATAATCAGGGGAACCCTTCCTGTTCCCCAGGAACAGTTCGGCCTCTCTCGCTGTGAATGCTGGTTTTCTCATGAAATGCGAGCGGAATTCCCTCATGTATTTCATTTTGTTACTCTCCTCAGTTCACCAATCATCCTTTCAAACGTTGGGGGATTTCCAATGTAAACTAGACTCCTTAGGATCTGCTCATCGACCGGTCTCTCGATCTGGTCCAGAAAAACGGAAAGCCTTTCCTTTATGGATGACAGATCGTCTGTCACGCTAGAGAGATGATAGATATCGAAGATATCCCTCACGAATCTTCTGTCAGAGTATGCCGCAATCTTCTCCAGTATAATCTGGTTGGGTGAAAGGGAGAGCACTTCGGTGTACGATCCGTCCGCCAGTTCATATTTTACTGGAATTCCTTCCACTTTGCGCTTGTGATTAATCTCTAATCTAACCTCGACCCTTCCGTCATTGACCTGAGAAAAGATTACGTTCCCAGTATCCTTCAATTTCGTTATTGACAGACCGGCAGCAGTAGTCTCTCTTCGGAAGTTATCAACTAAATCTGGAAACGACCTGGAATAAAAAACCAGGTCTTCAGAGAATCTCTTACCAGAATAGCATCTCCAAACGGATGTCCCACCGTGCAGTACTGGATCGTCTGATGTGCTGTAGACAATTCTAATCATTTCATCTTGAAGAACTGAAATTTCGACTTGCTGCCTCTTCTTGAGCTGATTAGCTAAAGGAATTTTCATTTATT
>JAJZYT010000004.1 GCA_021797915.1 Thermoplasmata archaeon | reverse complement strand
AGTCTTAAGGCAGGAATGTGGGTACCAGTTTTCGTAATCGTGTTGGTCATTCTCTCTTACATCGGCGGAGCTTCTTTCGGTGGCAGAGGGTTCTTATCGTTCCCTCTTGACTTGATTGTGGTCGCATTCGTAGCACTGATCTTCTACTTCTGGTCACTCTACAGCGGATATAAAACGGAAGAGATAGTGGAGATAGGAACTTTGGGAACACAATACTTACAGGAGGAAGAATAATCTTCTTTTCATAATTAGTCAGGTATTCCGCACTTTCCATCAGTTTTTTTATTTTTTCCTATTTTTATTCTGTTATTATTTCTCAAAACTAAACGATTGTTTTTTAGATAAAACCGGAGGTCGGATCACTTCTGGATAGCAAAACGTTTAGATAAGCAACTTCATTCTTACCAGATACTCGAACATGATAGATATTGGTCAGAAACCAGTTGTGTTAAGGGAAGCCCGTGCTGCAGGGTTTATCAAACTCAAGCCAGAGACTGTTCAAGTTATAAGGAACAAGAATGTTAAGAAGGGTGACGTGCTCGAAATCTCAAAAGTGGCCGGAGTCATGGGTGCGAAAATGACGCACCTAAATATTCCTCATTGTCATTCCATCCCAATCGAATCGGTGACTCCAGAGGTGATCTTAAGGGATGAAGGAGTCGAAGTCAAGTGTCTGGTAAAAACCCACTACAAAACGGGGGTAGAGATGGAAGCCCTAAGCTGCACGAATGCAATGCTCCTCAATATCTGGGACATGACAAAATATCTGGAAAAGGACAAGGATGGCCAATACAGCACCACAGAGATTCTAGGCGTTAGAGTGCTAGAAAAGAGGAAAGATGAGGATGGTTCACAGCGAAGGACCTGAAAGGAAGCTTAAGATTCTCATAGTTACTGTTTCGACTTCTAGAACAGACGAAACAGATGTTTCAGGAGAGAATCTGAGACAAGAGTTCGCCAAAAATTCACATTCTGTTGAGAGGATTGTTTGCGCTGACGATGAAGAACAGATAGTAAATACATTCTATTCCAACCCGGATCACGATGTATTTATCTACGTGGGTGGAACGGGGCCAAGCAGGAGGGACGTCACTGTTCATAGCCTGAGTAAAATTGCCGAAAGAGAAATGGTTGGATTCGGTGAGCTATTCAGGTCCGAGTCACACGAACGATTTGCCTATCTCTCAAACTCAACCCTTTTCATCAAGGACAGGAAGCAGCTCTATTGCATCCCCGGTTCACCCGATGCCACGAGAGTTGCGTTCTCAATAGTCAACTCCATTATGGGACACCTCTACGAGGAGCTCTACAAGGAGTGATAGACGGTTTCCCTTCAGGAGATCGTATCTCCGATATTTTGCGGGAACAGATAACCTGGAAAATCCATTGAGTATTTCTTCGCTTTCTTTAACTCTAAGACTAACTTCTTCCCACGCTTAGAATTCAAAAAATCTCTTTGAATCAGTATGTCATAATTCTCGTCCCGAATTTTGTGAAATTTCAGGCCCAGGATGGTCGCATAAAACTGTATCGAAATTCCGGTGTCTGCGCGACCTTGCTGGACTGCTCTTGCTACGGCGGCATGGCTTTTTGCCTCCCAGTAGTACCCCTTGATATTTTCCTTTTCAAAGTTGTGTCCGAGTTCTCTTTCTATTTCGCTCTCGATAAGATCCCTCGTTCCAGAACCCTTGTTTCTGTTTACGAAAGTAAGGTTCCCTCTAAGCACCTTTGAGAACGATGAGATTCCGCTCTTGGAAACCCACCCCTGTGTTCTGGAAAAGCCTCTAAGCATCACATATTTCCTTTGATCGTCTTCTCTAAGCAGAAACGTGTTGTATTCGCCATTTTTTAGCAAATGGACTCCGCTGACATCTGCCTCTCCCGCCCTGATTGCATCTACTCCCCCCCAGGAACCAGCATTGATGATTGTAGGGTACCGAGATGCATCAAGAATCACTCTTTCCATTAAAGGATCGTTTGACCCAATGAATAATATTTCCCGCTTAGCGTGACTCAAAGGGAAGAAGGGAACTTTTTCTCCCATCTCATAATAGCTCTTTCCGCTTCCAATTACTATGAAACCATCTGCATATGCAAGCCTACTGATTGATCCCGACTCCCCGAATATTGGATATGCCCTTTTGGTTCCGCTTATGATAGCAGGCAAAACCAAATCCTTTCCTCGTTCTGAGTTTATCCTGAAGGGGAGAGCAACCAACTTACTTTCCACTTCTGGGAATTTAAACGCAGATTGGATTGCCGGCACCACTATGTACCTCATTACGGAACCGGCTGAGAGTGGAAATCCTGGCATCCCCAGAAAAATCGACGTCTCAAAAGTAGCAGCGAAAGTAGGTTTTCCGGGTTTGATGGAAATACCGTGAAAAAGCATCTTACCACCCAAATCTTCTATAACCTTGTACAACAAATCGTGGAATCCGGCAGAAGTGGAACCAGATGAAATCAGGACGTCGTACGTATCCTTGTTGCCGTTTATAAAATCCTCAGTCTTTATTCTGTCATCAGGAAGGATACCGAGCAATGAACACTCCACCAATCCAGTCCCCTCAAGCATCGATTTGAAATAATATGCGTTACTGTCATATATTTCACCTTGTTTTATCTTCCCTTCAGGACTTACGAGTTCATTCCCCGTGGATATGATTCCAATTTTCAACTTGTCATACACTCTGATTCTACTGATTCCTGAGGATGCGAGTAACGCTATATTCTCTGAAGAAACGATTCCGTTCTTTCTCAATAATGGTTCACTCACAAAGAAATCTGAACCAGCATGGGCAATGTTCTCCCCCGGAACAACGGGCCTGAAGATTTTGACGTGGTTACCAGTTCTGGAAGTATATTCTACCATCACCACGGAGTCAGCTCCTCTTGGTAAGGCAGATCCAGTCGAGATGTAAACTGCCTTCGCTCCCTTTATCTCAAGTTTCGGATACTTTCCTATTTCAATTTCTCCGACAACTTCCAGTTCAGTGGGAGAGTCCTCTTCAGATCCTTCTACCCATTTGTGATCAACAGCATACCCATCCACTTCGGACCTATCAAACGGCGGAACGTCCTCAACTGAATCGACGTCTTCAGCCGAAACGTATCCAGATGCCTCAGAAATAGATTTAATGACAGATTTCTTCAGTCTATCAAATTCATCTGCCAAAATTTTCTGAGCATTTCCCGGTTTCTCCAGAACATGAAAAACTTTAGCCATTCTTACCACCTCAGAACCTCATAAGAAACGGTATTCCCTTCTTCAATTCCTTCTGAATTTTCGTCTAATACTAGGATTCCGTCTGCATCAATCATGGAGTAAATCACTCCAGAACCAGTCACTCTGGTAGGATAGATTCTCCTTCCATTCCTCTCCTCCATCACCTTGACTCTGACAAAACTCTTGAAACCTAAGGTGTTGACAACACTTCTAGCCAGAATCCCTGTTCTGTATTCCTTCTCTAAATCTGCAAGTCCGAACCACTTGGAGATTAACCTTATGATGAGATTCTCGGTGGAAATAAGTGCCGCTACTGGTAGACCTGAAACTAGGAATATGGGCTTTCCTCTGAAGATCCCGAACGATGTAGTCCTTCCAGGCCTGATTCTCACTCCCCTAAATTCAACCTTTCCGTTCCTCTCTATTACGCTTGGCATGACGTCTTTTTCACCCGGACCGGTTCCACCAGTAACTATCACGATCCCTTCCCGGACCTTCTCGAGTGCTCTCTCTATCTCATCCTCATCGTCTCTGGCAACACCATATAACGAAACTTCAAACCCCTTGCTTCTTAGGAACGATTGCAACATTGGTTGAGTGGAATTTTTCACTTCACCTGAGACCAGTTCGTCACCAGTGGAAAGAATTCCAATTGAAACCGAGACAACGTTTAGCTTCGTTATTCCACACTCTAGCAGAGCAGCGACGTGAGGAGGTGTAACTCTTTTTCCCTTTCCGATGATGCAGAAACCGCTCTTTATATCTTCACCCCTCCTGCTAACATTTTGAAATTTCCTGACGGGAACGAATACACCAAGAGTCTCTCCGTCAGCTTTAGCATCTTCTAGCATTACAACGGAATCAGCACCTTTGGGAATTTTTGAGCCGGTCATTATTTTGATTGCCTCTCCCTTCCCAACTTTGAGCACTTCTGAAGTCGAAGGGTAGACCGTTCCAACTATAATAAAAGTCGAGGGATTTGTCTTGCTCGATGAGATTGTTTCATCAGACCTAACGGCATACCCATCCACCGCGCTTCTATCGAAAGCTGGATAGTCTGAGCCCGATAGAATGTCTCTGGCTGAATACTTTCCAACAGCATCCAGGACTGAAACATTCTTGGTCGTTAGTTTGGGTTTGTGTTTTATTCCCTTCCGAATCGCTTCATCTAGGCTGATGAACGATTTCACTTCCATGACTAAAAATTGGCTTCTGTTCTAAAACGTTTGCTAATATTCAATTTCTTGTGCATTCTTTAGGTCTATCTTCACAAATCTCTCAGTCGGCTCACGGTTTATTGATGAGAAGAAGTAGTTTTCTCCAATTTTGAATCTGACATAATTAGTGGACCCGTTACCAATAACATCGAACTCGCTTCCTTCAATATCATTAAAGTATAAGGACTGAGGGTTGAGCAAATAGTACCTATCATTTATGAAAGCGAGATTCCTGTAATCCATCAAAGAAAGTGTCCTGAAGTGTCGTACTTCTGGAATCGAATTTGCCACTTCAATGACTCTTCCTCCATCGATCGAAACTAGACTAGAAAACCCAGTTTCCAGATCTCTCGAGTTGTGTGTAGCATACAAGTAATCGAACCCGTACTTCTCGGAGAGTTCATCTATCATGCTGATCAAACTGAATCTTGATATTTCGTCCTGGAATGAAAATGGCTCATCCATTAAGACCAACTTCGGTTTCGAAATTATGGCCCTTGCTATTGCAACTTTCTGAGCCTGCCCAAAGGAAATTTCAGTTGCCTTCTTGCTGAGAAGTGATTCCAGGTGCATCTTGTTTACAAGTTCGTTATAAATTTCCGCATCCCCTTTACCATATCTCACCGAAGCCAGGAGGTTGCTCTCGACAGTCATCTTTCCGAAAAGGAGCAAGTCTTGCGGGATGTAACCGATGTTCCTTCTCTCAGGGGGTAGTTCGCTAAGGTCCTCCCCGTTCACTTCAAAAACTCCAGAACTTTCGATGATACCTGCAAACGACTGCAACAGAGTCGTCTTACCCGATCCGTTCTTCCCTATGACGAAGTTCTTCTTTCCGCTTAATATCAGTTCTGGGATATCTGCTAGAAATCCACCTCTTTCAACTCTGTAGTTCCTTATGCGTATCATTTTTCACGCTCCAGAAATTTTACCAAAAGGAGAGTGATGAGGCCCGTAATTATCAATATCGCGGATGAGGCAACAGCGTACTCAAGCGCACCAGATGTGAACTGCGAGTAAATGAGAACCCCTGCGAGATGAATCCCGTTTGGCAGGACCGAATAAGCAACGATCAGGAGACTTCCCACCTCGGATACAGACCTCGCCCAAGCTAGAACAAGCCCCCTCAGTAGGGTCTTGCCCATCATAGGGATTCCAATCACAAAATAGCTAGAAAGTGGAGTCATGCCGAGGGTTCTTCCTATGTTCTCGTACTTCATAACCTCTCCAGAATAAGAAATCTGGACCGCCCTTATGGCATACGTGGAGGACAGGAAGAACAACGTTATGACCACGGCCAGAAATGTATCCAAGAACCCATATCCAGGAAAGATTCTGGCGAGGAATCTACCAACAGGCATAGTCGGTAGAAACGTAATGAGCATCATGATTCCTACCACCGTGTGGGGAATCATTATTGGAAGTTCAAGTAGACTGTCAAGAGATTTGATCACTATATTTCTTGCTCTCGATACAAAATAAACGTAAGGAATCGAGAACCCTATGGAGAGCAGTGATACTAGTAGAGCTAGAAGATATGTGTATTCGAGGCTCTGAACGATTCCGGACGATGTATCATTTATGATATAAGAAAAGCTCTGGTAAGTGAGCGTTCTAAAGATCGGGGTTATGATAAATAAGAGATAGAGGGCAAAAAAAGGAAGAAATAGATAAAAAAGTGAATTCCCTCTCTTCATACTTCTTCGTAAGATGAAGGCGGGATGTAGACGGGTACTGACTGGGTTACTCCGTCAAGGAATGATGGGGCAGCCGAAGTAGGGGCATAAACAAACGGTACCGGTATCGGATTGAAATCAGATTTCGCAAGCATAGAGTCGCCGAGATTGGTCACAAGGTAGTATATCAGTTGCTGTGCATTTTGTATATTTTTTGATGAACTGATAATCGTTCCAGAGTACAGGATTGGGCCTCCAGGGAAATTGCCAATGTTGCTATAACCTGGCCCCCCTGTGGTTACCGCTCCATAGAAATTGTCCACGTCCTTGCTGATGTTACCTAGGTTTATCCATTTAGAAAGGCCGTTCTCTCCATTTGCTGTCTTGTAGTAATTCAACTTTTGATTGATTGCTTGCGACTTATAGGTCAAGGCATAGTTGACGGCACCGGACTTGAGGTATGCATCTAGGCCATATTCCTCTGTTGTGAGGATGAGATTCCCGTGCTTGTAGGAATAATTAAAGATCTGATAATATAAAGCAAGCGAGTAATTGTCAGGATAACCATTCCCTAGATTATCCTTGACGAGGCTTCCGTTGTGACCAAACCAGTCATTCCATGCGGCGTTGTATTTAGAATATAGTGTGTAGTTATTTCCCCACGCTTCTTTTACATAGTTGCCTACAGTTTCGGTTGAGTTACCAATGGTGGCAGTACTGTTGTACTGAGTGTAGAGTAAACCAGCAAGCTTCAGCATTTCGATCGCTTGAAAACCGCTGGGATCCAGACTGGCGTTCGAAACTCCCACCTTGATACCCGGAGACGTTAGGTTTTCGAACCAGTATGGTGTTGTAATGTTTAGACTATTATTCAGCCAAGTGATTGCCATTTCGTTCGAGGCGAAAATGACCATCCAGCTGGCAGTCTTGTTAGCGAACAAGTATTGTGGAATCACTCCAGCCGCAGCGGATATGAAAACATCAAACGGGGTACCAGCATCAACTTCACTAGCACCCGAAACTGAACCGCCAAATGTTGGAGCCACTCCGATGCCAGTGATATTCTTGAATTGAGGGTAGAAGCCCGTTCCCAGTGCGTAAGTCATTGAACCAGCGGCGAAAACCGAAATGGTCTGAGGTTCCTTAGCAGTCGGATGGCCAGCATAGTAACCCACAGTAAATCCGATTCCTATTCCTACCAACAACATCGCGACCGTGATCACAACAATAATTCGGTTATGCATCGAATGAGCATAATTACTCATTATTTATTTTAACTGGTTCTCAAAGAGCAACACTGGACTCGAGCTTTCTTGGCAAATTAGATATATCGAGATAACCATAGCAAAATGTGTTCGGAGTTAATGGTAAAGTACTCTGGGTCAACTTGACTCACTCAACCTTTGATGAGGAAAAAATTCCGGAAGAGGTTTACAGAAAATACCTGACAGGATATGGATTAGGTGCCTACATTCTAAACCGCGAAATGAATGGGACTGAAGATCCACTTGGCCCAGAAAACATATTTGGAGTTATGACGGGAATTTTCAACAGTCACTCGGTTCCTCTAGGAGGAAGGTTTGAGGTTGTAGGTAAGTCGCCATACACAGGAACGTGGGGAGACGCAAACTGCGGAGGTAAGTTCGGACCAGAGCTGAAAAATTCCGGTTTCGATGCCGTATTTTTTAAGGGTATTTCGAGCAAACCTGTGTTCCTGAAACTAGTAGATGGGGAATATTCACTTGAAGACGCTAGTGAGGTCTGGGGTAAGAACGCATATGAGGCAGAGGATTATCTAAAAAAGATTGAGCCTAAGGGACAAGCTATGGTAATAGGAGTTCCTGGTGAAAGGAAGATGCTAATTGCCTCCATTATGACTGACTATGGAAGGGCAGCGGGACGTTCCGGGCTTGGAGCCGTAATGGGCTCAAAAAAATTAAAAGGGATAGTAACGAGGGGCACCAGGAAGATAGACCCGTTTGACCCCGAGATGCTCAGAATTACAAACAGAGACATCCAGATACAGTTTTCTAAGAACATTGAGCTTGCCAAACCGTGGCAGCTGTATGGGACCACTGATATCACGGAAGGCGCACACCTGAATGGAGACACCCCGATTAAGAACTGGGCCGGTGCTGGACTGGTGGATTATGGAGAAGACAAGGCATCCAAAATAAGTGGGAAAGAAATAGCCAAGGACAAGCTGAGATCATACGGTTGCTCACAGTGCACACTTGCTTGCGGTGGCCACGTCAAGAGGAACACCAAATATGGACCACTTGAGGGCCATAGGTTGGAATATGAAGGCACCGGTTCCTTTGGTGGGCTTAACCTCATTTCAGACCTAGATGCCATGGCAATGGCATTTGAACTGTGCAACGTGGAAGGATTGGACATAATTTCGACCGGTGCTGTTATTGCTTACGCAAATGAGTGTTTCGAAAAGGGAATTCTGACAAAGGAAGACATAGGATTCGAGATAGGTTTTGGAGACGCTGATGCCATGATAAAGATGGTCAAACTTATAGCAAGCGGAGAGGGCATTGCATCTCTACTAGGCAACGGTGCTGCAAAGGCGTCTCAGGAAATCGGAAAGGGAAGCGAAGAGTTTGCGATGCACGTTCACGGACAGGACTTACCTATGCACGATCCGAAGTTAATGCCTAGCTTGGCGACAACATATCTAGCTGACCCAACTCCCGGAAGACACACCGCAGGTGGTATAGGATTCGACGAAGGTGGAAAACTCACTTTACCATTTGAGTTCGACGGGTGGTCAGGAAAGAGTGTGGAGAGATACAAGTATTCCGGCAAAGGAAAGATGCAGGCACTGTCAGTCTTCGGAATGCAGATTATGAACTCGACTGGTATGTGTCAATTTTCAACGGCTGTTTGGCCGAACAGCTATCCATATCTGAGACTCTTCAAGGCCATAATGGGATGGGATATGACTGCGGAAGAACTAATGGACGCAGGAAAGAGAATTCAAGTTGCCAGGCATCTTTTCAATTACAAGGCAGGAGTCAATCCATGGGAGGTATCACCCAACGGACGCATGGTTGGAAACCCTCCGCTCGGAAGAGGTCCGACGGGAGATGTGAGCGTAGACTACAAAACACTCGTAAAGGAATACCTCGAGGAAGTTGGAATCGAAAAGGACGGCAGACCAACGAAAAGTGTGCTTAAAGAACTGAAGATAGAGGTCTAGAGAAAGAGCTCTTTATCGTCCCTTACTCTAGAGTAATTAATGATTGGACCGGACTCGCAGACATAGTATTCACCTACATTGCAGTGCCCACAAACACCTATTCCACATTCCATTCTCCTCTCTAGCGATATGAAGATCCTATCTTCCCTGTAGCCCAGTTTGAGTGCCTCTTTCACGGTGTTCATCATCATCAGGGGCGGTCCAATCACGAATACGGCCGCCATTTTGCTGAGATGCGCTTTCCTCAAGAGGGTTGGTACGAATCCAACATTGCCCTTCCATTCAGCATTTGCCGTGTCAACTGTGATTTGAAAGTTGAGAGATTTAGTCCAGTCTCCAAACTCCTTCTTGTAGACTAAATCTGAAGGCGTTCTTGCGCCATACATTACTTCCAGGTCCTGCTGTCTTCCAGAGTCCATCATTTCCTCCAAAAGACTTCTGATTGGCGGAATCCCGATTCCTCCAGCGACTCCTATAACCTCGTCATACTCTTTCCAAGGCCATCCTGTGCCGTACGGGCCCCTGATTCCAACGAACTGAAGGTTCTTCAATTTTGAAGTTACCGACCCTACATCTCTAATTGTGAAAATGAGATTCCTTCCGAATCCAGATGCAACTGATATAGGAGCTTCTCCCACCCCTGGCACTGAAAGCATGTAGAACTGCCCAGCCCTTCCTTCGTTTTTCGAATTCATTTCGATCGTATAGACTTCAAGGGTTTCTTCCGTCATTTTAGACATTTTCAGGGTGCGAGGACGATATTCATTCTCTGTTGTAATCGTAAGTAATCACCTCCTTTATGTCTATTCCGACCGGGCAATCCTCAACACATCTGTTACATCCGGTACAGAGGTACGTGTCCTTTGATTTCTTGAAGTAGACGAACTTATGGTAAAACCTCTGTCTCAATCTTTCGTCTAGATCCTTTCTTATGTTCCCCGCAGATGATGAAGTGAAACCAGAAAGAATGCAGGAATCCCACTCTCTCTTTCTTTCATTTCCGTCATCATATAGGTCGAAGCAATAGCACGTAGGGCACTCAAAATTGCAAGCCCCACACGAGATACAAGCCGAAGCATACTCTTTCCACAGTTCCGAATTCCACTTGATCCTCCTCTCGATTCCCTCGACTGGCAGCGGTTCGAGTTTAGAATTAAATCTGTTCGAAAAATCGCTGTAGAAAGTTCCGGCCTCTTTCTTGAATTCTCCAAAGTATCTGTCGTACTTTTCAGAGACCATAACGTGAAACTTTTCACCCTCCCTCAGTATCTGGAGATCGTATTGGTCCAGCACTGGTCCTCCAAATGATGAGCAGAACCCTCCACTGCAAGGTTCGCTGCACACAAAGTTGGCAAACAGTGTCTTTTCTCTCTTCTCAGTGTAGAAGGGATCCTTGCCGAATACCTGCTTATCCATCAAGTAAAAGCCCTTCAGATCACAGCTTTTGATTCCAAAAACGGCTGTCTTGTTCTCCACATTGAGGATGAGTACATTTTCATTTCTCTTCATCAGAAATTCCTTGGGGGCATATCTGGATCTCTCTTCTGATACCTGATCAAATCCTGCTACCCGGTCGAATATCACCTCTCCATCTCTTTCTACCGCTCCATAGGTTTGGAAGTCTCTTGAGATAGCTATGAAAGCAGTTTCCATCTCGGACTTCGACAGGATGTAATTCAAACCACTAACCTCACAGCTACCACCTTGAACTCCGGAATCTTTGAAAGGGGATCAAGATTCTTTCCCACCAACCTGTTCACCCTTGACTCGTCGAAGTGAAAAGGAACGAAAACTATTCCAGCCGGTATTTTGTCAGTTGTCTTCACCTTGGTCTCGATTGAACCATGCCTAGACTCGATTGTAATTTTCTGGGAATTTCTAGCGCCGATTCTCTTAGCGTCCTCGGTGTTTATTTCAACGTACGGTTCAGGGGACTCTCTTTCCAGAACGTCTGTCCTTCTGCTCATTGTGCCGGAGTGGAAATGATAATAATTCCTGCCGGTAGTCATTATGAAGTCGTAGTTTGCATCTGTTACCTCAGCAGGTGGTCTATAGGGGATTGGAACTAGTTTTCCCTTTCCGATTGGAAATGACTTTGTGTGAAGTATTTCTGTGCCGTCAGGATTATCCTTGTTGATTGGCCATTGCTTGCCGGTGGGATAAATGTTTTCATAAGTTGCCCCGGAATAGTTCGGAATCGCCTTACGAATCTCTTCGAATATACTCCTCGGATTATCATAGCTTTCCAAGCCTCCTACTCTCTTACCAATCTCATTTAGTATCCACCAATCTGGCATCGCTTCTCCCGGACTATCGTAAATGACATTCACTTTTTGGATCCTTCTTTCGGTGTTAGTGAATGTGCCTTCTTTTTCGAGAGAAGTGGTTGCCGGTAGAACTACGTCTGCTACCCCAGCCGTCAGGGTCATAAATATATCCTGCACAATGAGGAGTTCAAGGTTTTCAATACCCTTCTCAACGTCTGATATCGCAGCCTCTGTTACCAGCGGATTTTCGCCCATGATGTAAATCGCCTTTAAACTCCCGTCCACAGCTGCATCAAACATCTCAGAAAGGGTGAGCCCTGTATTTGTTGGCAGACCCCTTTTCCATAGGATTTCAAATCTCTTAACAGAGTCTGAATTGACTGGAATGTATCCCGGATACCACTCTGAAAGTGCACCCATGTCAGAGGACCCTTGTACATTGTTCTGGCCCCTTAACGGAAAAATCCCGCCTCCCCTGACACCTAAGTTTCCAGTGAGCAGGCCGAGGTTCGAGATGGACATCACATTCTCAGTTCCGTGAACATGCTGCGTTATACCCATGGCATAAAGGATTGAAGTTGGCTTCTCTTTGGCTATAATCTTGGCCGCTTCTCTTAACTTCTCTGGTTCGATTCCAGTGATTCCCTCCACAATTTCAGGGGAATACTTTGCGAGTTCTTGTCTCAGGGCACTAAATCCCTCTGTTCTTTCCTCTATAAATTTTGTATCTTCAAGATTCTCTTCAAGAATGACGTGCATGATTGAATTGAGGAGTGCGACATCTGTTCCTGGATTGAACTGAAGGTGGATTGATGCTATCTCTGCCAGCTGGGTCTTCCGGGGATCAGCCACTATCAAATTCTTTCCTTTCTTTCTACCTTTAATGATTCTCGTGCCGATTATTGGGTGTTGTTCGGTGGTGTTTGATCCAATGACGAAGTAAGTTTTTGAGTCATCAAGACTGTTTATTGATCCAGTTGCAGCCCCGGCACCCAGGGTTGTGATCAGTCCCATCGCAGTTGGACTGTGGCAACTTCTAGCACAGTGGTCTATATTGTTTGTCCCAATCACTCTCGCGATTTTCTGCATCAGATAATTCTCCTCATTGGTGCACTTTGCGGATGATTGAAAAGCCACCGAATCTGGTCCATATTCCTTGATTATTTTCTTCAGTCTGTTCGATGTCTCCGTTAGAGCGGCTTCCCAGCTGACCCTCACAAATTCTCCATTCCTTTTTATGAGAGGGTACTTCAGCCTTTCCTTGGAGAAATTGTATGAAAGACCGGAATAACCCTTCAAGCAAAGTTTTCCTTCATTTACTGGAGACTTGGAATAACCTATCACTCTCTCTCCAGAGGCTTGGGTCGGAATAACCATCTGACAACCTGTCCCACAGTAGGGACATACGGTTAGAACAGACACTCTTCTACAATAACAGGACGCTATAAACAGTTATCTTACTATCTATTCAAATTCAAGCATCCTGCTTGTAGCCTCGCATTATTAAGTTCTTCCAGAGTATTTACATTGACTAGTTTAGCACTTTGCTCCCGGCTCATTCTCACCAGCTCAAACCTTTCTTCTACAAATGGAAATATTTTCCTGTTCTCCTTTGAAAATTCAAGCAAATCAGCGAATATACTTGTGTTGTAGATGGCAAATAATGGTTCGATTAACCCGTCGGAGTTTACTGCGGCAACTGGTCTGCCATGGTAGTGGCCTACCAAATTCTTTATAATATCTGCGTCCAGCAGTGGCATGTCACCACCAACGGCAATGAATTCTTCTAGAATATTGATTGAGTCGACTAAAGAATTTATCAAGGTGCCTTCTGACTCATCCTTTTCGACTTGACATCCTTCTATTCCTAGATTGTCATATTTGGAAAGGATAATGACCCTCTCAAATAACCCCGTGCTTTCTAATGTTCTGAAAATTCTCTTTATCATTGGTTCCGCACAGAAATCCATTAAGTGTTTCCCTGGCAACCTTTTGCTCGGCTTGGCGAATAGGACAGCTTTCATTTAAGGCATTAAGATAAGTAGGTAGCCCTAATAAAATGTGTCCCATCGGTAGTTTCAGTGCAAGGCGATAATGATTATACACAGTATAACATTGATGTAATGTGGTCGTAACTCTAAATAAAATAGGTCCTTGTAAGTATGAAATTCCATTAGATAAGAACAAGGGGATGAGGGTACCGGGAATCGTATTTACAAATGAAAATCTCGCCAAGGATTTGGGTTCTGATCAGGCACTTGACCAGGTGATCAATGTGGCTAAACTCCAGGGAATTGTTGGAGCTTCAATTGCAATGCCCGATATTCATTTGGGATATGGATTTCCAATAGGGGGGGTCGCAGCATTCAATCTGGATGACGGGATTATTAGCCCAGGAGCTGTTGGGTTCGACATAAATTGCTCAGTGAAGCTGATAGGTTCCAATCTTAATTACAACGAAGTGAGTCCAAGAATAAATGAGCTGGTAGACGAAATTTTCAAGAGTGTACCTTCTGGGGTCGGTAGGGAGGGCAAAGTCAACCTGTCCCCAAGCAAGATGGAAGACCTACTTTCTGAGGGGGTCAAATACGTGGTCAAGGAAGGATATGGCTGGTCTAGCGACATCGAGAGGATTGAGGAGAACGGGTCCATCACATTTTCTGACAGAAGCAAGGTATCACAGAAGGCACGTGCAAGAGGTTTCTCACAGTTAGGATCCCTTGGTGCAGGAAATCATTTCCTTGAAATTCAGGTCGTCGATAAGATATTTGATTTGGAACTTGCGAGAAAATTTGGACTGAACTCTGAAGGACAGGTGACTATCATGATTCATACTGGTTCGAGGGGATTCGGGCATCAGGTTGCCACAGACTACATTGAGATAATGCAGGAGGCGATGAAGAAATACAACATCTCAGTTCCGGATAGACAACTAGCTTCAGCACCATTTAATTCCAAGGAGGGACAGGATTACATGGGTGCAATGGGAGCCGCAGCTAATTTCAGTTTCTCTAACAGACAGGTTATCACTCACTGGATAAGGGACAGTTTCAGGAGGGTGTTCAAGAGAGACCCGGAAGACATGGAAATGGGTGTCATCTATGACGTGTCTCACAACATGGCGAAGGTGGAAGAACACATAGTTGATGGAAAATCCCAGAATGTTGTTGTCCACAGGAAGGGAGCAACAAGATCATTTCCGGCAGGAAGGAAGGAGTTGCCTGCCCTGTTTATGGAGACGGGACATCCTGTGCTTATCCCGGGAACTATGGGAACTGCATCTTATGTTCTTGTGGGAGAACCAAAAGCACTCAACGAAACATTCGGATCGAGTTGTCATGGATCCGGGAGGGTAATGAGCAGAAGTCGCGCCGTGAAACAGTACACTAGTCAAGGTATAAGCTCAAACTTGGAAAGGCAAGGCATTTACGTGAGGGCGGCAACTAAGTATGTGCTTCAAGAAGAAGCCCCTCAGGCTTACAAGGACGTTGACCAGGTTGTTGGATCCGTTGAGTGTGCTGGCATTTCCAGAATAGTTGCAAGGCTTAGACCAATCGGAGTAATGAAAGGGTAAGCAAGATTGCATACCCTACCATCAGGAATGTCACAAATGGAATCTTGTAGACTAGTTTGTCTCCATCAATCCAGAACTTGTCGCCCCTGGGTAAAGCCGGATGGGGAGAGATAGAAAATTTTCTAACAGAATATGCCCTTTCTCTCTTGCTACCACTTTGTGCAGCTGCAACTATTCCTAAGATGCTCGCAATCATGGCTACGGCAAGCATCGGAGGAAAGAGTGAGTAGAGTGTCTGAATATTATGGTACTGTGGAAAGGTCACTGCTATCGTGTGAAGCACCTTCACATCTCCTTTACCAAAATTCTTGACCAGAACCTCAAACAGCTTGATCAGTAGGAGCGAATATGCCAACGTTAAGGTTATTAAAGAGAAATGGAAAAAGAACGGAACAATCAAAAGCGGATATAGCAAGATTGAGTATTTTTTGAGAAAGTATTCACCGAGTATGGGCACGAAGAAAACCAAAATCCATGCATCCGTGAAAGCATAATACAAAATCAACACGATGTTGATGGCAAGGAAGGGGAGGGTGTTTATCTTTCTCCTCTTGAAATCTTCATATCCTGCATTAACGAGCAAGACCAAAAGGACCAGTTGCAGGTACGGATAATCCGAAAGGTAAATCAGAGGATCACCTTTTGCCGTTAACAAAGAATTCTATTTTCCCTGCCTCATTCCTCTTATAGACCCCAAACTCAGACAAACTCAGAACTTCTTCCATGCTGAATACTGTTCCATCCTTGCAGACTCGGACTCCGTTTATACTGCAACTGTCGCAGATTCCAACGCCGCATTTCATGAGCCGCTCCAGGGAAATGTAGACTTTAGCCTTTATCTTCCTGTCAATCCGGTCCAGCATAGTCTTTACCATAGGCTCTGGACCGCAGACAAAAATGTAATCGTATTCATTCACGTGGGGAAGGAACAGGTCAATGACCGTTCCCTTGAATCCTGCGGAGCCGTCGTCAGTAGCTATCTTGAAGTCATTCCTCAGGAGAAACAGATCCTCTTTCGTTCTAGCACCAACGTAGACATCTCCTCTATACTTCAGCAACATAGCGTTGATAGATGCTAGACCAGTTCCACCAGCAACGTATGCAACCCTTCCAGTTGGAACGGGATACGAATTGCCGTATGGTCCGCGGTAGAAGAACCTGTCGCCAACTTTGAGCTTTGCAATTGTTTTGGTGGTTTCTCCAAAGGTTCTAAACGTGATTGTTGGAGGGTTGGAAGTATCAGAAAGTGACATTGGTATTTCCTTACCGCCAGGTGCCCAGATCATTATAAACTGACCAGGCATAGCAGCTATGGTTGAATCGAACTTAAGAGTGAAAACGTCTTTATTCTCTTTGTTCAATTCAATGATTCTTGAATGCAGCATCACCCACCATCACCCCCACTAAATCATCCAGTTTTGAAAATCCTTCTTTATCAAGGTAGTCGCGGATTCCCGAATTAATCTTGTTAAATATCGGGTAATCCTCATAGAGTATAGCTGTACCTACCTGTATTGCTTTTGCCCCAAGCAAGAAGAATTCAATCGCATCTTGCCAGGTAGTGATTCCTCCAACACCGATGATGTCTTTCCCAGTTTCCTTATACACGTCATAGACTGCTCTTAGGGCAACAGGTTTTACCCCAGGTCCAGAGTAACCACCGACAGTGTTAGAAAGCACAAACTTCCTGGAGTATATTTCGACGCCTGTAGCTCTCAGGGTGTTGATGAGAACGTATGCATCTGCCTTTTCTGACGCCTTTGCAAGAGAGATAAGGTCGGTGACATTTGGAGTCAGTTTTGCCCAAATTTGAAGATTGGTCTTGCCACTGATTTCTGATATTATCTCTTCCACCATACCCAGATCCTGGCCAACTTCAGATCCTACTCCCTTCACGTGAGGGCAGGATAGGTTTAATTCAACCTTGTCAAACCCAATTCCCTCTACTTTTCTGGCAAGTGAAACAAATTCCTCGACCTTGCCGCCAAATATTGAAACAATCGTTCTCTTCTTTTCTGGAAAATTACGGTACTCTTCCACGAAATTATCTATGCCTGGGTTGGACAAGCCAACCGCATTTAGTAGCCCAGTGCCTATTTCCGAAATGACTGGGGTCTGGTACCCCTTTCTCTCCTCTGTACCTATTGATTTGGTGACTGCAGCTCCTGCACCTGACTTGAGAGAGCGAAGTATCGAGCCGGAAGTTTCATCTAGAATTCCGCTGGCCAGGATAACGGGGTTCTCAAGTGAGAAGCGACCTATCTTCGTCGATATCGAAGCCATCGAAGCAGATGACGGCGACAGATAAAAATTTAGGCATTGTCAGCAAGAATCTTCTTTCGCTGAGAGTGGTACATTTCAAGAATCTCCAGTTCGTTTGTCGCTTCATCTATCCTCTTGTCAGTTCGCCACTTTCCGGTAAACCGGGGAAACCTGATTGCGAGTCCTGCCCCCTTCCTTACAATATCTTGACAACAAGTGTGTGTTGGTGACAGCGTAATTTCTGCACCCTTCACCTCCAGCATCAGTGATGGGGAAAACCAAAAATCTGCATTGATATTGCTCTCTACCCTTTGATCCCTTTTCTTGATTAGATACGGTTGCAACATTCTGGGCAAGTTATCGAGCTGCTCGTCAGAAAAACCCGAACCTAGCTTACATATCGTCTTGAACTTGTCATCCTCTTTTGAGTACACGGCCATGAGCAGAGCTCCATAACCGCCACTCCTTCTCCCCTGTCCACCGAAAGCACCAACGACTACCAGATCTGCCGTATCTTCCATTTCGAGCTGATATTCCCGTTTGTACTTTATCCATAGGAATTCTCTCGCACCAGGTTTGTAAATTGATTTATCCTCAATGTTCTTTGCCATAATCCCCTCACAGCCAGTTTCAAGGGCTTCGTTGAAAAACTTGTCAGCTGACTCGACATCCGTCACTACCCGGCTCTTTGCGATTCTTAACTTTTCGTTTTCACGAATGGCGTTAGTAAGTTTGACTCTTCTTTCTGCGTACGGAATATTCATCATGCTCTTTCCATTAAGCATCATTGCATCAAAAAGGAAAAGAACGACCGGGATCCTTTCTATGGTTTCATTAAGGTCGTTTTTTCTTCCTCTCCTCCTCGAGATCTCCTGAAACGGGAGCATCTCGTTTGTCTGGAGATTGAAGGGAACGGCCTCTCCATCCAGAATGGCATTCTCAGCCTTCACGTTCTCCTTCACTTCCTTTACAATATCAGGGAATTGTGCCGTTATCTTTTCCATTCTCCTGGAAAACAGCTCGACTCCTTCGCCAGTCTTGTGGACTTGAACCCGGAGTCCATCGTATTTGTATTCAATGGCAAACTTTCCTTCCATTCTATCAAATATTTCCCTGAGCGAGGGTAGTCTTTCCGCCAGCATCGACCTTATGGGAATTCCAGGGGTGATCCTGATGGTGGAGAGTGAGTCTATACCCCCTTCCATTGCCCTGTATGCAAGTTCGGGAAGGTTTGGCATTATATTGTAAGCGTGTTCGACCATGTCACTCTTTTCCTTGGAACCATACGCCAGTGCGATTGCATCGACTATAGTCATATCTGCAACGCCTATCCTCATCTTACCCGTGACTATTCTCAGAATGTACCTTACTTCCAGGGGCTCTGCGTTGTGCAGAAGGTCTAGCAAGATCTGGAGTTTCCTATTCTGAGATCCATCTCCACTCTCTTTCGAAACTCTAAGAAGGGATCCGTATACCTTTCTGACCATGAGACTCTCCGTAAATAGAGTCGCTTGACTCTTGCTTTTAAGTACCTCTTCCCCTATCTTTCCGAGATCGCCTTTCTTGATCAGTTCGGTATCTATGACAGCCTCGCGCAATCCGCTTAACGAAGCTAAAGCCCTTATAGCAATCTTCTCTGCAATACCTAACTCTATGCCTTCGTAATCCGGAGCTACCTTCCCTTGCAGAAGAAAAACAGTCTCCTTTATATCCTCTTCTTCCGTTTTCTTGAGCAACCCTGAAATCAGATCCACAATTTCAAGACGTTTCGTGGTGCTTTCGATTTTATCAAGTGTTTCTGCAAGTTCGAGGAATCTCACGAGCTTGCATACTTTTTCCACTTATAAACATCACTAACTGTCTTGCGATACACAACTAAACTATCCTGATAAGAAATATTGGAAACAACTCAATCCTGGCATCCTCCCACGAATAAATTCTCTGGGGGTCCTCTTGGTTCGGTGTCACTTTTGTTCATAGAGTTGCACCTCTGGGGCGTATCAGTGCTGCCCTTCAACACATTCCCTGTCTGTGTTGAATTGACCAATGCTATTTCTTCTTGCGATATTGAACGATTCATTTACATCGGCATTGTAAAGGTCATTGATAATTGCCTTTTTGTAAAGAACCTAATAATTTTTGTTAGAACTAAATTGTTCCGTGAATTCATCAGGATCAGGTTGGCGCCTGTAAGTTGCATATACTAAAAAAAACAAAACTTATTCATCAAAAGTGAGCACTTCAGAAGAAGGTCGATTTGGGAAGCTCTAAATGCTTTTATTTGAATAGTAAATCACGAATCGATTCAATTGCGATTTATTATATCCATTTTCGAGAACTATCGTTCATTTCGCGAAGTGGACGATATTGCCGGTTCGGTAAGAGGGACCTAAAATGGTAGACGTTTTCATAATTGGTGGAATGAGGACTCCCTTAGGGAAATATGGGAGAGCACTAGCAGGATATAGTGCAATAGAACTGGGCACTTCAGCGATTAAAGCCGCCCTTCTAGATGCAGGCGTACAACCTTCCAAGGTACAAGAAGTTGTAATGGGGAATGTGATCGAGGCAGGTCTGGGCCAGGATCCGGCAAGACAGGCAGCGATTGCTGCGGGAATACCCGTTGAAGTCTCCGGGTCGACTGTAAACATGGTCTGTGCATCAGGAATGCTTTCGATCGCCAATGCGTACTATCAAATCAAGGCTGGACAGCGGGACGTAATGGTTGTCGGTGGAATGGAAAGCATGAGCAACGCACCCTTCCTGCTGGACTCAAGTTTCAGAAGAGAAAACAAGGGGATAAGTGCTTCCAGGCCAGTCATGGATTCTATGATAAAAGATGGTCTCTGGGACTTCAAATACAATAAGCACATGGGAGCGATAGCCGACGAGTGGGCAAAGAACCATCAGGTCACCAGGGAGATGGCGGATGAATTCGCCGTCGAAAGTTATAAGAGGGCTTCCGAATCAACTCGAAACGGCTATTTCAAGAAAGAAATTACCCCAATCAAGGGATTCGATATTGACGAGGGAATAAGAGAAACGAATAAGGAAATGCTGGCAGGATTGAAACCATCTTTCAGTCCCGATGGAGTGCTTACTCCAGGAAACTCATCACAACTGACCGACGGAGCTGCTGCTCTTGTCCTAGCAAATTCAGATTTCATCAACCAAAATTCGCTCGAAAAGAAGGCAAGAATAATCGGGTTCGACACCACTTCAATGGACCCATTCGATTTCCCCTATGTCCCCGTGCCTTCTGTTAAAAACCTGTTGAAGAGAATCGGAATGAGAATTGCCGACTTCGACCTGGTCGAGCACAACGAAGCGTTTTCAGTCGCTTCTATAGCTGTTAGGGACGGCCTTGGAATTGACTGGAAGAAGTTCAACATCAGAGGAGGTGCGATTGCGTTAGGTCATCCTTTAGGCGCATCTGGTGCAAGAATCGTTATAACTCTTCTGAGGGAACTGGAAGATCTAAAGCTGGGGAGGGGAATTGCCACCATTTGCCACGGTGGAGGTGGCGCTTATTCCATGGCACTCGAGGCGGTCTAAATGAAGGTGGGAGTAGCTGGATTGGGAATTATGGGTTCAGGCATAGCACAACTTGCGGCAACTTCTGGTCATGACGTTGTAGTTACTGACGTGAACAAGACATTCTTCGACAGGGCTGTTGTTTCGATCGGAAGGAGCCTTGATAAGTTGATAGAAAAGAAAATTGTCAACCAAGACAGAGGTAAAATTCTGTCGAGGATAGTTTACACGGACGACCTAAAATCTTTCTCAGGCTGTGATATTGTCATAGAGGCAGTTATCGAGAATTACAAGGAAAAAGTTGAATTTTTCAAGAAGATTGAAGTGATAGTCTCTCCAAACGCAATCATCGCGTCGAACACATCCTCGATAAGCATCACTGCCCTTGGAGCAAGCCTAAAGGACCCTTCCAGATTCCTCGGTATTCACTTCTTTAACCCTGTCCCGTTAATGAATCTGATAGAATTAATAAAAGGTGTAAAGACATCAAAAGAGTCAATTGAGAAGGCAATCGAATTCTCCAAGAGCGTTGGAAAAGAGTTCGTTGTAGTCAACGATTCTCCAGGATTCGTTACGACAAGGGTGATAGGGTTGCTGGTTAACGAGGGAGCATTCGAGTTCTCAGAGGGTCTTGCCTCAAAGGAAGATATTGATAAGGCTTTGAAATTAGGAGGTAACTTCCCAATGGGTCCCCTAACACTCGGAGACCTGATAGGACTGGATACAGTCGTTAACATAATGGATGTTATGTTCGATGCCTTTAAGGATCCAAAATTCAGGGTGGCGCCAATACTTAGAAAGATGGTGGAGGCAGGTAAACTCGGAAGGAAAACGGGAGAGGGTTTCTACAAGTACTAGGGCTCTGCTGATAAATTGATTGTCTTAGTCCGAGTAATAATAAAAAAAATTAAAGAATACTACTAACTCTCAAGACAGGCCAACTGGTCCCAAGTAGAGTCAATAGATTCTGAACCTATTCATCAGGTTCTGCCCAGACATCAGAAGATCTCCATTCTAACTCTTTCGATATCCTCATTCTGATCTTCATCCCAACTTTGACTTTCTTCATGTCTTTTGTCTTCAACCTCGTAAGAAAGAGTGTATTAACGCCTTCCAAGTCCACGTAAACGAGTTGGAATGGAAGATCTTTAAGGAATCTCTCACCAGAGAAATAAAGAGTCGTAACGGTATGGATAGTACCCTTTCCAGAAATTTCAACCCACTTGGTCTCCCTCAAGCAATTTGGACAGTCTGCTCTTGGAGGCAGGAAGGTGACCTTGCAGTGTTCGCACCTAGTTGTCATCAACTTACCTGAAGAAAGGGACGTGAAAAATTTGCTTGTCTTACCGTACGAATGTTTGTATGTAATTTCATAGGGTGTCTTTATTATCAACGGGTCGATAGAATAAACTTCTGTCATATTTTCACCTCTCCATTATAGTTGCGGTAACATATGTACCAGTTCCAGCGTGGGAATGTATCAAACCCCTCTCCGCATTCTTGACCTGAGTCTTGTCAGATCCGTGGAATTTACCAGAGACCCCCTGTAGTTGCCACAACATTTCGACCGCCTGCATCACGCCAGTTCCACCCACGGCGTGCATGGCTCCTATGAGTCCACCAGATGGGTTAACAGGCAAATCTCCGTCAATAGCTGTCACTCCCTCCTCCACCAATTTACCACCTTGCCCATATTTTGTCAGACCCAGATCTTCATAAGTCTGAATCTCGCTGCTGGTATAAGCATCGTGGAGTTCTATGACATCCAGCTGCTTTAGAGGATTCGTTATGTTTGCCATCTTGTAAGCTTGTCTTGCAGATTCCCTGCCAGCCCTGAATGAGTGAACGCCAGGATATTCCAATTTCCTGTACCATTCTTTCTTCTCGTGGGGCAACATTGGGACTCCTCCGACAGTCCTTGGCCTATCTCCAGCCCTCATGGCATCTGTTCCAGCGCCAGTTCCTGTGATCCAGACTGGTGTGTCAGTTATCTTCTTTGCCTTCTCTTCCGACGCGAGTATGAGGACCGCTGCTCCATCACTCATAAGACAAATATCTAGCCTCTTCAATGGATAGGACACATAGGGGGATTTTAACACATCGTCCACCGTTATCTTCCCACCGTCCTTCATTGCGAAAGGATTCATATTGGGGTTTGTCTGGGCAAACTTGTTGTGTTGGGCGTTATTTCTATTTTTCACAGCGACCATGGCCATTTGCTCTTCTGTAGTACCGAACTCTTCCATGTGCCTCCTGGCCATCAGTGCGTAGTAACCGCTGTAGAATCCTCCAATAGGGAAGTCCCAGTCCGTATCAGAGGCGAGTGCTATGAACTCGTTCCCTTTCGCCGTGTTTACCTCGGACATCTTTTCAAAGCCGATTACCATTGCAACGTCCAATAGGCCCGAAGCAACGTGGGCATACGCATCCCTTACAGCTAAGCCACCTGTAGCTCCTCCCCCCTCTATTCTGACTGAAGGTTTGGGGTTGAACCCTAGATAATCCTGGATTATAGATCCGAAGAGCAACTGATCCTCAAAATGATCTGAGAAGTAAGACACTATGGTCCCATCGATATCATCTTTTGCAAGATTGATGTCGTTTTCAAACAAGGCCATTCTTGCGGCCTCAGCCACAAGTTCTTCCTGGGTCTTGTCCTTCCTCGCCTTTGAAAAATAAGTCAATCCACCGGCCACCGCCGCTACTTTCTTTGGCAATTAATCACCTATTTCGCAAAACAATGATGGCTAATAATATTTCTTTAATTTTTGATGATAAATGCATCCGCCTAAATATGGAAGAGACACCTCTCCCATCAATAATAGTAGTATTCTCCGACCCTTTTCTGCTCGGTATCGAGTTTCGAGTCTGTTTTGTTTATCCTAGGTCTCTGTGTATTTTCGTCCCGCCTGAAAGTGATTCCAAGGTTCTTCAAGAAAAGATTCATTCCGTCCTTAAGATTCAGTGGACCATACGACTTTCCATTTTTGCCCCCTTCTCCACTGAAAACAATCAGTGACGTCGATATCAAATCAATGAAGTAAATGTCGTGATCTACTATCATTACGGCATTCTTGTTGTTTTCTGCAAATCTCTTGATCATCCTGGCCACGATCATTCTTTGATCAGCATCCAGGTATGCAGACGGTTCGTCAAGGATGTAAACGTCTGCTTCTTTGCCTAAAGTCTTAGCAATATAGACCTTTTGAAGATCTCCACCGGACAGCTCTGAGACAAGGGTATCTCCAAGGCTCTCTAGGTTGAGAGGTCTCAGGACTTCGTTCTTGAATTGGTTTTCAGAGACCCTATCTCCGAGGTTATTTTCAAGGAACTCCAGCATGGGGATTTGGAAATCTGATTCGGGGCTCTGAGGTTTGAATGATGTTTTGACCGAATTGACGATTGATCCGCTGTCTGGTAATATCTCTCCTGCCATCATCTTCACAAAAGTTGATTTCCCCGTCGAATTTGGACCAATAACCCCAACAACCTGGCCGTGTCTCAATTCTCCAGAGTCCGTACTCAATTGGAAGTTATCGAATCCCTTGGTTAGCGGGGTCCAAGAAATAAAAGGGACCAGACTCCTGTCAATCTCCGGCGGTCGTTTTGAGAACTTGATTTCATATTCCCTGAACTTCATGTTCTCCTGCTTGATGTAACCCTCCAGGTAAGTGTTAATAGCCTGTCTCGTGGAATAGGAGTTGCTGACTATTCCATAGCCCCTTGGTTCCCCGTAAGTAAGGTAAATGTAGTCGGTCATGAAGTCAAGAATTGCGAGATCATGTTCAACAACTATGACTTTGCTCGTTTCCGAGAGTTTTCTCAGAATTCCCGCGACCTTCAGTCTCTGAGAAATATCGAGATATGAAGATGGTTCATCAAAGAAGTAAAGGTCTGCGCGCTTCAATAATGCAGCCGCAATTGCCATCTGTTGCAGCTCTCCTCCAGAAAGATATTTGACGTCCTTTTCAAAGATCCCTTCTACCCCCATATTGTCGAGCATCATTTTCGCATCCTCCCCGTATTGGTTCAGAAGTCCGCTGACTTTTCCCTTAAAGTGTTTTGATATGGAATCCACGTATTGGGGTTTCAAAGAAATTTTGATCTTGTCGGAATAGACCTTTTCCATATAGTCTCCAAGGTAAGTTCCCTTGTACTTCTCCAGGACCTTTTCCTTGTTTCCTTCTTCATTCGCGAAGTTTGGTACAAGAGTTCCATTCAGGATATTGAGTATAGTCGACTTCCCTGTTCCATTTTGACCCAGAATTCCAGTAACTCCCTTCACCTCAAGCGATGGGAGCCCATAAAGTACAAATCCATTTGTTCCGTACCTGTGAACTTCTTTACCGTTTTCCCTCTCTGGAACCCCTATTATCTTTATCGCTTCATAGGGACACCTATGGGCGCAAATTCCACAACCGATGCAGAGATCCTCATGAATCTGAGGATAGCCACTCTCCATAAAATCGACAGCCATTATGTCATTCCTCACAGGAGGACAGTAATATTGACACTCCTGTTTACATTTCTTGAAGTGGCACTTGTCAAAATCAATGACGGCTACGTGCATCTCAATCTAAACTTTCATTCTCCAGATGTCTTCAGGGAGCCCGTCATAAATCATCGTTTCATTCGCGATAGGATCTTCCGGTTTTGTTCCATTATTGAAGGCAAGCTTTCTCACATTTTCAGGTCTGATCAACCAGTAGTGAATCCTCCACTCCCTTCCGTCGAAGAGTGTCGTTTCCTCTCTTTCTGTGTCCAATATGCCCAGGTCCTCCAACATATAAAAAGCATCCCTGTCCTCTGGCTCAAGCATGTTGTCTATGACGTACCTGCTATAACCAAAGAAGTTCAGAACGTGGAACGCTATGTCATAAGCTTCCTGCTCACTCATTCGTTTGCTCTGCCTGCTCATCCCATTAGATATTGCCCTTGCCATTAGGTCAACGGTAATAGGTCCATCAATGAAAGATTGTTCTACTAGTGTCATACTGAGTCACTTGACTTGCATGTAAGTACAAAAAAGGTTATAAACTTAATGATTAGTAACTTCATCAACTTAATATACCTTAATCATCTAGTAAAAGACGGATTTTGAGACGTTTTCGTGCAAGATATGAAGAGTTTAATAAATACAAAAAATATTAAATGAGGGAATCCCTGACGGTTTATATGGTTGAATTCGACAGCGAGATGGTAGTTAGATTCCAGGACATGAGATCACCAATAAGTTATTTTTCAAGGGTTTACGGGTTCAACGGTTTCCTGAACTATTACAAGAAGGGACAGAAGACCGAGGCAGTGGTTACATACCTCAGGGAAGGCAAGGCAATGGACGAGCTGAGGAAAGCGATCAGGACTAAAGGGTACGACTTCGTGGACAGGAAAGCGGGAATTTCGATTGAGGTCGGAGAAGAGTGCTACGTGTGTGAAATGATTGACTCGCTCCTATCTGTTAAGAATGCTCTAATTGACGTTCCGATATTTGTGTCCGACGGTGACATAATACTCAGGATCAAGTTCTTCACATCTTCAGCTGAACTCCAGAGAATTGTGTTCAAGGATTCTGAAAAGAGGGATTTCTTCAGCATAGATTACCTGGGCCCGGTGAGAAACGACAAAGAATGGTTGCTTGAAAACGAGAAGGGGTGGGAAATGAAGAAGCTCGTTTTCTATGTCCTTCCCACCAATTCTTTCACTCAGAAGTACGCTAGAGCAAACAGAAATTTCAAGGTGAGAGTCTCCGTCAGAAGCGTCGATCGAGCTGGCTTCCTCGATGTGTTCTATGAAATCGAAAGTGATTTCCCAGAGTGGGAAAGCACGCTAAAAGCTCAGGCCAAGGAGTTTGAACTCATCCATAAGAACGAATCTGGTTTGAAGGTCTTCCGTGCCGTTGTGCCAGAACAAGGAATACTCATCGATCCTTACAAATTCTCAGACGTGGACCTTCCTTTTAACTATTCTATTGAAGTCTCTGGCGAGAAGTCCAAAGTTACAATGATCTTCGAGAAGAGCAGTTTGGACTCATTCTTCAGGTCGATCGGGAAGATCAAGGAGCAGGAATTCCAAGAATCCCAGCTTGAGATCAAGTCAGTTGAGAGGTACCCGTAGAAGTAGAAATTTGTACTACTTTTCGAATCTTGTACCAATAAATAGTTAATATAAGCACCGGTCTTTGTCTTATGAGAAAAGTACTAATAGCCGCCTTGGTGGTGATTGCCATCCTCATGGCAGTTCCTTTGAGCTCGGCCACGACAATCCACGCCACCATCAATACCAAGACCAACGAGGGATACGTAAATGCTACAAGCAACTACGTAATGTACTATACCTACCCCAACAACAGCTCGGCATCGCAGCAGCTTAATGGCGTGGTGATATGGTTGAACGCAACATCTTATCTCAACTCTAGCGGCATGCAGTCGTTGGGTGAAGACATTAACAACAACGCACAGGGATCGAACCACGACAATCATCCCGCAATGGATCCTAACGAGGTCAACGACTCCTCTAATTCAACGGACAACACTAATTCTACCACCAATTCCACCACTAACGGTACGTCTAACTCAACCACAAATACCACAATCCTTCCCTTAGTACACGTCGTAAATGCTACACTGAATTACCAGCTCCATGTATTTGCAAATTCGACCAACCTTACAGTATTCAGGAACTTGACAATAAATCTCAAGATATCCAACATCACCAAGAAGGTCGGAAACAACTCAACTATAATTGACATGTCGTGGAGAGCCTTTGGTGTCCAGGGAGTCCTCTCGAGCGACTTCCGTGGCAATCTCAGGGTTCACTATCCATCTCATAACATGACAATGACGCAGACGGAAGTCAATATGAACATGGATGTCAATCAGCTAGGCGACTTTGGCAGTTTTGGCGAGGGTGATCACTCCAACAACTACTTGCAATTCGGATCGGTCTTCCAGGACGGTGGGTTCGGTTCTAATGTCATTGGATTCAATACGATAAATTTCCACGTATTCTCCGTGCCACTCAATCAGTGGGCTAGGGTATATGATAGCTCTACCAACAGTACAACATTCTTCTACAATGCAACAAGCAACTATACTCTTAACGCTTCTATGTCCTATAACGGATCAAACTACACCATAAAACTGAAGACGGATCCTAGCGCGACCATAACTACAAATGGGAATGCAAAGCCAAGTTCAGCAAACGAGTTGGTGGTTTCAAGTGCCGCAGCACCGACTTCAGCGGGCCTGAATTCAATTGATGTCGTTGTTGTGGGCATAGTGATCCTCGTAGCTGTAGGTGCAACGGCATTAATGGTACGAAACAGAACGACAAAAAAGTAGAGTAAAGCCGTCTTTATTTTTTTTCTTATTTTTTTGAACCAAGAAATAGTTATCTTTTTCAAATCATTTTTTGGAAAACAATTATACCATTTGTAATGATAAGAGCCTGATGTACAGTCTAGAAAGGTATGAGCTAAATTTTAATTTTAAATTCAAGGAACTGAAATATGAGTGTGTCGAAACCGTTAATGGAAAATTCTCAGGGCAAGTTGAATTGGACATTGAGAACTTAACTGTAGGTACAGTAAAGATGAATGGAGCCGACGTCCTATTCAGCGTTAGTAATAAGAAACTCGTTGTAGGACCCACTGAGGGGAGCGAGCTCAAGATTACATTTTCTGGAGCAGTATCGGAAACTTCGCTGATGGGAATTCACGACGCGAAGTACGATGGAGGGCACATTATTACAACCCAGATGGAGCCGACAGGGGCAAGGTCTGTCTTTCCGTGCTTTGATGAACCTGCAACCAAAGCCAAGTTCAAGGTAGAGGTAACCGTTGATGAAGAGGTTGAGGTTATTTTCAACACTCGCCATCTAAGCAAGGAAGTTGGAAACGGACGTGCTCACTTTGTGTTCGATGAAACGCCATCGATGTCTACCTACTTATTCTACCTGGGAATAGGAAAATTCCAGACAATATCTAGGAAGAACAAGGACAGATTCCTTTATCTTGCAACTTCTCCCGGAAAGGCAAGAGAGGGAAAATTTTCTCTAAATCTCCTCAGCAAACTCTTCACCAAATATGAGGCCTACTACAAGATTCCTTTCCCGCTGCCTAAGATGCATCTCGTTGCGCTTCCACAATTCGGCGCCGGAGCAATGGAGAACTGGGGGGCCATTACGTTCAGGGAAATCGCACTCCTTGTAAACAACTCTACCAGTTTCAGGTTCAAGAAACAAGTAGCTTACGTGGTCTCACACGAATTTGCCCATCAGTGGTTTGGGGACCTTGTAACAATGAAGTGGTGGGATGACCTATGGCTCAATGAATCTTTTGCAACGTTCGTTGGCTACAAGATACTTGCTAAAGTTCATAAGGACTGGAACCTCTGGGAGGATTTCCAGAGAGAGGAGACACTACCATCCATGAGAAAAGACGGTCTGCTCACCACGCATCCAATCAGGGTAGAAGTCAAGGATCCGTATGAAATTTCAGAAATCTTTGATGACATCAGTTATGGAAAGGGTGCATCGATCCTCAGGATGACAGAACAGTTCATAGGGGAAGGGAAGTACAGGGAGGGTATCTATCAGTACCTCAAAGGGCATGAATATTCCAATGCGTCTGGAGAGGATCTATGGTCATCCCTCACAAATGCCAGCAGGGTCGATGTCAGTAGCCTCATGAAGTCATGGCTGGAGAAGGCTGGATTTCCTCTGGTAATTGTAAAGGAAGAGAATGGGGAATTGAAAATGAGTCAGCAGAAGTTCTCATACCTGCCCAATGATGACTCGTATGTCTGGCAGATACCGATCTTCCTGGAGAGAGACGGAAAGAAGAGAAAAATACTCCTAAAGAAGAAACAGACGAAGATCAAGGGTGCAGAAAAACTACTTATTAATTCCAACGGAGAGGGCTACTATAGATTGCTCCTGGAAGGAAACTTACTGGATAAAATGCTCACCCAAGAATCGTCCTCTGAATTTGTCATGAAACTCATAGACGACTATTACGCATTTCTCCTCTCTGGAAGAATCGATATGCAGCAGTTCGTAGGAATGGTGGACAAGATCAAGGAGAGGAACGAGTACAGCATAGTCATGAGACTGGTGGAGATATTCTCTTCACTCGCGGAGATCCTCGATTCCGATGGACTGAATAATATGGCGGTTGGCTACTTCAGAAGCAAGTTGAGCGCATTCAAGGACTCGCCGGACGAGAACTCTAAAGTGGTCCTGGAGAGCATCTTAACTGGGCTTGCACTCAATGACAAAGAATTCAGATCTACAGAGAAGGTGAAGGTGGGAGAATACAACAGTCTTACCGCAGAAGAGAGGACGGCTGTTCTGCTATCCGCATCGATTGAAGAATACAACAAGGAAGCACTCTGGAACATGCTCAAGGCTCCCGAGAATGACATGGAAGTGATCCGGGTAATGCACGCGATGACCCATCTTCCAAAGAACGAAGAAGTCACCCAGTTCTTCGATTTCGTTATTTCGAAACCTGAATACAGGGGAAACTTCATCTATTCAATGTTTGAAGCCATTTCGAATAAGAACTACAGGAAGGATCTCTGGAGCTGGACCTCCACTCACCTGAACGGGGTAAGGGAGATTTTTGTTGGAAGCAGTACTGTATCTAGGTACGTCGAGGAGCTCATTTCTCGAGCCGGTATAGGGAACAGGGAAAGCGTGGACGCATTCCTCAAATCGGCAGATGTACCCGAGGCAGCTAGAGCTATTAAAAACGGACTGGAGAGATTGGAGATTAACGAAAAGCTTGTACAAAGAACACCAAAATGACAATTCATAAATAATATTCATCCATTTCCTGTGGATATCAGATGAACCTCTATGAATATCAGGCAAAGGAACTCTTTAAGAAATTTGGGATTTCAATACCAGCTGGAAAACACGTAGCCACCGAGTCAGATCTGCAGTGGGACAAGTTTCCAGTTGTCGTGAAGGCACAGGTGCTAACGGGTGGTAGAGGAAAGGCTGGAGGCATAAAATTCGCAAAAGACATTGGCGATCTACAGGCGAAAGGGAAGGAGATCCTTGCGATGAGTATCAAGGGTCTGAAGGTAAGGAGTCTTCTCCTTGAGGAGAAACTGGAAATTGAAAAGGAATACTATCTCTCAATCACTTTAGACAGGAGCACCAAGAGACCGGTCATTATAGCATCAACTTCTGGAGGAATGGAAATTGAAGATGTTGAGGATTCTAAGATCGTAAAGTACTGGATAGATCCAACTCTGGGGTATTCTTCGTTTATAGGGAGGGAAGTCTCTTTCAAGTTGGGACTTTCACCTGAGGAATCCAAACAGTTCCAGGACGTGCTTGGTAGGATTTATGCTCTTTATGAGGGATACGACTGCGAACTCGTCGAAATTAATCCACTCGTCGTACTAAAGAATGGAAAGATACTTGCGGGAGACGCGAAGGTTGTAGTGGACTCAGACTCGCTCTTCAGACACAAGGAACTGTCTGAGAATCCTGCAGAAAGGACCGAACTGGAAGAGCTTGCTTTCAAGAGGGGTTATGCTCTCGTTGAACTGGGAGGAGACATAGGAGTAATTGCAAACGGGGCAGGTTTGACCATGGCAACTCTGGACGGACTTACCCTCAAGGGACTCAAACCTAAGAATTTCCTCGATCTGGGAGGAAGCGATGACGTTGAGAAGGTCGTCGGCGCGTTCCAGATACTGAAGGAAGCGAAGATTAGGGGAATTCTGATCAATATTTTTGGGGGGGTCACTCACTGCGACACTGTTGCAAACGGTATAGCAGAGGCAAAGAAGAGAGTTGGAATCGACGTTCCCATCGTGGTCAGGCTCTCGGGAGTGAATGAAGACCTCGGAAGACAGATTCTGAAGGAAAATGGAATCGAATCATATTCAGACATGATGGATGCAATAAATGAAACTGTTAAGGTGGTGAAGTAGAGATGAGTATACTTGTTAACGAAGACACGCGAATTATGGTGCAGGGAATAACGGGTCATCAGGGTTCATTCAACGCAATACAGATGCAGAAATTTGGATCCAAAGTCGTTGCTGGAACATCCCCGGGAAAGGGGGGAAGTGAAGTTAATGGAATTAAGGTGTTCAACACAGTCAAAGAAGCCATGAAAGAGGACCCCAATGCTACGTTCATATCCGTTGCATCCCCATACGTCCTCGATGCTGCAAAAGAAGCCATGTACAGTGGGATCGACCTTATTTATATCCTTACTGAAAAGGTACCCTACCAGGACACGATGAAAATAGTGAGTCTAGCTGGTAAACTCGGGAAGAAGGTCGTGGGACCGAATGGACCAGGTGTAACTTCACCTTTCACTTGCAAGCTCGGGATCATGCCAAATCAGATTTTCAAGAAGGGTAATGTAGGTGTGATTTCAAGGAGCGGAACTCTGACTTACGAGATCGTGAACCTCATCACCACTAACGGACTAGGGGAAAGCACTGTGGTTGGACTGGGAGGAGATCCTGTGACAGGCATGAACTACATAGATGCCCTTGATGAATTCAAGAAGGATGATCAAACCGATGCAGTAGCCATGGTGGGAGAAATAGGCGGTACGGCCGAAGAAGAGGCAGCCGAGTATATAAAGGATCGTTTCAACAAACCTGTTGTGAGTTACATTACCGGAAGAAGCGCTCCTCCGGGAAAGAGGATGGGGCACGCTGGAGCAATAATATCAAGGGGAAAAGGGACAGCCGAGTCAAAGGTCAAGGCGCTTGAAGATGCTGGAGTAAGTGTTGCCTCTTATCCGTACGAAATACCATCTCTGCTGAAAGAGGTGCTAAAGTGAAGAGAGACATCATCTCAATAATGGACATGAAAAGTGACTTCGAAAAGTTCGTAGACGATGGAATCAGACTGAAGAAGAGTTTCAAGGCTGGAAAGAGAGACTCATCGATGGAAAGGAAGACGCTCGGAATGATTTTCGAGAAAGCGTCCACGAGGACGAGAGTGAGCTTCGAAACCGCTATGACGCAGCTGGGTGGACATGCAATATATCTGTCGCCAAGAGACATGCAGATGGGGAGAGGTGAATCAATTGCTGATACCGCCCGGGTTCTGTCCGGAATGGTAGACGGGGTGCTATACAGGGCTTTCGAACACGACAATGTGGTCGAACTCGCTAAAAATTCAGCCATATCCGTCATCAATGGACTGGACAACCTTGAACATCCCACGCAGATAGTCGCAGACTTCATGACCATTAAGGAGAAGAAGGGCAGTCTGAAGGGACTGAAAGTCGCATATGTGGGAGATGGCAACAATACTGCCAACTCTCTAATGCTTGCATCGGGACTCGTCGGATCAGACTTCTGGATCGCCACTCCAAAAGGGTACGAACCGCTGGACCGATTTGTAATGATGGCAAAGAAATTAGCAAAGAAGCAAAGGTCAGAGATTGAAGTTACGAACGAATGGAAGGAAGCCGTTGCAGGTGCTGACGTTATTTACACCGACGTCTGGGTTTCGATGGGTGAGGAAAAGGAGAAAGAGACGAAAGAGAAGGCATTCAAGAAGTACCAGGTCAACGAAAAGATGGTCGCACTAGCCAAGAAGGATTATATCTTCATGCATTGCCTTCCAGCACATAGGGGGCTTGAAGTTACAAACGCAGTCGCAGATTCGGAAAATAGCGTAATTTTCGAAGAGGCAGAAAACAGGTTGCACGCCGAGAAAATAATACTTAAGAAAGTGATAAATTAAACGGGGTATATAACTCATTAGAAAATTGTCCCATAAGGTATTTAAGGTATAAGCAGTTTAAAACTTAATGAGCAATGGAATCTACCAGAAACTGAGAAGAGAAGGTGACTATGTCCCGCGCTTTCTAATCAAGCTCTGGCAGATCAGAATAAAGGAAAAATTCGGGCTTGAGGTAGATAGCGACATTGCTGAGGTCATAGTCAAGATAGTCCACGAAAGAAGCACATGGAAACTGTCGCGAGCCGAGAAGTACATTACTGCGCTTCTTAAAATGAAGGGGGAATCCAAGGAGGAGGCAGAGAAAGACGCAAGGGATCTGGTCAAGACAGTACTAGAGTAGGATTGAAGGGAACAACGTAAGCGTGGAATGAGTTTGATTTTTTTCAAATTTCCTCTTTTAATGTACTCATGAGACCGTTAACGATATTATTGCAGAATTTATGTGAGAATTGTGGAGCAAGCTTTGCCAGTAGCTCGATCCGCAACGAGAAGAACACATGAAACAAGTGATGCTGGAAATTGAATTGTCCAAATTGAAGGACACAAACCGTAAGAAGGTTTCACTGGAACAGTACTCTACTCCATCTACAATTGCTGCTAAAATGCTATACTATGCCCTCAGTGAAGACCGTATTCGGGATAAAGTGGTTGCAGACTTCGGTTCCGGTAATGGAATTTTTGCCATTGGTGCCTCACTCCTGGGAGCAAAGAAGGTCTATGCGGTTGAGAAGGACCAGTCGGCCATCGATGTTGCTAAAGAAAACTCGAAGGCTCTGGGGTGCGAAGTTGAGTTCATACATTCCGATATAAGGGATTTCAAGGTCCGTGTCGATACCGTCATAATGAATCCTCCTTTTGGCAGTCAACGGAGAGATGCTGACATTCCCTTTATAGAGAAGGCACTAGAATTCTCTAAAGATTTTTATATCCTGCTTAACTACAAAGCTGGCGATTTCTTGGAAAGGATCATTGAAGGAAAAGGGGAGATTTCCTGGGATGAAGTTGTCGAGATCCCTCTTGCTCATTCTTATGATTTTCACAGGAAAGATGTAAAGACGATAAGAGCCAGAATGACTAGGGTGAAAGTATGGTAGGTCGATTAGTATTACCAGGTGAATTCATAGGCACAGAGGAGGAGTTTATTGCAGGACAGGGCACCTTCGAAGAAAACGGTAGAGTGTATTCTTCCAACATCGGAAATGTGGAAGTAGGTGCCGACTACAAGGTAAAGGTAAAGGGCAAGAGGGAAGAAATTGTGGTGCAATCCGGAGACGAGATAATAGGGGTCGTCACGGAGATAAACGAGCCCCTAGTGGTCGTAGCGGGAGAATACCTCATACGTGCAGGGAAAGTTTATCAGATCAAAGCCAGAGCGCTCGTTCACGCCAGCAGAATCACCGGACAGTATCTCGATCAGTGCTCGAAAGTGGTGAAGGCAAGGGACGTCATTAGGGGGAAGGTAGTTTCAACTAGGGGAAAGATTGATCTCACAATGGAACCTCCAGACGAGGGAGTTATCTATGCCTATTGCTCGCGCTGCAGGAAACCTCTGCAAAGGATTAATAGCGGTCTCTATTGTACCTACTGTCAGAAGAACGAGATCAGAAAGGTCTCGAAGAAATATGGAGAACTCTCCGAAGGAGTCAAGAAGAATGAAGATTGAAAGGCAAGAAAACAACGCGAGCGTCGAGAAGCTCGACGTGGAAGTCAAACATCTCAGGAAGGAAGTTGAGAATATGAAGGTCATTTTGAGAGGGCTCCTCCAAGTAGTAATGGAGAATGAAGAGGAAGACGATTACTACGAATATACCTAGGTGATATAAATGGCAATTCCGATGGCTGTTATGCAGAGTTTGATGCAAAAACCAATATCGCTGTTGTTGAAGGACAATACGGTACTGGAAGGCGTTTTGGAGAGTTACGACGATTACATGAACATAGTCATTTCCAACACCGAAGAGATAACAGAGACAAACAAGAGAAAACTAGGCACCGTTATATTGAGAGGAAGCAACGTAGTCCGGATTTCTGGCAAATAGTAAAGTATAATCCCGTAACAGAAATTTATCCCTTCGTAGGAAAAAGCAATAGTCATAAAACTGTTTTATTTGAGAACAAAATCCCCAATTAAGGTAACCAATGCTCGTTTTGGGTATAGAAAGCACTGCTCATACTGCATCCGTTGGTCTGGTAGAAGACGGCCAAATAAAGGGATCCAGATCGGACTCATATCGCCCTTCAAGCGGCGGCATTAACCCACGGGACGCAGCAGAACACCATAGATCTGTATTTCACACCTTGTTGACAGAACTGTTGAACGAGCAAGCGACGGATGTCAGCGAGATAGAGAAGATTGCATTCAGTATCGGTCCAGGACTGGGACCTGCACTGAAGACCGGTGTAGAGCTTGCAAGATACTTGTCTATAAGATACTCAAAAAAGCTAGTACCGGTGAACCACGGTGTTGGTCATATCGAGGTATCGAGAAGATTTTCCAACTTTGAGAATCCTCTGTTTCTCTATGTTTCCGGTGGCAACACACAGCTGGTAACGATAGGAGATCAAAACTATTCGGTTCTCGGAGAAACGCTGGATATCGGAGTTGGAAACTTCTTGGATAAGCTGGCAAGGGACCTTGGAATTCCTTTTCCCGGTGCGCCTGTTCTTGAAAAGTTGGCAAGAGATGGCGATAAGGTCCTTAACTGTCCCTATTCGGTTAGAGGAATGGACGTTTCATATTCTGGGCTCTACACCTTTCTAAAAAACAAGGTTTCAACTGAAAGGAACGAAGATATTGCTTTCAATGCACAGGAGTATGCGTTCACTGCTCTGGCTGAAATCGTTGAGAGGGGGATGGCTCATTTCGGTCTCACTGAGTTCAGCATCACGGGTGGAGTCGCAAGGAATAGGAGATTGAGGGAGCTGCTTAAGGGAATGGCCAAAATGCGCGGCTACAGATATTACTTCCCGGAAGACAAGCTTCTATCAGACAATGGGGCGATGATCGCACTCGCGGGATATATGAGCGATCTCACAACGGACGAGAGTGTTGAGTTCCAGCAAATGGACAGAGTTGATTCTCGAAAGAGTAACTGGATTGGAAGCAGAAAGCTTACTCCAAAGGCAATGGTTGGAGGGGAGAGTGTTGTTAAACAATCCACGTTTCAGGGTATGAACTGCGTGGTGAAAAGAAGGAGAGGAGGTGAGTACCGCAACTCTAAGATAAACGAATTCATAAACGGCCAAAGAATCAAACGGGAGATAAGAGTCTTACATTCTTTGAAAGCAGTTAAAATACCTTGCCCAGAGGCGCTTTACGTGAATCTTAAAGATTCTACCATAATCCTTAACAAATTGGAGGGAAAAGTCCTTAGTCAGCTCACTTCAGAGAATAATTTTGATGAACTGGTAGAAAAGGTTGGAAGACACGTGGCGGTTATGCACGACAAAGGAATCAGTCACGGTGATCTAAACCTGGGAAACATACTTGTAGGAGACGAAGTGTATCTCATTGACCCGTCTATGGGTGAACTTGACTCAGAGCTTGAACCACTCGGAGTGGATATCCACCTGATGAAGGAATCGTTGAAAGCCCTCGGTAAGGAGAAGTCATACAAATCCTTCCTGAGGGGGTACAAGAAGAGCAGCAGATACGCCGAGGTCCTTCAGAAGGTAAGGGAAATTGAAGCTAGGAGGAGGTATGCTTGATAATAGTGACTTCCAATAAAGGCAAGTATGCCGAATTCAAGCAGATGATGGAACAAAACGGAATAGAACTAAATCTTGTACTGATGAGCTACCCCGAGGAACAGCTAGACACGATAGAGGAGGTTGCGGAGCGATCTTTGTGCTACCTCAAGGGGATAATAAAAGACGACTTCTTCATAGACGACTCTGGCCTTTTCATTGAACAGCTGAAGGGGTTTCCAGGCGTCTATTCCTCCTATGTTAAGAGAACTCTGGACAACGAGGGCATACTACGACTGATGGATTCCAAGATTAACAGAAAGGCAGAATTCAAGACATGCATAGCATACTATGACGGCCACCTAAACCTTTTTACAGGGGTTACAAGAGGATACATTGCGAAGGAAATTAAGGGAAAGAGGGGCTTTGGCTTTGACCCGATATTCATTCCTGAGAACAGGAAGAAAACGTATGCGGAGATGACCCTAGAAGAGAAGAACTCCATTTCCCATAGGTCAAAAGCGACATTGCAGTTCTTAAACTACCTTAAGAAAAAGAAAATATAGACCTTTAAAATTCCAGTTGGATGGAACGAGGCAAATATAAGGAGTTCAAAATACCGATATCCCTAGTGATGCTCGCGATAACACTTTTCCTTTTCGCAATTGTCGTGATCAAGTTCTTCAGTCTGAGTACCCTGCCGTTGAGCTTCCAGTCATTCCTGAACTCTATCGGTTACTGGGCATACTACATTTTTGTTCTATCTCTGGCAGGTCTACTCTATTTCGCTTACCTGCTGGCGGTGACAGTGACTCAGAGAAGGAAGTTTGAGGAACTCATTTACACCGACAGCAAGGCAACGTTTGTAAAGAACGCCAAGGACCTAGATATCATCTCTAAGAAACTGGGACCTTCGTTCAGGGCGAGATATGAAGTAAAGAAGGATCAACTCAGGGTGAAGTGAGCAGTTCAGGCCATTGCATTCATTTTTCTTCAATAATCTTCTTCACGAACTCTGGTAAAGAAAAGCATGATTGGTAGATGTCGTTGTTAATGTATCGTCCAACAAAGTCTCTATGCTTCTGTATTTTCCCATTAGAGGCCATGATATAAGACCACATTCCAGAAGGATAAGTGGGTGCAAACGATAGATACGGCTTTATTGTGTTGAAATGGCCTTTAAGGCCTCTGTGGGCCTTCCTGATAAAGTCGGGATTCATGAAAGGGGAACCGCTCTGAGTTGCAATTATTCCTTGCTCATTCAGTATCTTTTTAGCCTTCATGTAGAACACGTCAGAAAATAGCGAAGCTGCAAACCCAATTGGGTCTGTGGAATCAATCAGGATCACGTCATAGCTTCTGTTCGAATCTACGAATTCAAATGCGTCCATGTTATGGACCTTCAATCTTCTATCATTGAAGGAGGCTGCAATCTCGGGTAGGTAGAGTCTGGATGCGGCTATGACCTCTTCATCTATCTCAACCAGATCAACGCTCTTTACAGGATACCTGAGCACTTCCCTTGCTACGCCTCCATCCCCCCCTCCAATAATCAAAACATTCTTCGGGTCCGGGTGGGAAACCATTGCGGGATGTGAAAGCATCTCCTGATACAGGAACTCATCCTTTTCGGTTATCATAAAGCAACCGTCGAGTACCATCACCCTACCAAAGAAGTCTGTGTCGAAAATGTCAATTTTTTGGTACTTTGACTCTTTCGTGAATAGGTGGGACTTGACTCTCACCCCAAATTTCACATCTTCACTCTGAAGTTCAGAGAACCAGAAGTCTACCTTCATGACTCTTAATATTGAAGTCCAAAATAACCTTTATTGATGTGAGCTCTCTTTGCAACCTTAGGAGCGCTAAAACGAGGATAATAGAGAACCTTTATGAATTAAGATGCGATTACGGGACGCATTATAGGTGAAACGATGATGCAACAATCTAAGAGCGAAAAAAAACCCGAAGAACTCGACCCCTTTAAGAATGCACAAAAACAACTGGACGAAGCTGCCAAGATAATGAAACTGGACCCCCAAGCACTCGCGATTTTACGCGAACCGATGAGCATGGTACAGGTTCAGATTCCGGTGAGAATGGATGACGGATCTACTAAAGTTTTCACTGGATTCAGAGTTCACTACAATTTTGCGAGAGGGCCTACCAAGGGAGGAATTCGATTCCACCCTCAGGAAAGTCTATCAACAGTTAAAGCACTCGCAGCATGGATGACCTGGAAGACTTCTCTGGCAGACATACCGTACGGTGGGGCGAAGGGCGGAGTCATATGCGATCCAAAGAGTCTGAGCGTTTCAGAACTCGAGAGACTGTCAAGAGGGTACGTTAGGGCGATAGGGGAATACATCGGACCTGATATCGATATACCGGCCCCCGATGTCTATACTACCCCACAGATAATGGCTTGGATGATGGACGAATACTCAGTGATGGAGGGATACAATGTCCCGGGAGTTATAACAGGTAAGCCCCTTGAGATAGGTGGATCACTCGGAAGAGGAGATGCAACCGCAAGGGGAGGAATGTTCATACTGAGAGAAGCTGCTAAACACCTCCACGTTGACCTGGCAAAGGCAAACGTCGCTATCCAGGGATTTGGAAATGCGGGCGAGTTTGCGCACAAGCTGGTCACGGAAATGTTTCACTCAAAGGTAGTGGCTGTTTCTGACAGCAAGGGTGGAATATACAATGCAGATGGACTTGACTTTGAGGCAGTGAAAGTTCACAAAATGAAGACTGGAAGTGTTGTTGGATTCAAGGGAGCAAAGGAGATCTCAAATGCAGACCTTCTGGAACTCAAAGTTGACGTACTCATTCCGTCCGCCCTGGAGAACCAGATCACTTCAAAGAATGCTGCCAATGTCAAGGCAAAGATAGTTCTCGAGCTGGCAAATGGACCGACCACACCAGATGCGGACGAAATCCTTGTCAAGAACAAGGTGTTCGATATCCCTGACTTCCTGGCAAACTCAGGTGGAGTCATAGTTTCTTACTTTGAGTGGGTACAGAACATCAATGGATTCTACTGGGATCTGGACGAAGTGTACAACAAGTTAGACAGGAAAGTGTCTAAGAGCTTCTGGGAGACGACTGAGACAATGGTCAAGTACAACACAAATCCCAGAATGGCAGCGTACATCCTGGCAGTAGATAGAATCGCAAAAGCAATGAAGCTTCGCGGCTGGTACTGAATATTCAACCCAGTTTGATCCTTTTATTTTTTTCCCTCTTTTCTTCCATTCTTTAAAGATTCGAGTTTATAAGAATCGGTTAACTTTTTGCCTTCTTTTTCTCCGTACTATCGGGTAAATTTATGGATGTTGCGAACGGGATCTTGCTGTCGAACACGATTCCTAGGAAATTTATGTTTACTGCTAAGAGGACCAGATTCACTGATCTGTATCTAATTCCTTAGACATCACAATGTTCGTAATCTTATATCCCGACTTCTGATAAAGATTGATGGCTATTGAGTTATGCCCAAATACCTGGAGAGAGACTTTCTTTTGTCCCCTTTCTTTAAGCACCTCATCAAGTGCATTGAGTGCCTCTTTCCCATATCCCTTTCCTCTGTACTGTTCGTAAATGAGAAAATCCCAGATCCAAGGTGAAGAAGTCTGGTCGCCGTACTTTCCCCACCCAACCCAGATCATACCTACATTTCTTCCTCCGTCGATATCCTTGATTGTAAAAAGAAATTGGTCTTCTGTGTCTACGCCATTTGGAAGAAGATCGGCGAAACTTTCTCTTGATCTCTGAATGGAGTCTTCCTCGCTCCAATTGCCGGATTTCACCTTTTCATTCGCGTAATTTTCAATCGCAAATTGAAGGTAGGTTTCAAGTTCCCGCTTGCTCATTTTTACGAGTTCTATCATTCCGTTTAAAATCCATCTCGGGTTTATTTTATTTATGCATAGCCAGGAAGTACGTTTCATTCTCGATACCAAAATAAAAGGTAAAGGATGCTTAAAAGATAAATATAGATCAACAATTCCTTCATTGAACTATGGAACAGATTCCCTTTTCATACATAGGAGGTCACCTGATGAAAATTCCTGTTAAGCTGGAAGGTGAAGACTTCAATTTCCTACTTGACACGGGTATTGGACTAACGGTGATTCTCAAGAGTTTTGCTGACGAAATGGGACTAGAACCGATAGGGGAATTCTCGGGCCGGAGGATGTCTGGACAACAGTTGAAAATTCCTCTGGCACAATTTCCAGAAATTGAAGTCGGAGGACTGGTAAGAAAGGACTTGGAAGTAGGAATATACGAACTAGGTGGACTTCCTCCCGCATTCAGTAAGATCAAAGGAATCCTTGCCGTAAATTACTTCCAAAACAAAGTCTTGACATTTGATTACACTCATTCCTTGATTCTCGTTTCTGAAGAACCGGTTAAATGGGAAGGTACCGGTGAAGGGGCAGTCGTACCTGTTGATATTGAATATAATGGGCCCACTATCACCATCTTCATTGACGCTACCCTGCCGAACGGTGATATCGTGAAACTGGAGGTAGATACAGGATCAGATGTGCTTATCTTGAATTCAAAGTTCATGTCCAGACTCGGTGTTTCTCCAGAAGATCCCAACGTCAAGGTCTTCACCGGCACAGATGAAACTTCGTATAGTTATAAGAGATACTCTTCTGAGATAAAGGGTAAGCTCGAAATTGGCTACGCGTCAAGTATTTTCCAAGAGAGCCCCAGGGTCGTGTTTCAGGACATTATTTATGATGGGTTGCTGGGAAATGATTTCCTAAAGAGGTTCACTGTGGTGTACGACTTGGATCATTTAAAGATGATTTTCTATAAGGGCTGATTGGTAGTTTAAGAGAGACTAAATTCATTTTTTCAATTTTTTCATTTTTTACAATGGTCTATAAAGTTCAAATATAGTCAGACTGATTTTTAGTCATGTTCCGAGCAAATCCAAGGCATTCATATCTTATGGAAATGGAGGAATTCAACTCAATATTATTGGAAGACTTCGTCAATAGTTACGGGAAGACTTTGTTACTTCTCGGAGACGGCGTCTTTGTTGACGCCCATTATTTAAAAAGAAAATTAGGAAACCAACTGTACATACAGAGAATTCTCAACGTGTATCAGTTCCAGAAGACCATTGTAGAGGATTTTTACTATGACGATTTCTCAATTTTCATAGTCGTAAGGTTGTCTGAGTTAAAGGAATGGAAAGAAGACGTGATGTTCAACATATCAAACTCCCTAGAAGGGATATCGCGAAGGACTGGAACGCCGAACATTCTCTATTTAGTAGGAGACGAGGAATTCAGACCATATTGGTTGGATCACGTTTTCCACAGGAAAATACTAGAGGTAGTAAAGAAATGGGAAGAAACACCCCTAGCCTTAGAATGGAAATAGAGAGCATAACGGAAGAGATAAGGAAAGCGGAGAGGTTGATGAAGAGTGCAGATAGGGAGATAGTCGAAGACTTCATCAAAAAGATAAAACTTCACATTCCTGAGGCTTCTATAACCAGCCTTGACCCATATTTCACGTTTCTCATTTTTGCCCTATTAGAAATGAAGAAAGAAATGAAATGATAGTAGATGCATGGGGTGGAAATTCTCTTTTCACCATTGACGAGAACAAGAAAATAAAGAAATGGAACTATGAACACACCATTTACGTTGCAGGAGATCGTCTGGAAAAGATCACCGACGAAATAGACCTAGTACCATGGATAACGTGGAAATTAGACGAACGACGGGACATTTTCTCGAGCAAAAAAGTTGTAAGCTTAACTCTGCCTCCAAACAGAGTGAATGATCTAATTCTCGCAATAGAGAAGATAGGAAATTTCAGGGATTACAAGATCTACAATGCAGACATAAACATCGTCCAGTCATTCATGGTCAAAAACGATCTTCACTTCTTCAATGATGATAGGAGGATGGATTTCGACATACCTAATCTCAACACTCTGGATATAAAATTCATAGATGGCTTGGAAGAGGTTGAGATTGATGGTCAGCTGTTCACAAACATTCCCTCGTCCCTGGATTACTTCTTTTCGAACATGACAGATGCAAACCTGATAATTTCTGAGGGGGGAGATAGATATTTTCCTCAATTCTTCACGGCTGCCAAGGTTCATGGTTATTCTGCTAGAACTTCTAGGAGTAGGGAAAGGACCTTCACCTCTTATGGAAGGATCAACCACAGAGCCAGTGGATTCATTATTTACGGAATCCCGCACATAGACAGAGATACGTCCTTCATATTCAGTGAGGGGGGACTGGAAGGCCTAGCTACCATATCTAAGATTACCTCTCTACCGCTCTTCCATTCTGCCAGGATCACCCCGGGAACTGCCGTATCATCCTATGAGGTGAGAAAATCACTCGAGAAGGGAATAATGATACCTCTCTACAAGGAAGATCATGAGATGATAAAAGACCTAGACACGTTCATCAGCTCCGATAGGGGTGGGCTCTACCTTCAACCGGTGCCCGGCGTATATGAGGGAGTGTTTGAAATAGATTTCAGTTCAATGTACCCGTCAATAATAGTGAAATACAACCTCTCACCCGAGACCATAAACGTGAATTGCAAAGATAAATGGAGGATAGAAGACCTGGGTTACGATATCTGTATGGATAAGAGAGGTACGCTCTCAGAATTCCTGTCGGACCTTCTGGAGCTTAGACTGTATTACAAGGCAAGGAAGAACTCGGACGAGCGGTACAGGAGAAGGGACGCTGTGCTGAAGTGGTTGCTGCTGACATCATTCGGCTATACGGGATACAAAAATGCAAAGTTCGGCAGGATAGAGGTCCACGAGTCAATAACCTGTCTCGGTAGAAGGATACTGACTGAGAGCGTGAAGATTGCAGAAGATGAAGGGTTCGGGACAATACACGGGATCGTTGATTCTCTATGGCTCCGGGGTACTGGGGATATCAACAGAGTGATGGATAAGATAGAAGAAATGAGCAGGCTCAATATCTCCCTCGAGGGTTTCTATAAGTGGATAGTATTCCTTCCAGCGAAAGATGGAAGTGGTGCCCTCAACAGATACTTTGGTCTTATGGACAGTGGAAAATTCAAGGTCAGGGGAATAGAGCTTCGGAGAACGGATTTTCCAAACATATGCAAGAAGATGCAGGAAGACATTCTGAAAGTTTACTCCAAGGTATCAAGAATTGTAGACTTCCCAGGACATTACAATGAAATCAGGAGAATATACGATTCTTACAAGGACAGAATAGTCAACGGGAGGGTGGAAGATTCCGACCTGAAATTATCTATAATGGCAACTCGCAGACCCGAGCAGTACAAAGTTAATGGCATAAGGAAAATGGCGATAGAAAAGGCAAAGGATGTCGGACCAGGAGACAATGTATCAATGTTTGTCATAGATGAAAATAGGGGCTCGGTAGATATAGGAAACCTGGAGAACAGATACGACAAGAATTACTATCTCAGGAAGCTTGAAATGGCTTGGGAGAGCATTTCATATCCCTCTAGACATCAACCTATAATACACCAGAGGAGTATGGAGGATTATGATACAAATTGAAAATATATCAGAAAATGGAGAGGTATACACTGGAGTGAAGATAGAGACAAAACCAGCACCGATAGTTCTGATAAATGGAAAACGAGGATTCTTGATGTGTGGCATTCTCAACATGGAAGCGGCAGACAAGATAGGAGCTATCGCTGCGTCCATTTCAGGTGTGAACACCTTTGATGACCTTCTAAACAAAGAGGTAATGAGAGTAAGTACTAAAGCGAGAGACGTGGGAATAAAGGAAGGAATGAAGGGGCGGGATATTCTTAAATACCTCTGAAGAAGAGCATTAGACGGATGGGGGTCAAGTGTCATATATTCTATAAACACTCAACACCTGAGGGAGAAGGAAAATGAACTATATGAATGTGACAAGTGCCACCTGCATTACAGTTCTAGAGAATTTGCTAGGAATTGCAGCGAGTGGTGCTCTACGCACCCAAGCTGCAATTTAGAAGTGATGAAATTTTCGGTTGAAGCACAAAGAGATTCTGGATTCAAGCTCTAAATTTGGCAGTCGTTCTCCAGCTAAGTAGGTGATGGGTTAGAGATTTGACGGCAGAACCTGATTAATAACTCTTAGCGGGTTGTCCCATAGTACCTTCTGTGCTTTAGAACCTAACAACTCTGCAAGCTCGCTGATTTTTGAAACACTTTCGAACCCCTTTGGAGTATTCTCTATCCCTAAGAAGTCCGTCCCCAGAGCAACGTAATCCCATCCAAAGTTGTCCCCTACGTACTCCATATGCTTAATCAGGTCTGCAATTGACGGTTCCTGACTGAGTGTCGCTCTGATTGCAGTAATGCCGATGACACCACCCGTTCTTGATATTGCAGCAAGAGAGTCATCATCCAGATTTCTAGAGTGGTCAAATACGTGTTTGGTATTTCCATGAGAAGAAATGACTGGTTTCTTTGAAAGACTGCAAGTATCTAGTATAGTGTTTCTGCTTCCGTGAGCGACATCTACCAAAATCCCCTGCTCGTTTGCTATCTTTATCAGCTCTTCTCCCGATCCCGTCAGCCCATAATCCTTCTTGGACATTGCAGCAGCTGCAAATTTTGTATCATAGTTCCAGGTGAGGCCAACAGCCCTTAGCCCCAAGTCCTTCAGAAGGTACAAATCAAAAGGATCCTTCAGGCAATCAGTTCCTTCAAGACTGAGAAGTATCTTTGTACCTTTCTTCTTCACATCGTCCTTTTTCAGAACAAGGTCTACAAGTCCTTTTCTCTCGATGTATCCGTAGAATTTCAGTTGTTCCATCAAGTCATCCCACAGTGCTACAGATGCCCTCGATGGTGTTCTATATTGTCTGGTTAACTCGTCCCCCCTATCGTTGACCACGAAGATGTGGGGAAAATTGACTCCAAATACAATTGCATCCTCGAATTTCTTGATCTCTTCGAGATTCGATTGCTTAGTCTCTGAAATTACGTCTTCTCTTTGAGAAGTTATGCCCATGTCCTGATGCAGATCTATGAATTTCACAAGACTGAAGTTGGCCTTTGTTATTTAACACTTCTCAACTTTCTTGAATATATAAAATCCAGAATACCTGTATTCTCCTACCTGTATAATTCGTATACTTTTAGATAAGCTCCTTTCTTCCTGCTCTGGATGTCAGCTTCCTCTGAGTCTACAGAGGCAGAACCAATCTGTCTTCCCTCCAAATTTTCGATGATGCAGGTAGACCCCTTCTTGAGATTTCCAACTATATTTTTAATTCCAGCAGAGTACAAATTTGCACCGTTCCTGATTCCATTATATGCCCCCTGGTCAATGATTACCCTTGGAAAGTCCTTGGACCTCATGATTTTTAGGGTAGGCAACCATTTGTCTTGATATTTGAGTAGTATCGGAACTGTACCATCATAGACTACAGAGTGATCATTCTCCTCTATTTCTAGAGTCTTTGACTCAACCACTATCCCGAAGCCATCTAGAAGACTTTTGAACTCTTTAGTTTCCCTTTTAGAAAGAAAATGCCTCTTCACCTCATTAGAACAATTTCTGGAACTTTAAATTTTATGTTAGCACCATTTTCCCGTTAAGTTCTACTGCGTCCCTCTTTTCCCCAACCCCGATCAGAACTATGGGTACTCCAAGTTCGTCCTGAATGAACTCCACATAATCCTGGAGTTTACCTTCACTACTGCCCCAAGGCTTGAAACTTTCATAGTTGATTCTATCAGGAGCGTTTATTGGGTCAAATTCTTTGATTTCAGTTCCATTGGATTCGTACGAAACTGCTACCTTAATATTATTGAACTTTCCTAAAACGTCGACTTTGGTCAGTGCCAGGTAATCGAGGGAATTTAATTTGACCGCCCTCCTCAACATAGGGATATCGAGATAGCCGACCCTTCTTGGCCTTCCCGTTGTAGCTCCGAATTCATTGCCGAGTCTTCTAAGTTTGTCCGCATCTGTCCCGAAGATCTCAGTAGGAAACATCCCTTCTCCAACTCGTGTCGTGTAAGCTTTTGCAACACCAATGAATTTTGAAAAATATTTCGGAGAAAGGCCCGTTCCCACAGTCACCCCTCCGGACGTAGTATGGGAGGAAGTCACAAAGGGATATGTGCCAGATTCTACATCTATGAAAGTTCCCTGAGCAGCTTCGAATAGTGCCGTCTTGCCTGCTTCCAATTCCGTTTCTAAATACGACCGAGTGTCGAAGAGATAACTCTTTATTTGATTATAATCTTGAACAAGGGAATCGATATATTTTTCGTCGTATGGAATCTGGTAAATCTTGCTCAAGAGGTCAAGATTCTCTTTCAGCCTATTCACATTTCTAAAGTCTACTAATCTGATACCATAACGTCCGAATTTTGATTCATATGCTGGACCAATCCCCTTAAGAGTGGTTCCTATAAGTCCAGCTCCTCGGAGCTGCTCCAAATATCTGTCCCTCTTGAAATGCAATTCTGTAACGATATGAGCCATTTCAGAGATCTTTAAATCGAAATTGCTTTTAAATTGTTTCAAAAAGTTAATCTCTTCCACTAATTTCCTTAGATTTATCACGACTCCGTTTGAAATAACTACTGTCTTAGCTCCGAGGAATCCAGCTGGCACAAGATGGTACTTTATTGTCTTGTCTCCCACTACGACAGTGTGTCCAGCATTTTCTCCACCATTGAAGCGTATATTGATATCGAAGTCCTTCGAAAGGTAATCTATGATCTTTCCTTTCCCTTCATCACCAAACTGGCATCCGACAAGAGTCAAGGTCTCCATTTGAACCTTTTACCTATATTTGAATACAGATAATAACTTTTCATTGTCGTATTTGGGGCATTTAAACTCCATAATTTAAAAGGAAACTTGTGATATCAAGTTCCGGCGATTTATACCCTTCCAGTAGCAATATAAGCAAATTGAATATTCTTATACAGCAAATACCTTCATGGCCCAATGACTTTCACTGGAAAACTGAAGGGTCTGGGTGTCGCTATCAGATATTACCCACGAGCACGATATCTGAAACGTTATCAGAGGATACTAGAGTCTAAGGGAGAACCACCCGATCGGAAAAGGAGTATCGCTGAGGCAATTAAACTACGAGACACAATGATCAAATCTGGTCCCCTCTTCATTAAATTAGGTCAGATGTTATCTTCCAGGAGAGATGTCGTACCTGAGGAGTACATTGAGATACTAACCGATTTACAAGATTCCGTACCGATGCCTCTGTTTGAACCGGTAAAGGAACTTATAGAATCAGAGATCGGAAAACTAGAAGAGGTGTTCGAGGAATTTGATAAGTCTGGAATATCCGGTGCAAGTCTTGGATTGGTTTACAAGGCAAAATACAGAGGTCATGATGTGGCCGTGAAGGTGAACAGGCCAAACATCAGAGAGAGAATTAGGAAGGATAAGGATAAGGTCTATGCATTTGTTGCCCTACTGGAACGGTTTACCGGCAAATCATTTTCTTTATCCAGTTTTGCGGATCAATTTCTCACTAGTCTTGAACTGGAACTTGATTACAAGAGGGAGGCGGAATCTATTGAAAGTATTGGTGAGAAGATAAAGGAACTGGAGCTTGAAATGGAGGTAATGGTTCCTAAAACTTACAAAGAAGTCTCAACGTCGAAAGTACTAGTTATGGAATTCATGGACTTCATAAAGATCACAGACATTGATGCCCTGAAACAGAACAATGCCAACCTTCCCAGAATTGCTAAGGTCTTAGACGAGCTATTTCTGAGACTCGCACTTCGGGAAGGTCGTTTCCACGCAGACCCACATCCGGGGAATATTGGATGGAACAAGAGCAACAAACTTGTCTTACTCGATTATGGAATGACTTCCGAACTGCCAGAAGAGATGAGAGACAAACTGCTCATGGGTTACTACTATCTATCCACATTTGACGCTAGGCATCTACTCAATGTTCTGGTGGATATAGACCTAATTGACCCGATGGCAGACAAAATATTCATGGAAGAGGTTCTTAACACCATTTTCAAGGACTTAGAAGGAAAGGAAATCAGCAAGATGGAATATGAAGAACTTGTACATAAGGCAAATACGGTCCTCTTGAGATTTCCTTTCAGGCTCCCATATGGTCTTGCATTATTTGCGAGAATGTCTGTTATCCTAGATGGTGTCTGCAAGACCCTCGATAAGAATTTCAATTTCATTGAGGTAGTTGCTGAAATTATGAAGAACGAAAAAGCTGCATTTAAGGTCTTGAAGAGAAGAATCCTCGAAATTCCTAAGAGGATTGAGAAGCTGTTAAACGACTACCTAAGCATACCTGAACTTATCAGAAATATCAATAGAACTCAGCCCAAAAAGAAGAGTCCTAATTACTCAAGTGCAATTATCGCATCCGGTTTCCTAATCTCAGGTGCTATTATCATTACAACTACACTTTATGGACTAGTGCTTTTCGCAGGCGGGACAATCTTTGCTGCGCTATCTTTCCGAAACTAGCTTATGGGTACTGTTTTTACTTCTTTCCTTTTGACCGTTATTCCTAGGACACCGTCAACCATCGAAGCTTTGATGGAGTCAGGTTCGAATTCGCCATTGATTCTGATGAATTTTGAGAACTCATCAACCCTTTCTTCGTAGACAAGCTTACCCGTGGGATTCTTCTCTCTTTTTCCAGAGACTTTAAGCCCATTTTTGGTGCTCAGTATCTTGACGTCTTCCTTCTTGAATCCAGGTAAATCTAGGTAGATGTGAATTTCCTCCCCTTCTTCAGAAATGTCGATTGGAGGATAGAACACCTCTGAAATTGTTTTGATCCGCTGTCCCGCTTTTCTTGCTACTCCCTCTATCCCTATCTGCATAGCCATAAAGACTGGCTGATAATATAATTATTTTGTCCTTTTTATACTAACTTGGGTTCCCGATAATCTTCAGAACTTCCCTTTCGCGGGACTTTATCCAGTCTGAACTTGTTGAGCTAATATAAATCCTAATTGCTGGTTCCGTCCCCGACTTCCGGGTGAGGATAAAACTATCGCCTTCCACAAGCCTCAGGCCATCTATCTCATCATGTTTCATATTTGTATATCGCTGCATTAACAAGTTCTTTACCCGTTCAAAGTCTGATCTATTTGAAAGTTTAATTCGCTTTAGTTTATAGTCTGGTAGTTCCCTTATCAAACTCGATATCTCCCTTCCCCCAGAAGAAATGATGTCTAGGGCAAGGGCCACCGCCAACCCTCCGTCTCCTCCGTTCAGGTAGTGTGGAAGGATCACCTTTCCATTTTCCTCCCCTCCCATCAATCCCTTTGAGGATGTAAGAACCTCTGATATCACAGGTGCCCCTACTGGAGTTCTTATAACCTTGACACCATGCTTTTCAGCTATTCTGTCAATCAAGAAACTTGAAGCTACCGGAAACACCAGGTCTCCCTTTTTGAGTTCTAACAAGTGATCTGCAACGAGAGCCACCAACTTGTCCCCATCTATCAACTCACCTTTTTCATCCAAAAACACAGAGCGGTCTCCGTCCCCGTCGTGAGCTACCGACAGGTCAAAAGGAGCACTCTTTGCAAATGAAATTAATTCTTTAAGTGTCTCTTCTGTGGGTTCAGAACCCCTTCCAGGGAAGAAACCGTCAGCATTTGAATTTACACTCACATAGTTGACTTCCAAGCGTCGAAAAAGTTTTGGTGTAGTTACTACAGTAGTGCCGTTGGCACAGTCAACTAATACTCTGAAATGCCTTTGCTTGATATTAGGTACATTTACGTTCTTGAGTATCTCATTCAGGTACAGTCCAACAGCATCATCATTTCTAACTTCACCTACGTCCTCCCATCCAACCTTGTTGAATTTTTGACCAACTATCAAATCCTCAATCTTAGTTACAACGTTTTCTCCCGGATTAGAGCCGTCCTTTGCGACGACTTTGAAACCATTAAATTTAGGCGGGTTATGAGAGGCAGTGACAATGGCCCCAGGGACATTATTATGTTTACAATAAACTTGCGCGGTGGGGGTTGGTATCATGCCTAAGTCCACCACGTTCTTTCCAGTATTCAGCAGTCCAGACTCGACTGCATCCTTCAACAAATGAGAAGTCGTCCTGTTATCGTAAGAAAGTGCTACGTCAGAGTCACTGTAGTAGGTCCCAACCGCCATGCCAAATCTATAACCAAGTTCGGGCGTGATTGTTTCGTTCAAGACCCCCCTGATTCCATTCGTACCAAAGAGTGGCATTGTACGTTATTAGAAGGCAAATACAAATATTTTGCTTTTAGTTGAGCCGGTATTTACCAATCAGCAGCAGAAAAATCAGGCTCGGATAGGTTCTCGTGACGAGTTGTTGAGAACCTGCAACTCATCAAATCTCAAAGTCCTGTTTGTTTTGTTGTAATATTCACGAATCAAATTGTCTCTAATCGTGGCAAGCTCTTGGGAATCCACAAAAACCAGAACCGAACCCGAATATTCTCCAACGCTGAAGAGGTAATTCTTAATTTTGTACCTTTCAAGGAGATTCGCAATGTTCTTCTGAAAATCAGATAGGACTCCCAAGTTGTAGCCAAGCGACTGGGAGTACTTCGAAAGAAACTGAATGAATGAATCAACATCATTCTCTTCGAATGCCTTTGTGGTGCGATCATACATCTCTTCTTCAACTATTGAGTGATTTCTGATCCCAACATAAGGGAAACTGAGAGTGGCTGGATCTCTGTTATCCATACCACTATCTCTAAATTTCTTGAAGTTTCTAACGAAATTCGCATAATTCTGGTTATCTCCTAGATAATTCTCAGATATCAGAAACATTGAAAAGGGCTCAAAGTTGACGATTTCATTTCTGAATGAGTTTGAGGAGGACTCGAAGAACAATAAGTTGTTATTTTTTCCCTGCTGTCTTGCAAGGGTCTCATATAGATAAGTCTGCCCTTTGACCTTTCCTTGAATCTCGGTACTGATCTGATTGAATTCGGCAGGGCTCAGGGTTATTTCGTTAATTGTTGAAAAAGCCTGGACTAGTAAATCTATGAATGCAGAATAATATCCTAAAGCCATCTGGTAACCTAGATGTTCATCCGCCATTATATATGGGGGATGCTTCCACCCTCTCTGGATTGCAATGTTGACCATCATTCTTATTGGATCGTACCAGTCATTAGAGAGTTTAGAAATTTCGTAAGGGAGATCTATAGCATTTGTACCTCTCCAGACAACCGACTCACTTTTCCTTACTAGAGAATGAATTGAAAGAGATGCGGGGAACGCGATAACCCTCTTTAAGGTAGAGACAGCAGGTCTTCCGAATAGAGTCACGACGCCCGACTTAGAAACTTTATATCCCCCTGAGAAAGCATTCACTGTTTCTTCGTCAAACATTACTTGACAAATATTTTAAACATAAAAGTTTTCTTTGTTTATGATCGTATCTGACGGCACTATTCTTGAGCTTATTCAGAACGGGACAATGTCCATAGACCCATTTGACCCTGCTAAGCTAACACCAAATGGTTATGATTTCAGCATTACTGAAAGAGTTGTAATTGAACCGAACCACGGGGCACAGGTAGAGACTGTTGAGGCTGTTTCACTACCCGGATTCATGGGTTCTATGATGTTCCTCAGATCCTCTTATGCGAGGAGAGGGGTTGTGGCAAGTTTCGGGTTTGTGGATGCAGGTTTCAATGGCAAGATCAGGTTCTATCTTAAGAATCTGGGAGAGGAGACTGTAGATGTAGTAAAGGAGAAGGGTGTCTTTCAGATGATCTTTCTAAACATGGACAAAGAAGCTGTTAAGACCTATGAAAAACGTTCGGGACACTATCAGAACCAGGGTCTCAAGTTCAAATGACTCTACCTCTCACACTCGTGGCTGGGATGAAACCTCTCAAACTGATCAAATACCCGGGCTCGAAGACGGTTCTATTGCCAGAAATATCTAAGATATTCTGCGATTCAAATAAGAGTAACTTTGTAGACGTCTTTGGGGGTTCGGGTGTTGTTTCCCTAAACATTGAAGCATCTAAAACAATCTATAATGACCTCAATGTGGATTTGTACAACCTCTTTAAAGTCATAAAAGAGGGACCTAACGAGTTTTTGAAGAGGGCTGAATATTGGACCAAGAGCAAGGAGGAGTTCCTAAGATATGGAGAAGTGCTCAAGAAAGTGGGATCAATCAATATTGACGAGTACGACAAAGCTCTGAGAACATTTTATCAATTCAATGTTGGTTTTGGTGGGATGGGGGCGACTTATCGCACACGCAAAGAAAAATCTAGCTATACTCTAATGAAAAGGATAGTGACAAGCTTCAAAGAAATTAGCACAAAAGTGTCAAAGTGGGAAATTGAGAACCTGGATTATGTCGAGATTTTCGAAAAGTATGATAGCTTCAATACCCTTTTCTTCTGTGACCCACCTTATTCTAGCAAAAAGTGGTATGAATATGGTTTTTCAGAGCTGGATCTTGAAAAACTCAGACAGGTTACTTCTAGCATAAAAGGAAAGTTTCTGATAACCTTTGACAATAATGACACGGCTGCCGCTGCAGTGTTTGGTAAACCAAACAAGATTGTAGAATACGAGAATCAGAACAAGAAAAAGATAACTCCGACTTCTTATCGCAAATATTCCTTCTATTGGAATGCAGAAAAATAGTGTAAGTTATGCCTTCAGACGAGGCCAGGCTCTAAACAGTGACGCCATAAATATTTATCAGTTAATTGAAAGTAGTTAGTATTTAACATTTCAGCAGTAAATGGTTCGGTTCCCCTAAATAACTCATTGGAAGTATTTAACGTCCACTGAGAGAAAGTGGAGTCACTTGCCTATTGTTAAAGGAAATTTTAGCGTATTTCGATTCTCAAAGTTAAGCAATTATTTCTTTCCCTCTCTTGTTCCAGTATTTACCGAAATAAGGTTGTTTGGGGCCTCAATAGTTATTGCTCCTGTAATCGATTTCTCATAGCCCGTCGTAATTCCATTAGTTAAATTCCCAATTATCCAGAGTGAGACATAGCTTAATGAGAAAACAAATGCAGCCACCACCATGATCGCCAGAGATTGTACTTCTAGTTGTCTAAGTGCGGATACTCCCCCGCCGAAAATAAGACCATTAGGGAGATTTGAAGCACCAGAAGCAGATGAAAATCCAGTTTGAGCTACGAACGCAATCATTATGAAGCCAATGAGTCCCATTAAGAGGTGTGTTGGGAACAAGCCGATCGGGTCACTGTACCACTTCCTCGTCATAACTCTCTCCCCAACAAGAAACAGGGGGCCACCAACTAAGCCAATTGCTATGGCTACCATTGGACTGATGTAACCCGACAATGGTGACATGAGGATTAGACCTACCAATATTCCATTAATTGCATACAAATATCCCGGATCTTTCTTTGTGATTAAGAATCTGAAAAACATAGTTGAAATCAAAGCCGACGCAGCTCCTAAGAATGTGTTGAGACCTACTATAATTGTTTCACCGTTGAACGCAAGTACGCTTCCCGCGTTGAAACCAAACCAGCCTATCCACAACAATAGAATAGATAACGTCAACCAAGCTGGATTTATTGAGATAACTGCTTGTGGACTCTCAGAGTGCCCCTGTCTCCTCTCTTCTCTCCAGATTTTAAGTACTATGGCGAGGCCGGCGAATCCTGCTGCCGCGTGAACCACTAGTCCTCCACCAAAATCTCTAACTCCTAGCTGATAAAGCCAACCGGTAGGATTCCAAATCCAGGCCGCAGGCAGAGTCCAGATCACTGTATAATATACGACTGAATAGGCAAGAAAGGCACTGAGTTTCATTTTTCTAAGTGCGACAACCCCTACTATGGCAAGCGTGACTGAGGCAAATGCTGTCTCATAAAGGAAGTATGTTCCTGTAGTTAAACCGGTACCAAAGTAATGAGACGTCATAGACCACCATGTCCCTTCGATTATAGCCGAAGTACTAGATGACAAACTGCCAAAGAAAAAGATGTTATACGTTGGAATACCAATAATTCCGTAATACGTTGGGGCAAACGCCAAATTAAAACCAACGAGAGCCATTAAAAAAATGGCAGTACCCATTATCAAAATTGTTTTTATTAGACTATTAGAGTAATGTTTCCCAAGCTCGCCATATTCCAGAAAGCCAATCGCAATAGTCATCAGAAAAACTAAAAGGGCTGAGAATACCATCCATATGTTGTTGAATAGGACCGCATCGGTCAATATAGATCACCAAATTTCGAATACGTAATTTCTTCCAGATAATTAAGTTCTGCGAATATTATATTTTGTTAAGATTAAAAATATTTAGATAAATAACTTTGTTAAATTTCAATGACTTCAGTTAATGTTGGTTTGTCTATGGTTTGGTAGACCTCTGAATCATACATTGGACTCCTATAGGTCGTTCCAGGAACTTCGCTAGAAATGGTCGCTTGGAACTAGGCAGAACTTTTCTATGGAATTAATAATAAATAATCTGCTAGAAACCGAACTTGACAACATTGGACTAAACGGAGGTCGATTTAGCACGAGTTAGTATCAGTCCTTTGAATGTGCCTGAAATTTTGCGGATCGATCGTTACTCCTTTCAAAGGTACTCAATCTTCTTCTTGAAGTGATCACTCTTACTTTCCTCGTTCATCTTGATTAGTTTGATCGACTCAATTGATTCTTCAACTATTGATCTTATATTTGAAACACTTTTCTTGATTGCTTTTCGACCTAAAAACATCTGAGATTTCCCAAATCAGTCTGAAAACTTGATATTATGTTGGCCCTTAAGCGATACTGATATCATTAAGACATTGTTGTCTAAATAACAACATTAATGTAATAGTCTTGCCTCTCTATCTATGGCATTAATAGACAGGGCAATATTCCTCGACCAGAACGATATCCCAACAAGATGGTACAACATCCAGGCGGACCTACCCGAGCGACTCCCTCCTCCGCTAGATCCTGAGACATTACAGCCCATCAATCCTGAAAAACTCCTGAGGGTTTTTGCAAAGGAACTCGTAATGCAGGAAGTATCCCTTGAAAGATACATTAAGATTCCGGACGAAGTCCTTGAGGCGTATAGGTGGCTTCCTAGGCCTACTCCACTATATCGAGCCAAAAAACTGGAGGAATACCTAAAGACACCAGCAAGAATATATTATAAATGGGAAGGCACCAATCCATCAGGAAGTCACAAACCGAACACTGCTTTAGCACAGGCATACTACAATGCGAAACAAGGAATTGAAAACCTGACTACAGAAACTGGAGCTGGACAGTGGGGGTCTGCATTGGCAATGGCTGCCGCCTATTTTGGAATCCGTGCTCGTGTGTACATGGTTTCAGCGAGCTACGATCAAAAGCCAGGAAGAAGAGTTATGATGGAAACATGGGGAGCAAAGTGTTTCTCCTCCCCAAGCGAACAGACTAGCTATGGTAAAAAACTCTTGCAGGAAGACCCAAATAATCCCGGATCCTTAGGGATAGCGATTTCAGAAGCAGTTGAAGATGCAGTCACCCATGAAAATACCAGGTATACCTTGGGATCAGTCTTAAATCACGTCCTCATGCACCAAACGGTTATAGGACAAGAAGTGGAAAAACAGCTGGAAATAGTTGATGAAACACCTGACCTGCTAGTAGGAAACATCGGCGGTGGTTCTAACTTCGGAGGTTTCTGTTTGCCATTTATGGGAAAGAAGCTTAAAGGAAAGTTAGATGCAAAATTCGTTGCATGCGAATCATCGGCGGTTCCACACACAACCAAGGGGAAATACACTTACGACTACGGGGACACTGGTCATTTAACTCCTCTTCTTAAAATGCTCACACTTGGAAGTGAATACAGAAATCCGCCGATCCATGCAGGCGGTTTAAGATATCACGGGATGGCACCAATCATTTCCTATCTAATTCAGAGGGGGTACATGGAATCGCATGCCTATTCTCAAACAGCAATTTTTGATGCAGCAACAACTTTTGCAAGAACGGAAGGTATCATACCTGCTCCTGAATCAGCACACGAAATTAGGTACGTAATCGACGAGGCCATAAGGTGCAAAAAGGAAAACAAGGAAGAAGTCATCGTCTTCAACAATTCGGGTCATGGCCTTCTCGATCTTTCTGCATATGAACTTTACAATTCCGGTAAGCTTAAAGATTACCAAGCAACTGAATTCAACTATCCATCAATAGTTAAAGAAGAGGAAAGGCAGTGAAAATAAAGTGCTGCCGCAGGATAATAAGAGTGAACTACGGAAAGAAACATGACCGTTGCTAATCTTCAAGCCATCCGCCCCGTATATCTTTGTTGGGAACATTTTTGAATATGTCCTCCCTTCAATTGATATTATCAGACCTGAACAACTGACGACTCTACTTGAAAAGAGTATGACCTTCTTCAGCTAATAATGAGTGAAGACGAGAATGCTAGTCTAATTACGTGTTGTGATATGGACTGGCCGCGAGAGGAATACCTTAATAGTATCCTTGTAAAGAAATTTAAAAAATCGGTTTATGGGACCCCCATAACTTTTAGTCAACTTCATTAAACTCCGTGCAGAGTGCAGGTGCCGGGATTTGGACCCGGGCTAAAGGCTTGGAAGGCCTTTGTGCTACCAGGCTACACAACACCTGCAGTGGCTGACCGTGAATTATCGTCGTTGTAATAAAGGTTTTCAAGCGCAGACGCGCTGATGCAGTCAATGAAAGCAATGAAATTTAAAAATTTTTGTTTGTTTCTATTGTCAGCGAGACTCAAGGAAAAATTGTTATATTTTTTAGAACTGAGTAAACGTGAGAAAGGATTTACTATACCTGGGAATCATATTACTTGTAATCGGTGTCGTCATTGCAGGGATTGCCACAGTCGAGGCTAGTGGTAGGACTGAAACCATCGGAACTTCCATGAAGATAGGTTCAATCGGAGTTTATTATTCAGACGAATTAACTGTTAGTTCAAATGGTAGTGTATTCGTTACTGGTAATACGACAACTTATCTTATTCCCTCCCAAGATCTAAACACAGTGAATTCTACAAACGTAGGAAGCTATGCAATCCACCCCACTACACCATCCGGGAATTCCATAATTTATGATGGGTTGAGTGGAACCTACTACCTAGTAGCTTTCGGTCAGCATCCACCTTTGATTACCTATGCCGTCCTGGGATCGAATCTTTCCCAGTTGGTTGTGTATGGACTTCTTATCATTGTAGGCGCTGCAATTGCCGTCATCGGCGTGATACTTGTAATCATAGGCGCTATTATTAGGTCTAAATTCACTCCAGTTCATCAATTTTAATTTTTTTTCTTCTTTCTTAATCTCTTGGCATAAAGCATCTAACTCTTTCCAAATTCCAAAAAAAGTAAAATAAGGAAGACGTATCAATACGGGATGAGAGAGTCGTTTAGGGACGATGAGTTAAGATCGCTATGGAGTACAGTCCTTGAGTCTCATACTGCAGATATGTTCAGGATAAATTCAAAGGACTCAAAGGACAAAGTGTTGCCGATCAATTATGAAGAAATGGATAAGGTCAATACGGATTTCGCTCTGAATTTTCTGAAGTACCCTGAAGATCATCTTGTTCGTCTAAAAGAGGTTCTATATGGTTGGGAAGAGGGAAACAGAGCTCATGAAGGGCTCCTGTCTGATGATTTCAAGACAGAAAAGAAAAATAGAGTGCGGATTTCGATCTCTTCCAAATTACCTGATATTAAGAGAGATATAAGGGAACTCCGAAGCGAAGATCTCAACACCTTCCTTCAGGTTGATGGAGTAGTGAAGCGAGTATCAGAAGTGGTGCCTACAGTTGTGAGTGCAGCATTTCAGTGCGCCTATTGCAGAGAGATTCACCTTTATCCACAATCTGGAAGCAGAATTCTTGATCCTCCAAGATGCGACCACTGCGGTAAGACAAAGGAAGAAACAAAATTTAGATTCATTGCGGAAAAATCTCTCTATTATGATACTCAGTTAATCACTATCGAAGAAAAACCAGAATTTCTCAAGGGAGCGGCACAACCAGCCAAACTCGTCGTTCATCTAGAAGAAGAGCTATGCGGAAAGAACAACCCTGGTGACCGAGTTTCCATCAATGGAATTCTCAAGGGAAAGCAGAAGGTGCAAAATGTTCAGAGCGCATCGAGGCAATTCGATGTATTCTTGGAAGCAATGTTCATAGAGAGGGAATCTTCGGAATATGAAGAAGTTGCGCTTGAGGACAAAGACATCGCGGCGATAAAAAGAGCGGCAAGTGACCCAGAGGTCTATTCAAAATTGGTTGGAAGCGTGGCTCCTGCGGTGTTTGGAAATGAGATGGTCAAGGAAGCTATAATCCTTCAACTTTTTGGCGGAGAAAGGAAGGCGTTCCCAGACGGAACTTACATCAGAGGTGACGCGCATGTACTTCTCCTAGGCGATCCTGGAGTTGCGAAGTCACAGATTCTTACTTATGTTGCGAATATTGCCCCCAAGGCTGTCTACACTTCGGGTAAAGGAAGCTCAGCTGCAGGGCTTACTGCTGCAGCAGTCAAGGACGAGCTATCAGAAGGAAGGTGGACTCTGGAGGCAGGGACCTTAGTACTCGCAGATGGAGGATTAGCTGCAATCGACGAGCTTGATAAGATGAACAGGGAGGATAGTGGTGCAATGCATCAAGCAATGGAACAGCAGTCCATCTCTATCTCCAAAGCTGGTATAAATGCCACTTTAATGTCGAGATGTGCCGTCTTGGCAGCAGCAAACCCTAAATACGGAAGATTTGAGGAAGACGAGCCTTTTACGAGTCAGACAGATTTACCAATCACACTACTGTCTAGATTTGATCTTATTTTTATGATCGTCGACAGACCAGGGAAGATGGACAATGAAATGGCTGATTACATTTTGAAAGTTCATAAGTCTGGTGAAACAATTGCTAGCGGAAGAAGTGTTGAAAAGGTGCAGATATTTCCAACTTTTGAACGGGATTTCCTTAAGAAGTACATTGTTTACGCGAGGAAGAATTCGTTTCCGATTATGTCCCCGAAGGCTGAGGAGAAAATAAAGAAGTTCTACGTTGAGAAAAGGGCAACTAGTGTAAAGCTGGGTTCAGTTACAATTACACCGAGACAGCTAGAAGCATTGATAAGACTTTCTGAAGCTTCCGCGCGGGTAAGACTTTCTGATAGAGTAGAAGTGGTCGACGTTGAGAGGGCTACTAGATTGATGGAAGCGTTCTTGAATCAAGCAACTGTGATAAATGGGATCCAGGATATAGACGTCATAATGTCAGGGTATAGTTCAAAAGATCGCAAGGGGGCTTTCTCTATTTTGGAAATCATTAAGCAATTACAGGATGCAAGTACTGGGAGACGAGCATCTCTTCGCGAAATTCGAGAGGAAGCCAAGAAGCATGGTATTGAGGAGAGGCAAGTTGATAGGGAATTGAAGATTCTGAATGACAAGGGAGAAGTTATCGAAGTAGTGACCGGTTTCTATCGCGCACTGGAGAAGTGAGAAATTAGCAGTCTTACTAATACTTGATATATTCTGTTACGATTTCTTTTACCAAACTAACTGAGAAGGAAGATGAATTTGATCTGGACTCGAGTATTCAGAACACCTGCTGATACACTCCTTGCCGCTGCAGACGAGGAGCTCTTAGGGAAGATACTTAAAGAAGGTAAATACAAGCTCAGTGTTTCCGAGAAATTCTATAAGGAAACGCTTGTCGACGATGTTGCACTGAAAGATCTTTTGCAAATCTGCTCTATTGCCAATCTGGTCGGGGACCGGTCAGTCGGTATTGCAATCGAGTCGGGATTTATATCAACAGAGAATGTCGTATACATTCAGGGAGTCCCTCATGCGCAATTCACAACCTTGGAGTGAAGGAACATACTTCAGGTTTAATCCGACAGCCATTTCTAGAGAGTACAAGATTCCACTATCTGAGGTGAACAGCTTTCCCGTTTTTTTGATATCATCCCAAAGCTTAGATCTTGACACGACCGAACTGGTCTCTGGTTTAACCCACGTCTACCCACTTCAATACAAAGACATAAAAGATTTGGCAAGAAAATTCTTCCCACTCCTGAAAAATGACTTCTGGGAAAAGGAGTATTCGCTGAAAATTAAAGATAAAATTTGGCCCTTTAATTTTCCTGAAGTAATGGCAATAATCAACATGACGCCCGATTCGTTCTATCCAGCAAGTAGGATTTCGGAGGATGAAATAGAACTTAAACTGGATGAAATAAAAAATGCAGGAGGCAACTTGGTGGACATCGGAGGGCAGAGTACAAGACCAGGTAGTAGTCAGATTTCAGCAGTTGAGGAACTTGAAAGAATTTCTAGAGCAGTCGAAGGGGCTTTGAATAGGAAATTTACTGTTTCAATAGATTCATTCAGGCCTGAGGTTCTCAGAGAATGTCTAGAGATGGGGGCTCACATTATTAATGATGTGACAGGTCTAGAAAATTTGGAAATTGGAAAACTTGCGAATAGATACGGAGTGCCGTTGGTTGTGATGCATAAGAAAGGAGACTTTAAGACAATGCAGGACTCTCCTCACTACGATAACGTTATCAACGAGATTATTGCATTCTTTATAAGGAAAATTTCATTGGCGAACGAGCTGGGTATCGGAGATAACATAATTCTAGATCCCGGTATAGGATTTGGGAAGAGATTGGAAGATAATCTTACAATCATCAACAATCTAAGGGACATCAGACTTGGGTATCCGCTTTTGTTAGGTATTTCGAGGAAAAGCTTTATCGGACAAGTGACGTCTGAGAAAGTGGAAGAAAGGGGGATTTCGTCCTTGATATTCAATACTATATCGATATTGAGGGGAGCAGATATTATCAGAGTTCATGACATAAAGGAAAATTTAGAAATGGTAAAAATAATTAAAAAATTAAGAGAAGTTTAGATGTGGATGAGGTAGTGATACATTATTATGGTGACAAAAAGAATCGATATTGTGTTGACCACTTTGATTAATGGATTTATTGCGGGGCCCGCTGTGTCCTTTGTCGCGTCTCCTACCGTATCTCCAACCACTGCTGCTTTGTGAGCTTCGGATCCCTTTCCTCCGTAATTCCCCTGTTCAATGTACTTCTTTGCATTGTCCCATGCACCTCCGCCTACGGTCATCATGATCGCTAGTGGGAATCCAGCAATTATCACACCCATCAATAAACCGCTGACCGCAAGTGGTCCGAGAACGAACCCAACTACGATTGGTGTCAATACCGCGATTAAAGCAGGTACCAGGAGTTGTCTGAGCGCCTCTTTCGTGACTATGTCAACTGCCTTCCCATAATCTGGTTCATCTTCTCCAGTTAGAATCTTGGGTTTGAGTTTAAATTGTGCCCTGACTTCCTCTACAATTGCAGAGGCTGCCTTTCCTACAGCATTCATCAGGTATGATGTGAAGAAGAATGGAAGCGATCCTCCAATTATAAGGCCCGCGACTACTATTGGGTCAGTGAGTTGAATCGTGCTGAACGTGGCAATCTTATCTATGGAAAATTGGTATGCTGCAAATAGTGTCAGTGCGGCTAGCGCAGCGCTTCCAATAGCATAGCCCTTCGTAACAGCCTTGGTTGTGTTACCGACTGCATCCAGCGGATCAGTCACTTCGTCTCTCGTCTTCTTATCGAAACCTGACATTTCTGCGATTCCACCGGCATTATCAGTTATCGGTCCATACGAATCGATCGATATTATCATCCCAGTTGCCGACAGCATACTGGCGGCGGCGATTGCTATCCCATAGAGACCCATGTAAGAGTTGTTTCCAAAAGACGTGAATGTAATATAGTATGAAACCACGATACCTCCGACGATCACAACCGCAGGAATGAAAACAGCCTGGAGACCGTATGATAGACCTGTGATTATGTTCGTTCCGGTTCCGGTTACTGATGACTTTGCAATCTTTGCAACCGGGGAGAACCGTTCAGAAGTATAATACTCGGTCACATAGACTATTGCCCCCATGATGATCATACCTATGATTGCATCGAAATAGATTGCAAGATTTCCATTCATAAGATAGTAGTCTATTGCGTAGAATCCTATCGCGGATAGTACTACCGTCACTATAAGACCCTTGTAAAGTGCGGTCATTATTCGCTGCTTCGGACCTTTTTTTACGAAGAAAGACCCAACTATAGTCGCTAAAATTCCAGTTCCTCCTATCGCCAGAGGCATGATGACTAAGCTTTGTGACACGTTTGCACTCAGACTGTTAATGTAAATGAAGTATCCAACAAGCATTGCGGATAGAGCAGTAACAACATAAGTCTCGAACAAATCTGCCCCCATTCCGGCGCAATCCCCAACATTGTCCCCCACATTATCGGCTATTACCGCGGGATTTCTTGGATCATCTTCTGGTATTCCTGCTTCAATCTTTCCAACTAGATCTGCACCAACGTCTGCACCCTTCGTATAAATCCCTCCACCGACTCTGGCAAAGAGGCTAACGAGAGAAGCTCCGAATATGTAACCTATCATAGGAATGGGACTTCCAAACCACATGTAAAATAGAACTAGTCCAAGGAGAGCAAGAGAAGCTACCATTAATCCGGTTACAGTTCCACCCCTGAACGCAAGTTTCAGGGCAGGATTCAATCCTTTCTTAGCTTCAATTGCAGTTCTGACATTTGCTCTTACAGATATACTCATTCCTATCAGACCTGCAACTGCCGATCCAATAGCACCTACCAGGAAACCAATAGTCAACTTCCAGGCATCGCTCAAGCCAGATGCAAAATAGAATGCAACAAATATTATTACTGCTAAAATTGCCGCAAATATGAATATGTTCGTGTATTGCCTCCGCATGAATGCATTGGCGCCCTGTCTTATGGACAGAGAAATTTTCTCAGGTTTCTCTTCAGTAACTGGAATTCGTAGAAGTAAAAAGCTCTGCAGGGCAGCATAGGCTAAGCCGATCAGTGCAGTAGCCAGTATGAATAGCTCCCAGCCGAATAGATTTGATGCCATCTCCCCCGAATTTTCATATCGTTATTAATGTTTACTTCATATTTTTTTAAAAAAAATGGCTATAAGCCGAGTCAACCAGCAATATAGCTAAGTTGGGGAGCTGAAAAAAATTAAGTAAAAGATTGAAAAACTACAGAGAAGAAGGTGCTCTTACCTTATTTCTATCGATTTTCATTCCTCTCGGAGTGACAATGAGGTACCTATTCCCAAGAGCCACTACGTCTCCTCCATTGTCTCCAGCAGTTCTCTTCAGTTCGCTCACTATTCGCCTCATCTGAAGTTCATCGGATTGAATGGCAGCGTAATCCAGTATCAGTAAATCCCCGTTCAACACTATCTCTGAAAACTGAGGAACTTCTTCAAATTTTACTAATTCTCCTACCTTAACAGACGTTCCAGCTCCGGGCTCATCTGTGTATTGATATTCATTGAGATCTATGAACTTTCGTGGCTCTTTAGGAGGTCTGTCCGTTCTGATAACGGTCTTTTTTCTGAATGTCATTGGCATCGGTGTTCACCTGCAAATAAATATATTTCGCCTTAATTAATATTTTCCTAATGATTTCGTGCTCTCGGAGCGCACTAATGTATAACCTTTACAAATTTAAGATTCATTAAGTTTACCTTATTTCTACGAAGTCAGCCTGAAATTTTTTGGCCTAACCACCAATGGAAAAATATTTTTGTCTGCAGGGATAACCCTATACCCGGCTTAGCTCAGTTGGTAGAGCGGTGGACTGTAGAGGGACAGCGCTGTGGCGCAACCGCCGCCATCCACAGGTCGCTGGTTCAAATCCGGCAGCCGGGATTCACCAGATGGTTTGAATCCGCGTATGCGATAACTTGTCATGAAAGAGGAGCTTAAAATAGGGACGAAACTGTACTACGAATTTGAGTTGGACAGGCACAGGAAATCCAAAATAAGCAATGATACAAAGAGGAAAATCAAGTAGTTAAGGAACTGGATGTTGTCCCAAGGTACTCACTAATGATACCCGTGTATTGGATGCTGAGGTCAACGGCAGTGACCGTTGCTATCACAGGCTGCGGTGTTGTGGTATCGCTCTGAGATGGATTGTAAGACACTGCGATGATCCCTATCACGACCTCAACCACCATTTCAACAACTATCACTCCTATCCATAATTCTTTTCCAGATTTCTTCGGCGTAGGATAAGTTTGTTATGGACAAGCCCTCATAATTTTGTCTCTAGTCTCTTTGAATTAAGATGTCAATTTTGAGCTGAACTCTTGATGTGACTTGAAGATGGCATTCCAGGTAACCAAACCGATTACCTTGTTATCATCCTTGGTTACGATGGGGATATGAGAAATATTGTTCACGGAAAGCTTTTTCATGATCTCCAAGAGAGTGTCATCTTCATGAGCAGATACTACATTCCTTGTCATTACATGTGAGACCGACTCCATGTCCTGATGTATCAATTTCACTTGAATCAGATCGGATTTTGTCACTATACCAACAAGCTTTGAATTCTCAGTTACTGGTATCCCTGTTACTCCTTTGTCTTCCATTAGTCGCAGTGCATTTGAAACCGGTGTTGAAGGGTCCATGGTTGGAATGTCTGTCGCCATTGCGTCCCTCGCGGTAAGGTACGACAGAACAGGTATGTTATACTCTCCCCTGTGTGCCTGGGATTCTGATCTGTTTCTTACCTGACTTCTGTAAATTGAATATTTATACCCCACCACATAATACGATATTACCACGGCAACCATTGAGGGTATCATCACCTCAAGACTACCGGTCATCTCGCTTACCATAAGTACTACTGCAATCGGAGTTCTCCCAACACCTGCGAATAACGCCATCATACCAACCAGTACGAATGGCGCAGGTGAGAGAACTATAGTGGGATTGATAATATGAACTCCAGTCCACGTTGCCGCCCCGACGAATCCACCAATCACAAGAGATGGAGCGAATACACCAGCACTCCCACCAGAAGAAATTGTGAAGGATGTGGCTACTATCTTTGCAAACGCAACTATGATAAGTGCCGCCAGGATGGGTACAACGAAGTAGACTGGTTCAGCTGACTTTAAATTACCGTCCATCAGGTATTGGAGATATCCATAACTCATTCCGACAGTCTGGGGAAAGAACATGGCTATAACTCCTGCCATTGCACCTCCAATCATGGGCTTTAGGAACTTCTTCACCTTCAATTTAGTGAAAAATCCCTTGACCCAGTAGAAGAATGACGAGTAGAATTTTCCTACCAAGCCGCATATTATTCCAAGAACAGCGTAAAGTATGAGGTTCAAAGGATGATCGAATGTATACGGAGAGGATAAACTGAACATAGGAGAGAAGTTGGTCATGGAAGCAAATATTACGTAGCCAACTGGTGATGCTATGAACGCAGGAGTAAGCGCTTCTACTTCCATATCCCCTCCACTATATAGTATCTCTGCACTCAGTATGGCTCCCGCAAACGGAGACCTGAATATTGCACCAATTCCGGCGCCAATTCCAGCTGCAACCGCTATCCTCCTATCCCTATTTGACATTCCAAAAGCAGTTGCAACGTAAGAGCCGAATCCAGCAGAGATCTGAGCCGTTGGTCCCTCCCGGCCTCCGCTCCCTCCCGATCCGATCGTGATGGCAGAGGCTATCATCTTCACTATTGGAACTCTCTTCCTAATGACACCATTTCTGTTATGGAAGGCATCTATCGCGGCATCCGTGCCATGGCCTTCTGCCTCAGGGGCAAAGTAAAAGATGATTAGGCCAACAATCAGTCCGCCTAATGCTAGGGATAAAGGGATTAGGAAATAATGCGGGGAAATCGAGATGGGTGAAGCGAGCTCTCCCGTCGGATTAGGAGGGTAAAAACCTGTTATCCTTCCAAGGAAATTATCAGTTGAGAATTGAATGAGATAATAAAAGACGGTGGCACCAATGCCTGCAACAATCCCAATCAGGAGGCCAACTATAACCCATTTACCAAGATAGCTTGAATTTATAAAATTCTTAAAGTCTACGTTCTTGAGCTTTCCTCCCGCAGTCATTTTAACGCGTTCAAAGATAACACAATCTTACTTATCGTTTTCCAGTAGTTTTTACTGGACTTTTCAAATTCAGTATTCAGGCCACTTATCAGGCACACAATGTTGCTTGCGTTCCTTCCATTGCTACTTTTAAAAACATTAACTTTTTTTGCTCACACAAATAGATATGGTTGAATCAGCCCGATAAGATTTGGTTCTTCCCACTTTCGTGTGGGTAATTTTATCTAACATTTAGCCATATTATTTCATTGATGATTGCCAGCTGTATTCAACGTTACTTGAACTGGAAACTCCGTGGAAGGCAGAGAGGGTTGATGTTGACTCAATGAAGAAGACAGTGGAGGTATACGTAATTCATGAAAGGGATCAAAGCTTACCTGCCCAGTGTGCGGGAAGGAGTGCACGGTATACGATCACCTCAAGGAGAGGGTGTGAAGGGACCTTGACAGCGTGGATTTTATGACGTTCATCCACGCATCCCCTCCGAGGATATACTGTCCTGAACATGGCGTGATATAGGCACTCCGTCCGTGGACAGAGAAGACGAGAGGGTTCTCCATGGGGTTTGAAACGAGGTCCATAAAGATGCTCCAGAACATTGATACATTCAATTTCACTGAGTTCATGAGGCTGCCCTGGAAGCAGGAATGGAACATCCTTGACCGTGCAGTGAAGAGCGGCAGGTCAAGGAAGAAGGGTCATCCATTCATCAGTAGATGCAATGAAGGACGTTGCAAGGATGATGAAGGTCCACATTGAGAAGATACTGAACTACTTCGTCCCCAGAAACGTACATGATCTCCCCTTACTTACCTTAATCTCTTCCTTTGATCAGAGTTGAGAGTACTTTTCACGTGATCCAGTCGCAAGGAAGCCCACCTCTTCAGATGTGGGAGGAATTGCGACACCATTTTATATTGAATTGCTGTATCAATATTGTGCTTAAGACTCTCCAGATAAAGCTGCTTCCAGACGATAAACAGCGGGAAGCGTTGATCGACACTTTCATCAAATTCAACGGTGCCTGCAATTTTGTCTCCAGGATAGCGTTTGAAAAGAAGCTGTACAACAAGGTTTTCCTCCAGAAATCGTGTACAGGGAGATAAGGGAAAAATTCGGACTGGCGGCACAGCTTGCCATCAGGGTCATAGCGAAGGTTGTTGAAACCTATAAGGTTGATAAGACCTCTTTCCACGAGTTCATGGATTTGGGTTCTATCGTATATGATCAGAGGATCCTGAGTTTCAAGGGCATGGATCAGGTGAGCATCAGTACTACCAGTGGAAGGATAAGAGTGCCAATAACCATTGGAAAATATGGTGAAATACCTTTTGAAAGGATCAGGGGTCAGTGTGATCTCGTCAGGAAAAACAAATTGTTCTACCTCATGGTTGCCGTTGAGTTTCCTGAAGGGCCTTCCATCAATCCGGAAAACATCATAGGCATTGACATGGGCATCGTCAATATTGCGGTGGATTCCACGGGCAAGTACTACTCTGGTGATCATATCAGATATGTGAGAGAGCACCATACTGATCTCCGTTCCAGACTGCAGTCTGTTGGGACTAAATCCGCCAGACGCCATCTGCAAAAGCTCTCCGGGAAGGAGAACAGGTTTGTCAGGAATACCAACCATATAATATCTAAGGAGATCGTGCAGAAAGCCAAAGGCACCTCCTCCGCAATTGCCATCGAGAACCTCGAAGGCATAAGGATGAGGACAACCGTTAGGAAAGGCAACAGGTACATCCACAACTCGTGGTCTTTTTATCAGCTCAGGTCGTTCATCGAATACAAGGCAAAAGGGGTGGGCATCCCCGTCATCGTTGTGGATCCACGCAACACCAGCAGGGAATGCCCCAATTGCCACGCCATAAGCAAGAAGAACAGGCCTGAACGATCCCAATTTAGATGCGTTTCATGTGGTCTTGAGGGAGAGGCAGATTTCATTGCATCCCTCAACATCAGGAACAGGGCTGCCATCAACCAGCCTATTGTAGCGGGTGCTATTTTTGATCATTCGATCCACCCAGTTGCAAGCCAACGTGCTTCAGCCGTTGGTAGTTGACTTCTAAAAACTGAAATAAACTGAGCCCGTCTTGAGATCGCTCAAAGAGAAAATACTCGCAACCATCGTGCTTGTTTCAATTTCGTGCCTACCTTCTGGATCTAATTATGCTAATTCCCACTGCAGCAAATAATATAATCAAAACAATAAGGTAAATCGGATATGAGAGACTTGAATTCCTAGAGAGGCTTGTGACCGGAATGTGCGTCGCATTATTGGAAGTTACCGTCACATTGGTGGTATAAGATTTGTAACCCTGGGCAGATATTTCTACGGAATAATTTCCTGGTATGAGCGAGATATTGTATTGACCATTAATTGGTTTATATGTTACTCCATTTACATAGATTGAAGCGTCAGTCGGGACAATGCTACCCACAATCGATCCATTAATGATAGAGAAGGTAACGTAATTCAAAGTTGATTTACCATTAACATCCACTGAACCCTGTGAGGGATAAGAAGCATAGCCGCTAGAATTGGCAATCGTGAAATCATAAGTGCCATTTGTGACATCAAAAATGACGGTATCATTTGTTGAATTCTTCTGGTATGCCCCAGTGAGGTTTACTGACCAGCTTGAACCTTTCGGTAAACCTGACTCAACAAAAGACATCCTGAAAAGAATAGGACTAAAGGAGATCTTGATCGTGAGAGAGCTGCCGTTGACAATCATAGATCCAGATTCATTACGATTCAGGTAGTTCTTGTCTGAGGAATAGATTGAATAATTATATGTCCCATTTGGCAGGTAAAGGTTGTAATAATCAAGGTTCCTTACTATCACGGAAGCTATGCCAGTGATGTTCAGGTCCCATTGGCTGGACGAAGGTAGACCATTTTCCAAGAATTCAACTCTATAGACATCTTTTAAAATTTTGGATTGTTTTCCCGCACTTAGCGTGACGCTTCCAAGATATGTGTAGACTCCGGTGGTATAATCGTACAACTTTACTGAATAAGTTCCAGGAAACAACGTCACATTAACAACGTAATCTGAGAACTCGGTTAAGTTGGTGTCATTAACAAATAGAGCTCCATCTTTTATGGATGATACTATCATGAGTGAAGAAAGCTCGTCTGAAGAGTAAATCAATCCTAGAGAGCTGAGCCCGGATGACATATTTGATGCAAGTTGACCGTTAGTAGTATTGTACACTCCGGAGCTGTTAAAGTTGTAGACGCTCTCTTGGGTGTCACTTCCAAAGTTATAAGCATTCTGTATGGCCTGATAATTGTTCCCATTATAGTATTCCAGCATCAGGTATAGGGATGAGTTGACGTCAGAGGTCCGGCTACCATTTCCGGGTCCTCCCATAACCAGTTCTGCATCATAGTATGTGCCAAATGGGTTGTAAGCTGCTCCATCAACGTAAAAATAAGGGGCTGCACCTGACTTTGTCACAAAGTGAAAAATCACTTTATCATATGCATTCCATCCGTAACCGTCATTGTAAAGAAACACGACTTCAGGAATTCCGAGCGAACTTACGGTCGCGTTCATTTTTAGGTAGATCGTGGCAGGGTACTTCAGAGAAATATTATTGCCGCTGGAAGAGTTTGATGCAAAATCGAAGTAAAAATTGGAGTTTCCAACACTTGACACGGTACCGTTTCCAAGGACGGTGGAGTTGAACATATTTGCATTTGAGCTTGAAAGGTTCCAGATATTATCTAGGAAAGATGCCTCATTATTCGAAGTGTTGAGGTATAAGACATCTTGAACCCAATAAACGTAACTCTTTCCTTCGTAGGAAAATACCATGTTTAGATTGAGTTGGAAAGTCACGTTACCGAGAACGGAAAGTGAAGAGTTGTATGTTTTTAAGGAGTTTATATCTATCACCCCGAGGAACGATTCCGAAGAGTAATTGTAAGGGACTCGGTTCAATCCTAACCCATAATCAGCAATACCCATTGGAGCAGGCTCGTTAATATAGCTGAGGTAAGGATTGACTTGGGAGCTTTTATGATTTGATTCGAGTTTTGGAATGGTTACTTTGGGTGAGTGCAGATGGGGAGAGTTGTTGTTGGGTGTTGAGATGTCAGTAGCAACTGCAACTGTTGAAGAGGTAATCAAGACGACTAGAACAATTACTGAGATCTCTCTAGAGGGGCTCTTCAATTTCCTCACCTTCTAGAAAACTTAAGCAAACCAAGTGATATATTACTTGCCTCACGGCCCTTTTCACCGAAACTTCGTGATAATCTTTCCATTACACGTTACCCTTGTCAGGTTTTCCTTGACAGATTTCCGGTACAATAATGGGTGAATTGGTAAGAATTACTAGAATGACCTGTTCGTGTAATTGGGTGGTTCGCTCAGGAGCATTACGTTATGGGGATGACTCTCACTCATTCCTGCCTGTGTGATTACGACGAACTTCCCGTTCTCCCTCAGTTTTGAAATTGTCGACGATCCGGTGTAGCCCATCCCTGATTTAAGTCCACCTATTAACTGGAATATCTCTTCTGCGACTTTTCCCTTATATGGTACTGCACCTTCAACTCCCTCTGGCACAAACTTCCCCGAGCCCAACTTACCATATCTATCGCTCTCTCCACTCATTACTGCTCCAAGAGATCCCATTCCCCTGTAGGTTTTATATCTCCTTCCTGAAATGTTAACCTCCGTTCCTGGAGCTTCATCAGTCCCCGCCAACAGTGAGCCCAGCATAACTGAGCTTGCGCCCGCTGCAATAGCCTTCACAATATCACCGGAGTACCTGATTCCACCGTCAGCAATTACTGGGATGCCGTACCTTTCTGCAACCTCAGATGCTTGAGCCACTGCGGTTAACTGGGGAACCCCTATTCCAGCAACTATCCTAGTTGTACAGATTGAGCCTGGCCCAACTCCGGTTCGTATTCCGTCGACTCCAGCCGAGATCAAGTCTTCTGCGGCTTGCGATGTGGCTATATTTCCGGCGATAATATCTATCTCTATTTCCTTCCTCATCTTCTTGACTGAATCTATTAGATTGAGGTTGTGTCCGTGAGCGCTGTCTACGACAATCACATCCGCCCCTGCGTCCTGCAGAATTTTGGCCCTCTCCAGATCAAACGCTCCAACGGCAGCTCCAACCAGGAGCTTGCCTTCTTCATCTCTGGCTGCAAGAGGATCTTGTTCCCGTTTCATTATATCTTTTGCAGTGATCAGGCCGACAAGATTGCCAGTATCGTCTACCAGTGGGAGTTTCTCTATCTTCTTCTGATTCATTATGCTCAGCGCCTGTTCCACGGTAAGATTTCCGTTGCCGGTTACAACTTCCTTAGTCATTACTTCTCGAACTTTCTGGACGCCTCCTTTGAGGAACCTGATGTCCCTGTTTGTCAAGATTCCTACCAGTTTCTTGTCCACAATAACGGGAAGACCAGCAATTTTCTTTTCCCTCATCAATTTGATGGCCTCCTGCACTGATGTCTCTGGGTCTATGGTGTAGAGATCCCTTATGATTAGGGACTCCTCCCTCTTCACTTTCTTGATCATTTCCGCTTGAACTTCTCTCTTGTTGTTTCTGTGGATTATTCCTATACCACCTAACCGTGCAAGTGCAATCGCCATATCTGCCTCGGAGACCGTGTCCATGGGAGAAGATACTATCGGGATGTTCAGTTTTATGTTTCTCGTTAGAGAGGATTCAACGCTCACTCCAGCGGGTTCCACCCTGCTAGGGCCTGGAATTAGAAGAACATCATCGTAAGTATAACCCATCTTGGCTTCTTCGAGTTTTGATATAAACATATACCCCTAACGTATGTGATAATAAAATGTTATCCAAATATAGCTGGACACAGCATTATTCTGGACAGATTATAGACTTCGAGATTTTGTGGCGAAAATGAGTGCGCAACAGAACTGGCGGGACAACCTAATACATAATTGGTAGTTACTCGACGATAAAATTAGAGCTTGTTTGGGAATTGAAAAACGCCAACTCCAACCACTGAGAAACTGGCTTGATATTGATAAGTGATTGTATTATTGCTGTTTTTTTGTTGAGACATAAAACAAATAATAAGAATCGTACAAAAAGACTGCTTCGACTACTACAAAAATTGCAGTTATTTTAAATGGCCTAAGGCCTTTGCTCCCCAACAAGGAATTAGATAAATTGTTTCAGTAATAGTTTCTAACATTTGCAGTTTTTGGGGGTACTATTGACTCATTGTCGGCAAGAATAGTTTTATATCTCGTTTCGATAGTGAATCACAGGGGAGCTCACAGACGTGGGCTGAGAGGATCGAGTAGATCGACCCAACGAACCTGACCCAGATAATACTGGCGGAGGGAATGAAATGAGTAATGAAGTAATAAAGAAAAAAACTAATTACAGCGTGTACGTAGTTGTGGGAATAGTAGTTGTTGCAGCAGCTTTGGTTTATATTGTATATCCCGACATCACACCATCAAGCGAGCCAACGATTACGATACTGACTTACGGATCTTTTTTCCAGAGTGGAGCTAACGTTAACCAAACGATGGATTACCTTATCGGGAATTTTGAGGCGTGGTATCACGTCAAAATCAAGATTGTAACTGCATCTGGTGACCTGTACGATCAAATCAATCAAACAAAGGGAAAGGGATACGATATTGTCATAGGGCTGAACAACATTGATTCTTATCTGGCCTCCAACAGCGGACTCCTGTACCACTTCAATGTGAGCAACGAGACTTATATCAACAAATCATTATCCGAATTCATACAGTCTTCAGGCTACGTAGTACCGTATGAATATTCTCCTCTGACAACAGATTATAACCTTTCTGGACCCCTGAGCTCGAGCATTCTGCAAAACCTTTCGTATGCAGATCTTTCAAACTCTACTATTGCAAAGCAGTACATAGTAGAGAACCCATCTAGTAGCATCAATGGAGAGGAATTTCTGCTCGGGCAAATCGCCTTTTATAGTGGAGTTCTTCATCAAAACTGGACCACTTTCTGGAACAATTCGAAAGGAATAGAGGTGAGTAACGGCTGGGATTCTGCCTTCAGTCTCTTTGAAAACGGCCAAAGACAGATGGTATACTCTTATGCAACGGATCCGGCATATAACGCTTACTTCAACTATTCGGCTATTGGGACTACCGCCTTCCATTACAACGGCAGAAGCTATGCATGGATGGAAGTTTTGGGTGCAGCGATCCTCAATTCCTCAACTCACAAGATCATAGACAAGAAATTTGTAAACTGGCTTCTTGGAGCCAATGTGCAGAGTCTCATACCTCTCAATGAGTGGACATACCCAGCCAATTCAAATGTCTCCCTCCCTTCCGTTTACGAAGTGAACCCATCGATATCATCCTACATCCCCCTGAATTCATACCTCAATATGACTAGTGCATCAGACAATATTGGAGCCTGGACCCTTGAGTGGAATTCGATCGAAGGTTAGTCGATCAATTTCGCTCGTGTATGTTGGCGGTTACGTCATAGTAGTAGCCCTGATTCCTCTCTTCTTTTTGATTTATTACTCCTTTCACGTTTCATTTTCAAGAGTGTTCGTGCAGGTACTCCTTGCATCAGTTAAGCAATCCGTAGTTCAGGCTACGGTCTCAACTGCAATATCTCTATCGATGGGTCTCGTCTTTGGCACTCTACTCATAATCTACAGCGGTAGAATGAAAAGTACGTTGATCTCGCTTCTCTTGGTGACCTATGTTCTGCCGGGTATCATAATGTCACTTGGGATCATATCCCTCTTTGGATTCTCTTCCAGGTTTTGGGAGATAATCTATGGCAACGTCATTTATAATGCCCCCATGATAGCTGTTCTGGCATTTTCAACCGGTTACTCAACCAGCATAAGGGAGGTATACTCGGCCCGGACCCTTGGGGCTAGCGACGCTCAGATTGTAAAAAGATTTTATCTTCCCAACACTCTTCGGGGTGGCTTACTCGGTGGAATTTTTACGTTTATACTTTCGTTTGAGGGATTCAGTCTTCCATTGATAATAGGAGGTCCATCATTCTCGACAATGGAGGTCATGATCTATGAGTTCAAGGACGTTTTTCCAACCTTCGCCCGTTTTCCATTCTCCACTGCTTCTTTCCTGGGGTTGCTGCAGATTCTGATATTAGTAGCTCCGCTTTACGCATATCTTTCGATCAGATCGAATGCTCAGAGGAATGATTCCACTCTCCCCCCGCCATTGAGACGTTACAACAATGTAGCGCTTGTGGGTATCGTGGCTTTCATTGTATTCATCATGCTGCCTCTCTTTGAAATGTTTTTTAGATATCCTATCTGGGATCTTAATGCATTAGAGCTTGCCAAGAGACTGCAGCTTCCCATTTCGACCCTTTTGACAAATACTATTTTGTTCGCGTTTGTTAGTACATTCTTTGCATTCCTGATATCGATATTTCTGACCACATATAGGTTGTCGGTAAGGAATCAATTTTTTGTACTGTTGCCCCTGATATTTTCTCCCGTGACTCTCGCACTTTCATACTACCTCGTATACGGAGAATACTTGATTACAGCTGCCTTGATCACTTTGATTTTCACAGTTATTGTTGTTCCCTTGAATCTAAGAATGATGGGACAGGCTATAGAGACCATTTCTCCATCTGAGACCTATTCTTCAAGACTGCTTGGGGATTCTGCAATAGCTGCCTTCTTTAAGGTTCAACTCCCTAGAATAAGGTGGGAAATTTCAACAGTACTTTCCCTTATGTTCATAACAGTTATGGGCGAATTTTCCTCGATAGTGACTGTTTACACTCCCTCAACGGAGACAATAACGATTGGGATCTACAAACTTCTGCTCCTCAGGGATTTCAAGGATACGTATTTCCTAACAGAAATATTCCTTATTGTAATATTTATGTCCTCTTTCATCATCAACCAGTTTGGGAAGAGTGGTGCTCTTGGACAAACTTAGGGTGGAAGATATCTCCTTGAAAATTGGGAAGGAGGTCATTCTCGACAACGTCAGCTTTACACTAAAGGACAAGGAGATCAAAGTCATACTGGGTGCGTCTGGGAGTGGCAAGACTAGCATTCTGAACCTAATCGCTGGTATAATACCACCCGACAGCGGTTCAATAGTTAAGGATGGAAGGGACATCACTACCCTGAACACAAACAAGAGAAACATTGGATTTGTTTTCCAAGATCTAGGGTTGTTCTATTCAATGACTGTTGCCGAAAATATTGCTTATGGACTCAGACTGAGAATGAAAGACGTTCACGAAATCAACAGAAAAGTTATAGAAATCAGCAAGACTCTCTCCTTAGAAGAACATCTTCGTAAGTATCCGGCTCAACTCAGCGGAGGAGAGAAACAATTGGTCTCGCTCGCTCGAACGTTGATAACGGGGCCAGACTTGCTACTGATGGATGAACCGCTTTCCTCCTTGGATTCGTTTCTGAGAAATTCGATGAGATGGTATATCAAGAACGTTCACGAAAAGTTCGGCGTTTCTATCATTTATGTCACCCACGACCTCGCAGACGCAGAAATACTGGCCGACTCTATTGCGGTACTGAGTCAAGGGTCAATACTTGATGATGGTCGTAAAGAGGAGATACTCAACAGACCAAGATCAGTAGAGATAGCCAAGATCCTTGGATACAATCTGTACACGAAAGATGGCAGGAGTTACGCAATTCATCCCTCAAAAATCAAGATAGGTGGTCAGGTCAAGTCAACGATAATTTTCTTTGAACATGGTCTGAAGAACAACTACCTGGTCGAGACAGAATTCGGCAGATTCAACATTGTTACCGACGATATCCTCTCAGAATCAGACAGCATTTCGCTTGAAAATTCTATTCCATTGTCATGAATTGTCTTAGTGAACAGATTTTACTTTGATTGTAGATAGAATTTCTATAATAGGTGAAAGTCGTATCCCAACTGAAATGCTCTGTGGTTGTGACGAGGCCGGACGCGGACCCGTAATAGGCCCTATGGTTGTTGCGGTGGTATGTGGAGATCCAGAGATTATCAAACACATTGGAGTCAAGGATTCGAAGGCCCTCTCTGAAGAAACTAGAGAGAAGATGTTTGAAAGAATCATGAGTCTGGCTGTTTCCGTAAAATTCATGGTAGTCAAAGAAGAACAAATAGATGAGTCCACATACAAAAATGAACTCAATCTATTGGAGGCTAAGACGATTGCCACAATGATTGAACCAGAAAATGAATACATTATAGACTGTCCGGACGTAAATGAGGAGAGATTTTCAAAATTGATGACTGAATTAAGTGGTAATCCCAGGATAGTTTCAAAGCACAAAGCAGATGTCAATTATCCCCTTGTCTCTGCGGCATCCATTATAGCAAAAGTCACGAGAGAAAAAGAGATTCTCAAAATAAAGAATGATATAGGCGACTTTGGATCGGGATATCCGTCGGATGAACGAACCATATCATTCCTGAAGGACTACTTTAGAAGAAACAGAAAACTTCCTCCGCACGTACGAAGGTCTTGGAAAACTGTCAAGTCAATTACAACTGATCTGTTTGAGTATTGAAAATATTTATTCTAATATCAAATGGGTTCACTAATGTCTGAAGAGCTCGAAAAATATTTTCTAACACTAAAGAATGAATCGAGCCTTCAGTACGATATTGCCAAAAAGGCAAGGGCACAGGGAAAAGATTGCGAAACCAATGTCGAGATTCCGCAGGCAGAGGATCTCGCAGGGAGAGTTCAGGCATTGACTGGAATTGAGGCTTCGGATACGATTAAAGCCCTGTCCAAGAAGTTTGACAGAGAGAGAGTTGCTATTGAGGCTGCACTTTCTGTGTCAGAAAAGTTCGATGGGCCTGATGAAGTGAAAATCGAGAAAGGGATCAGAGTTGCCCTTGCGATACTCACCGAGGGCATATTGGTAGCTCCTCTTGAGGGCATAACTGGGGTCAAGATCAAACACAGGGACGGAGGTACCTACCTTGCAATTTACTATTCCGGACCGATTAGGAGTGCTGGTGGCACCGCGCAAGCACTCAGCGTCTTTGTAGGAGATCTGCTGAGGAGAAAATTTGGGATCGGAAAGTATGTAGCAACTCAAGAAGAAGTGGAGAGGAGCAAGGAGGAGATCCCGCTATACGCAAGAGTGCAACACCTCCAATATATTCCAACCAATGAGGAAATAGTAACCGCGGTTGAGGGTTCTCCGGTTTGCATAACTGGAGAAGGCACAGAAGAAGCCGAAATAACTGGCCACAGAAATCTACCAGACATCGAGACTAACCGGTTAAGAGGGGGTATGGCCCTTGTGATTGCAGAGGGACTCATACTGAAAGGTCCAAAACTTAAGAAATATGTCAGCACTTTTGCTCTAGAGGGCTGGTCATTTTCATCGGAGAAGAAGGAAGTAAAGAATCTCTATCCAAACTCAAATTACCTGAAAGAAATGTTGGCTGGGAGACCTGCGCTATCCTATCCATCTAGGAAAGGAGGATTCAGGCTGCGTTATGGGCGATCGAGGAATACTGGGCTGGCGGCTGTCGCAATTAATCCCGTTACAATGAAAGTTCTAGACGATTTCATTGCACTGGGAACTCAGATAAAAATGGAAAGGCCCGGAAAAGCGGGAGCTGTGGTTGCAAATTCTAACCTTGAGGGACCGACAGTCTTACTAGAGTCTGGAAGTCTGGTCTACCTCAAAGATGTGGAGACTTTTGAATCCAATCGAGACAAGATTTCAGAAATTGTAGACCTTGGAGAGATGATGATCTCGTTTGGAGAATTCATAGAAAATAACAAAGTACTGTTCCCAGGTGCATTCACTGAGTCTTGGTGGAAACAGATATGCCAAAAAAAGTATCTATTCTTACCCGAGATTACGGATGAAAAGGGTGCAGTTGAGGCATCTGTCTCCCATAAAATTCCTCTACATCCTGCCTATACATATCTTTGGCACGATGTTAATGTTGAAGACATCCAACTCTTCATCGAGATTGTCGAAAACGATTCGGTTATTAAAGACGATAAACTTGAAATGCCTTCGACTGACTTCAGCAAGAGATTCTTAACAGATCTTCTTTGTGAGTTCGAATTAACTGACAAGATCAGGATCAAGAATTACAGGAGCCTGATTGTTCCCCTAGGGATGCAGGTGAGGGATAACAAGATAATTGCAAATCGGAAAATAATCGGAAAAGACGCAATGAAGGCAATAAATGATCTTGCAGGATTTCAGGTATATCCCAAGGGGATTACGCGAATTGGGGCAAGAATGGGACGACCCGAAAAGGCTGAGGAAAGAAAAATGAACCCGCCAGTTCACGTTCTATTCCCAATAGGAAATGTGCAGAAGAATCGGAGAGATTTGAACCAATATGATGCACTGTCAGGTACAGAAATGCAGATTAGACAGTGTCCTGGGTGCGGCAACGTATCCTTCATAAATATTTGCGAGACCTGTGGGTCACACACCACCCCTACAGACAAGACACGAGAATTCGACGTAAATATTTCGGAAACGCTGAAGAGCAAAGGGGAGTCTCTAGGCGTGACGATTCCGAAGAAGGTGAACGGAGTCAGGGGACTCACTTCATCTCACAAGACACCTGAACCCTTAGAGAAGGGAATTCTAAGAGCCATCAGATCGGTATATCCGTTCAAGGACGGAACCTGTAGATTCGATATGTCTGATGTTCCTTTAACGCACGCTGTCCTGGAAGAGATCGGATTATCCCCTGAAAAGGCAAGAAAACTTGGCTATGAAAAAGACTACAAGGGGAGGGATCTGGTTGATTCTTCCCAGACCATAGAGCTATTCCCTCAAGACATTGTTCCTAGCGTCAAAGCTGGAAACTATTTGCTCAAGGTTTCAAATTTCTTGGACGATCTCCTGCAGAAATTCTATCGCCTAGATCCATTTTACAAAGTCAATACGGAAAGTGACCTGATAGGAGCACTGGTCATAGGTCTTGCCCCTCACACATCGGGAGGCATATTGGGGCGAATAATTGGGTATACCGAAGGGGATGTGTGTTATGCGCATCCTTTTTTCCATGCAGCCAAGAGGAGGAACTGTGATGGAGATGAAGATTCAATCATGCTGCTTTTGGACGGGCTGCTGAATTTCTCGCTTGATTACCTACCCAACTCTCGAGGGAGCCTTATGGATGCTCCTCTGGTTCTATCACTTAGAATAAACCCAACGGAGATTGATAAGGAAGCTTTGAATCTCGATATTACCGGTGAATACCCCTCCGAGTTACTAGAACTCACCATGAAATTTCCAGATCCATCGGAAATAATGAAGTATGTGGTTACTGCGGGAATGAAAGTGAAGAGTGGAGAGATGTTTCCAAAGTGTGAATTTTCCGATGACACCTCCTCTATTAACCTTGGGACGTTGAATTCAAGCTATAAGAATATTCCAAGCATGGAGCAGAAGCTTGATATGACTCTGGAGCTGGCCAGAAAGTTAAGGGCAGTGGACGCATCGGATATGGCAGAGAGGATTCTCAAATCTCACTTCATTCCAGACATCATGGGAAATCTCAACAAATTTGGCTCACAGACCTTCAGGTGTACGAGCTGCAATCACATTTATAGAAGGTTGCCTTTAACTGGGAAGTGCAGGAAGTGCGGCACCAACTTGATAGGGACTGTGCACAGGGGAAACATCACGAAGTATCTCGACACTAGTTTCAATATCACGACCCAATACGAAGTAAGTAACTACGTAAAGCAACGCATCAGAATCATGAGAGATTCCGTGAATTCAATTTTCGAGGCAAGAGACAATAACTTCAAAACGCTGGAGGATTTCGATGATACCTAGAGTCTATTTTGTAGGAACTGCTGGATCTGGTAAGTCTACCCTAGTCAATTCGTTCAAAGGGTGGTTGGAAAACAAGAGCTACGATGCAATTACGGTTAACCTGGATGCGGGTGCTGAATTTCTTCCCTACACTCCTGACATAGATATTAGGGAAAACGTGTCCCTGGAGAGTGTGATGCAAAACTACAATTTGGGACCAAACGGAGCCCAAATAGTTGCCGCAGACCTTGTGGCTCAGGAAGCAGATCGGGTTAAGGAGCTCATAGACTCGTACGATTCTGATTATGTGTTGATAGACACACCTGGACAGCTTGAACTATTTGCATTCAGAGGGCCATCTACTCATCTTGTTTCCACGCTTGGAGCTGACTACAGCGCAATGCTCTACCTCTTCGATTCAGTCCTGATGAAGCATCCTGATTCTTACGTTTCTTCTCAGTTTCTCGCAATGGGAGTCGTGACAAGATTCTACATACCGTTCCTTGGAATTGTGTCAAAATCAGACACTTTGGAACCGAAAGAGAAGGAAAGAATTTTGAAATGGGATAGGAAGAAAGGTGAGCTTTTGAGCGATCTCCGGGAAGAGAAAGCCACAGTGGATGTTCAACTCTCAGAGGCTATCCTAGAAAGCAGTCAGAGTCTTAACATACTTGGAGAGAGCGTATTCTCCTCGTCTGAATCCGAAGATGGATTGGAGGACATATACTCATTTCTTCAAAAATTATTCTATGGGTCTGACGACCTAGAAAAGCGGTAAATTCGGGACTAATTAAGAAAACTATAAATACGTCGTCAGACATACGTATGATTATGTCAAACGATTACTTTAATCAAAATCAGAAGATTTTCAACTCTCCTGATGACGAAGAACTTGCAAAGCTAGTAGAATCCATGAAGGTGAACATCAAAATTGTAGGATGTGGCGGAGCGGGAACAAACACAATAAACCGCTGCTCAAAGTCCGGTATTTTTGGTGCCGATCTAATTGCTATGAACACAGATGCTCCACATTTGCTCACTGTTCAGGCAAACAGGAAGATATTAGTAGGAAAGAGAACAACAAGAGGACTAGGAGCCGGTGCTATTCCGCAGGTCGGAGAGGAGGCAGCTAGAGAAGACCTTGACGACATCAATTCAACTCTTGGAAACTCAGAAATAGTATTTATAACGTCTGGAATGGGTGGAGGAACTGGTACGGGAGTTGCGCCCGTGGTCGCTGAGGTTGCGAAACGCCAAAAATCCTTGGTAATAAGCATCGTTACTTTACCATTCTCAGCAGAAGGAAGAGTTAGGATGGACAATGCAATATATGGGATAGAGAAACTCAAGAAAGTTTCAGATACTACAATTGTGATACCGAACGATAAACTGTTGGAACTGGTACCAAGACTTCCCTTGGACCAGGCTTTCAAAGTGGCAGACGAGATACTCATGGAAGCACTAAAGGGACTCACTGAAATTATTACAAGACCAGGTCTTGTGAATCTAGACTATTCAGATATTCAGACTGTGATGAAAGAAGGGGGTGTCGCCATGATTGGAATTGGAGAAAGTACTGGTGGGAAGGCAACTGTTGAAGAGGCAGTGACAGAGGCTATAACATCTCCTTTGATTGAAGCAGATATCTCAACCACCAAGGGCGCATTGGTCAGAATTGTTGGTGGAGAGGATATGACTGTATCACAGGCAGAAACTGCCGTAAGAATGGTTCAAGAAAGGGTAAACCCTATGGCGAGAATAGTATGGGGAGCGTCAGTGGATCCAACTCTGGTTGGTGAATTCAAGGTTCTTGTCGTTCTTACAGGTGTTAACTCTCCTTACTTCCTAAGCGCCTCTAAAGGAGTCAGCTTTAAAGGAGCTAAGGGTTTGGATGCAGAAATTGACTCGGTGATGTAGAAATGGAGAAGAAAGAGTTCAGACTGGCTTCCGGTCTGTTTGGATTGCTTGCTTCGATTCTACTGGTAGTATATCTATTCCAAGCCGCACACGGAACAATGCGGGCAGTATTGTATACGTCCTTTGCCTTACTGGCGTATTCACTCGCTTCCTACCTACTGCTGTCCAACTCTGCGAACAAGACCGTTCGGGCGATTCCGTTCGTCTATCTTGGAGCAGGGTTAGCAATGATATATGCAGTCGTTGTACTGGTTGGAGGATCAAACATGTTCCTCTATCTGGCCGTTACCACCGCGGTAATTGCCGGAATCAGCTATCTGTACGCAGCATATGCAACTGGCTACCATAGGAACGTTAGCAAATTGGGTCTAAAGACCCATTAATTTTTTTCTTTTTTTCCAAAATTTCCTTTTTAGCTCTCTAATTCTTAATATAGTATTTTTCTATGAACCGACGTGAAAGAAAGGGTATTTGTCTTTGCAGCACTACCTTATGTAAACAGCAGCCTGCATCTCGGACACATTGCTGGTGCCTACCTTCCATATGATGTGTTTAGGAGATTCCTGAAACTGAGAGGATACGATGTGATTTCATCTTCTGGGAGTGACGAACATGGCACTCCTGTAACGGTGAGGGCAATAAGGGAAGGAATACCTCCTCAAGATATCGTTGAAAAGTTCCATAAGATTAATCTAGAAATATTCAGAAAAATGAACATAGAGTTTGACGCATACATCGAAACTTCTTCCAAACTGCACAAAGAAATAACATCAAAATTCCTGAAGACGTTGAAGGACAATGGGTACATCTTTGAAGCAGAAATGATTCAGCCCTTCTGCGTACATGAAAACATTTTCCTTGCGGATAGGTACGTGAAAGGAAAGTGTCCAAATTGTGGTTATGAATCCGCTACCGGTGACCAGTGCGAAAATTGTGGGAGAACCATGGAACCCAGTGAGTTGATCGACCCGATCTGCATATTCGACCAATCGACACCGGAATTCAGAGAGACCAAACACCTCTTCTTCAAGTTGACCAGTTTCCAGGATCAGCTTCTTAAGTATATTGAATCTAAAGAGTCGTGGAGGCAGAACGTTCTCAGTTTCTCTAAGAACTTCATATCAAATGGCCTGAAGGATAGACCCATAACTAGGGATCTGAACTGGGGAGTTGAAGTCCCATTTGAAGGTTATGAGGACAAGAGAATTTACGTCTGGATTGAGGCTCTAATAGGATACGTGACAGGAGTAGCATCAGTTTTAGGGCGTCCCGAGGACGCGTATACCCTCTGGAACAATCCCGATCTGAAATACTACCATTTCGTTGGTAAGGACAACATTGTCTTCCATTCAATAATCTGGCCAGGGATGCTGATGGCTCACGGGAATATGACCCTTCCATATGTCATTGCCGCAAATGAGTTCCTCAATTTCAAGGGTGAGAAGTTCTCAAAGAGCAAGGGTACAGGTTTTTCGATGTTACAGATGCTAGAGAAATACAACTCTGAATTCATAAGATTTGGAGTTCTTTACAATTTGCCTGAGGAACACGATTCTGATTTTTCGGTCGAAGATTTTGAAAATAGAGTCAACACAGAGTTAATAGATAAGTTTGGTAATCTTGTCAATAGGGCGCTGACGCTAGCATTCAAGCGAGGCCCAATTACATTTGACCAGATCGCACAGAACGAGCTTGATCAGGAAGCGGAGAATAGGATCAGAAGTTCAATATCAGATATCATCACGCAAATGGACGGGGTGCACATAAGAAATGCCTTCAGAACGTGGCTTGACCTTGCTTACTACGGGAACACATACATCACGAACAGGAAACCTTGGGATGCTTGTAAGAAGGACGACGCCAACTGCAATGCGGCAATCTATACCGGGGTGAAGTTAGTCTTCGCACTGGCGGTTACTGGCCAGATATTCCTACCAGAAACGGCGAAGAAGATACTCTCATGGCTAGGATACGAAGACCCGGTAGAATTGAAGGAAGACCTCAATTTCCCGGTATCGAAGCTCACAAAAAAACCAGAAAGGTTGTTCGAGAAGATTGTCAATAAGGAACTCAATCTAAGACTTCAGGTCGCAAGAATTGAAGATGTAAGCGACATTCCAGACGCAGAGAAATTGTACCTATTAGACCTGGATCTAGGCGATAGCAAGAGAAGAATTGTTAGCGGAATCAAGAACAGTTACACAAAAGATTCGTTGAAAGGGAAGAGAATCGTAGTTGTTACGAACCTCAAACCTGCGGTGATTAGGGGACAGACGTCAAACGGAATGTTGCTTGCTGCTGAAGACGAGAATGGGATTCATTTGGTGTTGGCTCCTGATTCAACTACACCGGGAGAAGAGGTAAAGATTGGAGATTTATTGACTAATGCAACAGAGATTTCAATTGAAGAGTTCAGGAAGTTTTCGATCAAGACCATAAAGAGGGATTCAAACGTCGTACCTGCGCTATTTCACGAAGACAAACCATTGTTCCTGGAGATACGGAGCGGGCGACTCTTTCTTGATGGATCGCCTAAAGAAGGTCTGAAGATAAAATGAGAGGAGATGTACACATCCATTCAAAGTACTCCCCGGACTCGAAACTCGAACCAGACCAGATTGTTAAGACTGCAAAGAGCAAGGGCCTGGATTTCATTGCGATTTCAGACCATAATAGGTTTGTTGAACACAAATTGGACTTCCTACTAATAAATGGGGAAGAAGTTTCGTCTGAAGATGGACACATCCTTGCCCTTTTTATTGATGGAGAGATTCCTTCCGGGTTGTCTCAGGAAGAAACGGTCGATGCTATCCACGATAAGAATGGAATCGCAATATGCGCACATCCATTCAGAAGTGTAAACGGCATTGGTGCAAAGTTTAGGAACGTCTATGATGCCTTGGAAACAAAAAATGGCCGATGTAAGTTGAAATGCAACACTAAAGGGCAGAATCTTGCTGCAGAGTTGAAAAGGCCGATCACTGCGGGTAGCGACTCACACTTTTACGGCGAAATAGGTAAAGTGTACATGGAAGTGGATGCATCAGACACTGAATCGTTGAGAAAGGGGATTCTCTCAGGGAACGCAAGAACGAAGGGAAATGACCTAACTTCTTTAGGTCAACTAAGACTATACGTAAAACTAGGCAAGGATTATTCCGCTCGCGGATTCAAGAAGATCTAAGTGAAGATGTCCAATTGAGTGGGAGACTGAATGAGAGGATGATTACAGAGCCCACATAATTTTAGCTCTTGGGATCTAAATATATTTAGAAACTCTATCACCAAGAAAATCTATCTCGTCTCTTACTCTATCGTTGTACTTATGTACCTGTACTGCCAGGATGTAACTTTTCCCCAGAGACTTAACCACAATCCTGCTACCGTTGCTGAGCTCGACGTTCAGTTGCTTGAAACTATGTCCTGATCCTTTCGCTAACTCGTGTGCTCCCTCGTATGTAATGCTAACGAGCGGCGCGAGAGATTCAAAATCTGTTTTGTCCGTGAAAGTACTGGCAATGGGAATGCCAATGTTAGTCATCACAAATGTGCTCTCGACATAGGGTTTCTTGGAATATTCCTGAAGGATTCCATTCAACTCTTCTGCCGACATTACGTAACACGATTCTTTCCTTTGATATAAATTTTAAATGTTTAAAGTTAGATGTGAAATTTTTCCATTATTCAATAATTTTGTCCAAAAGTTCTATCTCGTGCGCTCTCAACAGCCCCAGATAGAGCGACGACATTTGTGCGATCACAGCATTCTTAACGTAGCCATCTGCAGTACTACAGTCATAAGGGAAACCTCCTATATTTAAGGCATCTTTGGGGGAACTTTGTCTTGAAAATGAAATTGCGGCTGTATTTGCATCCGCTTTGGAACTGTATTCCTTCACTCCTGCTACACTTACTATATTGGCCTCCAGACCAGCATTTGTTTTAAAGCTAGTAAGGAAGTAGTTTGCGAGACCGGCAGAAAACTCATCGTGGAATATAACTATGGAACGCCCTAAGAGTCTTAGAGCAATTTGCTTTGATACATTTTCACTCGTAATTTCCGACGGTGCATTTTGTTCTAGAAATGATTCCAGGTCTGTGCTTTCGAGGTCGTATCCAAAGAGGGTCAGCATGCACCCCAGTATTTCGGGTAAAAGGAATCTTGCAGCGTATCCTTTAGGAAGAGGGATATAATCCCACCCCTTCGATCTAGCAACCAATTTGATCGCACCACCTGAGGAGATGACTATGCCCTTATTGTTTGTGTCTTTAAGAGCGGTGATGGCTTCCCTGACCTGACCGCTATAAGTGATTAAACAATTCGTCTCGTCTGGAGAAAGTGAAAAAGAGTGCCTGACCTTGATTCTTTCGCCTCCGATAATGTCTCTGGCCATTTCTGCAAAAATTAAGGGTGTTCCGATAGCGCTAATCGCAATCGAGTCCAGCTTTCTTCCGATGTTACAAGTCATAAAACGGTTAGGAGTTTGACTAATCCAGCTAAATGGGGGTGTGTCGTCCATCTGGATAACGAATTCATCGTCGAGAGTGGTTTCCACTTAACCTCATAAATACAAAGTAATTAAGCTGGTCTGAAAATAAACTTTTATTTCTTATTATGTTTAGGAATAGATGGAGATATCAATTCTCATTACAGTCAAAAATGATCTCGAAAACATGAAACTACTCATCTCTACGCTCAAATCCCTTGATGAGGGCTTCGAGATAGTGGTTGTTGACGCTAACTCCACTGATGGGACTTTTGAGTATCTCCAGTCTGAAAGCAAAGACATAAATCTCGTCCTAGGAAGGAAAAAAGGGAATAGAGCTATAGGAAGGAATGAATGTATTAGGCTGGCTAAAGGGAATAAATTCCTATTCCTAGACTCTGACACAGAAATTACAAATAACTGGGCGGCCACGCTCAAAAGGAGCGTGAACAGAGATATTGTTGCCGGCAGAATCGTGCAGGCGCCTAACTCGAAGTGGTCTGACCTTGACAGGATACCGATGTTCTATATGGGAAAGGACGTTACTTTCCCTTCCAACAATCTCATGTACAGCCGAGCTGTGATTGAAAAGATAGGCACTTTCGATGAAGCCTTTAACACCGCTGAAGACATCGACCTGAATATTCGTGCTATTAACGGTGGATTCGAGATCTTCTATGACGAAAACTTGATCGTTTCCCATCACCCAAGAGAGACCTATTCGTCCCTACTCAGACAGAGCTACGGTGATGGAATTGGCAGACGACTGATTTTGAAGAAATACGGACTCAAGAGCAACTTTAACAAAACAAATTTGAAAAAGCATCCTCTCATAGAAACTTCAAGGCTTGCATTTGGAATGCTTGGATATATGTTTGGGGGCTCAAATTGATCTCATACATAATTCCAGCTCTCAATGAAGAGGACAGTATAGGTAAGGTCATCAATGCCATAAGAGCGGTGGACAAAGAAGGTGAAATAATTGTTGTGGATTCGGACTCGAAGGACAAGACTGCTGAAATTGCCGGTTCCTTAGGTGCTATAGTTGTCAATGAGAGCGAGCTGGGTTACGGAAAAGCCTACAGGAAGGGTTTTTCGATTGCTACCGGTGATATCATAGCAACGCTTGATGCCGACGGCACTTACCCGCCGAATGAAATCGCACACATGAGCGAATACTTGAAGAACGGTTATGATTTTGTTTCAGGAGAGCGACTTTCCAATTCCTCGAGGGACGCTATGAGCCTTCAGCACTTGATAGGAAACAAGGTCTTGAACATTTTCACCAAAGTGCTCTTTATGGTGAACATAAACGACAGCCAGTCTGGAATGTGGGTCTTTAAGAAAGAAATATTAAAGTCTATCGAGCCGAGAGGATGGGGTATGGAGTTCTCAGAAGAGATTAAGATCAGGGCAGCCACGAGTTTCCGTTACAAGGAACATTCAATTAATTATGCGAGGCGGATGGGAGAGAAGAAACTTCGCCCCTGGAAGGACGGAATTACCAATCTCCTCTTTCTCATCAGGCTCAGATTCTGGTCTGGAATTAGGACCAAGTCATTCAGACATTCTCGATCCTAGGCGCTATGAGGAAAGTCACTTTACCCTTCCCATTCATTATTGGAGCCTCCATTCTGAGAGGATAATCGTTCCCAATTGCTATTGACACTTCCTGCGTGCTCTCAAGCGCTCTAAGGAACTTAGTCAAATATTCCAGTGCAAACGAGCTTCTGGAGTCAGAACTGAAAATGAATTCCTTGGCTAGACTCTTGGGAATTGTCATTTCTGTTGTCTCTGAGTCGGTCTCGCCTTTGGCGTAGATCTTTAGTTCATCGCTCTTGATGTTGAATGTTACAACCTCGGATATTCCTTCGGCTGCCTTTATTCCCTGAGCTAGTAGGTCGAGGTCAGTGACCACCTTGTCCGGTGGTTCTATTGTTGGAATCTTAGGCGTCGTCAAGGCAGACGGGTCTATTATGGGAATTCCCGCCGATAGATTTCCTAGCTTCATCGAAATCTTCTTGCCATCATACTTGAAATCTATGATCTCTGTTGGGGCAGTCAGCTTCAGAAAGTTTCTCATCTTCTCTATGTCGAGGCCAAGGCTGTCTTCTCCGTTGACGTCAAACTCTTGAAACGCCTCCCTCTTTACTTCTACTGAAATCATTGCAACTCTTGCTGGATCCATAACTTTTGCGGATATTCCGTCCGGTTTGAAATCTACTCTCGCTTCTTGAACGAGTGTCAGAATTATATTCGAAAATTCTCTTATAGTCTTGGCATCGACTTTAATCTGAAGCATAATTACCGAGAGTTAAAAAATTACGCGTTTTTAAGCTTTTCCTTGAGCCGCTAACTTAATTTGCAATTAATCTTAAATAAAGCTTACAAATATCTAAGCAAGAAAGCCACTGAGCTTGCGATGTGGATGAATTGCGAATTATTTATAAGGAATGGATGGGTTATGTAAGCAGTGATCAAGGCACTCAAGGTAAGATTGTATCCAGACGAAAGTCAAAAGATTCTTCTTGAAAAGCACTTTGGGTCTTGCAGATTTGTGTACAACCATTTCCTCGACATCAGGAACAAATACTATGCAGAACATAGGAAAGACAGGAAGAAAGGATTGACCGTCTTCGATACCATGAAGATGCTCACATCTCTGAAGAAAGAGAAAGTGTGGCTAAATGAGATCAACTCGCAGAGCCTTCAGCATTCCCTGGTTGAACTGGATAAGGCATTCAGATCATTCTTCAAGAAGAATACAGATTATCCAAATTTCAGATCGAAGAAGGACAACCAGTATTTCATCGTCTCATCTGGATTCAAAAAGGACGGGAAAAAGCTTATCATTCCCAAGTTCACCGAAGGGATAGGATACAGGGATGGATCGCCAATCCCTGAGAACATAAAGCAGATTGTTGTGGCAAGAGACGTCGATAGATATTTTGCTTCAATACACTATGAATCGGATGATGAAACGCATAAAGGCAGAGGAATTATAGGCATAGACATAGGTATCAAATCTTTCCTGACAACGTCCGACGGACTGAAGATAGAACCGCTGAATGCACTGAGGAAGAGGGAGAAAAGGCTGAAGAGGCAGCAGAAGAAGCTTTCAAGAAAGGTAAAGGGATCGGAGAACAGGAATAGGCAGATAGTCAGGGTACAGAAGATACACCAAAAGATAAGGGACATGAGAACTGATTTCGGCCACAAGGTATCAACTGCGATAGCCAAACATTACGGTACAGTTGTGATCGAAGATTTGAACGTACAGGGCATGCAGCGGAATCATCATCCCGCAAAGAGCATAGCAGACCAGGGATGGTACCAGTTCAGGAAGATGATCGAATACAAACTTCAATGGAGAGATGCAGAGATAGTGGAGATAGGCAGGTTCGACCCCTCGTCAAAGATCTGTTCAAGGTGCGGGAATACGAAACATGAACTGAAACTGTCCGATAGGGTATATCACTGCGATGCGTGTGGTCTAACTATGGACAGGGACCTTAATGCTGCAATAAACATTCGCAACATCGGACTGATAAAAGTAGGGAAGGGCATTCCCGAATTAACGCCTGTGGAAAGTGCTACGGCGGCGGAACTCTCAAAAGGAGGTCTACGAGTTGCCACTCTTTGAATCAGGAACCTCCAATCCTTCGGATGGAGAGGATGTCAGACTACCTTCGACTCTTTCAAAAATCTGGGCTGAATTTGATTTTATGTAAAGCTTACCTTATTGCTCTTTTGTCGTCTGCTCAGAGTATCCACATCGACCGCAGGTTAGTCGGTCTTCGTGTTGTGCTAAGAAAACTCCCGGACCGCACTTGGGACAGAATTTTCCTTTTCGCACGAGTTTTCCATCTTCCACTTTGTACATCTCACGCTTTTGCATTCTGTTCTCCTTCCTTTGATTTCAGACCGTTTCTAATAAGCAAGAAATCGGGTTCCAACGCCATCGCGTCTTCCTTCGACTTGTAGATCTTTGCATAACCCTCAGTGAAACTCTTCCCAAATTTTGACTTTTGATAATCTATAATGACGAGTTCCTTTGCCACCTGGAGATTCGCGGCGATCTGAGCTCTCGCTTCCTCCCTGGTTGGTGTCTTTTCCTTCGCGTGTAGGGCCTTATACTTGACCTCTATCCTATTCAGTAGCTTGTTTTCTTCTCTACTTTCTATCTCTATCTTCATTCACAATCCCCTTAGCTTTTCCATGTTCTTGTTTACTAGCTGTCTTAGGGTCTCTCCGACCTCGTAGACTGCTATCCCCTTATCGGGAACGCCATAAATAACTATCGCACCGTCCGGAGCCATCAGGATGGCAGGAATAGAAGCAAGGTCCTCTTCTCCCTCCACCTCGATCAGGGTATTTCCCCTTGACTTATAGGCGCCTTCTATCGCGGTCCACAGTTCAACAGAAATTACTCCAGGAGCATTCTTCACACTAACCTTCCGGTCCCACCTGCCGGGGAGGCTTGGAATTTGTTCGTTTCTCTTTGTCTTGAAATCGACGATGGAGAGCTTGGGAACGATCTTGTATCGGATTGCGGTTGCAGTGACCACATCCCCTACCGTGATCAGGATCTTGGACGCAAAAAATTCGACCTGAGATTCCTTGGTTATTAGGACGTCGGGAGACCTGGAGAATATTTCCCGATATTCATCTGATATCACTACGTCTTTATCTAACTTTAATTGCATACTCGCCAGGAACCGTGATCCCGGTTCTCTTCGCTATGAGGGACTTGTTAGGGTCCAGAATAAATATGTAGCCTTTCCATTCGAGAACAGTGTCCCCACCGCACTTTTCGCACTTGAGTTCCTCTGTAACGTTCTTGCAGTTTCTGCAGGCCCTGAGTTTTATCATTTCGCCTCACCCTTTAGCCACGTGGACTTTCCGAGGAAATTTTGTCTCATAGTGAGGCCTATCTTGCTTTCTTCCAGTTTGGAATCAGAAAGTGACAAAGCGACAATCCTTGCCCTGACAAGATCTCCCATTTTGAGATCCCTCTTGGTGTCTTTTCCACTCATCCTCTTGTTTTCCTCGTCGACCTCAATCCTATCGTCCATGACTTGACTAACGTGGAGGAGACCTTCAAGAGGTCCCAGGGTCACAAAGGCCCCGAATTTCTTGACGTCAGCTATTTCTCCCTCTATGACTTCTTGCATCATCGGCTGGAAAGCAAGAATCTTAAGTTTGACTTCCTGGTAAACTCCACCGTCTCCGTGAACGATCCTTCCCTCGCCATCCAAATCGGATTCCAGAACTAGGAGGTTTATGTACTTTCTATCATTGGAATTCCTGACCAATTCACGGTCCAGAACTCCTATTTTACCCTCTACATTCCTGACTGCAATTGACTTAGCTGTGGTCTCGTATTCCTCGCCAAGATGCTCTGGCGGAACCCTGACGGTTTCGTTGGTCTCAATTATGAAATACATGCAATCCTCTTATATATCACCGGATTTATCCTGAGTATTTATTTTTTTCAAAAGAGACTGCTTTAATAGAACAGATAGAACCATGTGAAAATCCTGGTCCCTTTTTGTTCACTTATTAAGCATATTGTCTGGGCTAAATATTTTATTTATCTGCTCCTCAGATAAAATCTTCTTTTCCCGCAGAAGCTTGAGAAATGGAACATTTCTCTCTTTTGCCTCTTTAACGATTTCGGCTGTCTTTTCGTATCCGATCACCGGGTTAAGCAACAGGGCAGTTCCGGGGGAGTTCAGAAGCATATTGTAAGCATGTTCCGAATTAATCTTGATGCCCTTGAGGGTCTTTTCCACAAGAATTGTGAAGGTGACTGTCAGGATGTCAAATGCTTCCATCAGAACTGTATAGATTACTGGAGTGAACACGTTGATTTCCATCTCCCCTTGCGAGGATGCGTCATTGACTGTCTGCGCAAGTCCCCTTGTGAATAGAGCGCTCATGGTTACAGCTTCTAGAATGCTTGGATTCACCTTGCCTGGCATTATTGAGGATCCTGGCTGCACAGCAGGCAGCACAATTTCATTGAACCCTGCAACCGGTCCTGAATTCATCATTCTGAGGTCCCTTGAAATCTTGATCAGGGCAGCCGAAATATTACTCATCCAGGAAGCAAGCAGGTTAAAGTCAGAAGTGAATTGCATCACCATCATGAGGTTCTCTGCTGGAACGAAGCCTTCCTTGTAATACTCATTCAGGTTCTTGTACACCAATTCCCTGACCTCTGGTGGAAGATTTGCTCCCGTCCCAACCGCTGTTCCACCTAGGTTCAACCTTTTCAGCCTGGTTAGGATGTAATCCTTCTCCGCAAGGAAGGATCTCAATTGGTCGGCATAGGACTTAAATTCGTCTCCAAAAGACACAGCAGACGCATCCTGTATGTGTGTTCTTCCGATCTTTATCATCTTCGAATTCTCTTTAGACATCTGTTCGAGTTGGTTCACCGCCTTCTCCACGTATTCTGACAAAGACTTGAGGGCAAAGTATGCCGTAATTCTTATCGCTGCAGGTATGGTGTCATTTGTTGACTGCCCTATGTTGACCTGGTTGTGCGGGCTGATCACGTCGTGGCTCCCAAGTGGTTTACCTAACATCTCCAGCGCCCTGTTTGCGATTACTTCGTTGACGTTCATATTGGTCGATGTACCGGCTCCGGCCTGGATGTACTTCAATGGAAAATCCAGATCGTTCTTGTTCTTAATGAGGTCATCTGCTGCATTCGTGATTGCTTCCTCAACTTCCTTTGATATTTTTCCTTTACTTGCAAAAGCCCTGACGTACGATCTCTTGATTATAATTAGAGCATCTATAATCCTCCTATCCATAAATCTGTGATAGGGGAAATTAGAGAGTGCACGAACCGTTTCTGGTCCGTACAATCGCCCATCAGGAATCTCAACCTCGCCCAGTGAATCCCTCTCTCTCCTGACCATGATTCCTTATGGTTTATGAATATATAACAGGTGCTTTTAGTGGCCCACTCTCTTTGGTGTCGCAGGGAGCCTCCCACTTCAAAGGTTGCTGACGGAATCTCTAACATCCAATCTTGCCAAGCGAGGTTCTGCGGGAATGATGGTGAAAATTAGTTCATTTGTCAATTAACTTAATTGCAAGGTTCTCTAATTCCTCTCTGGTCGCCTTATGTGTCCTTGAGAACCACCACTTCTGGAATCCTGAGTCGTCCCCTGCTCTCCTTGGAAGGACGTGGACGTGGAAATGCCATATCGTCTGCCCAGCAGGACTTCCTGTAGAATGCAAGACGTTTATTCCTTCCGCATTCAAATTCTTGAGCATGATCTTTCCTATCATCTGAGCTACGCTCATGACTTCTGAAAGCGAGTCCTTTGGAACATCCGTGATATCTACATAATGATCATTTGGAACAATTAGGGTGTGCCCCTCAAAAAGTGGGTGTATATCAAGAAAAGCTGACACCTTGCTGTTCCGGTACAGGAATGTTCCTTCCTCTTTCCCATTCAGGATCCGGCAAAAGATGCAATCTTCAGAGTGTCTTGTCGAAGTGGTCAACAAATCGCTTAGGATCACAACATTTAAAGCCTTTTGCTTGGAATTGTTTGCCTAATGTTTTCCCGTGCGACGCTTAAAAAGTAGAGAAGAGTATTTGATTTAGTGACAACATGTTTTTATCTCAACTTCAAATGTTTTTGCCAATGGGAAAGCAGGAAGCTTACAACAAGCTTACAAGGGAGGAGGAGAGAGTATTGCTTCGAGGAGGTACAGAACCTCCATTTACTGGAGAATATTACAACCTATTTCTGAAAGGGACTTATGTGTGCAAGAGGTGTAACTCGCCACTATATCGATCGAGTGATAAGTTCGAATCGGATTGTGGATGGCCGAGTTTTGATGACGAAATCAAAGGTGCAGTGAAGAAGGTCACTGATAGGGATGGAAAAAGAACAGAGATAAAGTGCGCTAACTGTGACGCACATCTTGGGCACGTCTTTTACGGAGAAAGATTTACAACGAAAAACACGAGGCACTGTGTCAATTCTATTTGTATGAAATTCGTTCCTGATAGGGAGTGATATAATGACAAAGACAATCATTTTGGGGGGCGGATGTTTTTGGTGCACCGAAGCCGTATTTTCCGAGTTGGATGGAGTGAAGTCAACTCAACCGGGTTATTCTGGCGGATCTACTCAGAATCCTTCATATGAGATGGTTTGCGAAGGAAACACTGGTCATGCTGAGGTGGCAAAGGTGGAATATGATCCGGATGTAATCTCACTGCACGAACTACTAGATGTTTTTTTCTCGATGCACGATCCCACCTCACTAAATCGCCAGGGAGGAGACATTGGGGAGCAGTACAGATCGGTAATATTCTATGAAAGTGAAGAGGACGCAGCGATGATAAGGAGAGCGGTAGCTGAGGTTCAGAATAACTATTCCAAACCGATTATTACTGCAATAGAACCACTAAAGAACTTCTACCCAGCGGAGGAGTACCATAAGAATTACTTCAGAAAGAACCCTAATGCCGGATATTGCAGAGCTGTGATAGCACCTAAGGTCAAGAAGATAAAGCACACCTACGGTGCGATACTTGTTAAACGTTGATGCAACGGGAGCAGGAGATAGATTTAACTATTTACTGAGCCAGAGGTTTTACCGTCTTCCCAATCTTTTTCAGGATAGACCTTTCGAAAATAACCTTCATATACAGTGCGTCGTGCTCGAGCAGTGGGGAAAATGATATGAGCGTTATTTCGTCGTCAAAATCAGCCAGAGCATCTGCAAAGGGTTCGAACTTCAAATTACCCTTCTTGATGGGAGTTATCCTGTACTCGTTTTGATCTAGGAATTCTACTCCAGAAAATTCGAAATAGAGCGGCCTCTTCTTTTTCTTGGTTTCTTCTATAATCTCTGCAAATTCGTCCTGCTCTGTTGGGCTGTTCTTCTTTGAAGAATAGATGTGAGAAACGTTGGTTATTGAGGTCACATTCTTTGCCTTACTTAGTAGGAAATCTATTTCTTCCTCGCTTCCTACCACCTCGCTCTTCCCAGAGTTCTCAATACATAATTTGGGCTTAATCTTGAGAGCCGTCATTTTGTCTGATATCAGCTTGAGAGACGAAGCAGTTCTGGTCAGACCGGCCTTCCTCTGGCCAGGAAGTAAGCCCAGATGGGTGATCAGATATTGAGAATCCAGTGCATCCGCAATGACACCGCCCCAGATTGTGTGCTGTATTGAGTCGACTATCATCCGTTCTTCGATTGAAAAATCAACATAATATGGGGTGTGGAGTGATATTTTAATGTCCAACTCTTTAGCAACATCTCTCGCCAAACCGAGCTCCTTGTAATCTCTTGCCATGCTCCAGAAGAGTTCGGTTCCTATGTCATCTTCTTCTATTACCTTGTTCAACCCTATAGACTTGTACTTGCCTTTGTCATCGCTTCTCAATAAGTCTACCAAGAGCATGTCATCCAAGTCCCTAGGTTTCATACCCACGAAGTCTCTCATTTCTCTTTCTTGGGTACTTATCCTGAATAGCTGAATTTCTAGATAATTTAAACCAAGCTGAAAAGTATTTTCCACAGCATCTTTAACCGTCCTCCCTTTAGAACCAAGTGGAATACCGGCAATTCCGAACCTATACATTCGCACAACCCTATAATTTGGGAGTAATAAAACCTTGTGAACGTACAGCCGATTTCCAATAAATTAAGCCGTAGACTATATTTCAGTCGATCCGAAATTTGCAATTTCAGATTTCATTACAAATGATTCCATCCATTTTGGAGTCGTATCTAAACGCCCCTTCAGTCAAGCGTTTTTCTGATTTCTCTTGCTATATGTTCTAACACTTTCGCATCAACAACTTTTTTATTCAACGAGATCTCCCCGAGCATCTTGACATGCTTTTAGCCATACCGGAGAATTATCTGTTAATAAAAATGGAAGACAGTTTGACCTATGTACTCGCCATTATTTTGCAGAAGATTGATGTCCAACGAGACCTATTTTCTATTTAATTTTATTGCCAGTAGCTTTGCGACTCGCGTTCCTTTGTTGAGAGTGCTATAGTCGATGTCGTATATATTTACGAAATGCGTTTTCAGAATAACCACTTCGTGCCCTGTTGACAATGGAAGATGAATGTCGAGTCGTTCTCATACAGGATTTCGGTCTTCACCGAATGATTGGCAATCTTCCCTTGAACCTGAATTATCTGTGCGGTATGACCATCTGATTAAGTGCTAAAATACGCAGAGTTCAATTATTCTGATGAAAATCTGAACCTACGAGCCTGGAACTTCCTTAGATTTTGAGATGAAGAACAACGGTAAGAGTGCGAGACCGATTGCACCCAATATTATCCAACCATAATCCGGACCTATCCCATGAGTGAATAGTGTAAATAAGAAGGGAGAGACCGAGCCAATTGCTATTCCCACAAAATTCACAAACGATATAGCAAAGGGGATCATTGACTTTTCACGAACGTGCTGCACGGCCAAAACGTATAGAGCAGAAAACCCAGAAACGACTGTAAATCCCGCCAAGGCAACGATGGCAGTGGTCAGTGCGAAAGTCCTGCCGAACGGAACCATCATGAATGCAAGACCTCCTATAACCATAGTGATGTAGGTGTACGGTCTTCTGGTCTTTGGGTTGGAAATATAGTGGCCAGCAACTATGCCTGCGGGGAATCCAATTAGCAAGAACACAAAATCAACCAATCCGGCTTCTGAAGATGCAAAATATAGAAAATTTTCGCCGAAGTATACCAGAAACTGCGCACCGACCGTTTCAACGAACATTGCTATAACGGTGCCAATCGGAAGAAGCCACAGGTACTTGTTTTTCAAGATGGTGAAAATCTTCTCGTAAAATCCAGTAGATTCTGCCTTCACTTCGTCTTGTCCTCTGAGCACAATGAGATTTTCTATACTTATTGCTATGACCAACATTCCACCCAGAATTAGGCCTGTTTGCCAACCAAGTGCTTTATCGACGAACACCCATCCAAAAGCACCTACTGCTCCGCCGAGATTGAAGGCTCCGTTGTAGATTCCAACTTGGAGGCCATAAGATTCGGGGGGAGAAATGTCTCTAAGAATGCTAAGTCCGGGTGAAAAGAAGAGGGCAGATCCGCTACCCGCAATGAATCTTCCCACAACGAGCTCTAAAAGATTCATAGAGAGCCCAGAAAATATAGCACCTGCACCAAGTAAGACGAGACCAATGAATGCTATTTTTCTAGAGCCGATCTTGGACGCCAATGCCCCTCCCACCAGCTGAAGCGCTGAGAGACCGATGTAGAAGGATGTGGTGGCAATCCCCAACTGAACCAGTTGCAGGCCGAGGTCTTTGGATATGGCCGTCAGACCTGGGGCTATGTCAAACCAATTTAGAGCATAAAGAGCCCTTGCAAAGTGTACCGAGGTTGCCTTTAGCCTGTAACCCAAACTATCTCCCTCCCCGCGATCCTATGGCTTTTTTATAGAACTGATTCTGAATATGTAGGAATACAAGCACTCGAGGTACTTTCCGGACTTCCAAATAGTCGTGGGTTCCACAATCGATAATTCCGCTTTGAATATGAGGATTGTTTAGCAAATGACTTCCGTTAAGGGACTGGAAGGTGCTGGGGAGCGAACTTTTTAAGAAAGAAAATATGTTTAAACATGGAACGGATAAGTAAAAGGGTTTCAGAGTATCTGTCTTCAAACCCTTGCGCGATGGAGTCTCTGAAGTCTGGTATCGTGAACTATTCCTCACTTGCGAGGTACCTTATGAAACAACTCAAGACACAGAATTTCAGCGCAGTATTGGCGGCTATCAAGAGATACCCGGAAAGAAACCCATCGCTTGAATCGGCTTACAAGTCAGCACTGAACGAGTCCAGGATTGAGGCTTTCTACTCGATGACCAACCTGACCCTCCGAAATTCGGCTGCAAACTTTGTTAAGGTATCCAAGATATATGGTGAGATTTTCGGCACAGGGGGAAAGATCAGAGTCGTACAGGGAAGTCAAGGAATCGTTGTTGTCATAGATAAGAAAAATACCCCTGATGTCAAGAAACAGTTTCCCCCAGAAGAGGTGCTTTCATTCAGGGAGAATTTGGGCGAACTCGTGGTAATATCACCTCTTATTATAGAGAAGTTAAGGGGATACGTTGCTTACATCTCTACCATTCTGGCAATAAACGGAGTCAACGTATACCAGATCGCCGCATTTTACAACGACGTAACTTACATCATGGATGAGAAGTACATGAGTTCCGCAGTGAACGTCATCACAAAGCTGACTTCTGTGAACTAGACTTACTAGCGACTTCGAACCTCAATCGTTTGTGGCCAGATGCTACGATTATCTCAAAATTTGGGTTTTCTGAAATCGTAATCACTTTGAACTTCCTTATCATAACTTTGCCGACAATACAGAATTTCGTCCCTTCTTTCTCTATCACGTCAATGGAAGCATAGCTCGTTATGGGTGCATAGTGTGGATAGAATGCAACGAAGAACAGTGCTGCGATTATGTTCATAAAGATGTATGTTGTGACCGTCAATGAAACTAATTTATAGGAAAGTGGCCCCAAAACGGCGGTCACGATCGAGATCAGGTAATACATAGCTCCTTGATACGAACCCTGAGCTGTCACCAGTTTCAAATTGTTATAAACTATAATCGACCCCTTCAACCTGGACCGCAATATAAAGCCCCTTGCGTAGATTGCAACTATAATGCCTACTATAAGCGCGATGATTCCGGGAACTAATTGTGTTGTGCTCAGGTCCATGTCCCGACCTCCTTTTCAAATGCGCAACTCTGGCAGATGTCTCCTGGAGAAGGAGACCCACAGATCTTACATTTCCCCATCTTGATATCACTCTCAAGTGGGATTAATGCCTTAATCTTATCTACCGAATTTACTATAGAATGCTTTGTTCCAGGCGATCTTTCCTCCCATCTGTCAATAGACTCCCGGAATTCATTCCTGATCGCTCTGTCCGCATATGGACAGGTCGAGTGAGAAAAGTCTATTCCTTGGAGTATAGCATACAACATTACCTCCTTCTCAGGAATCTTCCTTAGCGGCTGGAGCCTAGGGACCAGACCATCTTTCGAGATACTGTGTGGTCCCATTCTTCCGATTCTTGCAATGTCCCCCCTGACCAGATTCATCATCATGGACTGAGCAGTGTCATCCAAGTTTAGTCCGGTAACCATATAGTCAAGCCCTTCTTCAATACCAGCGCCATTGATGAGTTTCCTTCGGAATACTCCGCAATAGCTGCAAGGGGTAAGTCGACCACCCTGGGAAACGTCGTCCATTGTTACGCCGAATGCATCCTTGATCCTCAGAATCCGATGTTCGATACCCAGTTTTGCCGTGAGAGATTCAGCAGCCTTCATCGTTTCTGGACGATATGAGCTGATTCCCTCATCTATCGTTACAGCTATGATACTCACGTCTTTCCTCATGCCAAAAATTCGCTTTGTCTCGTGTAGCGCGACAGAACTGTCTTTCCCACCCGAAAGTGCAACCCCGATTCTCACCGGCCTTGTGATTCTTAATTCAGCCCTGAACTCAAGATTCACCCTCTTCTGAAAGAATTTGATAAAGTGTTTGTCGCACAGGTGACTCCCATTGTACTTCAGGAAGGCAACGGCCTCGTTTTTGCACTGGGAACATTTCATTGCCCTTGTAGTGAAAAAAATTATAAAAGCCTTTTTTATTATTACCCATGGAAGATTTTGAAAAAGAACTCGCCGAAGTATCGAAATACTTCGAGAGTTTCGCAATGACAGATTATGAGCTGAGAGGGTTCTTGGCACTCATACTGTTAGGTGCAAGCACGCCAGATACAATAGCAATGACTGCTAAAATCCCAAGAACTTCGACCTATAAAGTCCTGGAAAAGCTCGAAGAGAGGGGTTTTATTACTTCCCTGGAGGGTAGACCTAAGGTGTTCAAGGCCAAGAACATCTACGAAATCAGAAAGAATTTTTCAAAAAACCTCGATATTCTATTTGAAAAACTAACCGATATGAGTGAGCTCCTGACCCAGCAAGGCCTTCCTCAGTTGATTTACACAATCTACGGAAGGGATCGGGTTCTTGAGAAGATGAAGGAGGTACTAAACTCCGCAGAGAGATTTGCATCAATCTCTACCCCGAAATTGAGAGAACTCAGGCAGGAACTAGGGAAAGAGATTGAGTCTGCCATAACAAGAAATGTCACAGTCTCAATTGTCGCACCGGACAATCAGCGCGTTCCTCAGGGCACAAGAGTCTTCAGGAACAATTCCCTTATAGCGACAGACATGGTTTCTGATGGTTCGAGAGCATTGATCGCAGCCCCTGATCTTTCTGCCTGCGGTTTCAGCGATAATCCTCTTCTAGCCGAGCATATAAATAGCTACATAGAGATGTTATCCAGCAGAAAAATATGAGACGTGAAACGGTTTGAAGATATATGTGATGGACAACGGAGGTCAGTGGACTCACAGGGAATGGAGAGTGCTGAGAGATCTCGACGTTGAATGTGAAATAAGGAGCAACGAATCCAAGATTGAGGATATCGACGATGCAGATGGTTTAGTTCTCTCCGGAGGCGCTCCTTCCATCGCTTATGAAAGTTTCAGATTGGGAAATACTTCTGAGTTCCTGGAAAAGATGAAAGTCCCTATACTTGGAATATGTGCGGGTGCTCAATTCATGGGTCTGTACTATGGTTCAAAAGTTTCCCCGGCGGTGCATCCAGAATTTGGAAAGGTAGAAATTACGGTGTCTAAAAAAGATTCAATTTTGAAAGGAGTTCCAGATAAGTTTGCAGCGTGGGAAAGCCATAACGATGAAGTGAAGGATGTCCCTCCGGGATTTGATCTTCTTGCATCATCGGAAACGTGCAAGGTGCAAGCAATGGCGAACAGCGGGTTGAAAAGGTACGCACTTCAGTTTCATCCTGAAGTGGAGCACACTCAGTTTGGACAGAATATATTCAAGAACTTTATTGAATTATGTGTTGCCTGAGAAATTCCTTGACACTTTCCTTGAAGGCATCGATGGAAGAGTCGTTGCAGATGTAACGGTCCGCCGTAGCTAAGACCTCTCCTATACCCCAAGAGAGTTCCCTCTTTTCTCTCACCGCGAATTCTTCTATATTCCTAGGGTCGTCTTCCCTTCCCCTCTTTAATAGGCGGGCATATCTTGTATCACGTCCGGATGAAATGCTTACAACTAGGCCAATTACCATGTCCTTTCTGAATCTTTGAATTTCTTCGATGTTCCTTACTCCTTCGACAACGACGAAATTACTCTTGACTCGTTCTATCGTTCTCTTCGCCCAGATGTCCATCCCGTTAGCCTTCCTTTCTCTCGATGCTATTTCTCCGCTCATCGAAATGCTGACCCCTGTGCTTGAGGTATACTCTCTCACAATATCACCCATGTTGATCACCTCAATCCCCATTTCACGTGCAACAATAGCGAATTCATCTTTGCCTGAACCTGGCATACCAATAATAAGAATTGCCTTCGCCTTCACGATACCCGATTAGGTCAAAGATATATAAATTTACGAAACAGGAAGCGACTTCTGCAATGGTTTGACGTCCTTTAGCTGCCCCAGAACCTCATCGCTCAGAACTATGTCCTTCATCCTTGAGGAACTGTAATTTAGGGTCGCTGTTGTCGTCCGCCCATATCTGCCAAAGCTCTGTACCTTCGAATCTATAAGTCCGAGATTGGTAAGTTCACCTATTATGTCTGCAACTCTTCTCTGTGTGAGGCCACTGATTCCCATCCTATCTGCTATACGCTCGTATAAATCGTAGAATTCACCCATATTTGAACTCCCACCATTTTTTATTTCGTCTATGAGCGAGATTGAGAAGAGAACTAGTTTGCTGTGCAGCGGCAGAGTCGAAACCGTCTCAACTACTACATCCCTTTCCAGCTTATTCTTTGCTTCATATATCGTATTGTCTTCTATTCGTTTGCTGTTGCCTTTCTCCGTCAGTTCAACCGCTATTCTGAGCATGTCGATTGCTCTTCTTGCGTCACCGTGCTCCTGAGCTGCAAGCGCGGCACAGGTCTTCATCGCAGACTCGTCTATTGAGTCCGCTATGCCTGCATAGAGCGATCTGTCTCTCAATATGTCATAGATCTGGGAAGCGTTGTATGGATTGTAAACCATTGTCTCCTCTATGAGTCGGCTCTTTACCCTAGGGTCGAGATACTCTGTGAAACGCAAGTCGTTGCTGATTCCTAAGAGGCATACTCTGCCCTCGCTTGTAACTTCGTTAATCCTCAATAATTGATAGAGTACCGAGTCCCCACTCTTCTTTACAAGCTTGTCTATTTCGTCAAGTACGACGATTGTGATACCTGCGAAATTTTTGACCTTTTCCAGAACGGTGTTATAGAGTTTATCGAGCGGCCAGCCAGTAAATGGAAGCTTTTCTTCCCAAGATTCAAGCAGACCATCCCCTACAGCGAGGAGAACACCATATGGATTGTCAACTACGCCACAGTTGATATCGATGAGCTTTATTTTTGTATCAAGTCTTGACTGCATAGCTTTAGAAATTTCACTCTCAACGAATTTGACAACGCTGGTTTTCCCGACCCCTGGTTTTCCAAAAATTATCACATTCGATGGTTTGTAATTCTTGAGTGATGGTGATAGAATCTCGGCTAAGAGTTCTGCTTCTTTTTCTCTGTGGGGAAGTCTTTCAGGTATAAAGCCAGGCTCTAATGCCTGCCTCTGCCCCTTAACTATTAAGGAGTCATTCGAGAATTTTTCAAATAAATTTTTGGATGAACTTCCCATGATACATTAAGAAAAAAGTTACCGTATTAAAACCGTTTCTTATCATGTCTTTTACCAAAACGACTAAATATCTGGGGCTGTTCTGTCACCCCTATATTTCCATTGGAAACTGATTATCATCTGGTTTCCTTTTGACTGGGCCCGTAGCGTTTCCAGTCTCCTCCATTTCCACTGGAACCATTTTTGATTTATCTTTCTCGTCGAGCAACAGTTCCATCTCCCCGACCAGATAGAGGGACCCAGTAATTATTGTATTTCTATTCGCCTTTAATGCTGCCTCCAGTGCTTCAGAAGGTCTCTTTTGGACATAGACTTCTTTGAAGAACAGTCTCGCCTCTCTTTTCAATTCTTCACCATCCTTTTTCCTTTCTGGTTCATCAGGTTCCGTTATCAGTATACTATCAGAAACCTCTGATAAGTTCTGGAGTATGTTGTAGCTATTCTTGTCCCGTAGAACTCCAAGCACAATAAGTGGATCCTTCACAGAATATCTTCTGATGTTTGAACTAAGGATCCTTGAAGCTTCGGAGTTATGAGCCCCATCAAGGATCAATAATGGGTCAGATCTTCTGACCTCGAATCTAGCTGGAATCTGGTCCTCTTTCAATCCTTGCGTGATCTCACTCTTGCTCGGCTTTTCATTGATAGATTCACAAGCAAGGATAGCTGCAATTGAGTTACTGACTTGGTGCTCCCCGAGTGCTTTCAGCTCCACTTCGTAGGTGTCCATCTGGGTATCTACCACAAACTTGGTACCGGAAAGTGAGAAACTCAAGTTTCTAACTTCTAAATTTACAATATCCTTAACTTCAGCATCATTCTGCTTTGCAATCGAGCGCAAGATGGAATTAGCGCTATCAGGCATTTTGCCCAATACAACGGGCTTTCCTTTTTTGATTATCCCGCCTTTTTCTCGTGTAATGTATTCGATGCTTCCACCAAGTTTATCAGCATGTTCCAGTGAGATACTCGTAATCACGGACACCTCCGGTGACACTATGTTCGTAGAGTCGAGTCTTCCTCCAAGTCCCACTTCTACTGCGGCTATCTGTACATTACTCTTCCTGAAATAATCGAAAGCCAGGTTTGTGGTATATTCGAAGAAAGTAAGCTGAGTCTCTTCCCCATTATATTCTATTTTGGAAGTGTGATTGGAGACGAACTCATCGATGAATGCCGACGGTATCTCCTTATCCATTACAATTATTCTTTCATTGAATCTTCTAATATGCGGAGATGTGTAAATACCCGTCGCAAATTTTCTCTTTAGAATTCTGTAGATTAGAGTTGTTGTGGACCCTTTCCCATTAGAACCCGCAACGTGAACACTCCTGAAGCTATCCTGTGGATTACCGAGGGATTCAGCAAGAGCTTTTGTGGGTCCAAGTCCCAACTTTATCCCGAATCTTGAAAGCGTAAACAGGAATTTCTCCCCGTCCATCGGGCTTGAACACTTCCTTGAGTAAAAATGTTTATTTGCGTTCAAAATTAAGATTGTGCAATCAGTGAGAATAATAATTGTTGAACCCAAGAACCCGGGAAACCTAGGAGCGATTGCAAGACTCATGAAGAACTTCGGGCTCAAGGACCTGACCGTGGTAAACATTAACAGAATTCCCAGTGAGGATTTGTTTCGTTCAATGAAGGGAAGCGAGATACTTTCCAAATGCAGGATGGTAAGTTCGCTGCAGGATGCAATCAAGGGATTGGATTATGTTGCAGGGACTTCCGGAGTGAAGAGTGATTCTCCGAAGGAGGTACTTCGCAATTATCTTGAGCCAAAGGAGTTTGTTAGATTGACTTCCGAAATAAAGGGAAAAATAGGAATTGTACTTGGACGTGAAGATATCGGCTTGGTTAATGAGGAACTTGGAATGTGCGATTTCTTCGTTCATATTCCCGCAGATGATGAGTATCCTATATTGAACGTATCGAGTGCGGCTGCAATCTTGTTCTATGAAATGTTTGGTGGAGGCAAGAAAAAGAAGATAGAAACAATCAGCAGAAGAGAAAACGATAGGTTGATAGAAAAATTCCGTCAGAGTCTGATCGAGAATAACTATCCCAAGCACAGAGTCCAAAAGACAACACTTCTTTTCAGAAGAGTTATTTCAAGAGCGATACTCTCTCCCTACGAATACCGTATTCTGATGGGAGCCATCGGTTGCAGTCATAAGGATATTATCGATATTTGAACCACTCTAGAATTGGTGAAATGATCAACCCGTCACTATTGCAACAAAGGTCCCATTGTTGTTCCTTTTCACAAAGTGCGCTATTGCGGCAATGGATGCGGTAGCAGCAGGAATGGCGTCAATTCTCTCGTATTTCTTCAACAAAGTGTGATATTCGCTTAACTCTCCGTCCGTAACATACTCTGCAGTTCCTCCTGAATCTATTACTGCTTTGAATGCAAGGTCACCATCGTATGAACGGTAGTTGACTAAAGGTTCGTTTATTTCGGTCTCCTTGATTCGCTCAACTGGAAAATCTGTAATCTCTTTCTGACCCCTTATGAAGCTTTCAATCACAGGGTTCCCCCCATCTGTGCTTGCAGCTATTATTCTTGGCAATTTCTTGGTTTTATTGGATTCTCTGAGATCGAAAAAACCCTTGTAAACTCCAGCAAGCGTCGTCCCATTACCTACCGGAACAGAAACCGCGTCCGGGATTTCTCCCATCGATTCAAATAATTCCGTGGATATTCTTGAGTATGCGAGTAAACCCAGATCTGGATAGGCACCGGCATTGGCGTCGAACCAGTTGTTCTCCCTTGCATCTTTCTTACTCATTTCTACTGAGTCTTCGTACTTTCCGGGAACTAGTATCAATTCTGCTCCATGCATCTCTTTTATTTCTTCAAGTCGTGGTGAATGGAACTCTTTCGGTACGTAGACCCTCGACTTCAAACCGCTCAGGGACGCGTAATGAGCGATTGCCGCCCCGTAATTTCCACAGCTACCTACCACAATTGTATCGTACTTTTCCTCGAGTGCCTTCTTGACGTGTAGCGAAGCTGGCCTGTCCTTCTGCGTTCCAGTGGGATTCGTACCCTCGTACTTCACATAAAGTCGGTTAACTTTTAAGAAATCTCCAAGCTTCTTGGCGTGAATGAGTGGCGTTCCTCCTAGTTTTGACTCCTTTGCCTGCATCTTTGGGTTGTAATTGCAATCCAACTTAAATGCATTACCCGTAACAAAGGGTGAGTTCTGATGTGGAGAATCCCTTAAGGGAATTTTAACGCATGCGAGCGGGAAGTCCCCTTTCGCAAGAGAGGGGATGAAAGCGAGCTAAAGATTTATAGTTACAATGGACATACTGTTGCGCATAGATTGGCAGGCGTTAAGGCGCAATGAGAATGTATAAGTTCAGGATATATCCCACAGATTTGCAGGTCGCTACCCTGAACAGTACGCTCGACCTCTGCCGTGAACTCTACAATGCAATGCTCCAGCAGAGGATATATGCTTACAGATCGGGGAAGAGAGTGAACTACAACTCACAGCAGGATGAAATACCTGAAGTAAAGAATGCATTTCCTGAATACCGCAGCATCCACTCTCAGGTTCTCCAGGACGTTGCAAGGAGACTGGATAAGGCGTACGGCAACTTCTTCAGAAGGACTGAGGAGAAAAATAACGGGAAAAACATAAAGGCAGGATTCCCAAGATTCAAATCAAAAGAGAGATACAGTTCCATCACATATCCGCAATCAGGATTCAGGATAATGGACAATGGTCATGTATGGCTTTCCAAGCTGGGGGAAGTGAGAATGTTCATGCATAGACCCATAATTGGAGAAATCAAAACGCTCTCAGTCAAGCGTGATACCGTGGGAGACTGGTTCATAACCGTCACTGCAGATCAATACGGGGATGGTGGAACTGAGAGGCAGGAAGGGGGGGACTTGGAAGAGCATCATGCCAATTCCCCAGAGTTCATGAATCCCATAGGTATTGATCTCGGCCTCAAGGCACTGATCACAACAAGCGACGGAGAGCAGATCGAGCCTCCTCATTTCCTCATAAAATCAGAGAAGAAACTCAAGAAAGCGCAGAGGGATCTATCAAGGAAGATGAAAGGATCGGGAAAGCGAAAGAAGGCAAAGAAAAGGGTTGCGATAATTCACCGGAAGATAGCGAGGCAGCGGGATGACTTCGCTCACAAGATCTCGAGACAACTGATCAATGAACACGATCTGATTGCGCTTGAGGATTTGAACATAGCAGGAATGGTGAAGAATCACCATATGTCAAAGAGCATAGTCGATGCATCATGGAACAGTATAATCCAGTATACAACGTACAAGGCTGAAAGTGCTGGTGCTGTTGTTGTACTGGTAGATCCCATGCACACGTCACAGAAATGCTCAAAATGCGGCAACATTAAAGACGACATGAAGTTGTCTGACCGCATATATCATTGTGGTGTCTGTGGCCTTGCCATGGACAGGGACCTGAATGCCGCAATAAATATACGCAATATGGGACTGACAAAGATAGGGAGGGGCACTCCCGAATTCACGCCCGTGGAGATCGGAGCTCTGCCAGCAATGGCAACTCCGGTCGCTGAAACGGGAAGCCCCCTGCGTTAGCTGGGGGAGGATGTCACT
>JAJZYT010000003.1 GCA_021797915.1 Thermoplasmata archaeon | reverse complement strand
CTCATGTAATCTGGAACTCTTCTTGGAATGGGTTGTGGTTCGTTCATCACTTTTTCTAACAGACTTTTGTCGCTCATTTGATCACCTTTCATGTTGTAGTCACAACCGTCCCGCTGGTTGTGATTGAATTGCCACCTGTAAGATCTGAAGAGTGCCCGTAGATGGTAGGTCCAACCATCATAGTCGCCGCGTAAGTGTCCGTTGAAGAATCATACGAGAGGGTGATGCTTGGTAGTGGTGCCTTCGTCGGTCCGCTTGTAACGCTGAAACCAGTATATGGATCATAAGAGCTGCCGTGGCAGCTGCAGTGAATTTTTCCCGAAAAAGTCGATGAAGTCGGGGAATAGAATCTGAGTTCAGGAGGCACACAGCCTAGATGCTGGCATATCGCAGATGCAGATACAACCGATCCGTATGGCCCTACTCCTCCAGGCGACTGGAATGAGCCTCCAGTAGCCGGAATAGGAACGGTGACTGGAGATATCTTCACATCGTTATTGCTAGAATCACCTAATCTTAAGAGAAAGTTAGGTTCATTCTGCAGAGGATAATTGAAGGTGACTACGGCTGGATCGTTCACCGTCAAATCTGAAGTGTGAACTGAACTCCCGCTTGGCAAGACTAAGGTGAGAACTGGAAATGATGTTTCACCTCCCGATACCGTTGGTACGACATACTGCACAACACTCCTCAGTGTCCCGATCATTCCCGCCCCTATTACCAGAACTCCCATTATCTTCAGGAAGTTCCTCTTATGTTCATCCGGTTGTCTTTCTGATGGTGTCAGATTCTTCCCCTCACAAAACGTAGACGGAGCCTTCCATCCATCCGGCTGTCGACATGGCTCCTTCCCAGCCCGATGAGCCAGAACCGCATGGGACTTCGCACTGCCAGGTATAGTTTCCTGAGGTGATGCTGAAGGTTGTGGATACGACACTGGATGGAGTCAAAGGAATATTCAGTACAATCTTGTTACCTGTAGCCAGAATGGTCAGTGTGTGAGCAATGTTACTACTGGGTACCTGAGAAACTGTAGAACCACCAGATATGTTGATGCCGTTGCTGCCTTCAGTAGAGTTCACATTAGTGTTGTTTACTATGGAGATCTGGTTGTTGGTTGTTCCTGCGACTGCAGCATATTGGGATGCAACTGGACCTACACCGTCGTCGAAGTCAATGACCGTGAGGCTTATCTCCACCTTGGACGGTAGCTTCAACTGAGCGGTGGAATACAAACTTCCGTTCTCTAATACATAGAAGGCAGGTTGATTCCCGACACTCTGGTTAAAGAAGTTGTTTGTCGTGACCACTAAGGTCAGACTGTATGGTTGAGACGATGGTGTGGATACCGTTGGAGAAGAGTAAACGGTGCCTGCCATCCAACCTGGAGTATTCATAGCTCCTTCCCAGCCAGATGAGCCAGAGCCACAGGCAACCTCGCACTGCCAGGAGTAACTGCCAGAGCTCAGTGTGAATGATGTTTGAATAATAGAAGAGGGCGTGATCGGTATATTCACCACGACTGTTGCCCCACTCAATATAGTGAAAGTGTGAGCAATGTTATCATTAGGGACCTGGGAAACTTTCTGGCCCCCTATAACGCTTATGTTTTGTCCGTTGTAAGTGGAATTCACATTTGTGTTATTGATTATGGAGATCTGGTCATTAGTGGTACCTGTGACGTTGTCGTACTGAGTCGCTACCGACCCGACTCCATCGTCATAATTTATGATAGTCAGATCTATTTTTTTATTTGACGGGAGCGTTATGTTTGCTGTAGATTGGAGCTTGCCTCCACTCAGAATATAAAAGGCCGGCTGGTCTCCAACCGAACTATTGTATTGATTGTTCGTTGTCACTACTAATGTCAGAGAGTAGTAATTGCTACCTCCACTGCTGTTGTTCGTCGTTCCGTGAGAACCACTCGGAGATGCTGTAGAAATGGCGTGGTCGTATGCCACTCCTATGCCTAGTCCGCCAATAATCACTATGGCGACTACAACTGCGTAAAATGTCTTTTCTGAAAGCATATTAAGTCGGTAAAATAATTTTACGATGGTATATTACGTATCGTGCACATTTAGGCGCAGAGCAATACACAAATAAGTGCAAACTTCTTCAAAAAATTACAAACATAACAATTTTAAGCTTATTGTATATAGTTATTAATGGCCAGACTCAACATCTCTCTTACAAATGATCAAGCCAAGATAATTCAGGATCTAGGCAAGGAAGAGGGTAAAACAATTAGCTCTGTCATTACTGAATCGGTAGACTTATATGCCAAGTTGAAAGAGAAGCATATCAACAGAGATCAAATCGAGAATTTGATCAGTTTTCATGAGATTTCAACTGCAATAGGAGCGGTTCCCATATCGGCAATAATGCTGGATCTCAGCGTATCCGCTGCTCTAAAGTGTTCTGAGGATGAAGTTATGAAAATGTGGTGCGACAGGGGACACATTTTTGGTGAACTGGTAAGGGGAATCGCCAAAGACATCACCGAGCTAGCAAGATTGGTCAAGCAGTACGAAACGTTCCTTCCAACAGATCGTTTAGAAATAAGGAGTTACGAAGATGAAGTGGAACTTCTTTTGATCGGGAGTGGTTATTCGGTTGCTGCATCCAAAGTAACAGCAGAAGGGGCTAAATGCTTCCTGATGGAATACGGGTACAAGAATTTCGAACAACAGGTCGCAGAAGGATTTGTGAGAATCAGAGGAACGCCGTAAACGTCGATACGGAACCAAATCAAACCCCTTGATCGATTATACAATTGTTTGTATATTCTGAGACAAGTATTTCTTAGACCCTCTTAGTTCGGCTTCCGGAACCGAGTTTGCGCAAGTTTGTGCAAATCGGTGTAATGCCAGTTTTTGACATAAATCACCATTATGTTAATATAGACGACTTAAATGCAAACTCAGATGTTAGGTAGTCCGACAGACTGGATAATATTGATCGTGGTCGTTCTGCTTGTTCTCGGCGGATCAAAGAAGATACCCGAAGTCGCTAAAGCACTAGGTCGCGCAATGGGTGAATTCAGGAAGGGACGGATGGAAGTCGAGAGAGAAATTAGCGAGGCGACAAAATCCGAAGCCCCAAAACCCGAGCCCCCTAATTAAGCACCCATTGAATTGACAGAAATCAACACACAAGAGACCATACGGATTAGAGTTGATTATTGAATCTTATTTTTTACATCCTTCACACCATAGATAGTAGTCTAAGAAATCAATTTCTTCTTGTAGGAGTGTTTTCTCAAATTCTGGAAATTTTTTCCTCCTGACACTATTGTAACTTAGATTTTGCAATTGCTTTGTTTTCTCAAATACATCTTGCATCATAGTATCCTTTCCCGTCTCAACACCTTTAACTGCGAGGGATTCACCCTTTAACACTATCTTTTCCGGGATCGTATAGCTTCCAAGAAGCAAGACTGGTTCTTCTTTGTCCAAGACTATCTTACTGTTTTCCGAGAAGAATGTCTCGTCTCCTAGGAGTGCAAGAGAGAGACCGTTGTTAGCAGCAGTTCCGTTTATGGCAGTGAAAATTGGTTTTTCAAGGGCTATCCAGAAAAGGACTAAGCTCTGAATTCTCTTGTAGTAATCTCTGAGGTCTGCATAGCTCTTGTTTTCTGGAACGGAAATACCCCTCGAGAAGATGTAGTTAGACCCAGTCAAGAGGACTGAGGATACCTGATCATCCAGGGCTGCGATAGAGAAGACCCTGATGAGTTCCTCCAGAAGCGTGTTGTCGATGTGTCCCGGAGAGAGCAGAGTGACTACGCCAACAGTTTCCTCTCTCCAGAATGATATCTTTTTGAACCCTTCGACCGAAGGCGCTGAAGATTTGTGAGTCATTTATCATACCCTCTTTGTAAATTATCAGCTTATATGTTATTCAACTTATAGTTTTATCCCGCACTGCAGTGTTTACGTTGAAGTTGATTTCTGCTCCGCCCGGAGCCGCTTGCCCAGAATCCATTTGGCCAGGAGCGCCCCAGAAAAATAAAGGGCAATTATAATGAGCGCTATCGTTGTCTCCATAATTCCACCTGTTGCTCCTGGTGAAATGAGCAGAGCTACGAAGAATGCACCTATGATCGCATATCTCCAGTTCTTGAACCAGAAAGATGGTGGAACTACCCCAACATATGAGAGAGAAAACACAATTATCGGCGTCTCGAAAATTGCACCCATCCCAGCGGTTATCAATACCACTATCGAAACAAACTGCAGTATCCCAAGGGTGGGAAGCACGTCCACATCCAGGGCAAAAGCATAAATGACGTGAAAGAGAATAGGCATGATTAGCTTCAACGCAAATACGACCCCCACAACAAACAGGATCAATATCGGTATTATCGAAAATGTTACTGCCTTCCTCTCTCTCGGATATAGGGCTGTCTTGGAGAAACTCAAAAACTGGAATGCAAGGACTGGGATGACAATAGATATCGAGAAGGCAAGTGAAATGTAGACAACACTCACGACTATGTCAAACGGGGCAACATTGATCAGTACCATCTTGGGTGGCACTAGGGTAGTTTCCATCAGTTTCAGGAGAACGACAGAAAAACTGTTGTAGAAAGAAGGAAACGGATAGAAAAGGTTGTACCCGTCTAGTCTGAATGGTACCGGCCCTAAAAGGAAAAGTCCGAAGAAAATTATAATGAAGACTATGATTGTTCCCTTCAGCCTCGCAACCAGCTCGTCTATGTAAGTGAACAGCTTCCCCCCAAGTACTCCCTTATCCTGACTCATCCTTATCTTTCGTAGGAGGACATTTAATACTGGTAAAATAATTATCGCATTTCTGAGCTGCAGTTTCTATTTTCCGGGATATGAGCCTTGTTGTTTTATTACCAATATAACTACAAGATGTAGCTTAAAACTACAGTATAATTAAATGACCACTGGGTTCATTCTAGTGTGTAATCAGACTTGTTGCTTGTAGCGGGATAATTTTGATTTTCTTCCTAATTTTTTCTCATTTGTCTTCAGAAGCATGTTTTGCTATATTATCTAAGATGGCTATATTGTCAAGAACTTTAGCGATTCTGTCTTCTGCCATAGTGCCCTTAATATGGGGTAGTCTTCCCACTTTCTCCTCGGAATTTGGAAATATGCTGTTATAGTGTTTGACATTACTATATGTCCTTACTGCTGACAAACTTCTCTATCCAGCTTCTACAGAATGACGTACTCTTTGAGAGTTCATTGAAATTTGATTTGACCAGTTCTATCAGCGTGTCCTGATCCTTCACGAACGTACGTGATACCACCATCTTTATCGATTTCCAGATGTATCCTATGGGATTCAGCTTCGGGGAATATGGTGGCACGAATATGAGTTCTATTCCCAGCACCTCTGCCTTTATCATCACGTCCTCCGTTTTGTGTGCAGAGAAGTTGTCAAGGATCACGAGGATTCGGTTGAAAGGATTCATCAACCTTTATCCTGTCCAGGAAATCAATGATGCTCTCCTGTTTGGAATCCCCGGATTTGTTAACCACGCTCTTCCCGTTGTATGCGTCGAAGCCAAACGTGTTCGCCCTATACATCGATGTATTCTTTATCATCACTGGCTTGCCGAATGACCACAGCCTTACGGTACTGGCTGTAGTCCTTGGTGAAGATTCGTCAAGGAACCCTATTATCGTGTCCTCAGGACTTGTACGACCGAGTTTTTTTTGGTTTTTCTTCAGCATCCTTTAGTTTCCTGTAGTCGACCTGGTACGGTTTAGCGTTTTTCATACTTATATTCTTCAAGAACCTACGCACCTGTCTCTCCGAATATTCCGTACCAAATTCTCTTCCGATGAGATCAGTGACATCCCTGGGATGCCATAGATCCTTTGCCTTCAGTTTTGCCTTGAGCAGTTCCATCTGTTCTACGGTAAGTTTCGGCGGTTTACCACCTGCAAATCTGGGAATGAGTCCTTCGTATCCAGACTCGTTCCATCTCTTTAGCCACTGGTATCCTGCCCTCTTTGCGATTCCTGCATCCTCTGCTGCCTCTATTACGCTCCTCCCCCTGTACAGCAACCTTATGAAGATCAGCCTCGGGATGATCCTCGCCCTGTGTTTCTCTTCCTTGATGCGCTTCGTTATGTTTTCTACACTGACGTGTTTCTCAACAACGAGCACCCTTTTTCTACCCATACTTAGGGAATAAGATATAGGGATAAATAGTTATGTCAAACACTATAATCCATTCATAACGATTCAGATTTCCAACAGATTGGTACACCTCCAACAAAAACATGTTTTTTTGTCTTTAAGAGCAAGGAGGTCAATTGATTTTCTTCAACCTGAATGTTTCATTAAACTAACCTCAAACGATGCTTCCATCGCTTCGTTTAGAAGTGTTTACTGTCCCCCTTTAAGACTAAGACAGATCGCAGAAATTCATTTTTTAACCTTCCAATCTGGCCCTTATGTTCTCAAGCAAATTCTGCCCGTGTTCAGTCAACTCGTAAAAAACAGTATGTTTTCCATTTGTGCTGGCTCTCACTAGACCCACTGACTCGAGGATCTTAATGTTACGATCTATTTCTTTCCAATCAATGTTTGTGAATTTTGCAACTTCACTTCGTTTCTTCGGTCCGTCGAGAGCTTCCATTATCATAATCCGTCTTGTCCCCCCTTTGCTTCTGAAAATCCTATATATTACCAGCCGATCTTTTTCTCCCGAAATCTCTTTTTTTACAAAGTAAGCAATATCCTTCCTTTTCTTAGATAGCAGATCGTATCCAACGATGAGTAGTCCTCCTACGAAAATGTAGAAAAAGGGCGATCCCTCAAGTGGTCTGACAATAGAGACATTAACATGTCCCTCAGAGGGTTCATCGCGCGTGGAGACGCTAGGAAAACTTTGGCGAGCAAAGGATTGTGTGATAAAAACGGCGGATGGCGAAAGATGAATTGATACACTCCCTTCTGAGTCATTGAAAAGAGATTTGTGGCTTACCAAGTAATTTATAACATTCGTAATATTATCAGCCTCGTCTTGAACTTGGTTATATATTATTCCTGAAGTTGATATCTCTTTCTGACATTGTGCCCATCCCACGTTTGCCAACGGTTCCGGTGAAACGCCAGAGCCAATATGAAGATATAACCCACCAACCAACAAAAATGGTATTCTTCCGTGGGGGTCATATTGCGCAAACAACAATTCTTCAGTTGTATTAATAGCCTGAAGCTTATGATTCCAGGATGTTGTTGTAGTTTCAACTTCCCAGAATGAAATCTCTTTGCTTTGGAAACTTGCGTTTACGAAACTGTATCCCGGAACGTTGGGAATAGATTCAGAAGAGTTGGATATTATCTGTGTTAACCCCGTTAAGGTTCCATATTGTTGTAGAGCACCAACCAGACTCCAACTCTCTGCTGCACAGAATGGACAAGCCTCGGATCCTATGAAGAGGACAACAATTTTTCCGTTATCTGTTAACGGGGAATTTGAAACAAGGCTGAAATCGCTTATGGTCCTTTCGGGCTGCTGAGAATTACCAGAATCGTTAGTTTGGAAAAGGGCAATATAAACAATCAAACATAACACGATCGCAATAACTGTGACTGTTATTGGCCTCCAGCTGATTTTCCTCGCTTTCCTTTTTTGAATCCTCTCAAAGTTGTTTTTTCTCATGGTACGAACTCCAAATGACTTAGATTATATACGATGGACTAGATGCTATGAAATGTCCTCTTGTGAGCCGAAATTGTCTTCAAATTCTAGCGCAATGAGCAACTTCAAAAGTAAAAAAATAGACACCAATATCAATGCCCTAGCCCAAATTTCAGCAGGTTTTTACCTCCAGATCTCTAAGATTGTAACATTGAACGTCTCTGAAACGTTACCTGAATTGTTGAAATAGATTGCAAAATTTGATTCAGAAATGGGCTGCCAAAGTTGATAAAAACCTCCGTATTCTGGTTGATTAACATAAAGCGTCAGGTTAAAGAAAGTGCTGTTGTTATACCCCCCCTCGCTCAGGTGCTTAAAAGAAGTCAGGACAGCGATTGTTGTGTTGTATGACGGATTCCCTAAAGGTCCAAAGAAATGCTGAAGTTGGTGAGCAGGGATGACTATTGTCTGGTTGTACGCGAGTACATTCATTTGTATACCGTAGATTTGACTTATTTGATTGAAAAGTAACAATGTTTCCTTGTAATTACCGTTCGTTGAAGCGACTTCTTCTTGGAGGATGTTTATTATGACAGACATATTAGTCTCATTTGATTTCATATTTGAAATTTGGCTTTCTTGAGATGAGATTGTTGAGTTTTGAGACGAGATTTTGCCGTTCAGTTGTGAAATCTTCTGATTCATAGCGTTTATTTCCGAATTCATTGAAGAAGAGTAGAACGCAAATGCCGATGCCGAGATAATTATCACAACAATCAAGGTGATAGCTAACATTTTACTAGTCTTGTTTTTAGCAATCATATTTGCTTCATACTCCTAATACGCATGACCCTTTCCATATACTTACCCAAGCGGATTGTTTGGACCATAATACCAGACGCCATAATCATGACCTCCAGATTTCAAACAATGTGTAATTAAAGACTGCAGAGACATTTCCAGTGTTGTGAAAGTAAAGTACGAAATTTGGCAAAGTTACGACAGCCAGCGCTTCGGTTAACCCCGAGGAAGAGTAAGACGTGTTTATGACGTAAGAGTAGTTATCAAGATTGTTCGTGCTATTGCCTTGTACGAATCCATTATTCGGTACCGATGACAGAACCAAGAACCAAGTTCTGTTTGACGAACTATTTCCTTGACGGAATAGTTGATATTCCTGAGGCAGAACAGTGGCTCTAAGGCGTTGGAGAAGTTGTATATTAATTCCATAAATCTGCTTTACGACCGAAAATAGAATACTTAGGTTAGTGTAATTTCCGTTTGCTGAATTGAGCTCTCCTTTGATTAAGTCAACAATAAGAGACAAGTTTGTCTCGTTTATTTTAAGATTTGCGATACTACTGTTTTGCGTTGATATCGTTGAATCTTTAGATTGAATCTCCTTTTGGAGATCTGTGATCTTCTGATTTTTTGCATTTATTTCAGAATTCATTGCCGAATAAGACAATGCAAAAGTTGAAGAAAAAACCAAAATTATCACTATCAATGCGATCGCCAGCGCCCTAATGATTTTGTATTTTTCGTTCATATATTCCCCACCTCAGTAGTGTATATATTTTTTGCTTGCCCTCACTGAGGCGGACTTGTACCGTAATACCAAATGCTGTAATCAGGGCCCCCATAGTATAAAGTTCCGTTGCTGTAAAGACCTCCCTGCCAAACGACATAGTATTCTTCTTGCGAGCCTGAATTATTCAAGGTCACGCTAATTGAGTTATTAACGTCTGAGCTAAATTTCACATATGTGCTGAAGGTAACACTACCAAATGGAAATCCTGCAGTCACGCTCATTCCTGCTGAAACTTCTGTTAAACTTCCTGTTGAATGGGACCACGTCGTATTTCCATACGGAAGAGCCCCTTGATAATCGACATGACTTCCATGACCATTTATCACATCTTGCATAGTCAGTGGATTTGTAGGGGGTTGGTCATAGGCCTGAAAATTCAACTCGCTCGGGTCATACTGTTCCACATAGGATATCGAAGTTCCATTGGCTGCCTCAACGTGGATTGCCTGTCCTGCAGCGTAGTAAGTCATATACGGTTCTCTTGAACTTGCCGACCAGATATCTGAACTACTTAACTGCAAATCAGTTCCAACAAACCCACTGATATCGTCTCCCAAGAATTTGCTCCCAACGTTTCCGCTAATATTAGCATTTATACCAAATTCCATATTACTTCCAAAGACAGTTTTGATGCTTACATTGAGCGAATACGGATACTCATAAGTTAGGTTATAGTTGATGGGAATTATCCATACGTTGACCGTATAGGAAGAACCAGATGCTGGGACATTCGTTTCCTCTGTTAAGTACGGACCGTCAGTCATGCTTTGCCAGTAAAGATCTGAATCATAGACGCAAGAGATTAGCTGTACAGACCAGTCGCCTGAGCTGTCCGACTCCACCGTTGCCGTAGAACCACCCACATATATCCCTGGGGTGAAGAAGTACAGTACTACGCCCTCTAGACCGTACTGTTCTTGATCGAGAACTTGGCCACTATAAGTCTGATACGCATTTCCAGAACAGGAATAGGCTTGGGGGTTCAGAGACTGATTCGGTGCAACAGCAGACGTGAAAGTAGGAACTAGAATCAAAGACGCAATTACCGTCATAATGATTGTAAATGTAAGTATTCTTTTCGAGGGGTAACGTTTTGTTCTTTGTGCTTCAGAGTGTAATTCATTTTCATAATTCAAGTTTTTCACCTCAAATATAACTATCCTTGTTGAGTATATTAGAACAATTTCCAAATTAGAAGACTTGGTATAGATTTTGAGATGTTATCTCATAAAAGTCCGTTATTCCAAGAGCTCTCTCTCTCACAGCACCTCAACAGAACAAATAAATTCTAAGATCTAGCTCAACTATTTCTTGATGACCCAGTCGTTAAATGATTCAATAAAGTCGGGCTGTTCTTGGCTTTATTTTGAAACTTAGATTAAGTATTATTCTAAATTTGACTAAATGTTCTATTTTTTGATTTGAACAAAACTGGAAAATTGGAGGGAAAGAAACTCACGTTGATATATCCAAGTGAAATTCCGCTATGTGAAGTTTCCTTTTAAATCGAAGTGCATTGATTCGACATGATTTGATCGAGATTCGACGTTCTAATTTGGAAATTGTCAGAAAATACTAACAGGTGATGAACAGTCGGAGGTGATCTTATGGCTTGGTCGTTGTTGATTATAACTATCACCCTTCTCGGATGGATAGTTATCCAGTTTCCTAGTACACTGGGCGGCGGAGGATCATTCGGAAATTGAAACCGCTATTGATTACTCACGAGACATTAATACTAGAAGTGGTTGGATAATCGTGAAAAACAGCTCCTCTAAACACCCATGCCCAGTCTGTAATGAACCGGCTAGGATAACCAAAACTTGGAGTAGGAACAAATCGGGCAAGAAGTACGAATACTGCATATTTCATCACGGCAGCACGGATCACACAGTTAGAACGGATTCCTACTCTGCGAGAAGGATTCCCAAAAATGACGCCCGCAGAGAGTTGCTTAATTTGCTGAGTTCCACTCGCTTTAAACGCGCCATCTTTACTGTGAAAGAAGTTGTAGAAGCTATTAACAAAGATGTTTTTCGCATGGGATACTATCGAGTTTCTAGAGCCTTGTTCGGATTCGTAGATGCAAAGCTTATCTTGGTCTTGAGACGAGGTAGGGCTCTTTTTTTTATTAATACGCCTGCCAAGGGACAGCTTGATTACATATTCAAAGAGATTTCCATAGAACTTACTGATACTGAAGATAACGATCTGTTTGATCGCCATAAATATATGGCAAGGATTTTTAATGATAATCGGTATCCTCTGAAGTATCTGCAGTATAGGGCATTTGGAGACAATGCTAGGTATAGGGACAAGGTTGCTTTCAGGGCATATGATGTAACAAATAAGGAAAACGCAATTTTATATTATCTGGGAGACGCTCCCCAAGAAAAAAGGATAATTATTGAATTTTCAAGCCCCGTTCCTCCTGGCAATGAGAGAATTTTCGAACTTGATTATTTCTGGCCAGAGTTTGAACCATCTTACACTTTTACAGCGTCGACAGGGCTAGAGAAATTGAGGTTCTCGCTTATCTCGCAGCGTGAGTTTTCTTTGTCTGTGGTCAAGACCAACTCAAGCCAAACAGATGCAGAAGATGTTTCAAGAAAAGTAACCTCGAAAGATATTAGAAAAGATCGTAAAGCTATTGAATTTGATGACGACAACATACGGCCTTTCGTGTTGTTTAAATTCAAGTGGACGCCATCTAAACTCAAGCAATTTGGAAAAGAAGTACAGCAGACAAAAGAGATCATATGAAAAGACACATAAGAGTTTCAAAATGTCCGGTATGCGGTCATAGGGCAAACACTTCTAAATGGTGGACCAAGGCGCCCAATGGAAAGAAATATTACTACTTCCGTTTCTACCATTCCTTCAAGAATATCCATCTGGTGCGAACAGATTCAACGTACTCAACACCTTCAGGTGTTGGAAAGAGACAGGTTGATCTGTATGGAGAATTCCAATATTTTGTTTACAGAAGAATGGGTGCCAGAAAATATTCTTATACAGCATTCAAGGAAGAATTCGAACGGTTCGTTGGTCACAACGTCCACTCTCAATCTTTCTGTAGAATAATTAGCAAAGCAGTTTCGTCTAAACTGATAAAGAAAAAGCGTAAAGATAAGAGAGCGGTTTATGAAAAGGAGTCAGATCCTAAGTTGGATGAAGAAATGAAATTCGAAAAATTCGCCATTCATTACGATTTTTCGAGACCAAGTGGTACGATAAGAATTTCCACTTTTTTAGAAGTTATCAACACCGGTAGGCTTACCGTCGACAAAATACCCTTCTACATACCTTACGGGATTGTGAATTCAGTGGACGAATTACATCTCAAGTTGAGTAGTGAGGAAGGCATAGTTCCCAAGAGAAATTTTAAGATACTAATCAGCGACGCCTCGGAAACAATTGTTTCAATTTCATTACTGAGAGGTTTGAAATTCAATGAGCAAGAATTTGTTTCGGCAATTTATGAAATCCCTAAAGAAAACAACACCATTAGACTGGTGGCCAAAGCAAACATTGGACTCTTGCGATTGGGAGTATCATTGAATGACTCAAGTAAAGTAGAGACTGTTAGAACTTTGGTCGACGGAGCAAAGGAAGAAGTTTATGCCTTCCAACATAAGTGTGATCACACAGACAGAAACATTTGCCATTATTCAGAATTCGAAGGTATACTGAAGGGAGAATGCGTGTCTGTGAGATTTATGAAAGGCTGAACTGTTTCTAAGTAATTTAGTTCTGGAATGCACTTGCTGAAAACGCTTCCAAAGTTAACTTTAGGGTTATCAAGAAAACAGCTAACTGAGAAAAGAGGAGTTAGATGCAAAGTTGAGTTCGGGGTCATCGACTTTGAAAATACTCTGAGAAGTATTTATTCAATACCCGGTTTTGAGTTACGACCTCCATATCATAAGCAAAGTGAAGTTGAAGGTCAAAGCTGCTGTTCCCATATTGTAAACATATAGTTCGAAATTTGGCAACGTAACAGGAGGTCCCCACGCGGCCCCTTGGGAATAGGCAGACGTCATAGAGTAGGTGACATTTTGAACTGTGCTTGTTCCATTGCCATTCACGACCCCGTTAATGGATGAGGTTGGTAGAAACACGATGGTAGTATTGTTAGATGGGTTTATGTAATGGGTTAATTGCCGATATTCGTGACTTGGAACGGTTATTGTTGCGTTGTAAGCGAGAATACTATAGTGTATTCCATAAACAGTCTTTACCCACGATAAGAGTAGGTTCAGCTTTGAAAAATTGCCATTTTCTAGCAGTATCTCCGACTGAAGAGTTGCAATTATGAGAGACATGTTTGACTCGTTAGATTTCAGATTTGAGATTGTACTATTTTGAAATGAGATGGTTGTATTTTGATCAGTAATTTTACCATTTAATTCAGAGATTTTCTGATTATTTGAAGAAATCTGTGAACTCAAAGAAGAATAAGAAATTGCAAAGGCAGAACCTATCACAATTATGACAACTACTAGAGATATTAATGCAGCAACGTTGAATTTTGCATTCCCGCCCATAGCCTTTGTATTGAAAACCAACTTATACGCTTTTCCCAGATATCATCACATCAATCGATAAAATCACTTATATTTTTAACCTTAACTCCGCAGAGTTATAGAATAAAAGTACAAAATGGCTAATTAAAGTACAAATAATCCAAAAAAATACAAAGCTTGGGATATGGACAGTATTTTATTTTGAAACGGCATCACAGGCAGATGGAAAGCAACATAATCCTTGCCCTAGATATTGAAGATAAGGAGAAGGCACTAAAAATGGCCACTGAAGTCAAGGGACTGGTAAAGGCTTACAAGGTTGGCTATCCACTCATCCTTTCAACAGGATCCAGTGTAGTCAAAGAGGTCTCAAAAATCGGCGAGGTGATCGTGGACATCAAGATAGCTGACATACCCGATGTCTCCAGAAACATAGCCAAAAATCTGACGGAACAAGGCGCACAAGGAGTGATCATGCAAGGATTTGTGGGAAGAGATGTCGTCAGGGAGGTCAGAAAGGAAGCAAGGAACCTCTATATCGTGGCTGAGATGTCTCACCCTGGAAACACAGACTTCATATCCGGCAACTCGGAAAAGATAGCAGTGATGGCTAAGGAGGAAGGAGCTGACGGTATCGTTGCACCAGCCACACATCCAGAGAGGATACAGGCTCTCAAGAAAATATCTGGTTTGAAAGCACTCTCCCCTGGGGTTGGGACTCAAGGTGGAAGCTACAAAGTGGCGATGGACAACGGGGCAGACTACCTCATAATCGGAAGGAGCATAACTTTGTCTTCCGACCCGAAACAAAAGATTAAAGAATTATTGTCACAAAGGTGAGGCAGTTGCAACTCACTAAAGAAGAAGAGAAGATATTCGAGGGGGAAATGGGAGATGCACCGAAGCTCGCAATAAGGTTACTGTATTCTCTGGGAGAGCTAGGTGAGGCAGAGAGACTGATACCCATCAAGTCGGCTCACATTTCTGGTGTCTCATATAAGAATGTCGGCGAAGGCGGGATACAGTTCCTCAAGAAAATGATGCACAAGGTTTCAGTTCCGACCTCTCTCAATCCACTGGGTTTTGATATCGAAAACGGTGGGCCAGTTGACATAGACGAAACGTTCCACAAGAAACAGATGGAGATAATTGAGATCTATCAGAAGATGGGAGTAATGAACAGCTTCACTTGCACCCCATATTACTTTTACAACGAACCGAGTTTTGGAGATCACATCTCTTGGGCAGAGAGCTCCGCAATCATCTATGTGAACTCTCTCATAGGAGCGAGGACCAACAGGGAGAGCGGTCCATCTGCTATGGCATCCGCCATAATAGGAAAGACCCCTGACAGCGGCCTCCACAGGGATGAAGGAAGAAAAGCGACAGTTGTCGTGAATGTAACTGAGAAACTTGACTATACGCGATTTGCTGCGCTCGGTCTTTTTCTTGGACCAAAATTGAACAAGAACATACCGATTATCAAGGGGCAAAAGGAGACAAAAGGGATTGAACTGAAGGCTCTTTCAGCCGCCCTATCTGCAGTTTCGTCCATTCCCATGTTCCACGTGGACGGGATAACGAAAGAAACGAGCCTTGTATCTGACTCCCCTGAAACGATAAACGTGGAGAAGAGTGACATAGATGAAACCATCAGTAAGAATTCAGCTCAAGAGGAGCCGGAGCTCATCGCAATAGGTTGCCCTCACCTTTCGTCTGAGGAGCTCGATTACATAGCGAGATTGGTTAAGGGAAAGAAGAAGGTTGGACCAGACCTGTTTCTGTTTACTTCCAGAGAGGTCAAGGCACAATCGTTGGAATCCGTAAAGATCATAGAGAATTTTGGAGGAAAGGTATTTTCTGATACCTGCATGGTTGTTTCACCGCTGAGCAATAAATACAGCAAAACGGGAACCAATTCTGGAAAAGCGACTTTCTATCTACCTCTAAAGGGATACGGGAACCAGAAGGTTGCCTTTATGGGAATATTGGACTTGCTGAAGTGGGTGATAGGGTGATGAAAGGGCGCGGACTGTCTCCAGGCAGGGCCACTTCCGATGTCGTTGTCTGTAACCAGCTCATTTCGCCTCTCGGCGAGATCAGCAGGGATGGATTCGTGACCAGCGGACCTTGCGAAAACACAAACATAACTGGAAAGGTGTTGGCGTTCAAGGGGGGACGGGGTTCCACTGTCGGATCCTACACATTCCTTGAGTTAAAGTCGAGAAACATTGCGCCAACTGGACTGATAAATGAGGCTGCAGAACAGATGGTAGTCACCGGGGCAATAATATCTGAGATACCGATGGTCGACAGAGTACCTCTAGATGTCTTCTTGAAGGGAGACAGAGTTTCGATGAATGGCTCCACCGGAGATATTTCTATACTTAATGTGAAGGAGAGGAGAGTAGCAACTGTCTATCTCATGCACGACGGAAATCTCCTGTTGCTTAAGAGGTCACAGGATATGCCATCGTACCCTGGACAAATAAGTGGCATCTCGGGTTTCATTGAAGAAGGGGAAACTCCTGAACAGACCGGGAAACGAGAGATGCTGGAAGAATGTTCGATAGAAGATGCAAAGCCCAGGAAGATTGGAAAAGAGATCTATGTCAGGAACGACGGGAATCTTTACGCCATCACACCAATGATTATGGAGACAAGAACAGCAAAAGTGAAACTGAACGAAGAAAACTCCGAGTTCTACTGGATCAAACCTGGAGATATACAATCCTACAAAACAGTTCCGAAATTTCAAGAAACTTTTCTCTCTCTCTTAGGCATGACTGGTACCTAAATTCCTAGGATTTCACACATTCACAATTCGATGCAAATCGAGACTACCTAAAATACATTATTTATACAGAGAGAAATTAGGGGGTTTATGCACGTGAACGATGTACTGGATGACAGCCGCGTAGATACCTTGGTAAACGTTCGAGGCTGGGTCTATAGGTCTAGAGAATCTGGTCAACTCATATTCTTGGTCATCAGAGACTCGACAAATATCGTTCAGGTTGTTGTGGAGAAGGGCGCGGTCACTCCGGAAGAATTCGAAATGGCAAAGAAGTCCAATATCGAGACCTCGATCGAAGTGGAAGGGAAGGTTTCGAAGGAGCAGAAGGCGGTCACAGGCTATGAAATTCATGCGACAAAGGTCAAAGTCTACCAGTTCGCTGAAAATTTCCCGATCACAAAGGACAAAAGCGACGAGTTTCTGCTCGACATCAGACATCTCTGGTTGAGGAGTAGGGAGATGACTGCCATTATGAAAATGAGGGAGACAGTTCTCGATTCGATCCGCGATTTCATGAGAGAAAGAGGATACCATGAAGTGCAACCACCCATGTTCGTGGGTGGAATGGTAGAGGGCGGTTCCACCCTCTTCGAGGTTCCGTACTTTGGTGAGAAAGCTTATCTCACCCAATCCTCGCAGTTCTACTTGGAAGCATTCATGTATTCACTTGAAAGTGTGTACACTATATCCCCCTCGTTCAGGGCAGAGAAGTCTAGGACAAGGAGACACCTCACTGAATACTCACACTATGAAGCAGAAGCTGCTTGGGTTGGAAACCAGCAGATGATGGATCTGGAAGAGGACATGATCATAGCCATAGCCCAAAGCCTGCTTTCCTCGAACAAGGGAGAACTCGAAATCGTCAAGAGAGACCTGAACAAAATCAAGAGCGTTGAAAAACCATTCTACAGGTATCGCTACGAAAAGGTAATAGAAATAGGAAGACAGAAGGGTCTCCAGTTGGACGACGTAACCGACTTAGGAGAGAAGGAGGAAAGGACTATAACCGAAGATTTTGACAAACCCATTTTCGTCTATAACTTCCCAACAGAGCTCAAACCATTCTACCATAGACCCGACCCACAAGATCCGTCCCACGTGATGAACCACGACGTTCTGGCCCCAGAAGGGTATGGGGAAATAATCGGAGGGGGAGAAAGAATATGGAACAAGGACGAGCTGATCTCAAGGATGAGGAACGATAACCTGAATCCTGAAGATTATCAATGGTACGTTGACCTGAGGAGCTTTGGTAGCGTTCCTCATTCTGGTTTTGGACTTGGAGTTGACCGTCTGCTTACCTGGCTTGCTGGATTGGATCACATTAACAAGGTCGTCCCATTTCCGAGGACAATAAGACGGCTTAAACCTTAGGCTGTGGAGTTGAGGCTTCAACGGTCAGGAACATTACCATCGGCTGACCGATCAAATTAGTCCTGTTGTTCTAATACAATTTTTATTCAACCTATTTATTAGCTTACGTGCGGTGCATTTTTTCGGACCTGAAAGACGTTTGTCATTTCAAGTACCCGGGATACAAGTGCATACAGGAAGAGTGCGATATCTGGGGCCACCACAATGCGATTGAAAACGAGTGTGTCTACTTAGATACACATGGTTGCTCAAAACTCAACCTACTCGCTTGCAAAGGTAAGGATAACTGCGTCTTTTTCAGGGAATTTTTTGAATCTCCTGTAGAGATTCCTAAAGTAGTGGATCGGACAAAATAATTTTAGTCAAATAGTCATAATCCTTTACGAAGTGCATAGTCTGCGGGAAGGAAGTCGATCGGTCGACTGTCATATGTGAAGATTGCAAGAAGGGAAGCAGCACCGAAGGGTTTGTCAAATCAATCAAGATCAAGCGGTGTCCGCATTGCGGCTCAGTGTTCTTGGGCGGATGGTCTGAGAAGTCAATAAAGGAAGATTATGTTATAAATTCGGTTATCGAGTCGGTATTCAATATTAAAGAGCCTTTGTTCGAGGTGAGCGGCGATGAATACAACCGAAGAATATCTTACGAAGGAATCTCATCAAAAAACGGAGAGCAAAAGAAGGGGCAGTTTTTCCTTCACACATCCCTGTCCACGTGCCCTGTTTGCACGAAGAAACTGGGCAATTATCACGAGGCTATCCTTCAGCTCAGGGGAGAGAAAGGTGAACGACAGGATTTCATCCTGAGCTACCTCGTCGATCTGGTTGACAACGCTCAATCCAAAGACGTATTCCTGACCAAGACGGAACGGATCAAGGAGGGGTATGATCTCTTCCTTTCAGACAAACAGTTTGCAAGGTCCATGGCGAGGAAGGCCATAGATCGGTTCGGAGGGTCCTTAAAGGAAACGTCGCACTTGGTGGGCATGAAGAAGGGTACCGAGCTTTATAGGATAACCGTATCTGTTCGCATCCCAAATTTTCAGAAGGGAGATGTGCTTAAAACTGACAAGAACCTCTACCTAGTGGTGTCAATCAAAGCAGATCTGGTGACTCTGATAAACTTCGACAGTCGATCGAGGTCAAAAAAGAAACTTGAGGATTTAGAAGATCGTATTGTCTACCGGAACGGTGAAGATATAAAAGAGGCTGAAATTCTGTACAGAGAGGGAAAGACAGCATACATAATGGATCCCTTCGATTTCAAGGAGAAAGCAGTTGTTGATGCTGATGGATCAGACAGGTTGAAAGTTGTCAAGGTGGATGAAGAGCTTTTCGTCGTGCCATCGATACAGGCATCAAAAGTGACCAGTCCGATTCTTGCTTCCGATCGATCCGACAATTCGGATTGAAGAGAATTAAATTTCAATTACAAGTTCTAATCTAATGGGCACATAAAGCATTGCCATCACCTCTACAACGATGGGCTTCGTGAACATCATAATAGCTCTTGTAGTTTTGTGGATAGTTACTTCTGTCCCTCTTTATCTTGTCTCCAAGGTAATAATTCACAATCGGTCCCGTTTCTGGTACGCTATGGGTGGGACATTTATTGGAGCTATCGTTTTTCTTTTTTTCGGATCTCTGTTCGGTCTTATATTCCCAAATCTTTGTCTCTTCTTCGGGTTCATTGGAATTCTGCTGGTTCTAATGGGTTTATATCAGATCGACTTTGGGCGTGCATTCCTGCTCGCCTTTGTCACTTTCATTGTATACCTCGTCCTATCATTTCTGTTTGCGCTCCTGGGAGTTTCATTGGTTTTCATTCAATTTCTCTTGCTCTAATTGTGACTGGTGAATCACAGAGCGACTTTTTCAATACTTATCTTGAGTTCGAGCCCAGATATATCCCAAACCTTGTCCAATCCTCCAACCGATGATTTTTCCTCTGCCTGAGTGCTTGAAAGTATGTATTCTTTGAAAGACGAAAACGCCTCCATCAGAGATTCATCTCCCTCGATCCGCAGATAGATTCTATCGGTGTAATCGAGATTCGCATCCTTTCGCATGCTCTGAATTCTTCTTACCATCTCTCGGGCCAACCCTTCAAGATATAGCTTCTTGTCGAACTCCTTGTTTATCAGTATCCTGAGGTCTGAAGTATCGTCGGATACAAATCTCTCGTCAAGGTGTTCCTTGGTGTCGACGTTCTCATTAGTTATGGTCTTGCCTAGCACAGTGACCGTTCCGGATTTCTTGAATTCTAGCTGGTTTTCACTCCTTCCGAATTCCGCTTCTGCAGCGGCTAGATCCTTTCCGAAGATTCTGCCGGTGGATTTCTTGTCCAGAAGGTGTTCCTGTCTTTGGTAGGATTTCAGATCGGCTACCAATATGTCCTTCGTGTTCAGTTCCTTCTTGATCAGGCCGCTGAACTTTTCCATTACCCTTCCATACTTAAGATCAGTCACAACGATCTCTTTGACGGGTCTTCTCAAGATCAGACCATTCTTCTGTCTTATTCTCCTGCCTGATTCTACTATTTCTTTTACCAGATTCATTTCTTCTATTACCGAACTATCAAATTCTTCTTCCACAGGGAATTCAGAAAGGTGAACTGACTTAGCACCGTTCAGTTTCATGAAAAGATATTCCGAGAAAAATGGAGTGAATGGTGCAAGCATTTTTGTAATGCTGTTTAGTGCCTCATAGGCAACAAAGTATGATGACTTCTTAGCATCTGTGACATCCTTACTCCAGAAAGTATCTCTGGAAAGTCTCAAATACCATTGTGATAAATCCAGCACAAGATCCTTTATGTCGTCCAGCGCAAGATGTGGATCATATTCGTCCATATGTTTTGTTACTGATGATATGCATTCCTTGGTCCTGTTGAGCATCCACTTGTCGAGGTCCGAAACCAATTTCTCCTTCTTTGGGCGCCAATTGTCCAATCTTGCATTGGTGGAGAACAGTAGATAAGAATTATAAATTGTTCCTAGCAGTTTCCTGGAAAACTCAACTGAAACCTCTTCAGAGAACCTCTTCGGCTTCCACGGAGGGCCTTGGAAAAAGAACAGTCTGAGTGAGTCTGTTCCTATTCTGTCCATTATCTGGAGGGGATCCACTTGATCTCCTCGGGATTTGCTCATCTTTTCTCCCTTGGAGTTCAGAACGAATTCCATCACAACGACATTCTTGTAGGCATTCCTGTCAAAGAGCAAGGAAGATATCACGTGGAGTGAATAGAACCAGCCCCGCGTCTGATCCATCGCCTCAGTTATGAAATCAACTGGACTGTTCTCCTTGAATAATTCCTGATTTTCAAATGGGTAGTGATATTGTGCAAAGAAGGCAGAACCTGAATCAAACCAGGTATCGATCGGGTACGGTTCGCGTATCATTTCTGCATCGCACTCTTGACACTTTACCTTCACTTCATCAACTTTTGGTCTGTGAAGTTCAAAATTTTCTGGTACGTATGTCGAGTTATCCAGCAACTCCTTCTTGCTTCCTGGCACGAAGACGTGATTGTTCTTGCACGTCCATACAGGAAGGGGCGTTCCCCAAAACCTGTTCCTCGACAAAGCCCAGTCCTTCCCCTCGTCTAAGAAATTTCCGAACCTTCCGTCTCGTATGTAATCCGGCTTCCAATTCACCCTCTGATTGTATTCTACAACCTTTTCCTTGACCTTTGATACTCCGATGAACCAGGATTCAACTGGATAGAATATCAGGCGAGTGTCACATCTCCAACAGAAAGGGTAGGAGTGAGATGTCTTTTCCGTCTTGATCATCTGGCCCCTCTCATTGAGATATTCTATGATCCTATCACTTGCAGTCTGCACATCAAGCCCTTTCCAGGGAGATTCCAGAGATATCTTTCCTGCCTCGTCGACGGTGACATAAAGCTCTCCGTTCTCCTTCTTCAAAACTGCATAGTCGTCCGCACCAAAAGCAGGCGCCTGATGCACTATTCCTGAGCCATCTTCCTTTGTGACGAAATCGCCCGCCACTACATACAGTCCAGTATTGACCCTGAGTATAGGAATCAGTTGTTCGTACTTTTTTCCTACGAAAAAAGATCCAGGTTTGCTGTCAAGAATTTCGTATTTCTTTAATACTATCTTGGCTCTCTCTTCTACTACCCAGATCTTTTCCCCCTTATAGTTGACCAATAAGTAATTGAAATTTGGGTTAACTGCGAGATACTCGTTTGCGGGAAGAGTCCATGGAGTTGTGGTCCAGACGAGGAAATATTCGTCCTTTCCAGTTATCTTGAATTTTACATATATCGAGAAGTCATCGACCTCCCTGTACCCTTGAGATACCTCGTGCGCGCTGAGAGTGGTTCCGCACCTGGGACAATAAGGGGATATCCTGAAGTCCTTGAACAGTAGACCCTTCTTGTATAGTTCCTTAAGCGCCCACCATTCGCTCTCAATATACTCATCCTTCATGGTTATGTACGCCCTGTTGTAATCGACCCAGAAACCCAATCTCTTGGATGCTTCTGTCCATATCTTGACGTACTCAAATACACTCTCCTTACAGAGAGCGTTGAACTTTGAAACTCCCAGTTTTTCTATCTCTGCCTTGTTCTTTATCCCCAGTTTCTTCTCCACCTCAATCTCAACCGGCAACCCGTGGCAGTCCCATCCTGCAATACGCGGATCGATGTAGAACCCCTTCATTGTCTTGTATCTGAGGAACAGATCTTTCATCGCCCTTGTCTCTGCGTGTCCTATGTGGGGTGGACCATTTGCGGTTGGAGGGCCCTCGACAAACGAAAACCTTCGCTTCCCTCTATTAACTGCGAAGGACAGCTGCATGATGTTTCCTCTTTCCCAGTATTCAGATACTTCTTTCTCTATCTGCAGCGGGTCGAAGGATTGAGGAAGTTCGTCCAACATAAGCAACTTTATGTGCATCAGATTGATAATTTTTGTCCATTGTTTTCGATTCTCTATGCAATCTTGGGCCGACAATGAATATGATCTCGTTTCTCATCCTGAATCACGGTTTCACTTTCATGGTAGTGACCTTTGCAATAAGTGGAATCGGTTCAACTATAGCATTCTCAAAAACACCTAGCTTTCCATATCAAAGAGTTCGTCAGCAGCCCGGGGGGAGTCCTATTATGAACTGTTCTTCGGGCTGGGTTTCATTTAAGGAAGCCTTGTAGGGGACCTGCTGTTCCAATACTTTGGCTTTTCTGGCTGCAATAATCGTCTTCGTACCTTCTCCGGTATATGGAATAGTGCTTCCCGGAAAATCAAAACGAGGTTCGCCCACACCGGTTTGGTGGATCAATTACCATTGATTTTTTCGTGACCCATTTCAAGCTAAAAATTTAGTCATAAGATCCACCAGTTGCTTTAGGAAAATTTGCTCCTTTGTATATATGAAGTAGTGAGTCGGAGTATCGGGGGGGTCAAATTCCTTCTCGACCTTTCGGCACGCTGACTATGTCGTATCTGGTCTCCAATGAATAAACGCTTAAATACGCAGTCCAAATTCAGCTTGCAACATCGGTGGTATAATTGAAGTTACCTAGAAAGATTATGAGATATTGCCCTCATTGTAAGAAACATACTCAGCAGGAAGTCGAGAGAGTAAAGAAAAAGAAGGCTAGTGAGCTGAGAAAGGGACAGAGGCGCTTCAGAAGGGTTACCTCGGGTTATGGGGGTTTCCCCAGGCCAGTCTACGAGGGAAGGGAGAAACCGACCAAGAGAATCAATATCAGATACAGATGTCTGGAATGCAAGAAGGCCTACCATTCTCCCACCTGGAGAGCAAAGAAGTTCGAACTAGCGGAGGTCGAAGCGTAAGTGCCAACAATGATTAAGGGGATGGACAAGTCTTTCATCAAAATAAAATGCCCGGACTGCGGCACAGAGACCCTCACTTATGCAAGAGGTTCGACAGAGGTCAAGTGCCAGGTCTGCAACACAGTACTCGCGAAACCAACTGGCGGAAAGTACGAAGTGAATGGACAGATAGTTGGAGAATTTAAATGAAGAAGAACGATCCAGAGATTGGAGATCTCGCCGTTTGCACGGTCAAGGAAGTGCGCGATTTTGGAGTGATATGCAGTCTGGATGAATTCCCTGGAAAGGAGGGTTTCATTCACATCACGGAGATCTCGTCTGGCTGGATCAAATACATAAGGGATTACGTTAGAGAGGGAAAGAGGGTAGTCTGCAAAGTCTTGGATGCGAACCCTTCCAGAGGAAGGTTCGATCTCTCACTTAGGAGGGTAAACGACCATCAAAAGAGAGAAAAACTCAAAGAGTGGAAGAACGAGCAGAGGGCAGAGAAGATACTAGCAAATCTTTCAACCCAATATCCTGGAAAATTGGACAAGTCCGTCGCAGTAGAGGAGATGGAGGAAAAGTTCGGATCGCTTGCATATGCCCTGGACGTAGCTGCGATTGAGCCAGAGCAGTTCTCGGCGGACCTGAAAAACAAGGAGTGGGCCACCGTCATAATAGACTATGCAAAGGAAAATCTCAAGCCACCTGTGGCAGAAGTAAGAGGAATTTTGAGATTGAAAGATAGTTCTGGAAATGGTATAGAAGTCATTAAGAACGCGTTGAAAGCTGGGGAGAGAGAGGGTATTGAGATTACCTACCTCGGAGCACCCCAGTACAGGATCATTTCGCGCGCTGAAGATGCGAAGATTGCGGAAGAGAACATGAAGAAGAGTGGCGAAGACATAATATCCTATCTCAAGAAGCACGGTGGGATAGGCGAGGGACCAGTGAAAGAGTGAAAAGTCTTATTTTCAAGTGCACGGCTTGCAACGGCTATACGCTGGAAGGAAAATGCCCAAAGTGTGGTTCTTCAACCAAGTCAACAATTCCCCCGAGATTCTCGCCACAAGATAAATATGGAAAGTACAGGTTGAAGATGCTGTATGGGAAGGAGTGAAAAAATGGAAAGTGTAATCATTCGAATGGTAGACAACGTGAAGTTAAAGAATTCGGTATTGATAGTTGGACTCCCGGGAATCGGGAATGTCGGAAAGATAACCGCGGATTTCCTTATAGAGAGCATTAAGGCAAAGAAGCTCGCAAACGTATTCTCTCATCACCTGCCTCCACAGGTACTGATGAACGAAGATGCCCTTGCCAGGCTGGTAAGGAATGAACTGTACTACAAGAAGAGAAAGGAAGGAGACATCATATTCTTCACCGGAGATTTCCAGGGACTCACTTCACAGGGACAGTACGAGATATGCTACAAAGTCCTGGAACTGGGGACCAAGCTGGATGTCAAGCGGATCATAACGCTTGGAGGTTACCAGATAGGCAAGCTCATGGAGATCCCTAGAGTGCTCGGAGCATATACTTCTAAAGAAGTGAAGGAAGAAGTGGAGAAACTGGGCGTCATATTCTCAAAAAATGAACCCGGAGGAGGCATCGTCGGAGGGGCAGGTCTTTTCCTCGGAATGGGACAGGAACTGTTCGAGCTGCCTGGAGTCTGCCTGATGGGAGAAACTTCGGGCTACTTCACGGACCCTAAATCGGCGAAACAGGTCACAAAGATACTGGTGGATTATCTCAAGCTGGGAACTGACACAGCAAGCTTGGACGAGCGGATAAAAGAAATAGAGGACATAACGACCAGGATGATAGAGAACCCCTCACCTGAAGAAAGAAAAGAGGACCTGGGATATTTCGGATAGGGGAGCTCTTCTGATTTATTTTACTCTTTCTTAAGCACAATCTTTTCAGGAAGATTATTACTTGGCCAAGACAACCCCTATGAGATCTGAATGCCTTGGATTTATCGAATAATAAGTGAACTTCCATTTCTCTCTTCTCAGTAGCAGTCCGACTTCGTACAGTTTGTGAAGATGAGAGGTCACCGTAGGCTGTGGCAAGCCAAGGGCTATTTCTAGGTCGCAGGCACAGACCTCTCCATACTCTAGCATAATGTCAAGTATGGCAATTCTAGAACCGTTCGCAAGTGCTGAAATCATCTCAGAGGATTTCTGATACTTCCTCGTATCGACTTTCTTGATGCCCTTGACGGTGCAGGTTCTCAGATCCTCACTTTTCACCCAGAATCACTCCCTGGCTTGGGTCTGCCTTCATGATGCTGTTTCTCCTGGTCAGCTGCAACCAGACGAGCAACAGCATGAGCGGAATTTCGAGCAGGGGGCCTATTGCAGTCGTGAATATCACGTACGGGTACGCAGCAAATGCCACAATCGCTATGGCTATACTTATCTCAAAGTCCCTTGCTGAAACTGTAAAACCTATTGCAGTCGAATCGGGATAGTCGAACTTCGCTCTCTTTGCTGCGTAATATCCCAAATGAAAGAGCACGAAATAGAAGGAGAGCATGACAACGCCCACCATCCAAATCAGTGTTATGTGATCCAGTATACCCGATCCCTCACTCCAGAAAATGCTGACAATTGTGAACATCAGGGCGAGTGTTTGCACAGTTCCCAGACGATTCAAGAACTTCGTGAAATATGGTTTTCGCCAAAGGAAATAACGTGTTAGCGTTCCTGCCACCAAAGGGGTCACAAGATACAAAATAACGCTCTTCAGGATCACCAGCGGATTGATAATCAGCTGTGTCCGTGCAAGGAAATAGACCAGGAACGGAGTAGTCAGGACCTGTATTATGGAATTCCATGCAACGAACGAGACTCCGGCCGCTAGGTTGCCTTTTGCCAGATCTGTCCACACCATGACCATGGCTATGCATGGGGCCACTCCGAGCAATATGATTCCCACAAGGACCTGTGACCCGACCTGTGTCCCAATGAATCCAAACCGTTCGAATATGCCGAAGAAGAATAAATAAGCGAGTCCCGCGACCAGAAAGGGAGCAATAGCATAATTCAGGAAGATCATCAGGCCTAGTTTCCTAACATCCTTCATGCCTCCGAGAATTTCCTTTAGGTGCACCTTCGTCATCGCTGGATAAATCATGAAGAAGAGACCGATCGGGATTCCAAAGGTCGATACGGTCCCGATCAGATTACTTCCTTTGAAACTCAACCCCAACCCCAGAATCATTGAAACTACCACGAATACTGGAAAAAGTGTCGTTCTGAGAGGAAGTGACCTTCGAACTCTAACTGAATTCGCAGACATCCCCTTCCTTCAGTTCTACCCCAGAATTCGCAATGTATACGAGGATTCGGAACACTCTTTTAAATCATATTGTCATATTAATGTTTTATGATATGAGAGGATAGAACTATTGCATTTTTACTGACAACTGGATCCACAATGTAGCTACAAAAATGAGTTAAAAATTTATACAGCATATTTATCAGCAGGCATGGAAGAGCTACTCGTTCACTTCGATATTTATTCTGAAAATACAAAGTTCTTTGCAAAAGTTAAGAGCGAAATGGGTGGCCTCAGAGAGTTTTCTGCAAGAAACATCGAGAAGCTGATGGAACAAGTAATCATCGATGTCAGCGAGGAATTTGACAACTTATAGATCAACCAACCGTTTATGAGCTCGTGATCTTTCCTAATGACTGAGTTGTCAGACTTCGTCTTTATGAAGCGCTTTGTAAATCCTACCCATCAGCAATGGCTGGACAGTCAATGAAGTGAATATGATGACCAGTACAAGCGCTTCTATAGCCTGTCCCCAGTATTGCAGCAGCACGTTGTTTGTCTGATTCCCTATTATGAGAACGGTCGGCGCCAGTATTGCGGGGAAGATACCTCTCGTACCCTCAAGCCCCACGAACAAGAGGTCTCCGTACTTCAGGTTAACGTCCACCGAACCCGCTAATATGACAGCGAGTGGTCTCACGATGAATATCAGAATCAGCGCAATCAGAATGCCAGGGATGACGAATGAAGTAAGGATGGAAAGATTGATGGAAGCACCCAGAAACACGAATATAAGGATCGCTGCGAATGTGGATATGTTGTCCATGAACTGCTTGTAGTTTTCGAATTCGGTATCTCTCGGCATGAAATTCCCTGAGAGAACCCCGAAGATGGCCGCAGCCATATAACCGGATCCGCCCGCCACGACAGTTATCGAGTAGGCAGACAAGCCGAACAGTAGGAACATGGCTGTATAATATTCTTTGAAATCCTTCGGCAGTTTGATCCTGAGTAGGTAGAGCAGTCCGAACAGGGCTCCAGCAATCAGTATCGGAAATAATCCCTGCGTGAAAAGAACGTAGAGGAACACGTTGCTGAAAGTGAATGGAGACGACTGTACCAAGGAGACGTTCTTTGGAAAGAAGATGATTATTAACGTTATTAGGAACAGGTACGAGAACGGGTCGTTGAACACCGATTCTGTTACCAGCAACGTGGATGGTACTTCAGATACTTTCGTTTTCCTTAGGGATGTAATAACGGATGCTGGATCCGTGGAAGAGATGATGGCTCCGACTATGAACCCGACCCATACCGGTGCTCTCAGGAGGAATACCAGAATGACTCCGGTCGTTATCCCGGTGACAAAAAGAACAAAGGTTAACAACATCGATAGTGGTTTCACTATCCTCCTCAGCAGATATCTTGGAATCTTGGACGACTCGGCGAGTATAACGAATGCCGCCCCTATTGGCCCGATGTAATTGTAGAAAAGCACTTCAGCTTCCCCTGGTTTGATGAGGTAGAGAACCGGTCCCACCAGAATACCAAGCAGCAGGAGATACGGAATGTATACAGTCCCAGTGAGTCTAGCTATCAGCGTTGCCAGGTACCCTAGAGTAAGTGCAATGAGGATGGGAGCTAGGAAGCTGTACACTTCTGTATAACAGCAAATAGATTAAAATCTTTTTTTTGAACTCAATTGCCAGTCTTCCAGCCTTTCGGATAGACACCTCTGTCTATGAGCACGACAGAAGGCTTCACGACTTCTCCCTCCCTAGTTCCCATTCCGAGGAGTTCTCCCCTGGGACTCATTATCCTGAGTGTCTTTCCCTCTCCCATGTCTTCTATGATTCCCTTCCTGAAAATACTCGCACCATGGGCCATAGCGTCTATGGCACTCTCCTTCAGTATTATTCTTGGGTAGTCCTTTGTGACCTGCTCCGGATCGATGAGCATGCTTGAGAGCAGCTTCTCGTCACCGTCCTTGTAAAGTGTGTATGCGTCCTTGAGTTTCTGCAGTGTCGATAGGTTGGATTCGTTCAGAGGTCCGCTGCGTGTCCTTCTGAGCTCAACCATGTTCCCGCCAACCAGGAGCGCATCTCCCATATCCCTGCAGAGTGTCCTGATGTAGACACCTGATTCAACGTCTGCATTGAAAAGGACGTGTCTTTCTTTCATTTCCATTAATTTGAGTGAATATATCATCCTCTTTCTGAGGTTCCTTGCGACCGCCGATCTAAGCGGTGGAAATTGGAAAATTTCTCCCGTGAATTCCTTCAGCACGTCCTCGACTCTCATCCTGTCCACAGCCTTGTGAAGCAACATTAGCGTGACGTACTCCTTGCCCTGTTCGTGCAGGAAATCTGCCAGTCTCGTTGCTTTTTGCAATCCAACGGGCAATACGCCTGTCACGTTTGGGTCCAGGGTACCCACGTGACCCGCTTTTGAAATCCCCAGAATTTCCTTGACCCACGCCGACACCTGATGTGAGGTGGGGCCCCGCGGCTTGTCAAGCACGACGAAACCGAAGTTTATACGCTCTTCTATCGATCTTTCACGTGGTTCCTTACCGAAGACTGAGACCAGAGATTATCACCTCCGCGATTTTTTCCGCTCCTTCTGAACTTGCATCCACAACTAGATCATATATCGATGTGTCCCTGAAATCTATTCCATAGTATTTCTTGTAGCGAGCCCACTCGCTCTCTTCCCTTTCTCTTATCTGGTAGAGCAGGTTGTCTCCCTTCTCTTCTTCCCTGTAATTTATGGAATTCCTGATCCTCTGGAGACGCACATCCTCCCTTGCATCTACGAAAACCTTGAAAGCTTCTATCCCATTCATATGACACAGCCATCCCGAGAGTCTCGACTCAACGATTACATTGGATTTCGCTCTCAGAACATCCAGAAGATATGAGTCTAGTACCCTATCGTAGCTGCCCTCTTTCTCGGCTGCTGTTCCCAGTTCTGCGAGTGAAATTTTCATTTCTTTTGCCTTTTCCCTGAAAATCTTTCCACCGGTAACAAGTTCATAGGACAACCTGTTGCTGACAATTTCTGCAACAGTTGTCTTACCGCTGCCCGGTGGGCCCGATATAGTTACCCTCATTCCTAACTCTCCGCCTCATGTACCATAGTTTGAGCGAGTACTGCAACGGGTATGTGAATATTAGTGAAAACAGCGAGTACAGTCCTATCCATATATAGAATCCGAAATAGCGCGTCATGAGGTCCCCCTGACCGAACGGTGAATTGATCGTTGTGAAATCGAGTTTCTGGACCTGGTACATGAATCCTATCAACCACGCAAAGATCAGCACCGTGAGTATCAGTGTCACGAAAGTTGGCTTCATCTGCTGCTGTGTCAACTTCATCGAGTCCTGCATTGACCTGGACTGCTCGGCTCTGACTGAATCCATTTCAGCCTTGTCTCTTGACCTTATTGCCTCCCTATATCTCTCCTGGAGTTTCTTGTTCTTGTGCTGCATTTCTGCCATACCGAAATAATCGGTGAAGAAATGTCTTGCAATCGTGTTCACAAATCCGGTCAGGAGAGCTGCCCCAAGGATTGTGAATAGTGGACGAGTGTAGTCGAACCCTATGACCGGCTGAAGGATGTACGTCATGGGTATCGAGAACAATTCCCTCAGGGTCGGGACAGTATAAACGAAGAGAAGAAGTATCATTATCAGGAAATAGAGCATCTGCGTCCTCATCGAAGATGACATGGCCTGCTGCTGTTCCCTGGTCTGAGGTGTTGGTGGAGATCGTCGTCTCTGACTCATTGCCCACCTTCATCGTTCGGTCTTATTACGGATATTATCTTTAAAGAAGCCTCTTTTACCTTTCCGTTCTCGTTCATTACGACCAGCAGTGGAGAGCCTGTCATGGCAGAATAAGTTATCCCGTATTCCCTGTTGGCCTCCATGTGAGACCTAATCCTCTCGAGGGAGTCCTTGTCCCTGTTCCTTCTTGGATCGTTCTTTCTCCTTTCAAATATCTCGAGCGGGTCCGCTTCTATTGATATGAAAAGGTCCGGATGTAGTGTATCTAGTACGTTGACTGGCAACCCAGGGAGGTACCCTCCCTTGGTGTTGACTGAGAAGTGAGTGTCGATGATGACATCCTTGAACTGCGCGAGTTTCTCCGCTGCAAGCGCCTGTATCTCCTGCTGCTTCACCACCGGAAGTTTTCTCAGCTCGTCCCTACTCTTTGCATAATCCCGGGCAATGGCTTCCTTGAGCATTGCGTCCCCGTAGTTTTCTACCCTGAACCCATCCTTCAAGAGTTCTTCGAGGACTGTGGTCTTTCCTACCCCGGGAATCCCCCCTATTATCACTTTCATCTGTTCTACAATCCTCCAAAGAAGTCTCTCATGAAAGGATACATTTCTGTCATCTGCTCCTTGCCCATCGCTTGGTATAGCTGAATGACAATACCTACAGTCAGCAACACACCGGTTCCTGAGGCGTTACCGACCGTGCCGATGAGGTCTGCTCCAGCAGCCAGTGCTCCTACCGCAGCACCGCTGAAGACTGTGATTGCAGGTATGTATTTGTCCAGGACCCTCTTGAGGACCCTCGGGTCCCTTCTGAATCCGGGGATCTGCATCCCGGAGCTTTGAATCTGTCTCGCGACACCTTCAGAGTTCATGTTGGTCGTCTCAATCCAGAACTTCGCGAACATTACAGATGCTCCGACCATGAAAGTGACATAAGCCAGCACGTGGACGCTCATCTCCCATGGGGGATGGTTGAGCAGTTGTGTCTTGTACACCGAAGGCTGTAATATCGGGAAGAGCCAGTTGGCTATCCCGTTCGGATTTGCAAGGTACCACGCCAGTCCACCGATAGGAGTCGTCTGCTGTATGTTCAGCTGGGTGGCTAGCGATGACGATGGATATGCACCAAGCAACCAGTTGTGCCCAAATATCGGAACGTGGGCGAGTGTAGGATTTGTCCAGAACAGCAGTGTCCACATAGATAGGTTAGCAAGAACCGCTGCTGCGAGTATGACTGGTATGTTGGATGCGTACATCAACTGTATCGGATATCTTCCCCTCGCACCTCTGGCCCTCTCGTGGGCCAGCGGCAATTCCACCTTTACCGTTTGTGCCCAAACCACAAGGAAGAAAATGAATATAGTTCCCACTAGCGCGATCAGTGGATTCGGAGGCGAAAACAGAATCCTCTCTAGTCCACCCGAGAACAGCGAGGCAGCGCTGAAGTGGCCCAGGAGATAGAATGTCTTGGGAAGCGCCCCACTTGGTGGATTGAGTACCGACAACGCAGAAGATGTGCTGACCGGCACCCAGTTCAGGGTCCCGAGAATCAGTGCCTGTGAAACTCCTGCTGCGATGAAGAGTGAAACTCCGGAGCCTATTCCCCACTTAGATACAAGCTCATCCATGAAGAACAGCAAGTACGAGCCCATGAATATCTGCAGGATTATGGCCATTCTGGCAAGCAGCAGTCCATATCCTGGTACGGCAGCATTCAGCCCCGAGATGAGTATCGGGTCTGGTGGGAGGTAACCGAATACCTGAGGTACTGCCTCCACGAATATCATTATGATCACCAAGAGTTTCTGTGCTCCCTGGTAGAGGGCTTTGTCCTCTCCCTTCGTAAGGTCTATGTTGATGATCTTCGCTCCGGAGAACAGTTGCATGATGATGCTGGCCGTAACGATTGGACCTATTCCGAGGTCCATTATTGAACCGGCCTGACCTGCGAATATGGTACGGAACTGGGCGAACACGTCGATTATCTGCGCCTTGTCGAGCCCGTACACGAATACGTTCGACAGTGCAAAGTAAATTATCAGCACCAGTGCAGTCCAGAGGAACTTCTCCTTGAACCTGACGTGCCTTCCCGGTCTCTTGACCGCGGGAAGTCTCTCAACGAGGTTCTTCCAACCGTACAGCTTGGAACCCTCGCCGGTGTAAGATAGAAGAAGATACGCAAGGTAGTAGAGCGGTGATAGGAAGAGTGAGATTATGACCGTGTACGGTATGTTGTAATGTGCGTACCTGTAGTCTATGTACACATTAGCGGCGAATACGAGAATCAGAGGTATGGAAACTAATCTATTCCTCTTTATCTCCGCCATCAGTTTCTACCTCTCCCCCTGCATTCTTGACTTTTTCAATTGCTTTCTCGGTTGCCTTTCCCACCTTGATTATAAACGGTCTTCCGACCTGCCCTCCACCCAGAAGCACTCCGAATCCCATCTTCTCCAGGTCTACCCTGATCTTGTCTTCTTCAACCAGTGCCATCCCTGTTTCCACCAGCTTCTCTGAAGTTCTGTCGATGTCTCCGATGTTGATCGCCTTGACGTCGACCTTCTGTGCGTGTCTGGTAAATCCGTGGACTCCGTAGTGGTCAGGCATGTATACCTGCATCCAGATCCACCTGTGCTTTCCAAGACCGGCCATTCCGTTTCCTCCTCTCTTTCCCTTTCCTCTACCGGCCTTGTGCCCTCGACCGTACGCTCCACCTCTCAACTTCTTAGTTTTCTCCCTTACCACTCTTACCACCTTCCAGCATTGCGTCTATGAGTTTGTTTATGTCCTTCCCTCTGTATCCCAGGGCACCCTTCATTTTGTACGTTCTTCTCGTGGAATGGTATCCCTTCCTCGGCGGATTCATCCTGAATACAGGCTTCAAACCCTCTATGTCGTTCACTTTCATGCTTCCGTCTAGAAGCTTTGTAGCCATTTCCCTGATCGTCCCGAAACCAAGTTCCTTTATAGCTTCTTCCTCCAGGGGTTTGTCTCCGACGATCCTTCCCTTCTCCTCGAGCAATTTGATCAGGTGTTCCTCGTCAATCTCCCCCCAGGTGACGTAGTCCCTCGCCTTCTTCACCTGTCCAAGCTGTGACTCATCCACGAGGACTAGGTGATTGTTCCTGGTTAGCCTCAGCTGTCGGAATGATTTCTTGATCTTGGGATCTGTTTTATTGCTTCCCCTGACTTTTATCACTGCTAACATTCATTACACCTCCCTTGTATATCGGCGTACTAAGATTCAGTTTTTCATTTATCTTGAATTTAGCCGTCTCCTTGAGTGCGTTGAAGGTCGCGAATGCAAAGTTGACAGTGCTCTTGGTGTGTCCCTCGGAGAACGCCCAGGTATCCTGTATCCCTGCAATAGCAAGCACCTTCTTCGGTATGTCTCCAATTGCGAGTCCGACACCCTGTGGAGCAGGTTTCAGATAGACCCTAACGGATCCCGACTTACCCATCACTCCGAACGGTACTGTGTGACTCCTTCCGCATCCACATTCCCACGAACCGCATCCTCTCTTGATCTCGATGATGTTGATCTTCGCGTTCTCTATTGCCTTCTGGATTGCGTCTCCTGTTTCCCTTGCCTTGCCGTGTCCCATTCCGACATAGCCATCCTTGTTCCCGATAACGACCGTCGCGGCAAACTTCACCTTCCTTCCAGAGTCCGACATCTTCTGGACCATCTTTATCTCGATGACCTCGTCCTCGAGATTGGGTACGAGCGTGTCAACGATCCCCGGTTCCCTGATGGGCATACGGGTGCCCAGGACTTCTGATATGGATTTGATCTTGCCTTCTTTGACCATCTTGCCGAGCCTCGTTTTTGGTACCCATTCAACTTCATCTTTTGTCACTGTGATTCCTCCATCGCTTTCTTTACCTGTTCGATCGAATTCTCTTGAACGGTCTTGAGATGCTTTCCCGTGAGCCTGTCCTTGTGGGGCAGGAATTTCTTGCTGACAGGAACTTTCAGACCGGAATCTAGCATCCCCTGCACGCTTGCCATGAGCTTGTTTCCCTTGATGACCTTCTGTCTCCCAAGGTCTACCACGACCTGCTTTATTCCCTTCTTCTTTGCCCTGATACCCACCAGGTAACCAGCGAGGTAGGAGGCTGGCATGTTCCCTGTAGGGCTCTTCCACCCGAACTTCTTCAGTTCAACGGTGGAACCGTGCGCGACGATCCTATCCCCGTTGACCGCGTACTCAGCAATATCTACCTTCATGTTCTTGAGCGATTTCCTGATGATGGCTCTCGGGGAGTCTGACTTGATGAGTGCCAGTCTCTTCCTGTAGTCCGTCTTCTGGAGCCTTCTCCTCTTCAGCGGCATAATGTATCTTGAATTCATTTCACTCACCCTTCAGGGTCCCCTGTTCCCTCATGTGGAGGAGCAGAGCATTCCTCGTCCTGAACGTTCCTCCCTTGATCTTCTTATAGAAGAGTCTGTAGTCTGACCTAGTTATCTTCCCGGAGTCTCTCATTTCCTTGAGAGAGTTCCTCATTGCCCGGATGCTCCTGACCCATTTCCTCTTCCTGGGATCCCTCGCTTTCTTCGTACCCTTCCTTGACCCGGGACCCTTCCTCCTTCCCTTGTCCCTCTGCGCCTTTGCGGCCTTGAACCTTGACCTTGAGTTTCCCTTAGAGGGTCTCTTCTGTATCACGTTCCTCCTGATCAGTTTCCTGATGTCGTCTTTGGTGACAGCCTCCGCGATGTCGTCTATGCTCTTCGTGTCCATCCATACCCGTGACATCCCGGCCTTCATGAGCTGGGCAGCCATCCTCTTCTGTGGACTCAGCGTTGCCATCATTTCACCTCATTCAGTAGCTTTATTCCAGAGGACTTGGCCTTCTCCTGGATAACTCTTCTCTTCTTCATCCCGACCGTCGAACTGATCCTGGCAGCATCCGTTTTCGGATTTATCTTTTCCAGGTCTGCGAGAGTTGAAACGTAGACCTCCTTGAATCCCGAAGGATGGAGATTCCTGACCTTTACCGGTCCCCTGTACCCTGACTCGACCGATGCATGCCTGTATCCCTTCTTCTCCCTCAGCTTAGAGTGCTTGCCCCTGGGTCTCCTCCAGGAAGTTCCAAGCTTCTTGTATCTGAACCACTCCTGCCTGTGGAATTCCGGCCTCTTCCTGTTCATCTTGTTCCGGATACCCAGCAGTCTCTTTCCCTCATTGTCCATCTCAGCCTTCAACAACATCACCCTTCCTCACAATGTAAATTCCATCCTGGAAAACCCTCGGATCGAACCCCTTGATCTTGCTCATCTTCTCTATCCTTGCAGCCGCATTTCCAGTGATTTCCAGATCACTGCCCTCCACCGTGACAAGATCTCCCTTCACTGTGACCTTTGTTTCCGGTCCAAGCATGACCTTCCTGGGACTCTTCTCACCGAGGAAATTGTCTAGGTGTACCTCGTTCCCCTTGACGGTGACCTTCACAGGGAAGTGAGCGTAGACTATTTTCATGGTGTAAATGAACCCCTTTGTCACGCCCGTGAAGGAGCTGTTTATTATGCTCGCCCATGTCCCGACAACGGCTATGTCCGTCTTCTTCTCCCTCTTCGTGTATATCCTGATCTTCTTTTCTTTCATTTCAACTGCAACGTATTCGTTCCTGAAAATCTTGTTGACCTTGCCTTTTGGTCCCTGTGCCTCGTAGTCAAACCCTTCGAGTTTCACTTTCACACCCTTGGGGACCTCTATAATTCTCTCCATTCATATCACCTCAGTAGATGAAGGCAAGAGCCCTTCCTCCGGTTCCCTTCTTCTTCGCCTCAGTATTGCTCATCACTCCGGATGTGGTCGAAATAACCAGTATCCCGATATCCTGGGCAGGCAGGTATCTGGACTCCCACTTCTCCAGCTCGTCCCTCTTTATCGAGAACCTCGGCTTTATCACGCCGCAGTTATTGACCGTCTTCGCAACCTTCACCTTGAATAACCCACCTTTGCCGTTTTCCACGTACTCGTATTCCTCTATGTATCCATACTTCTGGAATACTCTCAGTACCCTCCCGACCAGGTTGGAGGCTCTGACGTCTAGTTCCTGCCTTCCGAGCCTAGAAGCGTTCTTTATGGAAATCAGTGCATCGTTTAACGTATCTGCCATTCTTTCACCTCACGAATATTTCTCGAAACCGAGATCGGGCGCAATCTCCCTGAAGCACTGCCTGCAGAGGTGCAGGTTGTATCTCCTTACTAGCCCCCTCTTCCTTCCACATCTCTCGCACCCTTCATTCCTCCCGTACTTCTTCTTTGGGGCAAGCTTGGTCTGAGCCAATCACCCCACCTCCAGTATATCAACTTTGTAGTTGTCCTTCATGAACTTCATCATTTCTTCCCTTTTGATCCTGATCTTCTTCGGGACCGGTCTTGGGGCGAGCCATCTCCTGGCCACTCTGTACCCTCCCCTTCTCTTGAAAGTGACGACAACATCCATCCCGAATATTCCTATTTCGGGGTTGTACTTCTGTCCCTTGAAATCAGTATAGTCTGCGATGCCGAAACTGTAGCTTCCCTGTTCCGAGAAAGAGTAGCTCAGGCACTTGTTGTTCTTCACCCACAGTGCCTCCTTCAGGAATCTGTCCATCTCTTCACCCTTCAGTGTTACCTTGACGCCAAGGGGCTGTCCTTCCCTGATTCCGAATTCCCTGCTCGTCCTCCTTGCCTTTGTGATAGTGGGGTTGCCGGTTGTCAGAAGCTTCAGCACACTCTTTGCCTTCTCCAGTTTCTCCCCTCCCTCCCCGACCCCTATGTTAATTGTGACCTTGTCGATGACGACGTCTGTCATTTCCACCATCTTAAGCACCTCCGGGTATCGTTATTTCGCCCTTCGATTTCCCTAGGACAAAAACGTTTGACATCGTCGTCGTGAAATTGTCGTTGCTCTCAACGGTGTTCTCCTGATAACTCTTTGAGACATTGATCTCCTTGATCGTGGTGATCGTTCCCTTGTGAGCTCCACCCGTAACATAAACGGATGTCTCTTTTGCCATCGGGTACACGTCGAGTATCTTCTGCTCCGGGATGCTGATCTTCAGGGTATCTCCCCTCTTCACACTCTTCTCCTTTGTCAGGAGAACCCTACCATCGTGTGTTGCTATCTGGATCTTGTTGCCCTTCGCGATCGATTTTCCTGTGACCTTGACGAGCTTCCAGCCGATCTCCTGCTGATTGAGATCGGAGAGCACCAGAATGCCATGCTTGTCCATTAGAACCCTTTTTGAGACTCCTGCATCCTTTACGGACAGGACGTCCATGAAACCTACTGGTCTCTGGTAGTCCTTGACTATTCTCCCGTCCACTTCGACCTTCCCTTTCGTGATAATGTTCCTTGCTTCCTTGGCCGTATCTGCAAACTTCAGTACATCCCTTATCATGACCATTAGGGGAACGCTCCCCCTCATGGGGTGTGGTCCTGCCTTTGAGCGGACAGACCACGCGAACTTCTTCCTCGGCTGCTTCCACGTCACTGGCGAAGCAATTCTCTTGATGTGCTTACTCATCTTTCTCTTCCTCCTCTTCTTCGTCTTCTACCTTTTCTTCATCTGCATCTTTCTCAGGCTCAGTGGCTGTTTCCTCCCCTTCCTTCTTCTCCTCAGGCTTAGCCGGCTCTGGTTCTGGTTCAGGCTCCTCCTGAACGGTGATGTTCCTCAGCTGAGCGAGCTTTGTTAACCTCTCCTTCCTCTTCTTGTCTTCTAATATGAGCTTGGTGAGTACAATGGCTGACGGATCGAGCTTCCTCGGTTTCATCTTGCCGTCTGCCTTCGAGATGTTTATGTTTTCGATTATGACTTTTCCCTTGTCGGTTAATATCTTGATTACCTTCCCTTCCTTCCCCACTATGTTCAGTTTCTCGTCCTTCTCTGCATCTCCTCTGACAATCCTTACAATGTCACCTTTTCGTAACGGGAAGTTCTTCACTCCATACTTTGAAATCAGATCCTTTGAAAGATGTACGCTGACGTTCTTCATTTGTATCACCTCACACTATTGAGCTGGCAAGGGCAGCCACCCTTGGCCATCTCTCGGCGGCCTCCTTCGCCACTGGACCCTTTATCTCCGTTCCCCTCGTTTCCCCGTTGTCCTGCACGAGGACTGCCGCGTTGTCTTCAAACTCGACCATGATTCCGTCCTGCCTCCTGAATGTCTTGCGCTGCCTGATTACCACAGCGTAGACTACCTTCCTCCTCATCTCTGGAGAGCCCTTCTTGACGGAGGCTATTATCATATCCCCAACCGAAGCGGCAGGTATCCTGCTCTTCGTGTTGTGGTACGCCTTCACGTTGATGAGCGCGATTATCTTCGCTCCGGAGTTGTCCGCGCACTCGAGGTTGGCGCCCAATGGGAGCCCCCTGATCTGCGTCCCTGCGAGACCCTTCAATCCGATCCCTCCCTCTCTATCACTACGAATGAGACTGATTTTGCGAGCGGTCTAGCGTAAGCTATCTTTACGACATCTCCCAGCTTCACGTGAATGCAGCCTGGCAGGTGTGCGTGATACTTCTTCCTCCTCTTCTCGTATCTCTCGTACTTCTCATTCTTCTTCATGTATTCTCTCAATACCGTCACAGTCCCCTTCATGGATACTGAAGTGATCTTCCCCTCAATGACAGGGGACTTCACTCCTAGTTCTCCGTGGAATGGGCACTTTGAATCGGTGCATTCTTCCTTGGGTTCGTTTACTTCTATGCCTATGTTCCTCATTGTCTTCCCTTTCTCCTTATTTTCTTCATCTTGTCCTCTGGCCTGAACCCCATCTTCTCGAGGTCGGCCATCTGACCGTCAATCAGCAGTATTCCCTTCGTCTTGGGCAGCAACTTCCGTCCCTTTGCAGTCTCGAGAACCAGGATGTTCTTTCTCTCGTCAACTACCTTGCCTTCCAGTCCAACCATGGTGGGATCGGAGTGCTTTATCACTCTCACCTCTGTTCCAACTACGTCGGTAAGGTACGGGTTCATTGAGAGACCTCGACCTTGAAGCCCATGTCCTCGAGGACCTTCTTCACTTTATCCCTCTGGTCCCCCTGCAGCTCGATCTTCTCTCCCTTCAGCGTTCCGCCCGTAGCCGTTTTCTTTTTCAGAGTCTTAGTCAGCTCCTTCAGATCTTCCGAGTGCGGGTCGAAACCGGAGACTATCGTCATCCATTTCCCGTACCGCCTCTTGTCAGTCTCTATCCTGACAACCTGTGATTCCCTTGCGATTTCGTCAAGGGGCGTGAGTTCTCTGAAAATCTTGTCATCCTTCATTTCTCGGTCTCCCTCATTACTGTTTCCATTCTCGCTACCTGTCTCCTTAGCGATTCTATCTTGCCGGGACTCGGTGGAGCACCACCCATAGCTGAGATACCCCTCTCCCTCATGAGCTCTTCACGGAGCTCTCCATATTTCTTCTTTATCTCTTCCTTATTCATTTTGCGTATTGACTTTGCTCTCATTTCCTCCATTGCCCGTCACCTCCCCGAAATTTACCTTCCTGACCTGGATGTCGTCCGGCAGCTTCACGTTCTTCCTCAGAATCTTTACTGAGATGCCTATGATCCCTGGCTTTGTCATCGCGACCGCAAACCCCTTCTCTATCGATTTAGACGGATACCCAGATGAAATGACCTTGCCTGACGTGTATTTCACGCTTCTCGACCTCTCTCCGGTGAGCTTGCCCCCCATCCTTACCTGCCCTCCCCTCGCTCCGGAGTCCATTATCCTCTTCAGTATGCTGTGGCCTGCCCGCCTGAAGTGCCAGCCCTTCTCGATCGATCTGGCCAGCTTTTGCGCCATGATCTGTGCGTTCAGACCAGGCTCCTCCGTCCCTTCCACTTTAATCAACGGGCTCGTTAGGCCGAATTTTTTCTCGAGCATGACTTCCATTCCCTTTATCTTGGAACCCCTTCTTCCGATGACGAGACCCGGTCTTTCGACCCTCAACATCACGATGGTGTTCTGGGGTGTCCTCTGTATGGCGACTCCCCCGAATCCTGCGTCGCCGATCTCGTGGATGAGATATTCCCTGATGAGCTGCCTTCTTATGTTCTCCTTTAGAAACTTCAATTCCTTCATTCTGACTCCTCCTCCAGTTCCTCCAGAACTATCTGGATGTGTACCCTCTCCCTGTAGAACTTTCCACTCGAACCGAATGCCTTGTATGTGAAGTACTTGATGGGCGGTGCAGGTTGTGCAACCGCGCTCTTTATTATGAGCTTCTCGGAATCGAGCTGCTTGAACTCAGCATTGTTCTCAGCGCTTGTAAGTGTTTCGAGAACATACTTTGCTGCCCTGACGGGGTATCTCCCCGGTCCAACTCCCTTCTTGTGCGATACCGAGTCCAGGAACTTCCTGTACGGGACAGCATTCTTCTTCAGGATCACGTTCTCGAGGTAGTCCTTTGCCCTCTCCAGTTTCATTCCCTTGACCGTCCTTACCACTTCGAGTGCGTCCCTCGGTGAGATTGGTGTGTTCACTGATGTCGCCCTTGCACTTTTCTTCTTGTCGGTTTCTAGTACATACTTCATATCAAGACCTCACTTCAGGGGCAAGAACTTTGAACCCCTCGTGGCTCCAACTCCAGGTCCGGAGTGTTTGACTTCCTTCCTGGTCTGTGAATATTCACCAATGTAGTGTCCGATCATATCTTCCTTGATAGTGAAAGTCTGATAGAGGTGGCCGTTGTAGACTGAAATGGTCTTACCAACGTACTGAGGTATGATTATGAGGTCCCTCACCCTCGTCTTGATAGAATCTTCCTCCAGGAGCCTGTCGTGGAGTCTCTGCTGCTCGATGTTGTATCCCCTCTTCAGGGATCTTCTAGCCCTCGCCGGTATGAGCTTCAGGAGTTCCGGCAGTTCCAGAGCGACCAGCTGATCCAGAGTCTTGCCCTTGTACAGTATCTCCTTTCCTCTCTCGGCTATCGCCTTCGTTGCCTTCCTCTTGGACCTCTTGATGGCCTTCTGTGATCTAATAATCTGCTTTTCAGGCATTTGTCTTCACCTTCTTTCTTGGGGACAGTCTACCAACCTTTCTTCCTGGCGGGGTATTCCTGCCAACAGTCGAAGGTCTTCCAACGTGCTGGTGGTTTCCTCCACCGTGAGGATGGTTCACAGCATTCATGGCGACACCTCGGACAGAGAATGGCCTCTTCGCCCTGCTGGAATAAGCGTGAATCTTTTTTCCTGCCTTCAGGAATGGTTTCGTGTTTCTTCCTCCCCCACCTGCGACTCCGATTGTCGCGAGGCATGACGGCTTGATGTCTCTCATCTTTCCGGAAGGAAGCTTGAGTGTAACGTTCTCTCCGTGCGCCACAACAGTGCAGAAAGATCCCGGAGTCCTTGCAATGTTCCCTCCGGAACCGGGTCTCAGTTCGATGTTGTATATTATGGATCCATCTGGTATCAAACCAAGCGGAAGTGTGTTTCCAACTTTTGAAGGAGCGTCAAGTCCTCCCTTGACTTTCTGTCCTGCAAACATTCCGTTGTGTGCAATGAAATGTGATGTGCTTTGATCGTTCATCCTTACCACAGCCACCGGTGCATAATGACCGGGATCCCTTACGAGCCTTTCCACTTTACCCTCCCAGTTCTTTTCGCTTGGATACTTGATCTGACCGTAATGCCTGTGGCTCGGGCTCCTGTACATAAGCCCGCCCTTTCCTCTTCTCTGAACTAATAATCTCTTTCCCATGTTTTCACCTCAGAATATTCCCAGCTTTGTAGCTAGTTCCTCCGCCGAGAAATCTTTTGAAATCTTCACGACCGCCTTCTTTCCTTCCTTGTCTCTCAAAATGTTGACGTTGCTAACCTTCATCTCTGAAATCTCCTCGACTGCTCTCTTGACCTGGTCTCTCGTCGCCTTCTCGTGGACGATGAACCATATCTTGTTGTCTCTCTCGATCTGAAGCATCGACTTTTCTGTGACGAATGGCTTCAGAAGAATGTCATAAGGACTCTTCAAATCTTCCACCCCCTCACATCGTTCAAAGCTCCTTCCGTCATGACCAGCAACCTGCCGGGATGCCCTCCCGGGGCAAGCACATAAGCGTTCAGTTCTTCGGGTCTGACTATGTCCACGCCTGGAAGATTCTTCAGAGCCTTTGAAATGTGTGACTTGTCCTTGACAACGAAGAGTATGCTCTTGGGTGTCACGTACTTTCTTCCCCTGCTTTTTCCCCTTCCTGCCCTGATCTTTGTTCCTTCCTTTGATCTCACTATATCAGCGAACACTCCGATATTCTCAAGAACGTCAGTTGCATCGCTCGTCTTCTCGATCAACTCGAATTTGTCTTCGAGAATGACCGGAAGCGATTCGACTGTGAATTTGTGACCCCTCTGTTTCACCATTTCTGGCGAAACGGTGCAAGACAGTGCAGACAACTTTGCCTGGACTTTCTCCTTCTTGTTCACCTTCATGCTCCAGTCCTTTGCCGTTACAGGATGGTGGGCTGACCTTCCTCCCCTGGCATTACTTAGGAGTACTCCCCTCGAGCTGCCGGAGACCCTTGGGTATCTGGAGATACCGTGGTTGGGTCCCATATTATGACCGACCCTCCTATTACCTGCGAACCAGTAACTTCCGTAAGGTGTTCTTCCGTTTGATTGATATGCGTTTGTGAACCTGATTATCAGGTCCCTCCTTATTGGGTAATTGAAAGCTTCTGGAAGGTCAACGTTCTTCACAACCTTGCCATCCAGTGAAAATAAATTTGTCATCTTACGCCCCCTGCTTGCTCTCTACGGACACGTACGTCATTCCCACTTTCTCAACATCTGGGACGTACTGTCTGGCCGGATCCCTAAGCTTGATCATTCTCTTTGTAGAGCCTGGAACGGTTCCATGAACAAGTATGTAACTGTTCACGACCTCACCATAGTTCAGGAACCCGCCCTTCGGCGTGATTGCCTTCTCCTCTGGCTTTCCATAGAACAGGACTCTCTTATTGAATTCGGTTCTCTGGTGGAAACCCATCTGTCCTGCTTGTGGGACTGTGTTCCTGACCCAGTCGGGGTGCCATGGTCCCAGCGTACCTATCATTCTCCTGTGCTTCCTGTTCTTGTAAGGGAGGAGTTTCACTCCCCACCTCTTCACGTGACCCTGGAATCCTTTACCCTGGGTAATAGCTATGATATCAACAAACTTTCCTGACTTTGAAAATGAATCGAAACTGACCTCTTTACCAAGCAGAGATTTTGCGTAATCTATCCTCTCTTTTATTGATCCCCCTCCGACCCTTATTTCTGTCATGTCAGGGACCTTCTTTGAAATTGCCTTCACCTTTTCATTCTGTACCAAGACAAGAACGTTCACTTCAACTGCGTCAGCACCGTCCAGTTCCTTTGGTTTGTACTCCTTGGAAATTGGAAGTATTTTCTTGAGTTCGTTCAGCGAACCGCTGTCATAAACTTCTCCAATAGTGTGTTCCCCATATGCATCCCTTCCGTACAGCCTGATTCCAGCCACCTTGAGTGGTGGAACCTCAATGACCGTCACGGATGAAGCGACCTCTGATCCTGCGGTCGTGCTGCTCTTCCTATAATCCACGAACAGCGCGTGCGTCATTCCTGCCTTGAATCCAACAAAGCCCTGAAGTTTTGGACCATCGTGGATTTGCGGCCAGGACCTGACGTGGGGTATTACTGATCTTGCTCTCTTCCTGGGATAGTATCCCATAGACCCATGTCTCGAATGATTTGGTGTTGCCATTCTTACCACTGCTGCACAGCCGTTGCGTCTTGATGTATTCTTAATTGCAGAACCATCGTTGGCACTATGGCCAGAGACGTGTGGCTAATGCTCTTTCGACAGAGCCTGTTCGTATATAAATGGTTCGCAATTGATGGCTTTGTTGTTAAATTGCCAATGAAACGACAGAATTTTCAAGAAAACCACACCTATAAGATATTGACTATAGATGCGCATGTTCAGCAGCGTTGATTGGAATGCTGATGAAACGCATTCGCACCGATGACTGGCATTGTTCATTCAAAATTGTTTTGTTTGTCGAGCTCTGTTCTTCATCAGCACCCCTTTCGCAGGAGAACAGGTCACTGCCCTCTAACGTCGCTCAGGGACGCGAGATCTGTGTTACTCTCCAGGCACTCACAGAGGAGCTGGAAAATCCTACTCTACGGTGACCTTGATCCTCGGAGGTATTCCTTCTGGTAGTGCTAGGATGTCCTTTGACAAAGGGTTCCATCGTAGCTTTCTTATCGATGTGCTTAAGCCCCAGTTCCGCAGGGCCCGAATAATAAGCTGCGTATCTGGTCATCCCTTTGAACTGGTCTAGCACCATATCTAACTCTAGAGTACCCATTTTTGCCACTTCTCGAATCTGTGATTGAACTAATGAAACGCTTTTATAAGCATTATCCAGAGGTGGGCGTTTGTAAGAACACCTTTCAGAAAATTAAATCCTGACCTGTCTTTCACCTTTCGCGAAAAGCTCTCCAATTTCCAGAACTCTTTCAAAATATACAAAATTGCCAGGTACGAAAGATTTCTTTCCTATTTCGAGAATCGTCTCATTCCTTTCCTTTTCGTCGGCAAGCATCACTTTCAAGGAAAGATAAGCGGTCTTCCCTTGAATTAGTTCCCTGCCGAATCTGAACGGAACTGCAGCAATACCATACAGTTCCGTCGGATCAGGTCGGAACGTCCTAAATTTCTTCTTCGCCTTTGTGAAGTATACTTCGGAGAACTCCCTGATTTGGAAACCTTCCCCCTTGTAATCAAACTTATTTTGTCCCACAAATGTCAACTCTGAAGTTCTTAACCTTATCCCAACTTCTTCCTCAATCTCTCTCAATAGCGCTTCTTCCGCGGATTCTCCTGCAGATATGTGTCCCCCTACTGTAGCGTCAAGCAATCCGGGAAAGGCAACGTTCTTACCCCTGATCTGGAAGTAGACAGAATCTGAATCAATGAGCCACCACTGTGCAGTCTTATGAAGTGAACCGATCCGGTGGGCTGTTTCCCGTTCAGTGATCCCTGTAATCTTCAACGATTCGTCGTAGACATCAACAAACTCCGTCTTCATGATATGATTAAAAAGAACAATAGGGAAGGAAAATAATTTCCCAGAATCTCAGACTACTCACACTTGGAGTAACCGCAAGTCTTGCACGACAGGCATCCGTTTTCCATAGCTAGCGTGTCATTGCTACACTTGGGACAGGTGGCAAAAGACTTTTCCTTTTTCTCTTTCTTCTCCTCTGTCTTGATTGCAGTCACCAGGAAATCTGTTGGTCCCGTAAGGGTCGCCTGCGGAGGCTCTCCCTTCATTGCTATATCGATTGCCTTGGCCACTCCGTCCGGGACTGAGGTGATCTTGGTTCCGCCCACAAAGGACGTGGACTTTCCCTTGATCCCCGTGAGTGCCCTGACAACCTTAGACACATCTCCTCCTTCTTGGAGATAAAGTGATAGCAGCCTTCCGATTGCTTCTGAGTAAGCCCTCTCTTCTGATCCCGACTTGCCCACGTTGACAAATATTTCAACGGGGTTCGCATTTTCGTCGAAGTTAATTGTGGTGTAAAGTTTGCCGGTCTCCAGCAGCGGAAAGACTATCGTCCTTCCGGTCAGTATCGTGGACCTCTCAAATTCCTTGTGTTCCTTCTTCTTTGTCGCTTCCTTCGTGAGCAGTATTCCTTCCCTCGATCCTTCCCTGTAGACGGTGACTCCCTTGCATCCCGCTTTCCACGCCTCAAAATAGATCTTTCCGACTTCTTCTGTCGTAACAGAAGAGGCGAGATTCACTGTCGAAGATATGGAGTGGTCTACATACTTTTGTATGGTGGCCTGAAGCTTTATCCTAAACATTGGGTCAATCTTGTGGGCCTCAACGAAGTATTCGGGCAAATCTTTGTCGTCCTTGATACCGTAGAGTTCCATGTATTCCCTCACGAGTGGATGGTAAACCTTGAAGGACTGTTTGGATAGAGACTCGCTCCTCCTGGTGTAGGAGAACGCAAAAACCGGTTCGATTCCACTCGAAGTTCCGGCCAGAGCTGAGCCGCTCCCTACCGGTGGAACGGTTATCAGTGCAACATTTCTGATACCGTTTGACTTGATCTTCTCAAGCAGTTCTGGTCCTAGTCTCTGGATGAACGGCGATTTGAGATGTTTCTCCAGATCGAAAGCCGGGAATGTTCCCTTCTCCGCTGCAATGTTCGTACTTTCATCGTAGATTATCTTCATTATTCTTTCAAACGTTGTATCTACAAATTTTATGGACTCAGGAGTATCGTACTTGAGCTTGAGCTTGATTAGCATGTCCCCAAGACCGGTGAATCCCACCCCTATTCTCCTGCTCTTCCCGGCTTCGTCTGTCTGGGTCTTCAGGGGATGTTTGTAAAGGTTGTAATCCACAACGTCGTCAAGGAATCGGACGGTGTATCGGACTGCCTTTTCCAGATCTTCCCAGTCAACTTCAGCCTTTTCAAACTGATGCTTCACAAAGACTGCAAGGTTCACATTGCCTAGGTTGCAAGCTCCGTATCCTTCCAGAGGAATCTCAGAACAGGGATTGGTTGTGAGTATCTCCATACCATTGTATTCTGAAGTGCTTTCCTTTCTCATCGTGTCCCAGAAAATAAGTCCTGGTTCGGCCCAGTTTCTGGCAGAGCTTATGAGTTCGTTCCACAATTCCCGGGCCTTCACCACTCTCTCTATTCTCTTTACCTTGCCACTCTCATAGCGGAGAGTAAAATCATCGTCATTCTCAACTTTCTTCATGAACTCATCTGTTATTTTTACAGATATGTTGGCGTGCCTCACGTGGTTCAAATCTCTTTTCACTTTTATGAAGTCCATTATGTCTGGATGGTCCACTCTTAAAGTGATCATCAACGCTCCGCGTCGTCCTGCCTGTCCGATTGTACCAGTAGTTTCGGACATGATGTTCATGAAAGATACACTCCCGGTAGATTTCAGCGCAGCATTATTGACTGGAGCACCTCTCGGTCTTAGGATGCTTATGTCCGTCCCTACCCCTCCTCCTAGAGAGTAAGTCCTTGCAGCCTCTTTTGTCCAGTCGAAAATCGACTCAAGAGAGTCATCCCTTATTGGGATCACATAACAATTGTTGAGGGTAGCTCTCCTCTTGAATTTCTCCTGGCCCGCCCCAAACAAGATTCGACCACCAGGGATCATCCTGAAATTTTCCAACAGCCAGTAGAATTTGCTTTCCCACTCTGCCATTAGTTGCTCACTTTCGACGGACGATATCTCCCTGGCCACTCGTCTCCACATCTCTTCAGGTACTTTCTCAAGAAGGATGCCATCGTTGTCTTTCATTGCATATTTGTCTATAAATACTCTAGACCTAAGCTCGTCATGGTTGAATCGAACCAGCGTCTCTGCCGGAACTTCAGAAGGAGCTTCTTTTAAAATTTCGTCACCCTCAACGGTCATTCAAATCACTGTATTTCGTAGCTAACATCAGACGTACTAAAAGGTTTTTGTGAACACGTCTGATTCAAAATGTCCAACCAAGTTACCGGCTTATGTTGGTACATTAATAGGTAAATGACCTATGTAATTTAGAATAAGCTAAAGCTGCACCTACCAATCTCACCATTCCTGAAAATCAATTTATTCTCTGGCCTCTTAATCAAGGATAAAATACAAGCTAAATAAATTTGATAAAATATAAATATAGAATTTTTATTAACAATTGTATGATAGACGGATTTACCGCTGAGGACGAGAAGCTATCTGGATTACTGATTCAGATGGGCGTACCAAGAAACGTCTCCAAGGCACTTGTTTATATGAAAGGAAGGCCGGAGACTACCTCAGTAGAGATCGAGAAAAACGCGAACCTTCGACAACCAGAAGTTTCAATTGCTATGCGAATCCTGAAAGAGCACAGTTGGATAATGAAGAGGGATATAAAGAAAGAAGGGAAGGGAAGACCAGTCCATGGCTATAGACTTGCGAAACCTTTCAACGAAATTGTCAAAGAGCTGGAAGAAGAACAGAGAAGAAAAATTTCCGATATGCAGAACGTGCTTGGACAGATACAGAACTTGGTGCTGTAACCAGGCTTTACGCTATTTCAGTACTTTAACCTCATTTCCGTCAGATACAAGAACCGTTTTCTTGCCTCCAAGGAAGAGTCCCGTTTCAACGACTCCCGTAATGATCTTGAGTTGTTGATCTGTCTTATTCAGATCGAGCCTTGTAAGTGGTTTACAGTCACAGATCAAATTACCATTGTCGGTCACAAAATCTCCCCTGAACTGACACGTCAACCCTAGTCCTTCGAGCTCCTTCTTTGTGGTTTCGTGCCCAAAAGGGAGCACCTCGACAGGTATCGGAAACCTGTTCCCTATTCTTTCCACCAACTTATCGTCAGATACGATGACAAGATAGTTTTTCGACTTGTTTCTCACTTTCTTCTCCCTAGTGAGCTGGCCTCCTCCCCCCTTCAGAATGTTCAAGTTTTTGTCTACTTCATCTGCTCCATCCACTGTGAGGCTAATCCAGTCAACTGCGTCGATGTCTACGGTTTTAATTCCCACTTCTCTAGCGAGTTTTTCAGATGCAGTTGAGGTTGCCACTCCGACAATACTGTCCTTGATGTCACTCTGCCCGAGAAGTTTGATGAACTGTGATGCTGTTGTCCCAGATCCTAGTCCGACAACATCTCCCTTTAGAATGTAGTTGAGTGCTTCCCTTGCGACCTGTTCCTTCTTATCCATTCTGATACCCTTTCACTTTTGAATGTTCTAAAGGTATTACTAAGTTCCTATCTTCGACATTGCTTGTACAATCCAGCATTGCCATCTCTCACGACAAAACAGAATAAGAGGCGAACACGCCTATATATGATGATATTTCAAGCGATTCAATATTCTATTCCAAGTAAAAGGACAGGATCGATTTCACTTCCATCTCCTTTTCTAAAAATCTTTTCTTCATTATCCGAACCGTTTGAAATTATCAAAATGTCACCAGGATTGCCATTCTTTAGTTTTCTGTGACCCCGAAAACAAATGTCCGATTTTTTTAAATATAATTTCAGACCGAGTTGTTTAATGTGACTGCATAAATGATTTGAAAACAACTAGGGCTAGAGATCTTGTATGTTATCCCGAGGTTTGTGTCTAGTTGCTCCCAGCGGTACTTCTTGCAAGGTTACCGTGCGTTGAACAAAGATGCAAAAAAATCTCTGGACTTCAGTAGCTAGGGATGAACTTTTCGTATCCCATCTTCAGAGCCCTGTCGTCCATATGGGTATAGATTTGCGTCGTGCTGATGCTGGAATGACCTAGGAGGAGCTGAATTATTCTCAAGTCAGCACCGTTCCTCAATAGGGACGTGGCAAAAGTGTGTCTGAAAGTGTGTGGTGTGACCTTCTTCTGCAAGCCCGACCTTTTCACGATGTTCCGGACCACCCGTTCGACCGTGACCGGCGATACCCTCTTGCTCCTTGAAGTCGGGAACAGAAAATCGCCTCTCACTTTACCATCCTTCATCTCCATGAGATACAGCTTTAGGTCAGAGACGACCTTGTCACTGAAAACTACCAATCTGTCCTTATCTCCTTTCCCGTTCCTGATCTTGAGTGTCTTGCTATTTACGTCTATGTCCTGGATCCTGATGGAACAGAGCTCTGAGACTCTTATTCCAGTATAGACCAGCAGTTTGATTATCAGCCTCTCTTTCAGGTTCCTGCAATTGGCTATGATCGATGAGACCTCCTCATTCATGAGATAATTGGGGACCTTCTGTGGCCTCTTTGGGGCCTTTAGATGGCCTAGGTTCTCCATACCGATGTATGAAAGGAACGATTGCAAAGCTCTGATGTAGAGATAGATCGTCGATTTGGAATAGCCCTTCTCAATTGAGAGGAATTCCTTGAATGCTTCTATGTTTTCAGCAGTTATTGCCTCCTTCTGGAATTTAACAAAGTCAAGGTATTGATCGACTATATACCCATACATCTTGACTGTATTCCGGCTCTTTCCATTTGCGAACAACCTATTTCTAAAGTTGTCTGTCACGTTAGCGTTAAGTTGTTCAGAGATCATTTCAGTCATTTGCGAATATATACATAAGACAAATATAAGACTTTTGTCAGATTTCCCAAAGTCAGGAAGATTAATTTTCACCTTCTCATACTGGAAATAAATGAATCTAAGTGTTCCTGAGCGGAATAAATTGAAGGAAGTTGAAGACTTTGCGATTTCAAGAGTAAGGGACAGAGCGACGGAAATTGATGAGAGTTCTAGGTACCCAGAGGATCTGATTGGTGAAATGGCAAAGATGGGAATATTTGCAACTTATATTCCCCGTGAATATGGAGGACTCGGATTCTCACTCTCAACGTTAATGGAAAGTATCAGGATTATTTCAAGGGAGTGTGCTTCGACGTCCCTTATTCCAGATGTTACTGTCTCCCTCTTCGGCGAGCCAGTACTCAAATACGGGACGGAATCTCTCAAGCAGAAATATCTGTCTCGAGTTTCAAAGGGGACAATAGGCGCTCTCGCAATAACAGAACCTGGAACAGGCTCGGATGCTGTTGCCATAACGACCACTGCAGAAAAGAAAGGAGACAGATTCATACTGAACGGCGGAAAGATATTCATCACGAACGGAGGGGAAGCGCAGTTCTTCCTCGTGTCAGCAATGACTTCCCCCGAAAAGAAGCATCATGGAATGACACTATTCGCAGTTGACAAGGAGATGAGCGGATTGTCGATCGGCAAGGAGTTCCACAAGATGGGAATAAGGGGGACCAGCACCACAGAGGTCCTCATGGACCATGTAGAAGTTGAAGAGGAACAGGTAGTGGGAAAGGTCAACGATGGTTTCAGGATCGAAATGGATACCCTCAACGTTGGCAGAATAGGAATTGCCTCTCAGGCGATTGGAATTTCGGAGGGTGCGATAAGGGATGTGATTTCTTCCAACGATGAGCAGAAGAGTTCCGGTTCGGAGAATTTTCTGTTCAAGCTGGCCGATATGGTAAACATGCTACATTCTTCGGTCACCAAGTACAACGAGTCAATTGAACTGGTTGAAGCAGGGAAGGATTCTACCCTGCTCAGTTCGATGTCAAAGCTTCAAGCGGGCGATTCAGCCGTGAAAATCACTGAAGAGGCGATCCACCTGCTCGGTTACAGGGCCATGACAGATGAACTCCCCACCGAGAGGAGATTCAGAGAAGCTAAGGTTACTCAGATCTACGAGGGAACGAACGAGATACAAAGGATTATCATAGCGCGCGAAATTCTGAAAATGGGACGAACCAACTTTTAGACAGTTACCTTCTTGAGAGTATAGCTTTCGATGTCAACCAACTGAGCAGAAGGCGTGGCTGGATCGTGTTCAAAGAACAGAGTCCACTCTCCCTCAAACGCTTTCTCGAGGATCTCTTTCTTCTTTGAGAATGTGTCCATAGGGTAGAGATCATAAGCCATCACGTAGGCAGGCTTGATGTGTGCCGAGGTTGGTATCAGGTCACCGAAATAGATGAATGTCTTGTTCCCCACTCTTAGGGTAACTACCTGATGTCCCTTTGTGTGCCCTCCAGACTTGATGAGTTCCACGCCCGGGAATACCTCCTCGTCTCCGTTTAGAAGCTCGATGTGGTCATCAAGATTTTCGAAATTCAGATAATTGTAGTTCGGTTTTGTCTTCTGGTTTGGCTCCCTTATCTCTTTGAGCGTGTCCTCTTGCATGTAATATTTTGCGTTCGGGAAGGTGGGGACTATTTTGTCGTGGCTGTAAGTCGTTGCCCAGCCAGTGTGGTCCAGGTGTCCGTGTGTTATGAAGATATGCGTCACTGCTTCCCTTTCGATGTCTTTTTCACTCAAATCCTGCAGAAGAGTTTTCGTTCTGTCTATCTCGTATATGCCCTCCAACTTCTTGTCGAACTTATCGCCCATACCCAAGTCCACGAGAGCAGTGTTTTTCCCGCTCTTTATAACCAAAACATTCGTACCCAGTGTGATCTTATTCCTCTCGTCAGCCCTGAAGTATTTCTCCCACACAGGTTTGGGAACTATGCCGAACATTGCTCCCCCGTCTAGCTTGAATGTGCCATCACTCGCCAAGAGTAGATCAAAACCGTCGATTTTCACGATTCTGTTAATTGAATGTTAATATAAATCGATATTCCTTTGGACGATAGTTTTTTGCAAATTCTTAGAGGCAGATTACTTTAGAAAATCTATTATGCTGTCTTTTGGATCGTAGCTCTTTCCATCTAGCGTCACTCCATCATTCTTTTTTTCTATCCTTAAGGACGGCCACGACTTCTTATTCAACATCCGTTCAAATTTCTCCTCATCAGTCTGTGAGATAGAGACGATGAGTGCGCCAGATGAACTAACAGAAAATAACTTCCGTCCATAGTCTTTTAGTCCTTTTGAAGCAACCGTTTTAAGGGCCGCTGTACTCACGTCAAATCCGTGATGAGTTACGTTTGCAACTTCCATGAGACCCCTGCTTAAACCTCCCTCAGAAAGGTCGTGAACATAATGAACGCTCTTTCTTATACGCAAGAATTCTCTTATGTAGATCTCAATGGAAAGTTCGGACGGAGCGTGGGTTCCCTTTCCACTGTCTTTGAAATAAGAAAGCTCATTTCCGAGTGCTCCAATGCTGTAATATAGATCGTCTTCGCGTATCCTTCTGAAGTCGAAAATTGGATCTTCAAATCCTATGAATGCGATCGAACCAGCTACTCCATAATCGAGGTTCCCGTAACTTCCAGTGTGTCCTGAAGCCACTTTTATCTTTCTCCTCCCTAGGATCTTCAGTACCCTGTCAATATATTCGAAGTAATCCTTGCCTGCCTTCGCAGGCTTTTCAAAATTTAACATTGCGATCGAGGGCCACGTTCCAGATGTGACAAAATCATTTAGTGGAAACAAAACTGATAGGAGAGCATTTTCCTCTATCGAGAGCGAGTTGTAGAAAACCATCGGTTCTACCTTGAATATGATGTTCGATGAGTAGGCCTTCAGAAAAGAAAAGTCTGATCCGATGATGTTGCTCTTCAGCATCACTCCCCTGTTGTTCTCAAGGATCCTCTTGATCTCATCCAGACTCGCTTTTCCAGTTTCCACTACTCGCAGATGCAGACGAAGAATTAAAGGTATGGTTAACCTTTAGAATTTCTTTATAATCACATTTCGTGATACTGGACCAAGACCTCAGCGTACCACCTGACCTGAAATTCTCTTCATTAAGAGCGGGAATACAGAGTACCGAGAACTATACCAGGTGGTTGAGCAATCGTTATCAGGGTTCTATGTCCTACCTTTCAAAAGAGGAAAGAATCATAAAGATCAACGACACCTCCCTGCTCGCTGAGAGCTCAAAGTCCATAATAGTATTTCTTTTGAATTACAAGAGGCATACTATTTCGAGAGAAGGGTACGGGAAAATCGCTTCTTATGCATCGTTCAAAGACTATCACAAATTTTTCCCAGATATTATAGACGAGTTCATGATTAAAAACGAACTGTTCTTGAATAGCTATAAATCCTACGTAGATACCGGACCCATCTTGGAAAGAAGCCAGGCAAGAATCTCGTCTCTTGGATGGGTAGGCAAGAATTCTATGCTCATCAATCAGCAGTTGGGATCGTATACCTTCATTGGTGTATCCATCAGCGATTTATCTTTAGACTCAAATTTTGTTCCTTCCCCTGATCTTTGTGGTACGTGTACAAGATGCATTGACAGCTGCCCTACGAGCGCGATAAACAAAGATAGAACAATAGATTCAAACTTATGCATCTCATATCACACCATCGAGAATCGGGGCGCTATCCCTAAACTGGTTTCTGATAGGATGGGCGACATGTTATTTGGGTGTGATATTTGCAATGACGTCTGCCCCTGGAACAGGCAGACAAAGGAATCTTCCATACCACAAGTTCAAGATGATGTCTTTTCCAATAAGATGAAGCTAGAGGATATTGCATTCTTGGACAAAGAGTCATTCGACCTCAATTACAAAGGCAGCGCAATCAAGCGGGCCACGTTTGAAGGTTTCGCAAGAAATGCGCTGATAGCATTGCACAACACGGGCAGGGATGAAATCGTGAAGGAATCTTCCAAGCAGTTTTCAGACTTGAGGAAGGAACAGGCTGCCCTGCTCCTGGAGAAGCGTTAAACGGGTTCGATTACTGAATTTTGGCACCTACAGTATAATATATCAATTTACGTTGACGAAATATGCTCAGCAAGAAGGTTATGGTCATAAATATTTCATCGTATTACGATCAAGATACAAGAACAAGGGGACGGGAGATTGACCTAGATGAATATATCACTGAAAAGGACCATCCAGTCCAGAGTTTCACTTTTGGTCCAGATTTCGTGAATGACCTGATGAAGGGAATCTCCCAAACCGTCGGAATCCAATCTCGTCCGAACCAAAAACTTATTCTGAGGCTATCTGACGAGGAATACGAGTCACTCGGCATAAAGTTTGAAGTGAACGACATATATTCTCTCACTTTTGAGGAAGGAAGAATTGAGTTCAGGCGCGATAGCATATAGGTCCTCTAGGAAACTCAGTCTGTCCAAAGAAATTTAGTCAACCCTTCACCGGGCGCATCCGGGATGAGTAACGTTGTCCAACTCACAGTATTTCCAACGAAAGAAATAGTCGACCCACTAACTTTTACTACATCTTTCAGGCAAACTTTTCGGTCAGTGAAATTAAAGTGTAACTTAGAAATCCAACACGACTAAAAATGTTTTGAAGATACGAAAGTATTTAATATCAAATTTATAATAATTCTTCAATGAAAGATGGCGAGAACTCGACTTTAGCTATGGCGGTAAACGCTGAAAAAATGGAGCGTGTTCTGGATAGGGACAGACTAGAGATTGAGGTCGAAAAGCAGATAGACATGCTGAGAACTCAGTTTTCTTCTCCAGAAAGTAAGAAGGTCAGAGCAGAAGCGATCAGGAATATCTCACGGAGGTATTACGAAATTGCCAACGGTATGGTGGAAGACTCACTGTACTCAGAGGCCATAGACCTTTATTCAAAATCGATCGCAATGCTCAGAAAGGCAGGCAACAAGAAGGCTGTAGATTCATACTTTAATAGAGCAATAACTCTCGCAATGATGGGTTTCCCGAAGATGGCACTGGACGATCTTAGAGTAATCTCCAGACTGATTCCACAAAAGGCAGACGTCTACTTCGTGAAGGGCCAGATATTCGAGAGCCTCGGCAAAGAAAAGCTTGCTGAAAGAATGTACAAGAAGAGCCTGGATATAGATCCGACCTTCTATCGGGCAGCTCACAGTCTTGATAATATGCATCTAAGATAAAGGAGATCAAATATCGTATTTTATCGGCAATCGCGGGAAGTTGGAAGACTACTATCATTTGCTTTCCTGATCTCGCTTGACTCGCAACCTTGTGACAACATATTTTGAGATTCGTCGGACTCCACAGGAAAGGCTAGAGTAAAGTAAATCGGTCCAGAGACACCCTATCTCATAATCATTTTATTATCGGAAGGACTATCGTAATCGGTGGATCTATTTGAACAGTGTGAACTACTCGAGAGTACCTATAAAACATTTTGATCCAGATAACAGAGTTAAGAGTCTGGACGTTCAAACACTGGTACCTTATACGATAGAGGAAGTTACTGCAGAAGCATCCAGATGCATTGGATGCGGTCTTTGTATTGAAGGATGCCCTGCAAGGATTGACGTACCGGGATTTCAGATAGCGGTAAAGAACGGAAACCTGGCGGAAGGACTGAAGATCAATTTCGAGAAACTTCCCTTTGTGGGAGTATGTGGAAGCGTCTGTCCGCATCCCTGCGAAGACAATTGCCTTCTCGATGATAACAATGGACCGGTTGCCACTAGACACATTAAGAGATTCATCTCGGAAAATTCTCCCGATTACAGGGAGATTCTGGACGTTGTTCAAAATGACCTCGGAGGTCATCCTAGGGTTGCAATTATCGGAGCTGGACCCTCCGGTCTTTCCGCTGCATTTTATCTTTCAATCAATGGAATACAAGTTGATGTTTTCGAACAGACCGAAAAACCCGGAGGGATGATGGTGCATGGAATCCCCGATTTCAGACTATCGAGAGATACTGTCGAGAAGGAAGCGGATCATGTTCTTTCTTACGGGGCCAAAATACATTATAACACGAAGATAGGAAGGGATGTCCAGTTTGACGAACTTGTGCAAGAGTACGATGCAGTCTACGTCGCAGTTGGAAACTGGAAGCCCTCGAAGACCCGCACGCCGGGAATCGATCTCAAAGGAGTATATCATGCCCTGGATTTCCTTGGACAAGTCAATTATGGAAAGAAGATAGAAGTCGGAGAAACTGTTGCTATAATAGGAGGCGGATTCACCGCTTTCGATTCAGCGAGAATTTCTTTCAGACTTGGTGCGAAAAAAGTCATAGTTATGTACAGGAGGGCTGTTACTGACAGACCGGGTTATCCATCGAGCAACGCGAATGAAGAACTCGATGAGGCAGAAGAGGAGAGGGTCCAATTCATCTGGGAAGTGACGCCCACCGAGTACGTGGGAGAAAATGGAAAAGTCAAGGGAATCAAGTATTGGAAAAATGAGATGGTTGACAAGGGGACGGGGCGAAGGGAACCAGTTCCGATCAAGGACAAAGAATACTTGGTTGAGGTTGACACCGTGATTGAAGCGACCGGTCAGAAGGGAGATTTCTCATTCATTCCACGTGAAATGATGAAGAAGATCAACGTGACTCCTTCAGGTGATCTGATAGTAAACCAGTACAACATGACGAGTTTCCCGGGTATATTTGCAGGTGGGGACATAACGAACTCTAGGAAGGACATAATAAGCGGAGTAGCTGACTCGGGAAGAGCAAGTATGGGGATGCTCTTTTACTTCAAGGACATAGGAAAAATAGATAGTGTTCCGGCCAAGTTGATCAACTTTGAAAGGGGACCCTATGGAGAGAGCTACTATTAGTGATTGGCCAGTCCCTGCTACAGAAATATTATTAGCCTAAGATGGCATTTGCGGCCGCTAAAAAGGGGAAGAAAAAATGGACTGGGGAATGAGTAACCGAATTTCAAGAATGATAAAGCCTTCCACTGGACGATCCGTGATGCTCGCAGCCGACCATGGATACTTCATGGGACCAACGCACAAACTAGAAAATCCAAGAAAGATGCTCGAACCGCTGTTACCATACGCAGACACCGTCGCAGTCACCAGGGGCATCCTGAGATCTTCCATCGATCCCAAGTGGGATACTCCGATCCTGCTGAGGGTCTCTGGAGGAGCGAGCGTTCTCAAAGAGGACTTGAGCGATGAAGAGATTACTACATCCATGGAAGATGCTGTGAGACTCAACGTTTCAGCAGTCGCGTTGTCTATCTTTGTTGGGACACCACATGAGAAACAGTCACTTATCAATCTCGGAGAACTGGTCAACCAGGGGGAAGACTTTGGTATGCCGGTCATGGCAATAACCGCAGTAGGTAAGGAACTTGAGAAGAGGGATGCAAAGTATCTCGCTCTGGCTTGCAGACTTGCGGCTGAATTAGGTGCGCACGTTGTGAAGACTTACTATTGCGAGAATTTCAGGAAGGTAGCCGATGGAACGCCAGTACCACTGGTTGTTGCCGGTGGGCCAAAGTTAAACACCGAGACGGACGTTTTCAACCTCGTCTATAACGCCCTCCAAGAGGGAGCCGTCGGGGTGGATATGGGAAGAAACATTTGGCAAAATGAAAAACCTGTTGCAATGATAAAGGCAATCAGGGCGATCGTTCATGAAAAGGCAACCGTCAAGGAAGCCCAAAACATATTCGCGGAAAACAAGTCAACGGTCGGGGAGAAGCCCTCTGTCGACAGAGCCTAGACTAACTGCCTTACACCCTGACTTCGCCCTATTTTGAGTGCTATAAGGGATACAACCTATATCCTTGTGTGATTCGGGTAAGCCGAATCCGGATGTGGGGAGGGGTGGTATGTAGTGATTGTGTGCAATGGCGCACTCAGCTTTGAATCCACCCTGATCAAATTAACTAATCGGCACATTCTTCCCGCCCGGGAAGTCATAGATGTGTGTGGTCTGATCAGTACTCCCCGCGTAAGGAGATAGGCAGAGGATGATATAGATGCTTACTCTAGGAATAGACACACACGAAAATGCGCATCAGGCGGAAGTGCAGAACAACAACGAAATTGTGCTATGGTCCGGAAGAATAATGAACAACAGATCAGGTCTTGAAAGCCTTGTGGAAAAGATACATGTGCTGGAGGAGAGCAACGGTGACAAAGTGATTGGAATATTTGTGAACCCGACAGCCAACTATCACCTGCCTGTGAAACACTTCCTTGAGAAGAACGGTTTCACCGTTTACTGCGTGGATACAAGGGTCGCGAAGAACATGAGGGGCGTGGAGAACTTAGGAAAGGAAAAATCAGATCCAGAAGATGCCCATATTCTTGCTTCTACACCATGGAAAAGCAAGAAGTACTTGGAGAGAAAGGGACACGAGAGGGACCCTTTGTCTGAAATAACCAGATTGAGGAAGATTGTAAGCAACAACATCACCAGGATAAAGAACTTCATATGGGCAGACATTTCTGCAATCTTTCCAGAGTTCGGCACAATGTTTTCACTGGATAGCGTGACAGCCCTCATGATACTGGAGAAATATACCACTCCCGAGAATATCTCAGCAGCTTCTGTCAAGGATATTCAGGCAGATATGAACATGGAGAGCAGGAACCACACAAAGGACGGCTCAGCGGAGAAGGTTCATGCACTTGCACTCGAGAGCATCGGAATACCCGATATTGAAGACGCATATGCAACGAGGATACGCATCAATGTGAAGAGACTGAGGCAGGAGATTGACACTCTTTCCGAGCTTGACAAAGAGATCATTAAGAGATCTGAGAACAATCAGACGGTAGCATACCTCTCTGACATAAGGGGAATGGGGAAGGTAAATTCTGCATCAATAGTCTCAGAGATCGGCAGAATTGAGCAGTTCGATTCAGCACTGAAGCTCCAGAGCTATGGTGGGAAAGTGCCCTGACATGGAAGGATCTGGGGGCAAAGCATTTCCAAGGGGAGTGACAAAGATAAGAAACGCCTATCTCTCCAACGCTGTCCATGAGAGCGCAGTTTCACTTGTGAAGCACATGTCCGGAGAATTCTATGAACTGTTCCTGAGAGAGAAAGAGAAAGGGAAGAACAACAATGCTGCTTACATCGCTGTGGGGAAGAGGCTCCTCTACCACACATATTCAATCATGAAAAACAAGAAACCATACAGGGAAAGAAGACCGACGGAGAGGGGGAGGATAGCTTCCACTGGAATCTGAATTAAGGCGGATACCTATGAAAGACTACTAACTCCCCCTCTTGACTTCCCCGCAAATCTCTTATAGATATCACTACAAGTCTATCTTCAGTTTCTCAATGAGCTCCCTCTCCATCTTTGTGTAATCCACGTGAGCGTCAGAACCGTTTGAATATACTGCTCCGTTCATCCTGGGGTGAGCCAAGTTTTCAGAAATTCTCTCAGCTTTCGGCGCCCCACCGAAGAGGATGCTCACTATTTGAATTTACTGAATTTCTGGTCTAGACGAAGAAATGGTTTCAGTAGATTTACTTGTTTTCTTTTCCATTAGAGAGTAAGTCACGACTCCAATCAAAGCCAAGCCTGCTGAAAAGACATTAAATACTGCCCAGATGAAGTAGACTGCAAAATGATAATTCTGAGCAACGGCTATTGGATGAATTGGATATCCATCGTTTGAAAAGGGGTTAACAACTTCGAGATATCCTCTGAAATAGGTACCAAATATATAGTGGAACCCAGGAAGAAAAATGATGTTGCCTAAGAGTATCTTTACCCAATAGTATGCAACAACTGTTCCACTTGCAAGAAGAGGAATCAGACTCTTCAACTTTATAGGTGGAAGGATGTTTTCACCAAAAGTGGGCCTAATTTCACAAATTCTCCTATTTAACTTATGAAATTTGACTAAGTATATTGCCGGAGTTGTAATAGAGAGAATCATAAAAATAGTCGTAATTAACCACACTACCCTCTGAAACATTACAGTTTGCCATCCCGCCAGTGAAGCCAAGAAAGCATCAAATTCGAAAGGAACCCAGTTGCTACTGGGTCCTATCGAGCCGTTAGGTTCATAAAACATAAATCTAAAATAGTGGTAGAAGTACAAATGGAGAACTGGAAGGTTGGTAATGTTCCCTAAGAAAATCTGGATTAAACAAAAAAGGAATAGGGACTCAGCTAAGATGAAGACGATAGTCGCTTTCATTATGCCTTTTTTTGTCTTCTCGAGTGATCCGATACTTTCGTTTTTGGTCATTTCAACCGCTTATGGACGTAAGAGAGTTATTATATTGCATATCTGGTTCCCAAAACCACTGTCCGTTGGATTGCTGCCAGGTACTCAGATCATAGATGTTCTCATTATTAGGGTAACTGGGAAACTGATTCATGATATCTAAAACGAAATCACCATTGCCATGAAGAGTGTTCAAATTCATACTGATACCAGCGGTATTTACTACGCTTGGATACATGAAGATTTCATTTGGGTGGAAGACTGCTATTTGTGATTGACCAAAGTCTTTATTGTAAGGTGCTTCCACCATGTATTGAGCGTACATCGAGGTTACATAGTAAGGGGTCAACGCTGTTGAAACTTCTGAAACATTTTCCGCTATTAATGAATAATCTACTTTATTTGCGCTGCTCACGTAGTTAATAGAAAAATCAAGAACCCAGCCTGGGTAAGAATAGGAAATATTGTTATATAGTTGGTAGTAAACTCCAGTTCCTTTTATCCAAGTTTGGTACCAGTTTTCGTAGGGTTCCCAGATACCGGGATAGTCACCATAATGCCACCTGCTGTATCCAGTTTGCACCATGTTACCGTCCGTTCCCCCTGGTATGTCCGTCATACCTATCCAAGCCGCCATCGCAGTCGGGCTAACGATAAAGCTCGGTAGACTGATGTTACTCACGTTAAACTGGGCATTATTGTAACTTATCCCATTTCCCGGGTCGTAGAACTCATATCCTGCCCAGCTGTAATTTTCGGATGATGCTAACGTTTGAGACTCATTGATGATCTGAGGGCCATAAATGGTCTTGTTATTGGACGCATAGGCAAATGTTAGAGTAATTTGGCTCGCATTTCCGAGTACGTTGATATTCGCATAAACCCCGTATTGTTGGCTGGAATAATTATATGTCATTCCTTGAGTCAAGTAGACTTGAGAACTATTAGAATAGCTGTCTAAATAACTCAGAAAATTAGGGGCTCTTGTTATATTTACCAATGCGGAGTATGATAAGTTCTCCAGAATTCCCACCGAATTCTTATAGTTGAATGGAAAATTGTGAATTAGAAGTGACTTCTGGATGGCATTCACTTCGATATCGATCGATTGCTCAGACAGAATAGATTGTATCGAATCATGGGGGCGGTTGTTTGCACTAGAATCTGTTGTTTGTGCTAGAGTCACTGACGGTACCATCAGGGCAACCGCAACGAATAATACATAACCTAGACGAATAATTCTTGACGTGAGTTTCCAACTTATAGTACCTTAATAAAACTTTCCCTCGTGGATACTTACACGTACGCTTAAGGGTAAGCAGACTCAGGCTTTCTTAAGTTTTATTTCTTTCCTCAGCTCGGCGCGGAGTCTTCCAAGTTCCTCTTCGTTTGTGTTCAGGAACTTGAACAGTGACTCGAGGGACGGGTTCGCTTCTCTTACCTGACGGACCATTTCCCTGCTAATGTTTCTCAAATCAAAATGAGCTTGCGGAGTAGATCTCAGTTCTGTCAGATACACAAGCTCACGAAGATTTATCGTCACTAATATTGGATGTTTGTGGGCAAAAATCACAACATACTGAGCTGCATTTTTGTCAACCGAATATATGTCTTCATAGAGTTTCTTTGACTCATCGATCATTCTTTTGTATTCTCTCGATAGATCCTCAAGTTTTGATATTATTGGTGGTACATCAAACCCGTGCTCTGCACTTAAACTCTTTCTCTGTAGGGTCAAGGAACGGTGTCTTTGTAGGTCTCTGAAAGCGCCAAAATTGGTCCCAATTTCGAATGTGTAATGGACGTGCTCAAAGCTCCTGTCCAGTTTGTTCCTCCTGTTCTTCCTCAAAGATGCAATCTTGTCAAGAATCTCTTTCTTCTTTGGAACGCTCAGTAACGAAAATGTAGAATAGAGAGATTCGTAACTCCCGTCCGTTTTTTCAAAGTAATAGCTTGAAAGCACCTTGCTGAGAACAACGTCATCATTTTCTGACTGCACCAACTTGACGGAATTATTCAACGGCATCTTATCCGCGATGATTTTTTCTGGAACAAAATTCTTCACAGATTTTAGAAATTCTATGTTATCTATACCGTGAGGATTTTCAACATTATCAATTAACTTTGGAAAGACTAGCTTCAACTCATCCAATAGATTCGAGTAGAGTTTTTCCGCCTCTTTCAGTCCGCTAACCCTTAACCTTTCGAGCAAATGAGAAAAAGCACGAGCGTTCCCGCTAACGCCAATGTTCGTCAAAGTCGATGCAGGTAGTATGAACCTGGTTTCATCGAGGGCCCTGCTCCTTACCGCGCTTTCATATGCCTTCCTCAGGACCTCCTCAGATGAATCTTCATCTCCGGGTTTGACTTCTTTGCCATTCGGAAGGTTGAATTTTGTGTTCTCAAATGAATTGTTCACCTTGATATAACTCGAAACTCCCACGAAGATCTTCTCGTACAACTCGAATAGTGAATCGTTGAACTCGTCGTATCTTTGATTGAATCTTTCTGGGATGCCAGCCTCTTGCGGGCCCAGGTACAAGTATCTGCCATCTCTCTTTTCCCTGTACGATACGTATCTCGAACTTTTCTCCAGATATGATAATCCAATTCTGCTCTCTTCTATGATCTTGGATAGGACATTACTCACATTTTGAATCCCGACCTGAGCAGTAGCAAGTTCGGCCACAGACTCATCTCCATACTCCAAAAATACCCTCTCGTAGAACTTTTCTCCTCTGTCAGAAACGTTGGCGAACTCCTTGTCCCATAGGGTTCTTATATCCAGCTCCCTCGTCCTGCTGTACCGCGACATGAGAGCTCCTCGATCGACCATCTTCTCGCAGGAAATCAGAAAAACGTCCTTGTCCCTATTGGAGAATGAGTCCATGCGACTGTAATTTCAATTCCAATTTATCTTTTGTCTCTTAAGAAACCTGTTAATAGACTTGGAATTGTACCTTGAAAATATATAAACATATTTTATCAGGAAGTTATTCCCAATTCATCATGTTCACCATTCCAGAACAGGAAAAGAAACTACTTGAAGAAAGGGCCGCTACCTCCAGATCCCTTGGATCTGACAATAGTTTGGTACTCCACGGAGGGGGAAATACGAGCGTCAAACTTAAGGTCAGAAGTCTGACGAGTAAGGATGTTTCTGCTCTATTTGTAAAAGGATCTGGATCTGATCTTGCAACGGTAAACATCGAAGATTTCACTGCCGTGAACTTGGACAACCTAAACGAGGCAAGAGTGCTCGCAAACATGTCAGATGAAGATATGTCATCTTTCATCAAGGGGTGTATGCTCGATACCAGTCAGTCGTTCCCGTCTGTCGAGATCTTCATACATGCCTTCGTCAACTCCAAATTTGTGGACCATTCGCATGCAGATTTCATAGTTGCCCTAACCAATACAGAACTGGATGAAGCATCAATCTCGAACGTGTTCGAAGAAAAGGTTCTAGTTATACCATACGTTCAGCCAGGTTTTCGACTCGCTAGAACTTTCCTGGAAACTATTTCCAAGAAGGACATCTCTAATTTTGCAGGAATTATTTTACGAAACCACGGCCTGGTCACCTGGGGGAACACTGCCAGAGAGAGTTATGAGATGCACATTAAACTAGTCAACCAAGCTAAGAAGTTCGTCAAGTCTAAATGGGCGGGAATACCGACAACGAAATTTGAAAAAGAAAAGGAAAACATTTTCCTCGAATTTCTGCCGAGACTGAGGGGCATGTTAAGCAAGCAAAATAAGAAAATTCTGACTTGGGACAATTCGGATGAAGCAGTTGGCTTTTCACTCAGTACAGAAGCCAAACGGTTCGCTAATCTCGGTCCTGCAACTCCAGACATGTTGGTTAGAATGAAAAAGAACTATCTCTATTCAGAAGATCTTTCCAAGCTGCAAGACGAGATCAACAGTTTTGCAGAAGAGTACAAATCGGACTTCGAGAAGTACGTTGCTGCAGGGAGAACTATGCACGACCCATTCCCGTCCGTTATTGTTATCAAGGGTTACGGTTTAGTAACTGCGGCATCCTCCAAGAGGGAAGCCGATATAGTGCGGGATGAAGCTATACATTCCTTCCGGGTTGCGTCAGCGGCCGCTGCTATTTCGGAGAACAAGTTCATCACAGATGCAGAGTGTTTTGATATGGAGTACTGGCCCTTTCAGGAGGCCAAACTCACGAGGAAAAAGAAGGGGACTCTGGAGGGATATATAGGACTCGTTACGGGAGCTGCCAGTGGAATAGGCAAAATTACTTTTTCAAGATTTGTGGAAGAGGGAATGGTAGGAGTAGGAGGAGACATAGACCAGAAAATATCTGAAGTTTCCAGAGAACTGGGACCGTCTGCATTTGGCGTGAAATTTGATATATCCAGCGAAGACTCAGTCAGGCAGGCTTATAGAGAGATAGTGAAACAGTTTGGAGGAATCGATGTCGTTTTTAACAATGCTGGTTTTCTGAAACCTTCCCCGCTTGAGGATACATCCCTTGATGACCTGAGGAAACACGTGAACATAAACTCCATAGGAACTTTCCTGGTGACGAAAGAAGCCTTTCTGATCATGAAAAAACAGGGAATTGGAGGATCTTTTATCTTCAATATTACCAAAAATGTGACAAATCCCGGAGAGGGTATGATGTCTTATGGGACTTCGAAGGCATTTGCGGCACAACTTTCAAGGTACGTTGCACTCGAAGGAGGAAAGTACGGAATAAGAAGCAACGTAATCAACCCAGACAAGATTTTCAGGGAATCCAAGATATGGGAAGGAGGAGTGCTAGAGAACAGAGCGAAGGCAAAGGGGATTTCCCCGGATGAATACAAGAAGGGTAATCTGCTTCACGTGGAAGTACTCCCAGAACACGTGGCCAACATCGTTATTCAATTGATCAGGGACAACGTATTTGGGGCTACAACCGGCACCATGATTCCAATAGATGGTGGCATTAAATAGAGGATATAATAAGTTCTATTTATCAGAAAAATTATTTAAATTCATTTTCTTTGAAACCTCATGGAAAACGAGCTTAAAATTGGAGATGTGGCACCGGATTTTGAACTGCCTTTTGGAAGAGGCAAAGGTAGACTATCGGAGTACAGAGGAAAAGTAGTGGTCGTTTACTTCTATCCAAAGGATGATACTCCTGGTTGTACAGCGGAAGCGTGCAACTTCAGAGACAACTTTGACGACTACAAGTCGAAGGGAATAGAGGTGATAGGCGTGAGTGTGGACTCGGAAAGTTCCCATAAGAAATTTGTGGAAAAATATGACCTTCCATTTGTTCTCGCTGCAGATACATCTAAGGAAATTTCAAAGAAATACAATGTGCTCGGAATTGGAACTGCAAAGAGAGTCACTTTCATCATCGACAAGGAGGGAAAGATAGCTCACATATACCCGAAAGTGAACCCGAAAGAGCACGCAAACGAGGTCATGGGTAAGATCAAAGAACTGGGTCTTGCCTCTCAGTAATTTCTTCTCTTAAACCAACCGGTCTTTTGTTGGCCACCGTCGATTATAGGCTGGTCTATAGGTGTCGGGGGGTTAGGAGGATTCTGGTCCCCGCCCTTACTCTTTCTTTGCCTCGAGGTGGATAATGCCCTTGCAAAGAATGCAAACGCGAGGAAAAACAGGACCGTTATGAGAAGATAGCTGACGATCAGGTTTTCCGCAAGGAGAAACACTACACTGACTGCAGGGATCAATACGGGTCCTAAGAATTCGACCCCCTGATTTACCGTCGTGTTGTTCTTAATAAAGTGAAGGGTTATGTATATTACGTACGCGTGAGATGATAGCTGTCCAGCATTCCACGAGTATGAGTAGTTTGCACCGATAGTGTTGAAGGTCACATTCGTGGTCGTCAGAGTGGTATTTGTGAACAAGTCGATGAGCTGCAACTTGGCAGTGTCTGTAACATTCTTCGCTGGGACAGTGAAGTTAAATGTGTAACTCCCGTTGTTGTTGTAATAACCGAAATTAACATCGTAGGTGACGGACGACATCTTTAATTCCGCTGTCGAATGGTCTGGTGACCCCGTGATAGAAGTTGAAATCCCGGCCATTGCTATAAAGAATGCAATAACTATTGCTATAAATCCGTAGAATGCCCTATCGGAAAACCTCCATGCCTTTGTGTAGTGGAATATAACAAGAAGCAAAACAGGTATCAGCAAATAAATAAATGAAACATAAAACGACAGGTAGAGCAGAATGGAGGAAACAGATATTCCTATCAGTAATCCGTAGAGTCCATTCTTCCTTCTCTTCCCAGTGAGACCTTCCCACATCTAAGCAGGAAGGTGAAAACAGTTATTAATATTGTTGATGATATTAGCAGGTCGTGGATTTCGCTGAAATAGGGGTCTCGGACTATTATCTAGACTTAGAACGTTCCGGTGGAAAACTCAGAAAGAACTCTGAAGATTTCTACGTCGAAGAACAGTTCGACAGTCTAGAAAAGAAAGAGGACGGAAAGGTACTTGTCCTCAAATTGAAATCTAAGAACTGGGAGCACAACAGACTCATAAGATTTCTTGCAAGAAGCAACCACATTTCGCCAAAGAGGATCCTCTTCGCTGGAACAAAGGACAGGAGGAGCGTAAAAGTTCAGTACTTCAGCATACCTGGAGCGAGATACAGAGACTTTCACCTGGACGATGTTGAAGTCCTGGAACACTTCTACCTAGACTCCCCACTTACAGTGGGGTCACACTCTAGAAATTTCTTTGAAATCAAGATATCCGATTCAGATTCTGCAATTTTCCAAACGAATTGTGGTAGTGTGAAAAAGGCAGGAATGGTCCCTAATTTCTACGGACCTCAGAGATTTGGGTCACTTCGTCCGGTCACGCATCTGGTGGGAAAAGAGATGCTGAAGGGAAATTACAAAGAAGCAGTTAGGATCTTTGTAGGCTACCCTGGTGAAGACAGGTTTGCAGAAGTCAGAAAGCAGTATTATGAAAACCCGGACCCGGTGATGGGACTTTCTATTTTCCCTGAATCGTTGGACCTAGAAAGAATGGTCATGGAACACCTTGTAAACAACCAAGAAGATTACTCGGGTGCAATCAAGAAGCTCCCTGACAACTTGGTTTCGATGTTTGTCCACGCATATCAGGGATACATCTTCAATAAAATACTTAGCAGGAGGTTGGAAATGAAAAAATTCCCACTTCCAGGTGATGTGTTTCATTTCAATGATGAGTTCATTCGAATCAACAATCTGAACCTAGACAAGATGACCCTAGCTTTCAAGAGAGGAGATGGATCTCCTACGGGATTAATCATCGGATACGACACAGATCTTGCTACTGGAGCGGTTGGGGACTTGGAGAATAAGGTCGTTGAGCAAGAAGGCATCAAGACTTCGGATTTTAAGCTTCCATTCGGTTTAAGTTCGAGGGGTGAGAGAAGGGACTTATTCTTGAGGTTCAAGGATTTTGATTACGACGACTCTACCGTTAGATTTGCCCTCCCTCCCGGTGGGTATGCAACTTCTGTCCTCAGGGAAATTATGAGAGTCGACGAGATGGCAAACTACTGATCTTTCTTGAACACATTCCCGCAGTCATCGCAACGGTAAACGTCGTCATAGAAGAAAGTCACGTTTCTGGACCCGCAGTTCTTGCAGTAAGCTCCAGCATTAGTTCGAGTTTGACTGGAATCTTGGTTCGGTGTATAGGAAGATGAACCAGCTGGAACAGCCACTTTTTTATTTCTGTTCTGCAATAGTTTACTAACTTCTAGGATGTATGCCATAGAAACGGCGACACCGGCCACAAGGAATATCAGTAAAAACAACGAGTAGAGATCTGTGGTTCCGACCGAAGCGAATGGATTTCCGTAACCCTTTGTGAAAAGAATACTTGGAGAATCAATTGAGAAATGGAAGAGAACGTCCGCATATAGACCGAATCTCATGTACAAAACACCCAGGAATACCCCTCCTAGAGCAGCCTGAGGTATCTTTGATGCATCCCAGGAGCCTGCGTGAGCTATACCAAAAATCAGGGATGAGATTACCAGAACTGTGATCTCCGGTTTTCCGAATTTGTATCCTCCACCCCAAATGACCCTCCACCACGGGAGGCTCTTTGGTTTGGAAGGCGACCTCATTCCGTGCCTACTCCATGCATAGTAAATGAATAGCGGAATTCCGATATAGATGACCCTGGTAATCAGTTCTTCATACAGTCCAGCATTTGTGAGTTCGAAGAAATTGAATATGAAATTGGTAGCCCCAGGTGGTATCGGGGATTTGATTGGATAGCCAATCACGGAAACAAATGATATGTACGCATACGACAGAAACAGGTTCAACGCAAAAAATTCCGAAATTCGGTAGAGACTGGAATTTTCGAATCGTGGAAGCGACTTATAAAGAGATATGATTATGAATACTGAAACGGCAGCAGCAACTACCCCTATCCATAAGGCCCAGAACAGATACGGAGGATAGAACAATCCGACGGCCTCGGGTAACCCGATTATGATGTATATTGGAACCCTGCTGTTCGATGTGACACTCCCGGTAATACTTGCAATTGCACCGAATCTAGAAGGATAAAGCGCCAGTGTCATAATCACGTCAATTACTAAAGTTACCACCCACAATACTGCCAATACACCTATAAATGCGGTATACCCCTTGTTCATTATGCTCCCTTTTCTGACCTCGACAATAGGATATCATTTAATACTGTTGCTGCTGACTCCAATGGGCCATCGTGATCTGTGAACAAGGTAAGGTGGTCTAGCACGTCGGTGTTGAATCTTATGACCATTGATGGACCAACGGCATTTGAAAATACATTCTTTTCTGTGACCTTCTTGTACTCAACCTTAACTCCCTTTGCAGTCACCTCGGTGAACTGTCTCGTTCCCGATGCAATTTCGCTCTGCTTCGCGGATATATCTGCGTCCCTCAACCTGAGATTGGAACCGAAAATTCGCCTATGGAGTATGGTTCCTTTCCTCGCGGAATCAATTCCTTCCATATCATCACGCTGATCTCTCTCTGCAATTCCTATCTTGATCGCCTCGCTCTTAGCCGACGCCAGACTTTTTCCAGCCTCCAATTGAGAAATCACGAAAGTGCTCGTAGCATTGAATATTCCATCCACAGAGGAAATCTTCGCTGGGATCATGCAGTAGTCCATCATGTTGAATACAGGAAGCCCTCCGCATACCGTTGCTTCGTACCTCAAAGTCCTTTTCATTTCCTTAGCTGTTTTGAAGAGGTCAGTGTCTGAGACCAGTGCGCCCTTGTTGGCGGTCACAACATTCTTTTCATTTTCGAATGCAGAAACGATATGGCTTATCCCTGGCTTCCCGTCCTTTGTGCTTTGTGTAATCTCAACAACAATGTCTGCCTCGAGATCAGAAATTGCACTGGTTGCATTGATCTTTTCAAATGAGTCCAGCGTTTTGAGACCACCTCCTTCCTTTGCCTGGATGATCCTCGTAAGAGGCATTCCATCGGTGATCACAGTTCCAGTGGTGTCGCTCACAGAAACTACCTCAATTTTTTCTCCCAATTTTTCACTTATGCTCGTTCCTTTCTGATTTATGAGTTTCAACAAATTTTTTCCAATTGAACCCAAACCAATCAACTGGATTCTCATATTATTAAAATGTCGAGTGGTATTACTAGTTTATTCACTTATCATGATAAAAGCTAAATTGTCGTAATTTAATAGTCCAGTATGAGCCAAGACAGAGTTCTTCCTTCACTCGCTAAGAGCACAGATGAATACATGGCTGCATTCGAACTCTCTGAAGATGGATATTTTGAGGAAGCCGAGAAACACGCACGGAAATCCATAGAGATAAAGAAGAACATTGAAGCATTGATCCTCCTCATTGACATTCTTGAGAAACAAGGGAAGGACTCAACGACCTTCCAGAAGATGCTCCTAGAAGATTATCCGATTAACCCAGATACATATCGGAGACTTTTCCTTTCAAATTTTAACACCAACAAGGAGGAAGCGCTGTCCTACATAAACAGATCGATCAACCTGCTCAAGAAGGCCGTCTATTACTTCGATAAGTCAAGGCTGCTTTATTCAATGGGAAGATATCTGGAGGCCCTGGCTTCAGTCGACACTGCAATAAAAATGGAAAGCAGGAACACTTCATACTGGAACCAGAGGGCCGAGGTCCTGATGAAAATTTCAAGAGTGAACGACGCAAAAGAATCTTGTGAGGTCTCGCTCAAGATAGACCAGAGGGACAGAAACGCTCTCGTCCTATTATCCCGCATATATCTCAATTCTGGTGAGAAAGAGAAGGCTAAGGAACTTCTTCTGAAGATAGAGAACCGGGACGAAGAGATCAAGAAACTGTTGGAAGAAAGTATATCTTAGGCTCCGTATTTCTCGGCCTTGTTTGCAGAACTCAGGAGAACGTTCATAAGGTCGCTTCCTTGAAGCCTCAGGTAACCATCTTTGGCCTTTATTTCATCAAATTCTCCAACTCCGTCCTTCCTGCATCCCGGATAACGAAGTAGAATAGGAACTGGGTCTGAGGTGTGCTCCTTTACACTGGCCGGTGTTGAGTGGTCTCCCGTGAAACACACTACAATCTCGTTCCTCACTTTCATCACGGTATCCTTTAGAGCGGCATCGATCTTTTCGATGAATTCTTTCTTGGCGACCCCATTTCCGTCGTGGCCTGCGATATCTGTACCCTTTACATTGACAAGTACAAAATCGACCTCCTTAAGTGCTTCCACTGCGGCCGCAAATTTCTTCTTCACGTCGGTGTCGATCGACCCGGTGACACCTTCGGGAGTGAAATCCTTCAGACCTACAAGTCTGCAAATCCCAGAGACCAGGGCAACACCTGCAATAAAACCTCCGTCAAGCGAATACTTTTCGTTGAAGCTTGGTAAGGATGGTATCTCACCGCCTCCCCTGAAGAGGATTGCATTGGCCTCCTTTATTCCATTGGATCTTCTTTTGACATTTAGAGGCGCATCCTTGAGGATTCTAAGCGATTGTTTGTAGAATTCATTCAATATATGCGCAGTTTTTTTACCCTTCTCTGAAGTCGGTACGATGTCCTTGGGTTTCAGGTTATCTGCGTGGGGGTCGTTATCCGTTACTTCAGTGGAGATCCCTTCACCCCTCAAAACGAGAGCAGCTCGGTGTTCAGTACCCTCCTTGAACAATATTTCAACACCGTCAATCTTCAGATTGAGCTGTTTGGCCAACTCGGAGGTTCCTTCCCTGATTCTGCCCGCTCTTCTGTCGATTATAGTCCCCTGATCATTAACTGTTGCAAAATTGGCCCTGAAAGCTACATCTCCGCCTCTCAGCGTGAGGCCCGTCCCCATCGCCTCAAAAGGTCCTCTCCCTGTGTAGTACTTGAACGGGTCATATCCCAGATAATTCAGGTGAGAAGTATCTGACCCTGGTATTATGCCAGGTCGGATAGGGTCCATCAGGCCGATCATCCCTTCCCTTGCCAAAGTATTCAGATTCGGTTTATCAGCGGCTTCCAACGAAGTCTTGCCGCCTAGGGAATCGAGAGGTCTATCTCCGAGTCCATCTGCAATAATGAGGAGAATCTTCATCAATTGAGATTCCTTTGAGAAAAATAAAGTTACCTCACAAATAGCAGAAAAGCCACAATAGTGGCAAACAGGGCGGCCGAAAAGTTGACTGAGTACTTTGTCAGGTAACCTCTGTTTTCTAAAGTCTCTCCAAGAACTGAGTCAAAGAGAGAGCCCGAAAATGCCAACGAACCTGAGAGAACAGCGAATTTGAGTAGTACTCCGAGGGGGATAGATATCAGCCCACCATAAATGATGTATCCAAAGAGTGAAAAGAATATGGGAAAGACGAAAGATACTATGGTCCCCAGAGCAGAAACACCACCATTCATCCCCGTTTCAGCAGGCTTCAGGGTTAGTATCATGTAAGTGTTCTCATCGAGAGAACCGATCTCGGATGCAGCCGTGTCGGAGAGAATTGTTCCCAATGCGACCACATAAAGGAAGAAAATAAGCATCGGACTGAAGTTCCAGAAATTCATAAGGGAGATCGCTGCTGGAAGCGCTCCCGCTGCCACGACATTCTTTGCCCCTCTTTCTCCTTTTAGACCCTCTTGCAGGCTCCAGCTCTTCTTCTTTTCAAATCCAGAAAGGGTCGAAATGTAGGATAAGCCCAGGAATAAGAAAAGCATTACAAAATATAGCCAACCTCCTCCTATAATGATAAGCGAGCCCACAATCGCAGAGGCTATGGCTCCCTCCCTGCTGAAGGCCTTGATTCTCAGCCCAAGTACGAATAGGACCGGAATCACCACTAGGAGAATTAGGTTGTACTCATTCATATGTAACTTGCGGATTCTGATATTATATAAGAAATTTTAATCAAAATAGATCTCGTTCCTGGATACTCGCATTCTCCATAATGAGACTCTTTGGTCGATTTTCTCCTTGTTCACGAAGAAAGATATGTCGGGTTCCTGCTTTCGATGGTTGCACTGCAGGATAACTACAGCATTACTGAAGCAGTAATATGTGTAATAATAGCAGGATCCGTGATACTCTTACACAAATTTTTCTATGGGTGGAATAGGATTCCTGAAGGCCTATGACAGTGATTCTGGTCATTAGAGATGCTCCAAAGAAAAGGTATAAGTGTCCTTCGACCGTATTATTAGAGTCCTTAGGTTGAGGAAACTTACATGACTTGCATTGGTTGAGAAATTTGCAAAAATGTTATAACACCATTCACAATTTCTGCTGGTGCCCAGTATCGAGATCCGCAAGTGCATGGTACACGGCTACTACAGGGGACACGACTGCCCGTCCTGTGGAGAGGAAGGAAAGTTTATCCTTTCCGAAGAAGAAGTGGACTTGCTCGGCAGGGTTATCACTGGAATTCTGAGGCACAAACCAGAAAAGTACCACCTGGAGATATCAGACAGAGGATACGTCAACATAGACGAAATGGTGCAGGAGATCAGGTTCTATTACAGACGGTTCCACTTCGTTGGCCCCTCGCACATATTCGCAATAGTACTGACGGACCAAAAGGGAAGGTACCAGTTGAGCGACAACAAGCGATACCTGAGAGCCACATACGGACACTCTATAGACGTTGATCTTACCGACTTGCCTACGGACGGCATCTCCGAAATTCTGTACTATCCTACAAACAAGGAAGAATTTGAGATTCTCAGGGAAAATGGAATACTTCCTTCCGACAGGAGATGGATACATCTTTCAAGCTCGAAAGAAAAGGCATACATCGCGGGTCTCTACCACTTTGACGTCCCCCTAGTCATACCTATAAGGAGTGAAGCGATTCTGGGAAGCGGAGAGCATATATATCACGCTGGTCAGGAAGTATTCATCTGCAAGTTCGTGACTCCAGAAAGCATGAATGAACCAGAAGAATACGACGGAAAGATCGATGAAGAAACATTGAAAGAGATAAAATTTTCCAAAGAACGGAAGATGAGAGTGAGGCAAGAGGGCTGGTAGATCAGCGGAAGATCGCCTGCTTTGCAAGCAGGAGGTCCGGGGTTCAAATCCCCGCCAGTCCACTTAGATTTGTAAGTAAATACTCCAAATCTTTCACCTTGGAACAGTGCATAGAATTGAAGATCCGTCTGTCTTTTCTCCTGAATAAACAGTAGATAAAAGACCAGCGGCGCAGTACCCAGTGCAAGTTCCAGGCAGAAGACGCTCCAAATTGCAGAACTGACTGAAACAGTACATATAAGTATTACATTTTGTTTTATTATTGATGGATACTAATAAGGGCAGATTGATAAGAGGCACATCAATCTTCATAGTCCTCGAATCTCTATTTCTTTATTATATCCTTGAACTTTGGTATTTTGTTTCGACAAGAGGAATAGCTAATCCAGGCTTCCCATTCAACTACGTTCCAGGAGTAGGTTATATTGTCAAGACTTTTTATCCTTTATATTGGTCCGATGTTTATCACCCTACGAATAGTATTGTTACACAGAATATGCGGGCGGCTGTAGTTGGTCAACTGATGGGAGTAGACCACTTTATGATTGTGCTATGGACTGCTCTCATTATTGCCTCTGTTATAACTCTCGCTTTCTATGGGTTAAAGTTTAAGGGATCCTTTATGCGAGCTTCGAAAGACTCTGTACCGAATGCGTGAAGGTTCTCGTAATTGCCTTAAAACAATATTTTTTAAGACTCTTTCCATGGAAGAAGGGATAGAATCAAATAAGCGATTTTGAATTAACATTTCTTGGGATTCAGAAGTAATACAAGGAGAAGCGCAACGACTCGGTGTCAAAGAATTGCAATCCCTGTGCTACGACACGAAGTGTGCCTGGATCACTTCATAATTCCTGTTAAACGTTGACCAATTCAAACCATATCTGCTCTTCAAAGATTATTGGTCATAAATTCAGTTCGCTGGATTCTATGACTTCCGCAAACTCGCCATCTATTGAAGCGAGATTTGTCCTGTGCACCTCTTCTGCTGGGATGACATTACCCTTTGAATCTGTCCTGTCGTATGTAGCACACGCATCTTCAATGACATAACTCCTGAATCCCAAATTTCCTGACATCCTTACAGTGGTGCTCACACAGTGATCCGTCACCAACCCAACATAATATACCTGAGGGTTGCCAATTTTCCGGAGATGACTTTCAAGATCTGTTCCGATAAATGCGCTATTCACGTGCTTCGTTATAACTTTCTCATTATGCAATGGTTTTACCTCATCCTTGAAATCGAACGTTGGTTTCCCTTGCTTGAAGAGTGAATCAGGGTTTAAGGAGTCGTGTCTTACATGAATGATCGTTCTTCCGCTCTCCCTGAATTTTCCCATCAATCCAGCTATCACCTTTTCTGCATCAGGATTGTTCCTTTTTCCGAAGATTGGCTCTGACCAGACTTTTTGCACATCTATTACAACTAGAGCTGAATTTTCCTCCAACTTGACCATTTATTGATCATCTCGTTGATTCGATACTATCGCTAATATGTTGCTCTTCACCTCTGAGTCTGGACAGAATTGCTCTTGCGAGATAGTTCCTGCAACCTTTTCAGCATTAAAAAACGCATTGGCGTTTCGCATTGCACCTTCATCGTCCATAATACTAGAAGGCCATCCCTCACGGAATGATCGGTGAATCGTAGTCACTTGGGATCTCATCATTGAATGCGATTTAGCACCGTCATTATATCTGTGTTTTCCTGTGACTTTACCCCCTTCTCCACCCACGCCAATATTGTGTTATGACTTTCCTCCTTTGCCCCTTATTGGAGATAAGAGAGTTCTCGTTTCCCAAATTCTTCTCCTCCGTTGAACGATATTCTCCTGATATTGTTGAATCCGGCTTTCATTCTCATCAAGAATTCGGTGAAGCATTCCATTGCTAATTAAAAGGAATTCACAAACGGTTAAATTCTCATAGTCTTTTCCAATCAGCAATTTATGCCGAGGTAGCCTAGCCCGGCCAAGGCGATAGATTCGAGATCTATTGCTCGCGAGAGCTCGGGAGTTCAAATCTCCCCCTCGGCGTGGTGATACAAACATACCGAGAAAAGTTTTGACTCATTTCACCCGTCTTATGTTTATTAACAATGGACTATTCGATAACTGCAAACAGCGAAATACTAATCACGGAACGAAAAGGATAAAATAATCGTAGGATGTTCAGAAGCTTCCTAATTGCCACCGTAGCTCAGTCGGTAGAGCAGCTGATTTGTAATCAGCAGGTCGGGGGATCGATTCCCTCCGGTGGCTTCGTCACTGATTGTCCGCGTCTTTGATTTCTAGTTTGTTCAACATTTCCACGCTGTTGTACCACTTGCGGGCTTTGGTGCTTCCAAAAAGAGAAACGAGTACGGATGCAAGAACTAGAACAATGACTGCGAGAATGGACAGTCTGGTCGGGCTCCTAGGTCCCACATCTGCAATAAATGAAAATACGAAAGTAACGCCCAAGATCAAAGTGGAAATTACTGCAACCGAAAAGGTTCTTGCACTCCTGATCCCCATTGAAAGTTTGATCAATGAGAATCCTCCGATGATCTGAATCAGCATATATGAGAACGACACCACCGCTGCAATCATTATGAATCCTACAAAATTTCCAAGGAATAAATTAGTGACAACAATTATAGCGCCTTCCAATAGAAAGAACAATAGGATTATACTGTGGTTGCTCGTACTTATCTTCCAAAGGATTCCATCCTTGACCATTCTTCTGATCTCATTCAGCACCGCGTTCGAGTAAGCTACACATAGATTCATTGAACTCAGTATAGCCAATATGGCAAACATCGTGTATGCAGCCATTCCGAATGAAGACCTAATGGAACTGTTCACATAGAAAGGATTCGAGGTGTACGCTGCAAGTCCTGCCTTTCCAAGGTAGGCCATAATAGAGAATGCAGAGACGATTAACAGGATACCCGTGATTGCGTAAGAAAATATCAGCGCCCGGGGAACTGTGGAGGATCTCTTCCTCGTGTCTTCAGAGAGGTACAGAGGTGATTCCATTCCGGCGAAAGCGAGTATTCCGAAGACGACGCCGCTAAAGACCGAATATGCCCCGCTCATTGTTGTTGGAAATATCTGGAATGAAAATGAGGCGGCATTCTTAAGGAACAATGTATCCAGCAACACGATGAATACCATCTCTACTATGCCAGCACCTATTGTGTATTTTATTGATCTCCCCAACCCTAACGAGATTATACCGAAGAGTACAAGAAGGAAGAGTAACGGGATACCAAAACTCAAGATTGTAGCAGCCGGAGCGGTAACACTGAATAAGTGAAGGATGAAGAAAGAAACGAAAAGGGCAATGTTTGGTATGACCAGAAGTGCGTACGCAGCATACACAAATGAGGTCGTAATTCCCACTCCTTTACCCAACGTTTTCCCTGCAAACAGATAATAACCCCCATTAGACTGGAAACGTTTCGATAAGTTCCAAACAACATAGATCGTTGTCAAGGCTGCGAGGAATGAAATCAACATGACGATTCCAAGATAGGGTCCAGAATAAACTGCTATCGCGGAGAACAATGCTGCAATATCTAACATTGGGCCAATGGATGTAAAGGACTGCATGAAAGAGCCAGAAAAGCCGACGTTGTGCTCCACTTAGGCTAGAAGTCGCGCGTAGTATTATTGTTTTCCTTGAAGGAATCAATCAGATGCAGTTAACTACCTACAACTTTCGAAATCGTTTCTAGAAGATCCTTCCCTTCTTCAGTAAGAACATACAAAGGAAATGGAGTCTTGGAAACTGCTGTCTTAATCAGATTCGCTGACTCCAGGATTCTGATGTTTCTGTCGACTTCCTTCCAGTCCGTGTTTGTAATCCTTGCAACCTCGTTCCTCTGTCTTGGTACGCTAAGTGTTTCGAGAATCGTCAATCTCCTGATCCCTCCCTTCCCTTTAAAGATATTATAAAGGTTCCAGTGGTCTCTCCTTCCTGAAAACGTGATCCTGATTATTCGTGAAATTTCCTTTCTTCTTTCTGTAAACAGTTCATATCCAGTCAGTAGCCATCCGATAACCGATATGCCCAAACTCGTTGGGAAAAATGAAGACATGAACTCGACCTGGCTCGCTCCATTAACAACTGTTGTTGACCTCGAATTGTGAACCGAAATACTTGAAGTTGAATGAATTGCCAAGAGAACTGTAAGTACAGTGAATACCGAAGAAAATGTTGCGAAAATTACCAGTTTCAATGTACCCCTTGACATTCCTATTTGAATTGAAATATTTATTAAAAATTTTCCCAGATGCGAGCTTACTGGAGAATTGAGTTCAGTCTACTAACTTACGGACTCCTAATTTTCTTGATAATTGTCCGGTGATCTTGAAGAACGACTCTTCGTTGTCAAAATGGAAGAGAATTTATATAGAGTGCTGATTACGAACGAATGCCTTTCAAGGAAGCGACCGACAGACTATTCAACAAGAAAATATGCATGAACTGTTATGCGTCCAACCCGGTTAGATCCACCACCTGCAGGAAGTGCGGCAGTCACGAACTTAGAATGAAGGCTAAGGAAAAGAGAGGCGGCCAGTAGGCTATATCGTCTTCTGAATAACCATTTCAATAGATTTTATCATATTGTCTATGCTCATGGTAGGGTATCTTCCATCGAACGAACTCTCCGAATCTAGCGGAAAATGTATGAACCCCGCCTTCGCCTTTGTGTAATATAGAGAATAATAGAAAATCTTGTTGCAGACGAACGTCCCCGCTAAGAATGATAGCTCGGATGGAATCTTTGCCGACCTCAGAGAGTGCAAAATTTCCTCCGTCTGGAGCCTGGAAAAGAGACCATCCGGCGCATCCTTCACAATTCGTCCCACTCTTGCAGAGAGACCGTCCTCATCCTTCATATCATCCTGCCAGTTTAAGGCAATTTTCTCAACACTGATCGCATTCCTGCCTGGTGATATTCCAGTGTTGATTATTGCGTCGTAATCCTTCTTGATTTCCTCAAGATATTCTTTATCTAAGTCAGAGTGCTTTACTTCCAGATTCAAACCAACTACTTCCCTTCCTTTGAAATAAGAACCGTCCAGAAGTTCTGCTATCTCTCCTGAGGGATTTCTCTTGAATTTCGAATAAGGCTTAAATCCAGAAACTAGGATAATTCAAACCACCCTAGCTGCTTTAAGACGTACTCTCTGCTCTCCCTCAGTTTTTCCTTGTAGACCACTTTTCCTTTATCAACAATTTTCTCAAAGACGCTCTCCATGTTAGACCCGTCTTTTTGGCATTTTTCTTCGGCATTAACGGATACTAGGAAAGAATGGCATTTCTTGCATCTGAATACGTTTTTGCTTCCGGAATACTTACCCTTCTTTGTCTTATCTTTTCTCTCTATTTTGACTATGTCCATTGCAAAATCTATCGCAGCTGCGCTTGAGATTGCCGTTCCGATTCCGAATCCTGAAGCCCCAGCTTTCTTAAGTTCCTCGATATCATCTTCCTTAATTCCACCTGACACTATGATACCGACGTTCCTCTTTCCGTGTCTGTCAAGCTCCCACCTCACTTCTCTGATTATATCTGCGAAATTTCCCCTTCTAGAAGATGGAGTATCCAACCTTACTGCATTTAGCCCCTTTATGGCTTCAGCGGCTCGTAGAGAAGACTCTTTCTCATCACCGTATGTGTCTACCAAAGCTACTCTGACTGCCCCAATCTCTATAACTTCGTCATAGAGCTTCCACCCCCTTTCCTCTCCTACGAGGAGAAGCAGGGAATGAGGCATTGTCCCCTCTGCCTTTAGTCCAATCCTCTCTGCACCAATTATGCTTGATACCTTGTCGCATCCCCCAAGATACGAGTTCCTGTCTATCAGAGGTGCGAGGGCAGGATGCATCCTTCTCACTCCAAAAGATAGGAGAGGGATGTTGCCTATTCTCTTCTTGAAATATGATGCCTTGGTCGCGATACCTGATGCCTGCGAAAGAGCACCTAACATTGGAGTCTCGAGCATCCCAAAATCAAGGTATTTTCCAACGATCTTCACCGCGGGTATGGGTATGCCGTTAACGTCCCTCGAAGGAAAGACAGTTCCCTCTGGAAGGGCATAAACATCGACCTTCTTTCCCTTGAGTAATGAGGTCAGGTCATCGAGGCCTGACAGAGCTATCCATGGCAGCTCCCTTGAGGAACACGTGATTTCCATCACAACCCGAGGATTGAAACCGATCTTCTTCAAGACTTCCCTGGCCCTGATGAAATAAATATCCGTAGTCTTCAGACTTGTGATTTCCTCAACGGAAGCTATATTTTTCATTTTGGAAGAATATCCGTGAGTGATATTATTTTTGCTCCGTAATTCTTCCTCATGTATTCAAGAACCCTTTTCTTTTCGGTTGGAGAGTATGCATCCGTACATTCCTCAACAATTATGGGACGGAATCCTCTGAAGAAAGCTGAAGCTACTGAGTGAACGATGCATATATCGGTAACCACCCCACAGAATATTGCCCTCTTCACACCATGTTTAACTAGGACGTCCTCTAGATTCGTATTGAAGAAAGCATCGTAGGTATGCTTCTTTATCACCTGCGCTATCCCCTTCAGTTCTGGGACAGTCTCAGAACCCTTCTTTCCCTCCATAGCATGATTTCCCCAGACCCTGATTTCCGGATCACCCTTTGAATGTGAGTCCTGCACAAGAACAGTGAACTTTCTGCTCCCCTCTATCAACTCCCTAGTTGCCTTCACCACTTTCTTGAATTTAGGACGCCCAAGTTTTCCAGTGACAAAATCATTGATCAGGTCTATTGAAACAATGACGTCAAATTCTACCACCATAGATAACTCCCTTCTGCTGTATCCTCTATATGAATTCCGAGAGATTTAAGCGAGTCCCTTATCCTGTCGGCAGATCCGTAATCTCCCCCCTTCCTCATCTCGTTCCTCAGATCCAACAGAACTTGCATCGATTTCTCGGGAAGTGGCGGAAGATGGACGATTCCTATAACCTTCTCAATCTCCCCAAGAATAAATTTTATTTCACCCTTTTCCTCTTCGTCTAGGTGTGGCTTTGCAAGAGAATCTTTTACAAAGCTGACTATCCTCACCATCGATTCAGGGACGTTCATGTCGTCCTCCATCGGCTCAAACAGTCTTCCAACGATCTCACTTGAATGTTGTGACTTTCTTGCATCTGAGCCGTTGACCCTGTGCTGAAGTATGGAAATCTTCTCCGCAATCCCTTGCGCGTCAATTATTGATTTTTCATCGAAGTTCACTGCAGAATTATAGCGTATCGAGAGCATCATTATCCTTATCGCTTCCGGCCAGTATGTCTTTAGAGATTCCTCAATAGTGATGAAATTCTTGAGACTCTTGCTCATCTTGATGTCGTCAACGTTCAGGTGACCCGTATGAATCCAGTACTTCACAATTGGTTTCTTGCGGGATATGACTTCCATCTGAGCTATCTCTGACTCGTGGTGCGGGAAAATGAGGTCCTTTGCACCGCCATGAATGTCATACCTGGGACCGAAAATGGATTCTGTTATTGCTGTATCCTCTATGTGCCATCCCGGTCTTCCTTCCCCCCAGGGACTGGACCAGAAAGGCTCCCCCACCTTCTTCTTTTTCCACAATGCAAAATCTAGTGGATCTTCTTTTTCTTCGTTGATCTCCACCCTTGCCCCCGTCATTAGCTGATCCAAATTCTGTTTTGAAAGCTTTCCGTAGTCCTTGAATTTCCTTGCACGATAGTATACTCCGTCAGAAATCTCATAAGCGTATCCTCTCTTTATAAGTCTTGAAATCTGAGAAATTATCTCCTCTATGTAGTCCGTTGCAAATGCATAGTAGTTGACGGAATTGTTCTTTAGCCGTCCCATGATATTGAAGAACTCGGCAGAATTCGTTGCCGTTATCTGTTCCCAGCTCTGGCCGGTCTCCTGCATCTTCGTTATTATGTGATCCTCGATGTCTGTTATATTCATGAGATAAAAGAGCCTAACCCCTTTGTACCTTAGATATCTTGCAAGAACATCATAGAAAACATAGGTCCTTGCATGTCCCATGTGCGGTATGTCTTGAACTGTTGGTCCGCACACAAACATGTTCATCCTCTTTCCTTCCCTTGTTTCCACAGTTTTCATAGTGGCGGAGAGGGTATCCTTTACTTCCATAGGTAGAGAGGGCGACCAACATTAAATTTTTTATCGTAAATAATATGTAGTCAAGTGCCAAAAAATGGAGTGGAGTTCAATCTAAAAACTTCGCTGCTGAAGGATAAGAAGATTATTCTGGGAGTCACTGGCTCCATCTCAGCAGTTGAATCCGTGCGTCTAATTCACGAACTTAGACGTCATGGAGCCGAGGTATTCCCTATCATAACTGAATCAGCAAAGAGGATAATTCACCCATACAGCCTGGAATATGCTTCTGGGAAAAGAGTTGTAGAAGAACTCACAGGGGCGATTGAGCACGTTAGACTCGTTGAAGATTCCGATCTTTTTTTGATCGCACCCTCCACTGCGAATACAATTTCTAAGATTTCTCTTGGAATAGATGATTCAACTGTTACTTCAGTTTTTTCTAATGCACTAGGGAAAATTCCAGTAGTAGTCGTTCCAGCTATGCATATCAATATGTATACAAACCCAATAATTAGAAAGAATATTGAGGTTTTAAAGTCATACGGTGTCATCCTCCTTGACCCACAGATTGAGGAGGAGAAGGCGAAAATAGCCGATTATCGGTTAATCGCTGCGAAGGTCATAAGGGTGCTAAATACAGAGCTTAAAGGTAAAAAAATCTTCGTCATTGGTGGTTCCAGTTACGAAAACATCGATGATGTGAGGGTGATATCGAACAATTCAACTGGTGAAACATCCATTGACATTGCGACAATGGCCTACTACATGGGAGCTGATGTGAATCTGATACTCGGAAATGTAACTGTAGAGGTTCCGCCCTTCCTGAAGTATGAGAAATTCACAAATCTCGAATCCCTTGTAGGTATGATAGATTTGATAAAGAAAAGTGACGCAGTAATCGTCCCCGCTGCACTGTCGGATTTTACAACTAACAAGATTGGGGGGAAGATACCCACAGACAAACCATTTTCAATGACACTAAAGCCGACGCCAAAGTTCCTGAAGCGATTGAGGGAGAAGTACAAAGGTGTGATAGTTGGTTTCAAGGCTGAATACGGCGTATCTAAGAAGGATCTTGTCTCCCGAGCCAAGAAGAGAATGTCTGAATATTCTCTAGATATGATAGTGGCCAACGACCTGAAGGACGTAAAGGCAGGGCATACAAAGGTAATAGTAATCAGGGGCAGAAAAGAAACTGAAATGGAAGGTGACAAGCTTGAAGTTGCAGGGAGAATCCTCAAGTTACTCCCATAAGGCGTTTTCCCCAGGAAGCGCAACCCTATTCTTCGTACCTAACAAAGAACGGAACGTCCTTAGGAAAGGATCAAAGGGTGTTGAGATATGCATTGAGACGGGAATCACGACGAGAGTTGAACGATCAGATTCAATGGACATAAGGTTCAATGGAATACCTATTGACAATTCAGTACAGGAGGAAGTAGCAAAACTGCTAAAGTTCAATGGAAAGATATTTTCTTATTCCGACCTCCCTCCATCCAGTGGGTTCGGATTGAGCGCAGGAGCAGCCCTGACAACAGCAGCTGCGATCATTGGAGATGATGCTGTAAGTGGAAAAATATATGAAATGGCTCATCGAATTGAACTTCAACGGGGAACCGGCCTTGGGGATGTTCAGTCACAGATGATGGGTGGATTTCATGTACGGTTGAAGGGAGGGAGTTTTCCATATTCTGTAACCGAAAGAATACTTGAAGGACCTTCAGAACTGATCATTTTGCCATTCAAGAAGAAGACCCCAACAGGAGAAATAATAAAGTCACCTTCCAGTCTGGAAGATATCATTACAAATGGAAAAAAAGCCTTCAAGTCTTTCATGAAGAAACCAACACTGAAGAATGCATTTCTCATAGGGCGTAAATTCGCGTTTGATTCTGAACTTGTATCTCAGAAGGCAGAGAAGATCTTGAACGATCTTACTGGAAAATACGCTTCCGTTTCACTAATTGGAGATAGCATTATCGCACTCTACGATCAGGATTCTCTTGACGTTCTCAGAAAATATGGAGACCCCATTAAGACAAAGATATCTTCGACCGGTCTTACTCTGTGTTGATAAAAACTGATAAATTAGTCTGTCTTTTTGAAGACTCTTCAAGTCTGTTTTCCAACTCATCTGCTAGTTTTGGTTCCTGGTCTATACGATTGTGAATAACATCAAAGAAGGATTATGTTCTGCAATCAGGGACAGAGACATACTACGAATGGAATTTGTGAGGTTATTTCAACCATTATAGGAGCCAACAAAAGAACTTCCATTGACAGTATTGTAGGTGTGGAATGAGACGTTGAATGCTTTATTGAGGTTTTCAAGGGTCAACGTGGAGTCTGTATCGCCCCAAGCTATTTTCTTCCCATCTCTGAGAATGAGCACTGAATCTGCAAGATTATGAACGGCGTCTAGATCATGCATAGTCATGATAATGGTCTTCCCTTCTTCCCTCAATCCCTTCATAAGATTGTAAATGAGTATCTGATTGTCGATATCTAGGAAGTTAGTTGGTTCATCCATTATCATTATTTCAGAGTCCTGATAAATTGCTGCAGCAAGGGTCACCAATCTTCTCTCTCCTCCACTTAGAACAGAGAAATCTCTGTCTATGAAAGGTGCAAGCCCAACCTTGTCCAGTGCGCCTTCCATCCTGTTTTCGTCGGTACCCCTCTTATAACCGGAAACGTTCATCACGTCCCTGACTGAAAAGCTCATCGGGCTGAATATTTCCTGCCAAACAAATGATGTCTTCTCTGCAAGCTTTAAACTGCTTAGCGATGATACCTTTGTTCTATCAATCCGTACAGTTCCCGTGTTTGGCTTAAGGTCTCCGTGAATAAGCTTTAATGTAGTGGACTTTCCTGAACCGTTTTTGCCAATTATTGCTGTTATAGTACCTTCTTCAACTGAAAAACCTAAAGGACCAAGCTGGAATGAAGGCACCTGGAACGTCACGTTCTCAATTTCAACCTTCATACCTTCCTCCCGTGAGTTTTCTCATAAAGTACATCAAGAATGGCACACCTATTATGCCTGTAACTATGCCAATTGGTATCACAACTCCTGGAACTATCCCCCTGGCTATATCATCAGCGCAGATTAGGAATATAGCACCTAGTATCCCAGAGGCAGGTATGACATGCCTGTTTGACCCTCCGAGAAGCATTCTGGAAAGGTGAGGCATTACGAGGCCAACGAACCCTATAAGACCACTAATTGATACCGAAGCAGAAACTCCTAACGCTACCATGAAGATAGTTATTCTCTTTGTCCTTTCTACATTTACTCCCACTGATCTTGCATGCATGTCGCCCATCTGTATGGCATCTAGTTCCCTGTGTTGAAGATAGATTGCATATGATGTGATCAAGACCACAATCGCAACTGGATACAGAACGGTCCAGTTTATATTCTCAAGGGACCCCAATAGCCAGAAGAAAACTTCTCCCTGCAAGTTTATATTTGTAAACAACAGAAGAGCGACTATTGCTGAAACAAAGAACGATACTGCCACTCCTGTCAAGAGGAGATAAGTGGGATGGATCTTCCCACCTTTTAGAGCAAAGAAATATACGATGAAGACAACGGAAAGACCAAAGACAAAAGCTGTTATCTGTTGAGTATATATTCCGAATATCGTGAATCCTAGAACGATAGACGCCACGGCTCCAAGGGATGCACCACTTGAAAGGCCGATTATGTATGGCTCGGATATAGGGTTCCTGAATATGCTCTGGATCGCAGCTCCTCCAATCCCGAGTGAAGCACCTATCACAACGCCTCCTAGTATCTCTGGCTCTCTGAGCTGAACTATGATCTGCTCCTGGGCTAGGGTATAACCGTGAGGTACGAAATGAGAGAGAAAAGGAATCTGACTTCCATAAATCTCTAATAAACTCTGGATTGGTATTCTCACCGATCCTATAAAATCCGATAGGAGAATTGTTATGATCAGAAGAAAAAAGAGGAAGCCTATCCAAACGTACTTCATTTCCCGGCTTCTTTGAACGAAAGCCGTCACCCTCTCGTTCTCTAATACATTCATGACTTCTAACTTACCCCGTTTGGATTGGGATTGTAGGTCAAGTTGATCGGAAAATTGGGCAGCGCAGGATTTTGCCCATATACCATATATATGATCCACTGTATTGCAAAAATGTCCCTGAAATTTGGTTCCGAGAACATGTTTTCATCGGCCGTTGTCGTATATATTTTTCCGTTCATCAAAGCTGGTGAAGACGCAAAAGGTGATCCCGATGAATTAAGGGAGCTCACGTTGATATAGCTGTCAAGTATCAATACCTGCGGACTGTCGTTAACTATATTTTCTGGATTGATGGAATAGAAACCATTATCGTACGGAGCAGCGATGTTGATCAAGTCAGCATACTGGAAATAGGAGTTTACGAATGTATCGTTTCCCGCAGTCCAGTAACCTCCGAATGATGACAGATAGTAGAATCCCCTAAGGGGCGTGCCATTGTATTCTGATTGGTCATAACTTAATGCGTCCAAGTGTAGGGCGGATAGAGAAACGTTCATCCATTGGTTCATCACTGTAGCATTTGCAACAGTTCCAGTGAGTTCCCCTAGTAGAGTGTTCTGCCTTTCTATAACGCTAAAATTTACTCCAGCGTCAGAACTCAGGAATACGTAATCTATTCCGTTGTTTAGAAGCTGTGATATCTGAGCCCCAGAATAGTTGTCGAATGATATTACTGCGTCTGCAGATAGATTATAAATCTGTTCAAGATCCATGCTTGGGTAATCGGTTACGTTAGGTATATTTTCATTTGGTGGATAGGAATCATAGGAGTTACCTCCAACAAGATATTTGTAAGCTCCAAGTGCATAAAGAGTAGCTGTTGCTGCTGGGTCCAGTGAGACGATTCTTGTAAGCTTAAGTGGAAGGTTATCGCCTGTATTTATTGTGATGATTTCACCCTTTACCTTACCAGCTACATCTTCATGGTAAATGATGACACTACCTAATACAACTGCCAAAGCAACAACCACTGCAATTACTATTTTCAAGCGACTATTCATGTAACTTCCCTACATCAAATAAATTTGATTTATTTAAAGTTTATTTGATTAATAGATAAATCTCAATAGAAGAAAAGTTAAAGGATTAAAAGTCTCGCGAACATTATGAAGAATCTCATTGTAAATAGACGAACTTGACCTATTCTAGTCTTCCAATTTTTATTCATTCGGGGATTCCATGAAGGCTAGTTGGTCGTTACGTTTCTGGTCTGTTCAATTTGAGTCATGACAGTTTTAATTTATTTTACTAATTAATGATTTATTCTAATGGAAAGGCATCTAGAAATTGCTTGGATCAGAGGATTGGTGGCTGAATTACTCGGAAAAATTTGCACTAAATATTTGAATGTCCTGTTTATTGGGTACCAATGCAGGTTAATGTCAGGTTTTACGGGATCGTCCAGGGGGTTGGTTTCAGGGATCGAACACGCAGGATGGCAAAGGGGTTAAACCTGAAGGGATGGGTCAAGAATTTGAGGGACGGTTCCGTGGAAGCTATGATCCAGGGAGACCCAGACACGGTCGACAGACTCATTCAGTACTGTACGTCTGAGATTCCAAATGCCCTAGTGACAGACATGAAAAAGAGATATGTCCAAGAAGATGACATGGATAATTTTAAAATAATAAAATGAGAAAAGATTAGACTTTCAGTGTTGCCTCTCCTGGTTCCCAGTTGACCGGGCAAAGACCCCCACTCTGGAGAGCTGCAAGAACTCTGAATGTTTCTTCGGTGCTCCTACCTACGTTGTCATCAGTGATGACCACGTATTTCGTGATCCCTTCTGGATTGATAATGAACAGCCCTCTGTGTGAATTCCCGGATACTTCATCGAGTACGCCGTAGTCCCTTGATATTTCTCCTTTCCTGTCCTCCACCATTGCGTACTTCACCTTTGCAACTCTATCATCGTTTTCAACCCACGCCTTGTGGACAAAAACGGTGTCTCTGCTGACTGAAACCACTTCGGCTCCAAGTTTCTTGAAGTCTGCTAGTCTGTCTGCAAATCCCTCTAACTCTGTGGGGCACACAAAAGTGAAGTCGGCAGGGTAGAAAAAGAGCACGACCCACTTTCCTCTCAACTTGGATAGTCTAAAGTCTTCAAACTTTCCGTCCACGAATGCTTTCGCGTCAAAATCTGGTGCTTTCTTACCTATCATTTCATAACCCTTCAATTCATTTAGAGTAGTTAATCCTCTAATATAAATCTTAATGGTCGCGAAGTTTAAAAATATATCGACAGGAGCGCATTATTTCCTCGATTACTGGTCAGAGTACTTCCTAGTAGTAGCTACGGTACCTGACGCCATAGTTGTCCACCGAAATCCCATGGCCAGCTGCTACAACTCCGAGATCCGTTGGATTGAATTTGCCTAATTCTTGGATTATTGAATCCTGATCCTTTTTGGACGATATAATCATCATTCCTATTCCCATGTTGAAAACTTCGAACGCTTCCTGGTTGGGTATCTTTCCGTCTCGGTTTATTTTCTGAAACAGGGGAGGTATTTCCGGGTAGGTGAGTTTGTATCTTGCCTCCTTGAGTCTCAGCAGATTTCTAACTCCGCCGCCCGTGATGTGAGAAATTCCGTGGAGGTCAAATTCTTGGATAAGTTCAAACAGCTTCTTTGAATAAATTCTGGTCCCCTTTAGCAAACTCTCCCAGAATGGCTTTCCTTGGAAATCTTCCTCCAGCATCTCCGGTTTATTTTCATAAATCTTCCTGATTAGGGAAAAACCGTTCGAGTGAATTCCGTTAGAGGCAAGACCTGTAACCTTATCTTTCTCTTTGATGCGGATTCCTGTTATCTCTTTCCCCTTCTGAAGGTGCCCAATCACAGTTCCTGAGATGTCAATCCCGTTCACCAGATCTGGGACTGAGGCGGTCTCTCCGCCCACCATTGTTATTCCTGCTTCCACACAAGCATTGTTTATGCTCGTCCCTATCGTGGTCCCCGCGCTGTCGTCGAGCATCGATCCAGCTATGTAATTTACCATTGCAATGGGTTCTGCCCCCATACAGATGATATCATTCACATTCATCCCGACTAAGTCGTAGCCGATTTCATTGAAGTGATTGTACTTCAGAGCAGTCATGGTCTTGGTGCCAACGTTGTCAGTGTGTATTGCGAGGAAATTCCCAAGGAACGAAACCAGACCAGAGTAATGCCCGATCTTAGCTGCCCTCCTGTATTTTCCTCCTTCGTATGAAAGTTGACTAATTATAGCATTCCTGAATTTTCCAACAGAGTCAAAATCGACTCCACTCTCTTTGTATATCGGCATGCTAAGCAGAAATGTCAAACTTGGTTATAACATCGCTGTTTTCATTTACTGCTATGCAATTCTCCATTGTTGAAACTAGTGTCTGAATTCCTTGGCGATCTTCGAGACATTTCCAGAGCCGAAATATCAGGACTTCTTGCAAGCTATGGAGGTAAAATAGAACATGAAACTGACAAATTACTGTTCTTTTCTACCAACCAACCGGAGAAGCTGACTTCTCGGGTCGCTTTCTCGAAGCGGATAGGTAGAGTCCTGGAAGACCCTGAGGATTACGATATTTCACCGAGAAAGACATATGCAATAAGGGAAAAAAGAGAGTCAGGGAGAGCTTCCCTGATTGACTCTACCGCGAAGAGTGTAACAGGAAGGGTAGATCTAGACAACCCGGAAGTGACCTTCTACATATACAATTCGAAGGTGCCGATCATCACGGAAACCATCTATGAACGTAGCATGAGCGAGCTGCTTGATCCAAGGTATAAGACAAGACCGATGAATCATCCTTCTAGCATAACTCCCGTTCTGGCAAGGGGAATGATAAACATTGTTGGAGTGAAGGAAGGAGAGAGCTTCATTGATCCATTCGCTGGTACTGGTACATATCTTATTGAAGGATTCAGGATGGGAATCAATGCATATGGAATTGACAGAAACTGGAGGATAGTTGAAGGTGGAAATTTGAATCTCAGGCACTTTGGTTTCCCTGAAAATATCAAGCATGGAGACTTTTCTGAACTTGTTTCTGTAGACGGAATGTCAGCAATAGTGACTGACCCTCCTTATGGCAGAGGTGCAAAGATTTTTTCCCAGTCAAGGGAATCTCTCTATTCTAGGTTCTTTTCACTAATCTCTTCAACTAAGGGGAAGAAAGTCTTTTGCACCCCTACCGAAGAACTAGTGTCGGTCGCAAAAGAGTATGGTCAGGCGGAGTTAGTCGGCAAAATCAGAGTTCACACTTCATTGACAAGATACATCGTGAAATATGAATGAATTGAAACGTCCTGGCCTTAGCAAATTTATAATATAATTTGACATATAGTTTTCAATGAGCGACAATCCTTTCTTCGATAATTTTGCCAAGCATTACTCTAAGAGCGATTCCCATAGGTCTGGCAACGATCTTAGAATTTTGATGAGCCTCCTGCCCGAACGGATTGTTAGAGCCTTGGATGTAGCTACTGGAACCGGTTTTGTTGCATTTGAACTCTCAAAGAGAAGTGAGCACGTTGTGGCCCTGGATTTGACCGAAGCGATGTTGAATGAAGCAAAGAAACTGATTACTTCTAACAAGATCACAAATGTCGAGTTTGAAAAGTCGGATTATTACTCTTATAGCACCTTCCTGAAATTCGACGCAATAACGAACAGGAGGGCTCTGCACCATTTTGATAACAAGGAGTTGTTCTTCAAGAAGTCTAGAGAGTTGCTGAATGAGGATGGAATTCTTGCGATCAGCGATATGCTGGTTCCAGATACGGACAAGGGCGATTTGCTGAACAAACTTGAAAGGAAGAGAGATAATACTCACGTTGCTGCGCTGAACGAAGGGGAATTCATGTTCTCTCTCAAATCTGCGGGATTCAGAATCATAAAATCTGTCATCGACAAAGAACAGATAAGTTTCGAGAAATGGCTGTCTCCGGTCGAAACCAATTCCTTGAACGGAATAGAGTGCAAGAAGCTCATAAATAGTCTCTCTGATGATGAACTGAAATCAATGTTGTATGACCGCAGCACTCACACAATGACTAAACAGAGGATAATCGTCGCAGCGGCGCCGACGATTTCTTGACGTGCACACTTAAGTGCTATTAAAGAAAGAATAAATATGATATGGTGATTTAAGGGCAATGGTCAAGAGAACTTACCTATCGATAATCTTCAACACAGAGGGAGAAAGGCCCTCTGAAATAATAACAAGGCTGCAATCTCTTGGCTTCAATCCAATCACGGGAACAAGGGACCTGGTTTACGAATGGGGAGATCATGCAACGGTTTCAGATGCTATCTCTTTGATAGACAAGGTGCATGCGACCCTAGGCGGATACAACGTTCTGTTCACTGCAGAGACGATTGACGAGAGATAGGGATCCTTCTCACATAACCACAGTTGTTGCAGCTGATAGTAATAGTTGACCTGTTTATTCTGACTCTCCCCCCTCCGGAATATATTCCCTTCTTGCATTTCTTGCAGACCCACGTCTTGGACTCTTCCGGAACTTTCGTCTTGTACTTCGTCGAGTAGAGGTAGATGAGCTCGTATTTCCTGTCAGCTTGTTCAGGTTTTTTATCGTTGATGGCGAGCTTGAAGAGTTCCTTCATCCTCTCCTCCGCTACCCTCTTCTCACTGTTTTTTGCCATTCAGAAACTCTCCAGATGAAGAGGATACAACGTCCCCTTCTTGAAGTATCATTTCTCCCCTCAGATAGACATAATCAGGGAAGATTCCTCCGAATTTCTCGAATGGGGTCCATCCACACTTCGAGTGCAGCTCTTCACCCTTGATTTCCGACATATTCTTGAGGTCCACAGAAATGAAATCCGCATCGTAGCCTTCGGCTATGAATCCCTTATTGATCTCACATATCTGCGCAGGTTTTTCCATCAATGCAGAAACTGTTTTTTCCAAGCTTATCACTCCTTTCCTATGTGCTGCAAGTATCAAAGGTACTCGTGTTTCGACGCCGGGAATGCCAGAGGGGGCATCTCCGAATATCTCCTTTTCGAGAAGTGTGTGAGGCGCGTGATCGGAAGCAATAACGTCAATTGATTTTGAATTGAGGCTCTTTAGCAACTCCTCTTGTACAACCTTCTTCCTGAGAGGAGGATTCACCTTTCCCAGCGAGCCTAATGGTAGAGCGTTGTTCAACAATAAGTGATGCGGTGTGACTTCGGTCGTGAAGCCAAGGGACTTCGCAAACTCGAGAGATCTCACTGAGGTGAGATGTGCTATGTGAGTTCGAGAAAGATTGTACTTGAAAATGTGTTCGATGGCTTGCATCTCGCACTCCAGAGGCCTGTTCATGTCGTGGGATAGCAGGTCACTGTTTTCCCTTTTATTGTTGTCTATGCACTCCTGAAATTCTGCGTGTACAACTTTGACCTTGTCCTCCCATTTGCTGGTATTGAGATCCGTTAGCAGTCCTCCTGTCGACTTACCGAGAAATATCTTTTGCCCGATTGCTTCGGGAACGGTCTCAGAGGATGCAGCCTGATATAGACCAAAGTCTACGTAACTTCTCTTGGCGACAGAGTGAAGCTTGGAATTGAATGTGGTTGAGTCAGTTATCGGAGTCCTGTTGTTTGGCATGTCACAAACAGTAGTGGTCCCACCAAACATCGCTGATAGAGAACCAGAATGGAAGTCCTCTTTTTCTGTCTCTCCAGGGTCCCTGAAGTGGACGTGCATATCCACACCGCCAGGGAGGACGTGGCCCTTGATTCTTGTGACATTCATTCCGGATAGCTCGCTCTTCACTTCCTTGATTACCCCTCGGTCCACAACGACATACTTCTCTCTAAACTCTCCGCTAATGAAGAATAGACCGTGAAAGGCTTCCATTACTATTTCTCCGCTGACAGAACCTTCCTGAATACTGGTCCTCTTGGTTCCACTTCGTAGAAGACCTCTGCATTGAATGTTGAGATTGAGGTGTCGCCGTCCTTCCAGCAGTCCGGTTCCATTCCGGCCTTCCAGCAAACGGCTTTAAGGAATGCCTTCTGATCCATCTTTTCCTCAACCGCCACCTGCGGAAGCAGGAGACCTGAAAATGAGTCCCTTTCCGCAATGAGTCCGTCCCTCCCGACTGCAATCATGGACGGCAGGTCCTTCCTGTTCTTGACGGCAAGCGCAACCGGCTTGCTCAGCATTGAAACTTCGACAGTGATATCGTCCATGTCCTCCTTAGTGACGGGAGGAAACCTCGGATCGCTCGAAGCAGCTGATATCGCACTCTTTATGACTGCCTCTCCTAGCGGGAATACTGGTTCCGGAAATCCTATGCAACCCCTCAGTTTTCCTGAAGAATTTGTCAGGGTAGTGAATACTCCCCTCTTCTCGACAAACTTCCCTCCGTAACTGTTCTTTACAATTAACTTGATGTCAATGTATTCCTCAATGGCCCTCCTGGCCATCTTGGTCGCGTTTTCCCCTTCTTCATCAGTGTATTCCTGCCCCATCATACTCCTCGCCTGTCTCCCCAAATTAACTTGTGCAATTGTGGCAGTACTCTGATATTCAATCTTTCTTTTAATACTTTTTCGGTAAGTTCCTTCAAATTTTTTCCGCCCTCAGGTTGAAAAATCACTTCACCATCAAAGGGATACTTCTCAACTATTGATTTTGAGAATGAATAATCCTTTTCGTCCGCAATGACGAACTTAAGGTAATCCTTCTCCGCTAGCAGCTCAATGTTCTCGTATATGTTGTGCTGCACCATATTGGAAGATGGTGTCTTTATGTCCATTGAAATAATCACGTTATCGTCTGTTGGAACGTCCTCTACAGAGATCGAGCCGCTCGTTTCAAGTATTATCTTATATTCCTTATCCAGAAGTTTGTACATTAGTGGATAAACTTCCTTCTGAATGAGAGGCTCACCTCCGGTGATGCAAACAAACTTCGTCTTGTATTCAGATGCTTCGTCGACCAAACTTTCGATGGTCCTTTTTTCCCCTCCAGAGTATGTGTACTTGGAGTCACACCATTCGCATCTCAGGTTGCAGCCAGAGAGTCGTATGAAGAATGTGGGAACTCCGATGAGGGGTCCCTCCCCCTCTATAGAATAAAAGGTTTCGATCACCGTCAGCATTTCTTACGGTTAAGTACGAGAAGGCAATAAAACTTTGCCACTATGCTTTTGAGAGCGTTATTTCGCAGTCGTACTTGTCCTTGGAAATTGGATCTTTTTTGATTACCTTATAAGAAGGTAGCATCGTTTCTATGAGCGCGTCTTCAAACGTTCCGCAGAAAGCGTTGTTTGTGTCAAGAGCCAGTGAATAGTATATGCAGTTATTCCTCTTGATCACTATGTTCCCGTCCTTTTCAACGGCTGTGGCCATGCACCCCAGATTGTTGTAAAATGTCAATAGGTCGCTAATGTCTTTTGTCTTTGAACCATCTTCCTTGACTATCCTCTCTCCCGCTCTCTTGAGGAAGTCTTTTACCCAAAGTGTGCCGTTTTCTGAAGTGAGTTCGTCCAGCAGTATCTTTAACAAAAGATCATATTTCTTTGGGAACAGTTTCATTCCGTCCGCAGATATGCTGTAAATTTTCTTCGGTCTTCCAACTTTTGTCTTCTCAAACTTGGATTCTACATAACCCATGCCTTCGAGCATGATCAGGTGTTCCCTTATGGCATTGCTCCTGATGTTTAGCGAATCGGATAATTCATAGACGACTCTAGGTTTCTCCAGAAGTGCTTCCAGAATTTTCTGCTTGCTTTCACCTAAAGTGGCTATTTCTTCCATACTATTTGCTTGAGTTAAATACTCTATTTAACTTTTATTGCTTTAATCAGGAAAAAATGTTTAAATATCATTATTTCATACAAAATCACAATGGACTCTAACATTCTCTCTATAAAGAACCTGAATGTCTCTATTGGAGACAAGGAGATACTCAAAGACGTGACGATCACAGTAAAGTCGGGAGAGGTTCATGCACTAATGGGACCAAACGGGACGGGGAAGAGCACCCTAGCTCATACGGTCGTTGGAAGTGTTAGGTACAAGGTCAATAGTGGTGAACTCCAGATTAACGGTAAAAAACTGAACGATATGCAGGTCTATGAAAGAGCAAGAGAGGGTCTATTCGTTGCTTTCCAGGAGCCGGTTTCTGTACAGGGACTTAGGTTCATAAACTACCTGAGAACTGCCTACGCCTCACTTCACCCAGACGAGAAACTGGAGTACAAGAAATTCGTGGAAGAGGTTAAAGAACTTCTCAAGTACTTTGGTCTCGACAGTTCGTTCGTCGACAGGGGATTGAATGAGGGCCTTTCGGGCGGAGAAAAGAAGAGGATGGAAGCACTCCAGATGCTGATATTGAAACCAAAATTCATAATTCTGGACGAGATAGATTCTGGGCTGGATGTAGATGCCCTAAAGGTCGTTTCAAAAGCCATTTCCAGAGCAAAGGAGAACGGGGCTGGAATAATCATCATCACCCACTATCAGAGAATTCTGGATTACATAAAACCAGATTTCGTCCACGTCCTGATTAATGGTCGGATCGCCGAGAGTGGTAAGGGGGATCTTGCCAAGTTGATTGAAGAGAGAGGCTACGAATACTATAAAGGAGATGAGGTGGATGCAAAAATTAACTGATGAAGAAGTTGATTTGAAGAAGTTAAACGAGATAAAGTACGATTTCACAACAAATACAAAACCAGTTTATCAGACGGAGAAGGGTATCAGCAGGTCAGTAGTGGAAGAGATCTCAAAGGCGAAGAATGAACCTGACTGGATGAGGAACATCAGGCTCAAGGCGCTCGACATATTTCTTTCGAAACCTGTTCCAACGTGGGGTCCAGATCTGTCAGAACTGAATTTCGATGAGCTCACATACTTCATAAGACCTGAGGACAGGAAGTCGAACAGCTGGGAGGATGTGCCCAAGGAGATAAAGGATACTTTCGACAAGCTCGGAGTACCGGAGATGGAGAAGAAATACCTCGCGGGGTCCGTTGCGCAGTTGCAGTCTGAAGGGGTTTATTCGAGGTTGAGGAAGCAGTGGGAGGATAAAGGAGTAATTTTCATGGATATGGACAGCGCCGTCAAGACGCACCCAGACATAGTCAGGGAACACTTCGGTAAGATCGTCCCACCTTCAGATAACAAATTCGCCGCTTTGAACACAGCGGTCTGGTCGGGAGGCTCTTTCCTTTACGTCCCAAGTGGGATTCATCTGGATCTCCCAGTTCAGGCGTACTTCAGGATGAATGGAGCGCTCGAGGGTCAGTTCGAAAGGACACTCATAATCACAGAACCCGATGCTTCCGTGCACTACATAGAAGGCTGTCTTCCTGCAGAGGAGCTCGTAAGCAGGGGTGACTCATTTGTTCCCATAAGCTCGGTGAATATGTCGGAAGATGTGATGACTCATTCTGGAGAGAATTCCAAGGTGATCAGAACATTCGAAAGACCATATGACGGGACCATGGTGACATTTACTCCCCTCTCAAGTGGGAATGCATTCAAGCTCACTGTGGAACATCCAGTGCTTGCGATCAAGAGAAAATCTGTCGCAGCTTCGAGAAAGTTGCGCAATGGGTGGAGATCGGAAGTATCTACCAAGAAACTCATTTCTGCTAAACCTGAATACATAAGGGCAGAGGAGCTTGCAGAAGGCGACTTCATAGTTTATGTTGCGCCCACGGTTTCCAAAGATAGTAAAGAGATGACCCCAGAAGTGCTCAAAGTGCTGGGTCTCTACACGGCCGAGGGATCCGTTTCCTTCAATAATGCATTAAAAATGAATCTTCTAGTCTTCAGCTTTGGAAAGTCGAAAAAGGAAAAGGAGCTGGCTACGGATCTTTACGAAACGATCAAATCTCTTGGAGAGCAGGTCAATATCACGAAAGTCCGCGGCGGATACTACACAGTCGCCTCACATTCAAAGAAGTTAATTGAACTCTGCGAGACACACGTCGGGAAAGGAGCTGTTCAGAAGAAACTTTCCAAAGTCTTGATGGAACTGCCGCCCGAGAAACAGAAGATCCTTCTTGACAATTATCTCAAAGGGGACGGCAACGTCTACGTGAACAAACCATTCAAGTCTGTGATGGTCCGGGCATCGACTACTAGTAAAATTCTTGCGTTCCAGCTACAGGAGATCATAGCGAGAAATGGAATCTTTGCAAATTTATCGATAAGAAAGGGGGGAGAGGATAGTATTCTTGGAAGGATGAAGGAGAGAAGAGACCAGTATATCGTAGAATACTCAGAAAACAAAAGGTTCTCGCAGGTCAGGAAGGTTGGCAACAATTTCTACGTCCCGATAAGGAAGATTGTCAGAGAGAAGTTCAAGGACAAGGTGTACAATCTTGAAGTGAAGGATCAGAACTCCTACCTAGTAAAGGGATTCGCCGTCCACAACTGTACCGCACCCACGTACAGCCAGTATTCTCTTCACGCTGCCATTGTGGAGGTCTACGTCAAGAAGGGCGGAAAGATGAGGTACACATCAATCCAGAATTGGTCCGACAACATCATCAACGGGCCCACAAAGAGATCGTGGGTCGAAGAGAACGGAAAAATGGAATGGGTACAGGGTTCCCTCGGCTCAAAGATCACGATGACCTATCCTTCATCCATACTGAGAGGACCGTATGCAAGCACATCAAACCTGAACGTGGCACTCGGAATCGGACCCGTCTGGAAGGACAGCGGGGCGAAGGTCGTTCACGCAGCGCCAAACACAAGTTCAAAAGTGGTAGCGAAGAGCATATCCGGAAGAGGAGGTATGTCGGTCTACAGGGGCCAACTGAGAATAAACCCAGGGGCATACAATTCGAAGGCATCGGTACAGTGCGATGCACTTATACTCGATAACATATCAAAGAGCAACACGTATCCCCACAACGAAATACTGGAAGAGAGTGCTTCGTTCTCGCACGAAGCTTCGGTGGGGAGGATATCCGAGGATCAGGTAGACTACCTGATGAGCAGGGGAATCAGGGAAGAGGATGCGAGGTCACTCATAGTGCTTGGCTTCCTTGATGACGTCCTCAAGGAGATTCCTCTCGAATACTCTATAGAATTCAATAAGCTAGTAAAACTGGAAATGAACAAGTATGGTGCTGTAGGGTGAGCATCGAGAACATAACTGCAGAAAAGAAGAAGGTGGCAGATAGCCTTCCTATCTTCGCAGAACACGACTCTCCGTCGGTAAGGAGTTATACTGCCCTTAAGGATAACGATCTTCTGCCGCTGCTGAGATCTGTGAAGTCTGGCTGCGCAGGAATGCAGCGGAACATTACAACGAATAACGGGTCTCCGTGCAGACTGTTTGGCGGAGGATCCGTAAGATTTCTCCCTTTGAGCGATGCCATCTCACAGGGACTAATGAGACCAGAAGACATTTTCAGTGAAAACTATGACAAGCTGAGCGCCATCAATCAGGGTTACTTCAACGACGGATTCTACCTGGGAGTGCCTGAAAACTATCAGTCGGACAAGATGATCAACGTCCTTCATACTGGAGACAGGGACTTCAATGTTCGGAATCTCTATTCGATCGGCAACAATTCTTCTGCAAAGATCCTTGAAAATTTTGTGGTAACTGGTAACAGTTCAGTTTCACACGGAACGGTGATAAAGGTAGGCGAGAATTCGTCGCTGGATTACTTCTTACTCGAGGACGAAGAGAACACCGAACTCAGTTATCTTGAAAGGACCATCGTAATGGGAAGATATTCCACGCTAAGGATTCACCATCTTTCTCTCCCGGGAAAGAAGAGCATTTCGAGATTCAGGACCATCCAGGTTGGAGAACACGCTGAGTCTTGGTATTACGGAGCCGCGCTTGGGAAAAAGAAGGAACACCTTGACCTCGAAGTATATACGGACCATAGGGCAATCCACGGAAAGAACAATACCGCATTCAAAGGTATCCTTGGAGGGAGTTCTTCACTTATTTTCAGGGGATTCATCAAGATTGGAGAAAAAGCGTTCAAGGTTGAGTCCCTTCTTCTTGCGAACCTGCTATTGTTAACCAAGGAAGCTGCAGGCAATGCGCTTCCCGTGCTCGAGATTTTCAACGGTGAGGTGAAGGCGAAACATGGTGAATCTGTGTCCAATATTTCTGAGGAAGAATTGACTTATCTGATGAGCAGGGGCCTTGACCTCAGAACGGCCAAAAAGGCCGTAATAGAAGGCTTTATTAGTCCTATTATCTATCCTCTTCCAGAAGATATTTCCAGGAAGTATCTTCAAATTGTGGAAGAAGTGATTGGTAATGATTAGCGACTTCTGTAAGAAGGAAGATTTCCCGATTTTCAAAAAGAAGTTCAATGGCAAGAGCATGGTTTACCTTGACTCGACTGCCACAACTCAAAAACCAAAACAAGTTCTAGATGCCATAGTCAATTATTATGAGGGTTCAAACGCGAACGTTCACCGTTCGGTCTACAAACTTGCTGATGACGCCACCGAACTCTACGAAAATTCAAGGTCGAACGTTGCCGAATTCATAGGAGCAAGAAGCAACGAGATCGTCTTCACCAGGAACACGACGGAGAGTCTGAATCTGCTCTCGTTCACCATAGGCGAATCCCTGAGAAAGGGAGATCGGATATTGATTACATCGATGGAGCACCACAGCAATATACTGCCGTGGATGCGACTCGAGGAGAGAGGAATTTACCTCGATTACGTTGGATTCGATAAAGAAGGACATCTAGATATCGAAGACCTGAAGTCTAAACTTAAACGGGAAACGAAGATAGTCTCGGTAACTCACCAGTCCAATGTCTTGGGAACAATAAATCCCATAGAGGAGATCGGAAAGGTGGCAAAGGAGAATGGCTCAACTTTCATAATTGATGCAGCTCAGTCTGTTCCTCATATGCCGTTCAAGATGAAGGAACAGTACGATTTTGTTGCATTTTCTGGTCACAAGATGCTTGGACCCATGGGCATAGGCGTCCTATTCGGGAAATATCATCTCCTGGAAGAAATGCCTCCTTTCAACAGAGGTGGAGAAATGATTAAAGACGTTGACTTCCACTCTGCAATATTCGAAGATCCGCCGATCAAATTCGAAGCTGGCACTCCAAACGTGGAGGGTGCGGTAGGACTCGCAGCGGCGGTTTATTACCTGAAAAAGATAGGTATGGAAGAAGTCAGAAGTCACGAAAAACATCTGACTTCAATGACGCTCAGGAAATTGGAAGACTTGAAAAATGTCAAGTATTATGGCCCCAGAAACGCCGAAGAAAGAGGAGGGGTAATCGCTTTCAATGTCAAGGATTCTTCTAACTTGGGGAATGACCTCGAAAGCAAGAATGTGAAGGTTGACAGGCTGTATCATTCGCACGACATTGCGACTTTCCTTGATGAAAGAAATGTGTACGTTCGATCGGGACATCACTGCGCTGAGCCGCTAATGAGATCACTCCACCTGCCCGGCACTGCAAGAGCATCATTCTATGTGTACAATGGAGAAGAGGATGTCGAAGCGTTCGTGAGTTCGCTCGGTGAATTGTAGATGTACAATGATGAGGTGATGGACAGATACCAGAACCCCGCAAAGAATGGGAAGATGGAAGATTTCGAAATAAAGATAGATGAGGCATCCAGTACCTGCGGTGACAGAATCGTGCTCTACATCAAGACAGATGGGAATGGGAGAATAAGTGATATGAAGTGGCAGGGTGAGGGGTGCATCCTCTCCGTAGTATCGACTGATATGTTTTGCGAGAATGCAATCGGGAAAGAGATCAATTCGTTGAAAGAACAAGACGACCTTGCCTTTGTAGAGAACTTCCCCATCAAGATATCTCCAGGTAGGATAAACTGCGTAATGCTTCCACTAAGAGCGTTCAGACGTGGAACCAAAGAAAAGTAATTTACCGTTGAAGAAATAGGAATGGGATGCCAAAGTTGTCAGAGCTCATTTCGTCTGCGGAAAGCGGCAACAGGAGGGACATCGGAAAATTAGTTACTATAATGGAGAACCGCAGCGATGGTTATTCCAGCCTGATAAAGAGGATCAGTCGCAAGAAGAAAAACACCTTTGTAGTTGGCATAACAGGGCCACCTGGTGTCGGGAAGAGTTCACTCATATCAAGACTTGCCGCCGAGTTTTCAAAGAGAGAGAGACTCGCGATTGTGATGATCGATGCGACTTCTCCGTTTAGCGGTGGATCTCTGCTTGGCAACAGGTTAAGGTTAGAAAACACAGACAACATTTATGTGAGAAGCATGGCGACGAGAGGGTCCACCGGCGGGCTCAATCTGGCACTTGGGGATTCACTGGACCTGATGTCGTACCTGGGTTTTACGATGACCTTGGTTGAATCGGTTGGTACCGGTCAGGATGAAACGGATATACTGCACTTTGCAGACAGAATAATCATGGTCCTTTCACCGGGAATGGGTGACCAGGTGCAGGCGCTCAAAGCGGGACAGATGGAGATAGGAGACTATGTGGTGCTGAACAAGGCCGACAAGCCAGATGCAATAATAGCAGAAAAGGAGCTCATGGAGACGCTGAGCATTCCCGACCTTTCCAAGAAACACAGCCTTGTGAAGGTCTCTGCACTAACGGGAGAAGGAATAAAAGAACTGGTGAAATTGATTGATGCTGGGAGGAGCTCCAAGGCGAAAGACGAGTCCGTGATTTTGAGGGAGAAAGAAAGAATTCGAAGAGAGATCCTTGAGGTATTGAAATCCAAGGACGATATCATTGAGATGTTTGCGAAAAAAGTAGTAAGCGACGACCTCACCAGGGAAGAGGCAGTCCTGGAAGTGCTAAAGAAAATACTCAAATGAAATGCAACAACATATTTAGAAGAAGTAAATCCTGTAATTGAGAATGGGAGGCGATTGAATCCGAGCAATAAAGTTGAGATTCTTAGTGATGGGCGTTATACTTTTCGTTCTGGGTTTGTATCTGTATCTTGATCGGGGACACACCTACTTTGACTTGGGAATCTCTGGAATTGGAATATTTTTCTTGTTTCTAGGATTAGTCGTGAAGTAGGTGACCTCCTCTCCCAGCTTTCGCAGGGAGCTTCCCACTTCAAAGGTTGCTGGCGGGAATCTCCATGGGCTTGAATTCCCCTCGGCCCGAAGGTACTCTGTCCTTCATGCTAAGCCATCTGACTTTACGGATGCAGGCATGCATGAAGCAATATGCTATCCGCGACCTGTTTCACTTCTGTCTGCCAGCGGACAGTACAATATGTTGGGAGAACCAATAAACTTTTCATTCGCTTTCATCCTCTATCTTGCAAAAGGGGAATTCCCGCTCACATGCGTTAAAATTTTACACTACGAACAGATAATAGTAACGATGTGCAGAGAAGCGCTTGAAAGTACAGGTTATATGATAAAGTATGACTCAGTAAATAAAGCAACCTTCAACATAAAAAGGAAGTTTGATTAAATGTACCTTCAGGCACTTGTTTCTACCATCGTCATTTTCTTGCTCAGTGCGATATTGGCCATACTGCTCTCGGCGAGTTACGTCAAGAAAAAAACGAACAGCACATTGCTCTGGTCCTCAGGAATGTGGCTCTTTTCAATAAGCGTTGGTCTTGAGATCATATTTTCTGTTGGGATTTTCAGTGAGGGCCTTATAAGGTTTTACACATTCCTCGTAGCTGTACTTGTGAGCTTGTTGGCGCTCGGCTCCACTACCCTGCTAAAGGGAAAGATGACGTTCTATGCGTATACACTCTATATTACGGCTTCAACTATCTTCTTACTCGTATCTTTGTTGGTGACACATATAAGTAACATAGTGTTGAGCGGAATAGTGTACGGCACGCTCCCACTTTTAGTGGTACTGTCCTCTTCCTTCGTTACGTTTCCTGCCGCTGTTATATTGATTTTGATCTCATTGATTTCATTCAGGAAATCTAGGCAGCCTAAACTCCTCAGCATTGTGGCTGGAGTTTTGGTGGTAAGTGTGGCAGGGACACTCTACATCGCCTCTTTTCCGTCCTTCCTGTACATTGCAGAATTTATAGGGATACTGTTGCTATGGATTGGGTTCGTGGACTTCGGTTCGTTGTTCAAGACGAAAGGGGTTGTGAGCGAAAATGTCAGTGGTAACGTTTGATCGAGCACTCTTTGCGTTCACAATTGGTTCCCACATAATCATAGTTTCAATTAGCATCTCCATTGTTCTATTCATAACCATACTTGAAGGACTGTTCCTCTTCAGAAGAAAAAACCGTTATTCTGAGCTAATATACAGGTTGAAGCGTGTATTCGTGATTTCCTTCGGAGTGGGAACAGCCAGCGGTATTGTAATGGCAGTTGAACTTGTCAATCTCTTTCCTGGTTTCATGACGCTGTTGTCCGAGACGGGAGCCATCAATCTCTTTTATGCAGAAGTATTCGCATTCTTCCTGGAAACGATTGTGTTGGTCGTTTATGTTTACTTCGAAGGGGCTTATAAGTGGAAGTATTCCAATTTGGTCTTCTCTTCCCTCATACTACTTGGAACTCTTCTCTCTGCGGTTTTCATAACTCTGGTGAATGCGTGGATGAACACGCCAAATGGATTCAACATTTCAGTCTATGAGGCCACAGGAAAAGTCACGGGAGTCAGCCCATGGGCTCCGTTCCTTACTTCTTCTGGATTTAGTGAGGCGGTCCACGTAACTACTACAACGGTCTTTGCAGGGGTCATGATCTGGTGTGCTTACTTCGCTTACAAATACTTGAGAGAAAGCGATTCGGCAAACAAGATTCTCTATGGTGTGATGGTGAAGATGGCAAGCATCTCTTCGATAGTTACCATAATTCTTGCGGGTGTGACAGGTTCAGGCGAGATGACAACGCTGCTATCAAATCAGCCACTGAAATACGCTGCACTTGATGCAAACTATTTCCCGGGCACGAATGCCCCCGAGAGATTGTTTGGGTCGATCGTAAATGGCCACTTTGTAGGCGGCATACAAATTCCCGGACTTCAATCACTCCTCGCTACCGTCGAAACCGGGATTAAACTTCTCCCGGGACTTTCGCAGTTCCCATCGACCGATTGGCCCCCTCTGTGGGTTCATACTACTTTCGACATTATGGTGACTGGTGGTCTTTTGCTGGGTCTTTTCTTGTTCATATTATTTATCTTATTCCTGACGAAGAGGGATTTGCTGAAATATAGGTGGTTGTTGTGGACCCAAGTGGCAGCTGGGCTGTCTGCGCTAGTCGTTTACGAAATAGGATGGGTAACGGATGAAGTCGGGAGGCAACCCTGGATAGTTTACAATGTTATGACAGTGAGCAAGGCAGCCAATTACTCGTCGGGACAGCTAGCTCCAGGTTATTTTATTATTGCGTTTTACCTGGTTCTCATTCCTGCAACGTTCTACTTCTACGATAGAATATTCCATACTATTCCAGAATCATCACTTCACAATAGGAAGAGAGGTGTTGAACATTAACTTCCTCTTCTATGCCAATTTTGCAATCTTCTCCATCTTTGCTGCAATGATCATAACTGAACTCATGGGAAGCATTCTCCTCCTTCTGAACTGGAAAAAATACAGGGAACCGGTACTTGAGTACGTGGTTCCTGTCTGGGAGATCACCGGAACATTCGGGGCATTTTGGGTAGTAACTGCGGACTTCGCTTACCCTCCAATCCTCATACCCGTTGCGAGCATATTCTCTTTCGCTATCATGGTATTTCTCATCCTCTTCGTAGCAAGGAACTCGACTATTTCATTTGCAGAGTTCATCAGGAAGAGGGGTTGGTTGGACGATAGGAAGCTGTATGTTGGGTACGCACTCTCTTCAATTTTTCTTGGACTAGTACTCCTGGTTATACTGAGCGGAATAATTGGCGGGAATGGCGTCAATCTTTCTGCTTTTAGATTCAGCAGTCTGAACTGGCTATACCAGCCTTCTGGATACCTTTTCATTGTTGGTGCCTTGTTGCTGATGGTGGGATTTGCACCCGTTTTCTACAGGGTCCCAAGTCTATCCAAGCTATCCCTCTTATTTGTGGCATTTGGGATAATTGTGTCAACGCTTTCATTCGCTATGTTCAGAAACTGGACTCTCTCGCCCTATGTGCTGGTATCGGATGTTATTGCGATACTTATCCCAATCCTCTACAACGTCAAGAACGTTGCAGCTATAGTTAGCAATAAGATCGTGTTCATATCTTTGCTCTCCGTGGATATATTCTCCCTGAATTTCATGGTGTATCCCACTGCTTTTGGAGGGGTTCTCAGAGTGGATTCCATAACAAATACCGGTCTCTTGGAGTCTTCTTTCATCGTGTTGACTGTAGTGGGTGGTATCATCGTGGCAGCTTTGATCGCTTTGTATGCAATAGCAGTCGCAAGAAAGGTGAAAGAACCATCCTCCATAAGATTCTAAATGCAACGACGTAAAAATAAGAAAACATTGATCGAATTATCCGAAATAATTTTCATCAAAGTGTTCCATCAGCATTGATTTTCAGAGCAAAATTTTCAGAAACTATTTGTAAGTGTATAGTGATATACTGTGGCAAGTGTGATGTACAAATGAAGATAACTGTTAGTTTGATTAAGGCGGACGTAGGAGGACTTGCAGGGCATTCCCGAGTTCATCCCCAATTGAAGGATGAAGCTAGACTAATATTGGAGCAAGCAAAGAACCAATCCAAGATCATCGATTATCACGTTACTTCAGTAGGAGACGACCTAGAGTTGATCATGACACACAAGAACGGAGCTGACTCAGAATATGTTCACTCTCTTGCGTGGGATGCCTTCATAAAGGCGACAGAGACGGCAAAAAAGCTCAAACTCTATGGTGCGGGCCAGGATTTGTTAAAGGACTCATTCTCGGGAAATCTTAAAGGAATGGGACCTGGGGTCGCAGAGCTGGAGTTTGAAGAGAGGAAGAGCGAGCCAATCGCCGCATTCATGATGGACAAGACAGAGCCGGGAGCATTCAACCTTCCAATGTACAAGATTTTCGCAGACCCTTTCAACACGCCCGGTCTCGTAATAGATCCAAACATGCACGATGGATTCACTTTCGAAATTTGGGACACGATACAACACAAAAAAGTCTTCCTCAGAACTCCTGAGGAAACATACGACATCCTGGCACTCATCGGATCAAAGGGGAGGTACGTAATCAAGAGGGTTTTCCCCGCAGAAAGTACAGGGATGTCGAAGGAAGCAGTTGCTGTTGTCAGCACTGACATTCTGCATGAAATCGCTGGAAAATATGTGGGCAAGGATGATCCCGTAGCGATGGTTAGGGCACAGGCGGGCCTTCCGGCAATGGGAGAGATCCTGGAGGCTTTCACTTTTCCTCACCTCGTTTCAGGGTGGATGAGGGGTAGCCACAATGGACCAATCATGCCCGTAGCTGTTGCAGACGCAACGCCCTCGAGATTCGATGGTCCACCGAGGGTAATTGGACTTGGGTTCCAGATCGCAGAGGGGAAGCTTGTTGGACCCGCTGACCTTCTTGCTGACAAGGCATTCGATGGCGCTAGACAGACTGCGACAATGATTGCAGACTATATGAGAAGGAACGGACCGTTCGAACCTCACAGGCTGCCGGAACATGAAATGGAATACACGACACTGCCTGACATACAGAAGAAGTTGCACTCGAGAATGGTCGACTTATAATGCCAAATGGTAGCCTTAGAGGAATGCTTCTAAAGGATAGAATCGTAGAACTCCTCAGGGGAGACGGAAAATCGATTTCTGAAATCTACAAGGAAATCAACATGGAGGATGAGACGAAGATCCACCGTCTCGCTCTCACTGGTTATCTCTGGGCAATGGCTGACTTCAACGTTCTGAAGGAAAAATTTGTGAAACCATCCAAGCTCTATTTCCTCCTCAAGAAGGATGAAACATCGATCTATGAGCTCATCGGTGAACAGATGGCAGGGGAACCTCCAGATAAGAGATGTGAGGAGACCCTCTACACACTGTACATTCTCCTGGACAGACCTATTTTTGATATTGAACTCGAGAGAGCAGGTATCACGGGAAATGTAAAGGGAAAGAGACTCGACAAGAGAGAGAGAAAGAAGCTGATTGGAAAGGTGGAAGTGAAGGGGATGAAGATTTCCTCGGACAATGATGCATATCTTCCACTTCCTTCTGCATCGTATCCAGCTCTTGCAATGAAAATCCTGGGAAACATAATCTCAGACAAATACGAAGTGAAGAGGGAAAAGAAGGGAATACAGAAAGAATTAGACGGTGTCTAGCTTTCAAACACGTTCTTCAGGATCCTTCTCTCCTTCAAGAATGATAGGTCGTTCCTGTAGATATTTCTGATATCGTCCAGATTCAGGACCGTCATCAGAAGTCTTTCAAGACCAAGGCCCCACGCTGCAACATTGTACTTTATTCCCCATGGCTTAAGCACTTCTGGTCTGAACATACCGGCGCCCCCCAGTTCCATGGACTTGCCTTTGAAAGTACCTATTACGTCGAGGGATGGTTCCGTGTAGGGATAATAACTGGGTTTTACCCTGATATCTTTTACTCCCAGCCTGTGGTAGAACGTCTCAAGCGTATCGATAAGCACACCGAAGGTGACTCCCTTTCCAGAAATTACACCCTCGACCTGGGTCAGTTCCGCAAGGTGAGTGGCGTCAACGTTCTCATTCCTGAATATCTTCTCCACGGAGAATATCTTGCATTCTTCTTGCGGGTGTTCAACCAGATAGCGTATTGTGTTCACTGTGGTGTGAGTCCTTAAGAGAAGCTTGGAGGCTTCCTCTTTTGACCACTTGTATTGCCACCCCTTCGAGCCACCAATTCCCCTTTCATGCACCTTCTTTATCTTCTTAGCGAGTGATGGGTGTATGTCTTCTTTCCCATTAACATAGAATGTATCCTGCAGATCTCGAGCAGGATGATTTTGCGGAATGAATAACATATCCATGTTCCAGAATGCAGTTTCTACGATCTTTCCCTTGAGTTCTTTGAAACCCATCTCGAGCATGACTCCCCTGACTTCCGCTATGAATTCGGACAGTGGGTGTATCTTTCCCGGCAGATATCTGGGGGCGTACAGTGTTGGATCGTATGGCCTGAGGCTCATATTTTCATCGAACTTCTCTATAATCTCAGGTGTAATCTGATTGATCTCTTCGCTCTCTTCCAGCTGCTCCAGAGGAATCTGTTCTCCAACAGCAGAAAGCTTTACCGACCTCTCCATTCGAACCCTTTCATTAACGAATCCTTTCCTCTGCTTTAGGAGTTGCGCATCCTGTTCTCCCAGTTTTCCGCTCTTTGCCATCTCCAGTGCAGATCTGGTGCCGGAAATCTGTTCCCGTATCTTTTGGTCACCTTCTATGACTAGTTCTCCGTTCACGACTCGTCCGCCGTTCTTAAAGACTTGGGCAAGGCCATATCTGAGGTCATCTCCCATGATCTTTTCCAGCTCTACGGTCTTCTTATGACCTGAATTATAAATCTTCAGGAGATTCTCTTCCGGCAAACCGGATGACAGAACCTTTTCCCCCTCCGGGCCGATCGAATATGAAGTTACTGGTTTTTCGATCACGCTCACGATCTTCTTTTCACGCAACCACGATATGGAACTCGCGACTTCATTCTTGTCGAACACCTTGAAGAGTTCATCAGAAGCTACGTACCCTTTTCCTCTCAGGTATTTTATTAGTTTCTTCTCTCCGTTGGTGAGTTCCATGGAACCCCAATAGTGGAGAGTCGATAAAATGTTTACCTTTTTTTTCTCAGAATGCGTTATTTTTGAGAGGAGGAATATCGGGGATTATGATCCAGTAGAACTGCGGAGTGAGATCGCTTATTTACAGAGAATGAATCCATTCCAAATGTCAGTCTGCGACAACGTAGACTTCTGACTCGGAATTCAAAGCAAGAAACTGATGAAGGAAGAGAAGGACAACAGATCAACCAAGCGTTAAGGGAGGCAGACTTCTACGAGGAATTCGGAGGTAACCTCAAACGTGTAGCAGTTTCCCATTCAGGAGGTTAACAACTAAGACTTTGCATAGCTAAGGTACTTTTACTCAGACCGAAGAACTAATGTTCGACGAGCTTAAGAATGCTCTCGACCCGATTGTCAAAGGAAGAATGATTGACCTAATCAGAGAACAGGAACGGAGTTATTTGAGTCCAGCGTAGTAAAGGTTGAGACTTCCTGGGCGAGGCGGGTAAATATCTTTCTATATTCTCTTTATCAATCTTGAAAGGAAGTTTGCAAATTTGAGGTCCATCTAGTACGATTTGGCAAAATTGGCGATGTGCTTCGCTTCCTTGCCGCAGTAGATGCACTTCTCTCCCTTTGCTCTGTCTTGTGCGTTGGATGGTAGATTCGTTATCTTCGCACCTGTTTCTTCTTTGACATTTGTCTCACACTCCGCCGAGCCGCACCATGCGGCTTGGATCATGCCCTTTCCCACGTGCTTCTTGAGTTCTTCGTAGTCCTTTACGACAAATGTGTGTGACTCCAAGAATTTCAGTGCTTGTGTGTACAGATTTGAATGGATTTCTTCCAGTAGCGATTTTATTGATTCCGTCAACTGATCTACTTTTATGTTCTCCTTCTTCCCTGTATCCCTGCGCACTGCGGTTACTGATTTTGATTCAATTTCTCTCTTGCCAATCTCGATCCGAATTGGAATCCCCTTTATTTCCCATTCATTGTACTTCCAACCTGGGGTGTATTCATCACGATCATCTAAATGGGTACGGAAACTCTTCTTCAGCAATTCAAAAACTGACCTGGAGTATGTCAAAACTTCCTCCTCTCCGATGTTGTTGAATATCGGTACCAAGACTATCTGAATGCGAGCTAATTTTGGCGGTATGACCAAGCCCTTGTTGTCTCCGTGGCAAAGCACCATTGCTCCCAGCTCTCTGGTGGTGATGGCGTAAGTGTTTTGGTAGACGTATTTTCTGCTTCCGTCTTTGTCCACGAAACCTATGTCAAACGCCTTGGCAAAGTTCTGACCGTCACTATGATGATCCGGTCCCTGAAGAGCCCATCCATCAGGCATAAGCTGCTCTATGCTGTAAGATGCAACTGCTCCCGCAAACTTCTCGTTGTCTGTTTTTTTACCCCTTATACCTGGAAGGGCGAGATAGTCGCGAAGAACCTTCTCGTAGATGTCCAGTATCACTTCCCTTTCTGCTTCTGCCTCTTCAAACGTGGCAAAGGCGCTATGCCCTTCATTCCATAGAAATTCCCTGCTCCTGAGCAAGGGAGTGGGATGCTTGAATTCCCAGCGCACAACGCTTGCCCATATGTTGTACTTGATGGGGAGATCCCTCCAAGATCGGATCCATCTCGAAAAACTGTCATACATTATGGTCTCGGAGGTCGGTCGAACTGCTAGGCGTTCAGAGAGCTCGGACTTTCCAGCGTGGGTTATCCATGCTACTTCGGGTGAAAACCCTTCTACGTGCTGGCTTTCTTTCAAGAGAAAACGCTCTGGGATAAACAACGGAAAATAGACGTCCTCTACCCCTACTCCCTTGAACATCGCATCCGTTGCTTCTTTTAATGTGTCCCACGCAAAATATGAGTCAGGGCGAAAGACCATCATTCCAGAAACAGCACTGTAATCAACGAACTCCGAATTTATAATTACCTGAGTATACCATTCGGTGATATCTTCTTCCTTCTTTGCAGTCAGCATATATTTTTTCTGTTCAGTTTCCAAGGAAACACCACTATTCTTACTTCAGGATGTCTTTCGTAAAAAATATTATGTTTTATGCGACTCCCGACTCTTCCTGTTTTATTTTATAGTGCGAGAGCAGCATTCCGAGAACTCCGAATAGTATTAAAATAACTGACACGGAATACAATCCGATGTCGTACCAGTCACCATAAGCGATCGACCAACCCACGTAGAATGCGACCGCCCCTAGTAATAGGGCAAAAGACAGAAACTGCATTACGTAGTTTGCGGTGAACTTCATTTGGGGGTTATAATGACCTTCCATAAATTAATTTGTGCCTTGAACTGGTTGCAAGGTGGCTCCTGTCTATCAGGGTGAAAATTGACCAGTGCATTTGGGTAGGAAATATACCGTTAAACAAAACTTTTGAGCAGGAACGGAATTAGACTGGTATGAAGTGGGTTACAAGAGAGAAGGCAAAAGTCGACAGAATAGCGTGCCCGTGGGTGATATCCCGATTCGTTGACAAACAACCAGAGTTCTTATTCGTGCCAAAGGAAAAGGTAATGGAAGTTGCCAAGTCCGAAAATGCGATTCCCTTCGATTCGCCCGGAGCAGAGTTGTTCCATTTCGAGGAGAATGGAAAGGAGTACGTGAGCTTCGATTCCATAATAAGGAAGTACAAACTCACTGACCCTGCGCTCCTGGAACTTGCCAAAATTGTGAGGGGAGCTGATGCAACTATACCGGACGCACCACGGGAATCTGCTGGTTTAGAGGCGGCTGCATTGGGTTTCAGACGCATAGCAAGAGACGATTACGAGAACATGTTGCTCCAGTTTCCTTTTTACGATGCCATGTATGCTTACGTGAAAGAAA